>DAIMZI010000015.1:0-34120 GCA_036734025.1 Dichotomicrobium sp.
CGCCATTGCCCGAAAACGCGCGGCGCATGGCGCTGGCCTGTTTCAGATAGGCCGCGCGCTCAGCTGGCGGCGCATCGACGTGGCGCAGGATCGCCATGGAGATGACCTCATCATCGCTCTCGCGCACGATCCCGCGTACGCCGGTGGAATCGCGGCCCTTGAATTCACGCACCTCGGTCATGGGAAAACGGATCGCTTTGCCCATGGCTGTTGTCAGCAGCACATCATCATTCTCGCCGCACGTCTCGACGCCTATGATGCGCTGCCCCTCATCCAGCTTCATGGCGATCTTGCCGCCCTGGCGCACCTCGATGAAATCGGACAGCTTGTTGCGGCGCACCTGTCCATCGGCGGTGGCAAACATCACATGCAGTGAGTCCCAACTCGCCTCGTCCTCGGGCAGCGGCATGATCGAGGTGATCCATTCATCCGCGCGCAGCGGCAAGAGATTGACCAGCGCTTTGCCCCGCGATTGCGGCTGGGCGGCAGGAAGCAGCCAGACCTTCATCTTGTAGACCATGCCGCGCGAGGAAAAGAACAATACCGGCGTGTGGGTGTTGGCGACGAACAGCCGCGTGACGAAATCCTCGTCGCGCGTGGACATGCCCGCGCGACCCTTGCCGCCGCGGCGCTGGGCGCGATAGGTGGCCAGTGGCACGCGCTTGACATAGCCGCGGTGGCTGACCGTGACGACCACATCTTCGCGCTGGATGAGATCCTCATCCTCGACATCACCGGCAAAATCAAGAATTTCGGTGCGTCGCGGCGTGCCGAACTCATCGGAGATCTCGCGCAATTCGTCCTTGATGATGGAGATGATGCGCGCACGCGAGCGCAAGATGTCGAGATAATCGGTGATCTTCTCGCCCAGCCCCTTCAATTCATCGCCGATCTCGTCGCGTCCCAGAGCGGTCAGGCGTTGCAGGCGCAGATCGAGAATGGCGCGGGCCTGCTCCTCGGAGAGGACATAGGTGCCATCATCGCTGACCCTGTGGCGCGGATCGTCGATGAGCGCGATCAGCGCGGCGACGTCACTGGCGGGCCAGCGGCGCGACATCAGTTCGCTGCGCGCAGCAGCCGGGTCCGGCGCGCGCCTGATCACGGCGATGACCTCGTCGATATTGGCGACGGCGATCGCGAGCCCGACCAGCACATGGGCGCGTTCGCGGGCCTTGGCGAGCAGGAATTTGGTGCGCCGGCTGACGACTTCCTCGCGGAACCAGGTGAAGGCCTGGATCATGTCCTTGAGATTGAGCTGTTCGGGCCGGCCGCCGTTGAGCGCCACCATGTTGGCGCCGAATGTGCTCTGCAGAGGCGTGTAGCGATAAAGCTGGTTGCACACGACATCGGCGACCGCATCGCGGCGCAATTCGATCACCACACGGTAGCCGTCGCGGTCGGATTCGTCGCGCACATCGGAGATGCCCTCGATCCGCTTTTCCCGCACCAGTTCGGCGATCTTCTCGATCATCGAGGACTTGTTGACCTGATAGGGAACCTCGGTGATGACCAGCGCCTCACGCTCCTTGCGCACGGTCTCGGTATGCACCTTGCCGCGCATGACGATCGATCCGCGCGCCTTGTGATAGGCCGAGCGGATGCCGCTGCGCCCGAGGATCAGGCCGCCGGTGGGAAAGTCCGGGCCGGGGATGATCTGGTTCAGTTCCTCGATCGTGATCGCCGGATTGTCGAGATAGGCGATGCAGGCCTCGACGACCTCGGCCAGATTGTGCGGCGGAATGTTGGTTGCCAGCCCCACGGCAATACCGCCGGCGCCATTGACCAGCAGGTTGGGAAAACGCGCCGGCAGCACGGTCGGCTCGCGCTCGGAATTGTCGTAATTGTCCTGAAAGTTGACGGTGTCCTTGTCGATGTCTTCCAGCAGCGCATGCGCAACCTTTTCCAGCCGGCATTCGGTATAGCGCATGGCCGCGGGCGGATCGCCGTCGATCGAACCGAAATTGCCCTGCCCGTCGATAAGCGGCAGGCGCATGGAAAAATCCTGAGCCATGCGCACCAGCGCGTCATAGATCGACTGGTCACCGTGGGGATGATAGCGGCCCATCACGTCGCCGACGACGCGCGCGGCCTTCTTGTAGGGCTTGTTCCAGTCAAGCCCGTTTTCCTTCATCGTGTAGAGCACGCGCCGGTGCACTGGCTTGAGGCCATCACGCACATCGGGCAGCGCGCGGCTGACGATCACGCTCATGGCATAGGCCAGATAGGAGCGCTTCATCTCCTGTGTGATCGAAATCGCGCGTGTGTCGGCGCCTTCGGGCGTCGAGCCGGCAGCGGGCGTGTCGGATTGATCTGACAAGGCTTGCTCTTTTTATGAGTAGGTCATGCTGCCTGGCAGAAGGCGCGCATGCTGATCAACTGGGCAATATACCCTACGCACTTATATAGGCCCGAGCCACTTGCAGGCAACGCCGAGCTCGCCCAGCCGGGCAATCTATGCACCGGTAAGCGCCGCTGCGCGTGAATTCAAGATGTCGGATTGGGTGAAGCGGACTGCTTATCGCGGCAGCACGACGCTCATTTCCTTGCCGCCATAGCCGACCTCGCGCACATGGGCGCGCACGATGACGTTCTCGATACCTTCAGGAATTTCGACATCGCCGAGCGAGCGCGTGAAGGGCATTTCTCCGACATGGTGATGAGCAAGCTTGCGGGTCGCCAGCACGATGCCGCCCTCCCAGAATATCTCCCAGCGGTCAGCGTACGTCTCTTCGCTTTCGCCCTCATGGAAGACCGTCACATCGAACCTGAACTTGCCGTCTTCCTGTTTGGTGACCGCGACATCAACGATATCGGCGCCGCGCTGAACCGATGACGCCTGAATGCTGGAAACGGCGCTGATGAATGCGGCGATGGCCAAGACCAGTGCAAAACGAAATTTCATCATTTCATTGATCCCCGAAAACAAGCCCAAGCCGGTTTTTAGGACGTAAGCGTGAGGCGAGGAAGAGGCAATTTGCCCACACCTGTGATCTGAAGCGCCACATCGGCGCCGGGACAACTCAATGGCCTGCCGGTTTGTCGCCGCGCCCAGCGCGGGCGACCAGTTCGCGGGCGCGTGACAAAAGCCCTTCGCGATCAAGCTTAAATCCGGACTTTATCCATTCGGCTTCCAGATATCGCAGGCTCTCACCCAGATCTGGGCCGGGCTTCAGACCCAGCGCCAGCAGATCGGCCCCGCTCAGCGGAAATTCGGGCTGGTCCCAGCTTGCGGCACGCTCCCAGACATCGCGCCAGCGCGGATCATCTGGCGCCGCGCCCGCCACGGCCCAGGCATGAAGCAGCACGGGTAACAAGCGCTCGCGCCTGAGCCGATAGAACAAGGAACAAATGCCGCTCTCATCCATGAGCCTCAATGTGGAAGCATGCGCGCTCATCGCCTGCAACAGCTCATGCTCATCATTTCCAAGCCTCAGCTTGCGGCGCAGCGCGGCAGCATGCTCGCTCACACGCACGCTCAGCACGCCAAGACGCACGAGCGGCTGGGGCGCAAGGGACAAATTCTGCTCGATCGCACCAAGCCGGCGCAGCGCCCCCAGCCATACCACCCCGCCAAGCATACGCACGAGAATGCCGGCATCGCGCATCGCCTCCAGCGTCGGCAAGGCGCCGGGCGCGGCCGTCAGCCGCAACAACTCCACACGGATGCGCTCAGCCGAGAGTTGCGCCAGACCGCCGCTTTCGCTTTCGCACGCGCGCAAGCCGGCTTCATCGAGCGCGACCGCGCTGGACGTATGAGCCCCATATTCCGCGCTGAAGCGAAAGAAGCGCAGGATGCGCAGGTAATCTTCGCGGATGCGCTGATAGGGATCGCCGATGAAGCGCACCCGTCGCGCCATGAGATCGGCATAACCGCCAAGCGGATCGAACAGGGTTCCATCGGCGGCGGCATAAAGCGCGTTCATGGTGAAGTCGCGCCGGCGAGCATCGGCCTGCCAGTCGCGGGTAAAGGCGACACGGGCATGGCGCCCGAAGGTCTCCTCATCGGTGCGCAGGGTGGTGATCTCGAAAGGCGTGCCGTGCGCAATGACGGTAACTGTGCCGTGGCCCGCGCCGGTATCGACCGCGCGCAGCCCGGCTTTTCTGGCAAGTGCCATGACCCTTGCAGGCGCGGCAGTGGTAGCGATGTCGACATCGCTCACGGGTTCGCCCATCAGCGCGTTGCGCACGGCCCCGCCGACGATGCGAGCCACTTCCCCGCCCGAATTGATCATGCCGAGGACAATTTGGGTATCGCTGCGCAACAGCCACGGCGCATTGACGAGGCGTGTCGGCAACGCCGGCACCGCGCCCGCGACTTCGCGCCCATCGCCGGGCGTTGCGCCGTCGTCGCGCCCTGGCATCATTCAAGCTGGCCGGGCTGGATCACCCCATCCCTGAAGACAGGCGGGCTGTAGGCCTGCCCGGGCTGCCCGGTCTCGAACTGGATGAAATAAATCACAGCTCCCATCATCATGATCAGGCCGATGGCGAACAAGGCAAAAAGCGGGGCGGTCTGCAACGGCTCGCTGGTCTTGCCCTTCACCAGATAGACATAGGCGAAATAGAGTATGAAGGGCAGGAGCAGCAGCAGCAGATTGACCAGAATGATGCGTATCATTCGCAGTAAAACCTCTCGTAAACCTGGCGCAGGATAGCGGCGGTGGCCCCCCAGATATAATGATCCCGATATCTTATGGAATAGAATTTCCGGGCCGCACCCTGCCAATGAATCTCCTCCACCGTGTAATTGTCCGCGCTCATCAGGAACTCGAGCGGGACCGCAAACGCATCTGCGACTTCGCGGGCGTCCAGCTTGAGGGAATAGCCGGGCTGCACCACGCCCAGCAGGGGGGCTATGTGAAAGCCCGTTCCGGTCACATGGGCGTGCAGCATTCCCAGCACATCGACATGATCGGGCGACAATCCGATCTCTTCATGCGCTTCGCGCAACGCGGCGTGCAGCGGTCCGGCGTCGCCTTGCTGGATCATGCCACCGGGAAAGGCGATCTGGCCGGCGTGGTGGGGAAGTCCAGTGGCGCGCCGGGTCAGCAGGATGCTGGTTTGCGTTCCATCGTCGATGACGGGAATGAGCACGGCGGCGCGGCGTACGGCCGACAGATCACCGGCCGCCTTGATGAGCGGCGCTCCGGGCAGAACAAACTCATCGGCGAGAATTTGCGCGTCATCGGCGACAGCGCCCGGCTTCACCACCGATGCCCAGCGCGCACGCAGATCGTCCGTGTCGAATGGACTCATGCCCAGCAGATCCGGCAACTGACGGCCGCTGGGCTCAACCGTCGCGGGCGCGGGCAAAAGCCGTTGCTGCCCATGCCTGATGACCAGCGCTCATGAGCTGCGGCTGCTGTTGGCGCCGGCAAGGGCCACCGGCGAGATCGGGAAGAAGACGCGCGAACTCCACAGACCATAATGCGCCACGCCGCCATAGGTTTCCTCGACCGCCAGTGCGGCCAGCTCGATGGCCGCCGACCGGCTGAGCCGCGCCTCGAGCGTTCCGCGAAGCAGCACATAGGGTATCATGCCCTGGGTGTGGCGGTCGCGCACGAAGCGCAGCGGATGCTCGCGCCCGACGCAGACCTCGTCCTCAAGATTGGTGCGGATCGTTATGATCTGCTCATCGGCCTCGCCCTCGCAGGCCAGCTCGACGCCGATGAACGGGGCGTCCTCGACCTCTACGGGGACCCGCTCGCACGGCGCCGCGAGCGAGAACCGCCCCTGCCCCTCTCGGCGCAGCGCGCGGGCAAAAAGCCGCAGCACGCGCGGTCGCGTGATGGGATCGTGCCGGTAATGCCAGATCCCGTTGCGGTCGATACGCAGCGGCGTCCCCTCGGCACCCGCGCCGATTGCAGCTTCATAACTCATGATCACGACGCTGTTGCGCCATGCGGGCAGTTGCGGGCGGATACGCCCCAGGCGCTTGACCCGGGCCGCCCGCTTGAAACTTGTCTGGTTCGCCATCATCGCGTCCCCCCCGGTGCGATAAAAAGCCGGTATCCTCGCAGGCTTGTTAACAGTACCCACGCCATTAAATATCCGGTTTGGTGCCGTTAAGTGCTACTATGAACACTCAGCAACGCTTGCGAGCAAATGGTCAACCGGGATTACGAAATATTAACATGGTGAATTTTGGACAAGCCGAACCGGCGACGGTAGAACAGATCGAAGATGCCGCGCTCAAGATGCAGCAGGCCAAGGAAGAGATCAGCACCATCATCTTCGGCCAGGATACGGTCATAGAGCAAGCGCTTATTACGCTGCTGGCCGGCGGCCATGCCCTGCTCATCGGCGTGCCGGGGCTTGCCAAGACCAGTCTTGTCGAGACCCTCGGCGCGGTTCTCGGCATGGACGCAAAGCGCATTCAGTTCACGCCAGATCTGATGCCGTCCGACATTGTCGGCTCGGAGGTTCTGGAACAGAGCGAAACCGGGTCGCGGCGCTTTCGCTTCATTCAAGGTCCTGTTTTCACTCAGCTTCTGATGGCCGACGAGATCAACCGCGCCAGTCCCAAGACCCAGTCGGCGCTGCTCCAGGCGATGCAGGAACATCATGTGACGGTTGCCGGCGAGCGCCACGACCTGCCCGCGCCGTTTCATGTCCTCGCCACGCAGAACCCGCTGGAGCAGGAAGGCACCTATCCGCTGCCCGAGGCTCAGCTCGACCGCTTCCTGCTGGAGATCAATGTCAGCTATCCCGACGAGATTTCCGAGCGGCGCATGCTGATGGCGACGACCGGGACCGACAGCCGCAAAGCGAAAAAAATCATTTCGGCCATGGATCTGATGCGCATACAGCGCCTGGTTCGCGAAATCCCGGTGGGAGAAAAGGTCGTTGATTCGATTTTGCGTCTGGTGCGCGCTGCCCGTCCGGGCCAGCCGGACGCGCTGGCTCGGGTCAATGAACTCGTCGTCTGGGGACCGGGTCCGCGCGCCAGCCAGGCACTGATGCTGACGATCCGCGCCCGCGCGCTGCTCGATGGCCGCCTGTCACCCTCCATCGACGATGTCGCCGCCCTCGCCGGCGCGATATTGCGCCACCGTATGGCATTATCCTTCGCAGCGCGCGCCGAAGATGTTTTAATCGATGATGTGATCCGCGACCTGGTCGGATTACTGGAGTAGACGGACATCGCCGAAGTGAGCAATTTGCGCAAAGATGCGCCGAAGGTCCCGCGTCCCGAAGATCCCGGGCTCCAGACCCTCTCCCATGGGCTTGCAAGCCGCCTGCCGGCGCTTGTCGTCGAGGCCAGGCGCGCCGCGCACACGGTCGCCTTCGGCACCCATGGACGCCGCCGCGCGGGGCCCGGCGAAACCTTCTGGCAGTTCCGCCATTTCGAGCCGACCGACACCGCGGCGGCGGTTGACTGGCGGCGCTCCGCGGCATCGGACCACCTGTACGTGCGCGAGCGTGAATGGGAGGCGGCCCATACGGTCTGGGTGTGGTCGGACATGTCGTCCTCGATGCGCTTTCGCTCGCATCTGGCCGCGGCGAGCAAAGCCGAGCGTGCGCTCGTCCTGGCTTTTGCCGTCGCCGAACTGCTGGCTCAGGGCGGCGAGCGTGTCGGCCTGTTGGGCGCCATGCCACCGTCGGTCAGCCGCGATATCATGCACAAGATGGCCATGGCGCTGGCCCGCCAGCTCAAGCGCGATGGTCCTATGCCCAGCCTGCCTCCACGCCAGCCTCTGAACCGTTTCGCGAACTGTCTGCTGATCAGCGATTTCCTTGACCCTGTGGATGAGGTCGCCGAGACGCTCAGGGCCCTTGCTGGCCAGGGGGTCGGCGGCTATCTGGTTCAGATCACGGACCCGGCCGAAGAGACCCTGCCCTATGACGGGCGCATGGAGTTCATCTCCGCCAAGACCGGCTCGCGGATCACGGCCGAGCGTGTCGATGGCTTGCGCGACGCCTACCGCCAGCGCTTCATCGCCCACCGCGACGAATTGACGGCACTGGCGCGGCAATTGGAATGGCCCTTGCTTGTCCACCATACAGATCGTCCGGCCGAAGAGGCGCTGCTTGCGCTTCATTCGCGGATCGCGGGGCTAGACACGCATTATTCCACGCGCGCAGCGACACGCTCTGGCGGCTCGGCTGCGCCAGGGAGTTGAACTGATGTGGAGTATCCAGTCGATAGGTTTCCTGAGCCCATGGCTGCTGCTTGGTTTTGCCGCCGTGCCGCTCATCTGGTGGCTGCTGCGCTTCACCCCGCCGAGCCCCCGCCAGGTCGTCTTTCCGCCGACCCGCCTGCTTGAAGGGCTGCGCTCACGCGACACGACGCCCGCGCGCAGCCCCTGGTGGCTCACACTGCTGCGAATCCTGATCGTGTCGCTGATCATCCTCGCTTTGTCGGGCCCCATCTACAATCCCGAACGCGAGTTGACCGCAGGCGAGAGGCCGATGCTGCTGGTGATCGACAATGGCTGGAGCGCAGCCGCCCGATGGGACAAGCGTCAGGAGCGGATCGCCGCTGCGCTCGATATCGCCCAGCAATCCGGCCAACCGGTGATCCTTGCGCCCACTGCCGGCATTCACGATGGGTGGGCGCCCGAGCCCCTCAGCCCAGCGCAAGCGCGCGATGAAGCCGCCGACATATTGCCTCAGCCCTTTGCTCCCGGGCGGGCCATGCTGGCCGAGCGCCTTGGCGCGAGCGCGGATGCCCTGCAAGGCATGAACGTCATCTGGCTTACCGATGGTATCTCCCACGATGAGGACGGCGCGCGCGCCCTGGGCCAGCGCCTCGGCCAGATCGCCGGCACCACCGGCGGCCTTCGCATCCTCAGCGATGGCGAGACGAACCCGGCGCTGGGCGTTCATGGCTATATCGGCGCGGAAAACGAACTGCGCGTGCGTATCATCCGCGCAGCCGGGCCAGCGCAAACCGGCATTGTTTATGCGATGTCGGCGCGCTCGGAAGTGCTGGCGGAAGCCGAATTCAGTTTCGCCCCAGGCGCAAGCACGGCGGAAAGCGCGTTCTCCATGCCGCTCGAATTGCGCAACCACGTCACCGCCTTGCGCATAGCGGGCGAGCGGTCGGCCGGCGCGACATATCTGGTCGACAGCCAGGCGCAGTGGCGCCGTGTCGCGATCATCTCCGGCGAGGCGCGCGACCGTGCCCAGCCGCTGCTGTCGCAATCCTATTATATCGAGCGCGCGCTATCGCCCTTTGCCGATCTGGTGGTCGATGCGACAAGCAATCTCGATGCTGCATCCTCCAACGTGCTGGCGCGCGAGCCATCGGTGTTGATTCTCACTGATGTCGGCCAGCTTGTGGGACGCTCCCACGCACAGATCGCCGAATGGGTGGAAAAAGGCGGCGTGCTGTTGCGCTTTGCCGGCCCGCGCCTCGAAAATTCCGGCGATGCGCTGCTGCCGGTGCCGCTGCGCAGCGGCGGGCGGGTGCTTGGCGGAGCGCTGTCCTGGAGTGAGCCGCAAAAGCTTGCGCCGATCAACGATGACAGCCCGTTCTTTGGCATCGAGCCGGCGCAGGATATCCGCGTGGTACGCCAGATCCTCGCTGATCCGAGCGGCGATCTGTCCGATACGCAGATCTGGATGCGTCTTGAAGACGGGACGCCGCTCGTGACCGCGGCACGCCGATCCGCGGGCTGGATCATCATGTTCCATGTGACCGCGAACTCGGACTGGTCAAACCTGCCAATGTCGGGCACATTTGTAGAGATGCTTAGACGGATCACCGCCATGTCCAACCCGGCCGGCGCCCGCAGCACCGGTGAAGAAACCGGCGCGATCGAGCCAGCCGCACAGGATGGTATCGAGCCGCGCTACGACGAGCGCTTTCTGGCGCCGCGCCAGGTGCTGGACGGCTTCGGCGCGCTCACCACGCCGCAGGCGACGATCGCCTCGATCAGCGCTCAGGATTTTGCGGATGCAACCCCTGGCGCTGGCTCGCCGCCGGGCCTGTATGGCGCGCCGGGGCGCACGCGCGCGCTCAACATCGTCGGCGCGCAGACGACACTCTCACCGCTTGACCTGCCCTCGGGCGCGCAGGTCGGTGGCTATGAACAGCGCGCCTCGCTCAAGCTCAGCCCATGGCTGTTCCTTGCGGCAATCGCCATCTTCACCATTGAGAGCCTTGCACTATTCATCATCCGGGTGCGCCGACGCGGAAGACTGAGCCGGGCGCCAGCCACGGCGGCGCTTGCGGGCGCGCTGATGAGCATGGCGGTGCTTGGGCTTGCCGCCGGCGGCGCATACGCGCAGACGGATCAGGGGGATACCTCAGGCGTGATGCCGCCCGGTGCCTTGCAGACCCATCTCGCTTATGTGCTCACTGGCGATGCCCGTGTCGATCAGGTCAGCCAGGCCGGCCTGCAAGGGCTAACGCGCATCCTGAGCGCGCGCACCGCGGTTGAGCCTGGCGAACCGCTCGGCATAAATCCCGACAGCGACGAGCTGGTTTTCTTCCCGATCCTGTATTGGCCGGTGCTGCCCGAAGCCGAGCCGCTGAGCGAACAGACGCTCGCCAAGATCGACGCCTACATGAAACAGGGTGGCATGATCATCTTCGATACGCGCGATCAGGACCAGAATCCGTTTCAGATGCCGGGTATGGACACGCCGCGTTCGGCCGGCCTGTCAAACCTGATCGGCCGGCTCGATATTCCCCAGCTTGAGCCGGTGCCGGATGATCACGTGCTGACCAAGGCATTTTATTTGCTGGATAATTTCCCCGGCAGATGGGACGGCGGCGCCTTGTGGGTGGAGGCGCGCAGCGATGATGGCGGCGATGGCACGCGGCGCGCGCTGAAGGCCGACGGCGTCAGCTCGATAATCATCACCGCCAATGATTTCGCCGCCGCCTGGGCGCTCGATGAAAACAGTCGTCCGATGCTGCCGGTCGTTCCCGGAGGCGAGGTCCAACGTGAGATGTCGTTCCGCGTCGGCATCAACATCGTCATGTACGCGCTGACCGGTAATTACAAGGCCGACCAGGTTCACCTGCCCGCGCTTCTGGAACGGCTCGGCCAATAGGAGAAGTTAACCGGACATGGAATGGAGCATCGGATTTTCACCGCTGGTGCCCGACGTGCTGCTGGTCGCAGCCGGCGCTCTCGCGGTGCTTGCAGGCCTGCCGCATCTGCTGCGCGGACATCGCGGCGCGCTGTTGCGGCTGTGTGCGCTTGGCTTGCTGGTTCTGGCGCTGGCCAATCCTGTGCTGAAGCAGGAAGAGCGCCAGCCGCTCGCCAATATCGTCCTCGCCGTCATCGACGAAAGCACCAGCCAGAAGATCGCCGGCCGCCCCGAACTGACCAACCAGATCCGCGCCCAGTTGAGCGATGCGCTGGGTGAACTGCCCAATGTGGAGTTGCGCGTGGTGCGCGCACCGCCCGCAGAAGCGGGCCAGCGTGAGGAGACCAACCTTCATGCCGCAATCCAGCGGGGCCTCGGCGAAGTGCCGGGCGAACGGCTCGCTGCGGTATTCCTCATCACCGATGGCCAGGTCCACGACGTGCCGGCAAATGCCGGGGAACTGGGGATCGAGGCGCCGGTACATGTGCTGCTGAGCGGGCGCGAGGGCGAATTTGACAGGCATATCAAGGTCATCACGTCGCCGCGGTTCGGACTTGTCGGCAGCGAGCAGACCGCCGAGATCGAGATCGTTGCCAGCGGCGCCCAGCCGGCAGCGGGCGAGACGGCGACCTTGCGCGTTCAGCGCGAAGGCGAGGAAGAACAGCGGCTTGAGGTCGGCATCGGCCAGAAGATCGCCGTGCCGTTCCGCTTCCCGCGTGCCGGCAAGACCTACATGGAGCTTGCCGTCGAGCCGGTTCCGGGCGAGCTGACCGAGGCCAACAACCGTATCGTTCTGGAAGCGCAGGGCGTGCGCGAAAACCTGCGGGTGCTGCTGGTCTCGGGAGAGCCCCATGCGGGCGAGCGGACGTGGCGCAATCTGCTGCGCTCCGATGCCTCGGTCGATCTGGTGCATTTCACGATTTTGCGCCCGCCCGAAAAGCAGGACGGCACACCGATCAATCAGCTTTCGCTGATCGCCTTTCCCACGCGCGAATTATTCGCGGAGCGGCTGGACGATTTCGACCTGATCATCTTTGACCGCTATCAGCGCCGCGGGATCCTGCCGCTGATCTACCTCGACAATGTCTCGCGCTATGTGCGTGAGGGCGGCGCGGTGCTTGTGGCGGCCGGCCCGGATTTCGCCTCCACGCTCAGCATTTACCGGACGCCGCTCGCCGAAATCCTGCCCGCCCAGCCCACCGGGCGGATTGTCGAAGCCCCGTTCAAGCCGCGCATTTCTTCCCCGGGGCGCCGCCATCCCGTTACCGCAGACTTGCCCGGCGCGGGAGATGACGTCATGGCGCCAAGCTGGGGACGGTGGTTTCGTACCGTCGATGCCGAACCGATCGCCGACGCGCAGGTCCTGATGTCGGGGGCCGAGGAAAAGCCGCTTCTGGTCCTGTCGCGTCAGGGCGAGGGCCGCGTGGCGATCTTCCTGTCCGATCATGTCTGGCTGTGGGCGCGCGGTTATGAAGGCGGCGGGCCGCATGCCGACATATTGCGCCGGCTCGCCCATTGGCTCATGAAGGAGCCCGATCTTGAGGAAGAGGCGCTACGGGTAAGCGCGGGGCGGGACACGCTGACGATCACGCGCACCACCATGGGCGACAGTGTCGATCCCGTGGACGTGACCATGCCTGACGGCGAGACGATGAGCGCGACGCTCGAGCGGGCCAGCGACGGCGTATGGCGCAAGTCGGTGCCGGCGCCGGTTCCCGGTCTTTACCGGCTGACATCAGGCGAATTGTCGGCGCTTGCACATGTCGGGGCCGTCACCTCACGCGAAATGACCGACGTGACCACCACCGACGCACCGTTGAGCCCTCTGCTCGATGCCACCGGGGGCGGGACATTCTGGGCCGCGACCGGCAGCCTGGACGCGCAACAGGCCTCATTGCCGCGCCTCAGCATGGTCGGCCAGAGCCGTCAGCTTCATGGTCAGGGCTGGGCCGGCATCCTCGACCGCAACGCCCATGTCGTCACCGGCATGAGCTTCATCCCGCTTTACAGCGGCGCGCTGGCGCTGGCGTTGCTGCTCGGCCTCATCGCGCTTGCCTGGTACCGCGAAAGCCGCTAGGACGCGTTCGCGCAAATCAGGGCTGTGAATGCGCTCAAGCTTTCATCATGGCGCATGTCCGGGCGCTCGACGTTCGCCGCTCCTGATGATGATCGCTGGAGCGGGGCAAACCGGTGGAGGCTGCGCCTTGCCCTGGTGCAGCGCGCTAATCGGCTGGTGCCGCAGTGCACGCGCAAAGCGCCGGGGGCGCCATCATCTCGCCTGGGCTGAACGCCTCAGGCGCGCCGCGGACCTGGCCGGTGAAGGTTGTCAGCGTGCCGGGATCCAGCTCTGCCGCCAGCAGCCGGGCCGGATCGGAGGGCCCCGGCATCATGATCCGTGCTGGTGCCACCGGCGCAAAACCCATGCGCGAATAATAAGCGAGATCGCCGACCAGGATGACGATCGCCACCCCCATCTGGCGCGCGCGGGAAAGGCCGGCGCCGACGAGCGCCATGCCATGGCCACGCGATTTGTAGGCCGCAGCGACAGCCAGCGGCCCGAGCAGTAGCGCGCCCGAACGCCCGCCAATCGTGATGCCGGTAAAATGTACCGATCCGATCAGCCGGCCCCGCTCGGCGCCCGCCTCGCCAGGGCTTTGCGCCATGCGCGCGACCAGCCCGAAAGCCGGCCCGCCTGCATCCTCGCGAATACGGTATGCGGTGCGCGCAAAACGACCTGGACCGAAGAGCTCGCGGTGCAAGAGACTTATGTCATGGAGATCATCCGGAACCGCCTCCCGGATCGTCACATCGTCGTTCATCATCGAGCTGAAACCATGCTTGATCATCGTCAAGGGCAAACCAAGCCGGCAGCATGGGCGATGGCCGAAACGGTGATCAGCACATCGCGGATACACGCACGACCAGGCCGCCGGCATAAAGCCGTGTGCAGCGTCGTCGTCGCGGATCAAGCTTGTGATCTGGAAATGCGGTTATGCTCATTTGCGCGCCATTAGCATGAGAGCCGGTCAGCGTCCAGCATGAACTTGCGTGGCCGGCCGGCCGGCGACAAGGCGCTGAGCGGCGCGCCAGCCGGTTGATCCCTGCGTGCGGCGACCCAACCTTAATCACAGGATAAACCCGCAGAAAGGAACGCAAGTGGGGCTTTTGATCAAAGGCGAGTGGCGCGACAAATGGTATGACACCGAAGGCAGCGGCGGTCGCTTCGTGCGCGATGACAGCGCCTTTCGCAACTGGATCACGCCGGATGGACAGCCTGGCCCAACCGGCGAAGGCGGCTTTCGTGCCGAGGCCGGGCGCTATCATCTGTACGTCTCGCTGGCCTGTCCGTGGGCTCACCGCACACTGATCTTCCGCAAGCTCAAGGGGCTTGAGGAGATGATCAGCGTCGATATCGTCCATCCCGACATGCGCGAAAACGGCTGGGAGCTACGCGACGACTTCGCCGGCGCAACCGGCGACAGCGTCAATGCAGCCGATTATCTCCATGAAATCTATGTTCGCGCAAAGACGGATTATTCCGGGCGCGTGACGGTGCCGTTGCTATGGGACAAGGAGCGCCGGACCATCGTCAGCAACGAGTCCGCGGACATCATACGCATGTTCAATTCCGCCTTTGACGGCATCGGCGCATCGAGCGGGGACTATTATCCGCCGGACATGCGCCAGGAGATCGACAGCATCAATAAGCGCGTCTATGACACGCTCAACAATGGCGTCTACAAAGCCGGCTTCGCCACAACGCAGAAGGCCTATGAGGAAGCCTTCGTCCCGCTGTTCGATACGCTGTCGCATTGCGAGGCCCGGCTGTCGGCTCAGCGTTATCTGGCGGGCGACCGGCTCAGCGAGGCCGACTGGCGCCTGTTCACGACGCTGGTGCGCTTTGATGCGGTCTATTACAGCCATTTCAAATGTAACCTGCGGCGCATCGTCGATCATCCCAACCTGTGGGATTATGTGCGCGAGCTTTACCAGATCCCGGGCATCGCCGAGACGGTCGACATGACCCATATCAAGCGCCATTATTACGCCTCTCACGAGACCGTGAACCCCACGCGCATCGTGCCGCTTGGCCCCGAGATCGACTTCAGCGAGCCGCACGGGCGGGCGCGCCTTGGCGTGAGCAAACCCTCACCAATGGGCGCTCAGGGGCGCGTTGCCGGATAATTCGGCGAGGCGCCGGCGAACCGGTTCGACCGTTTCTTCTGGCAGGGCTCCAAGTGCGAAGAAGCCCTGTTCGACAATCTCGTGATTGGGTGCTGGCACCTGCGGCTGATGCCACTCCCGGACCACGAACACCGCCACATGATCGCTCGGCAGGGATTGAAAATTGCCGAACACACCGTGCAGGGCCAGCGGGCCGTCGATGAGGATGCCAGCCTCCTCGGCCAGTTCGCGCGCCAAAGCCTCGTGCAGTGTCTCGCGCCATTCCACCCCGCCGCCGGGAAAATGCCAGCCCGGACGATAGCCATGGCGCACCAGCAGCACGCGGCCGCTTTCGTCGATGACGATGCCCTGTGCGCCGAGCGTCATGCCGCGCACAAGACGGAAATAAGGTCGCAGAAGAGCGAGGGCTGCGCGCTGAAGCATGATTTTTCGGATGAGACGACCGCCGTCAGCGTTTGGCGGGCTGTTCCTTGCCGGCGCAATAATGCGCATGAAGGGTGGCGATCAGGTCCTTGGCGATGGTGTCGGTCAGCGAATAATAGGCAAAATGCCCGCGCCGTTCGGCCTTGACCAGCCCATCCAGGCGCAGCCGCGCCAGATGTTGCGAGGTCAGGCTTTGGCGTGTGCCGATCACATCGCAGATCTCGGTCACGGTGCGCTCGCGGTCCATCAGCAGACACAGGATCATGAGGCGGTGCGGGCTGCCGATCGAGCGCAGCATGTCGGCGGCCTGCTCCACCGATTGCTGCATGCTTTCAAAGAAAGCGCGCTCCTGCTCGGCGGTCGCCTCGGCCGTTTCGGCTGACCTTGATCGTGAGTCCACGGTATTCATTTCATCATCCTTCGCGCAGTCCAGCCGATCTGACACTCAAAAACAGTTCTCGGCGTTTCCTTGTCATCGCCAATTTGCTATCAGGGCCATGAGTCTGACATATCACCAGACATAAATATATGGCCAAATTCGACTGTTCCATGAATCCGGGCCGCGCAGGGCCTTGTCATCACGAGAAAAACAGGGCCAGTGCCCTGCCATCGTGCGCCTGGCTGCGTTTTTTCACGCTTTGCGGGCTCAGCCACGCTCAGGTCATCGCGTCCTTGCTGCTTTCCTGCTAAACTGCGCACTAAATTGAACTACAAAGGAGCATGCGTTGCTTTATGGTTGACGTTAACGTCAATTGTATCCAGCTTCGGACAAAGGTGTTCTGCATGGCGCCCGGCGCTGTGCCTGAATGAGAGGATGTTTCCGCCATGATCACGATCATATTCTTGCTGCTTTGCCTCGGCGTGGCAATGGTGCTGGCGATGCAGCGCGCGCCGCTCTGGGCCTGGGCCGGCGCGCTTGGGCTGATGACCCTTCTGGCGCAGACGGGCTGGCCGTGGGGCGAATCGGACCTTCCACTCAACAGCTTTGTCGACTTCGTGGGACTGATGCCCGCGATCCTGCTCGGTCTGATCTCATACCGGCCACTTCGCCGCCAGGTCGTGACCTCGCCCTCCTTCAAGCTGGTCAAGAAGATCTTGCCGCCCGTATCCGACACGGAGAAGGAGGCGCTTGAGGCAGGCACCATCGGCTTTGACGCCGAATTGTTCTCCGGGCGCCCCGATTGGGAAAAGCTGCGCAGTGTCGCCAGGCCGGAACTTAGCGAAGAGGAACGCCGTTTCCTCGATGGCACGGTGGAAGAGCTGTGCGCCATGATCGATGACTGGCGCTCACGTCACGAAGAGCGCGAGATCCCCGAAGCCATCTGGCGTTTCGTTACCGAGAAGGGTTTCCTCGGCATGCTGATCTCCAAGGAGCATGGCGGCCTTGGTTTCTCGCCCCAGGCGCAATCGCTGATCATCGGCAAGATCGCCTCGCAAAGCCCTGACGTGGCGGTTGTCGTCATGGTGCCCAACTCGCTCGGGCCGGGCGAGTTGATCGAGAAATTCGGCACACCGGAGCAGAAGGAGCATTATCTGCCGCGGCTGGCGAGCGGCGAGGAAATCCCCTGCTTTGCGCTCACCAGCCCGCATGCCGGCTCCGATGCCGCCTCGATGCGCGATGTCGGTATCGTCACGCGCGCAGAGCATAATGGCGAACAGGTGCTGGGCATCCGCCTGAGCTGGAACAAGCGCTACATCACGCTGGCCCCCAACGCGACCCTGCTGGGCCTGGCCTTCCGGCTCTATGATCCTGACAACCTGCTCGGCAAGGGTGAGGAGCTGGGCATCACGCTCGGCCTCATCCCCGCGGATTATCCCGGCGTCAACATCGGCCGGCGGCATCTGCCGTGCGGCAACGCCTTTCCCAATGGCCCCACAAGCGGCACCGAAGTCTTCGTGCCCATGGATGCCGTCATCGGCGGAGCCGAACGCGTCGGCCAGGGCTGGCGCATGCTGATGAGCTGCCTGTCGGCCGGCCGCGCCATCTCGCTGCCCGCCACCAGCACCGCAGCCGCCAAGTCGATGCTGCGCACGACAACGGCCTATGGGCGCATCCGCAAGCAGTTCGGCATCGCCATCGGGCGCATGGAAGGCATCGAAGAACCTCTCGCACGCATGGTCGAGACCGCCTATCTGCTTGAGGCAGCCCGTTCGGTGACCGCCTCCATGGTTGGTGCAGGCGAAAAACCGGCAGTGCTGTCCGCGCTCATGAAGTATCAGACGACCGAGCGCATGCGCCAGTCGGTGTCAGACGCGATGGACATCCACGGCGGCAAGGCGATCTGTGACGGGCCATCAAATTATCTGCAATCGGCCTATCAGTCGGTGCCCATCGGCATCACGGTGGAAGGCGCCAACATCCTGACGCGCAGCCTGATCACCTTCACCCAGGGCGTGCTGCGCGCGCACCCGTTCCTGTACCGCGAGATCGAGGCGGTGCAGCACTGGGACGAGGATCAGGGTTTTGCCCAGTTCGAAAAGGCGTTCGAAAGCCACGTCGCCTTTGCCGTTTCCAACGTCTTTGGTGCCCTGTTCCACAATCTCACCTTCGGCCAGTTCGCCAAGGCGCCCGCGATAGCCGAGATCGGCCCGTGGTATGGCCAGCTCAGTCGCGCCAGCCGCAACTTCGCACTTGTCGCCGACATGTGCGTCGCCCTGCTCGGCGGTGGCCTGCGCACCAAGCAGCGGCTGACGGGCCAGATGGCCGATGCGCTGTCGGAATTGTATCTGGCCTCCACCGCGCTCAAGCGCTTCGAGGATGACGGCCAGCCGCTTGCCGACCGGCGCATCGTCGAGCTGTGCGTGCGCAATGCGCTTTACCGCTTTTATTCCGCGCTGCTGATCCTGAGCCAGAATTTTCCCGTCTTCGGCGTGGGCTGGTTCATGCGCCGCATCGTCTTTCCGTTCGGCATGCCGGTGCGTCCGGCCTCGCACGACCTGGCTCGGGCCGCGGTGCGTCTTGCGCTCGCTCCGGGTGAGGTCCGCGACAGGCTCACCCGCGACATCTACATATCGCGCAATATCGATGCCCCCATGGGCGTGCTCGAAGTGACGCTCGAAAAGGTCATCGAGAACGAACCAGCCGAGCGCAAGATCGACAAGGCCGTACGCGCCGGCACCCTGCGCCGCTCGCTGGACCGCGACTGGCTGGGAGAAGCCGCAAGCCTCGGGATCATCACATCCGAAGAACTGAGTTCGCTGCGCGAAATGGAGGAACTGATCCTGCGGGTCATCTCGGTCGATGATTTCGCCCCCGAGGAGATACGCCCCGCCCGACGCGTCACACCGCACACGCCGAGCGCTCCCGAGACGCGCCAGCATGAGACACAGACACCGTCGCACCCGGCGGCGCGGGTCGATCCCGACGGCGTCTACGCGGCGGAATGAGACCCATACAAGAAGGCAGGAATAACATGTCAGACCAACTCAACGATTTGAAACACTGGCGCTTCGAGGTTGATGTCGACAACATCGCCTGGGCCTGGTTCGATTGCGCCGGCCAGAGCATGAACACGCTCGGGCGCGGGCCGGTCGAAGAGCTGGCGCGTATCGTCGATGACGTGACCGAGCGCGCCCGGCGCGGCGACATCAAGGGCGTCGTCTTCATCTCGGCAAAGCCCGGCAATTTCATCGCCGGCGCCGACATACGCGAGTTCGACGAGCTGCGCACGGCCAAGGATGTCGAGGACGTCATCAATCCTGTCGTGGCGCTGTTCAACCGGATCGAGGCCCTGCCCGTGCCCGTTATCGCCGCCATCAACGGCTATTGCCTCGGTGGCGGGCTGGAATTCGCCATGGCCTGCCATTACCGCATCGCCTCGCGCGACGACGGCACCCGCCTGGGCCTGCCAGAGGTCAAGCTCGGTATCATTCCGGGTCTTAACGGCACCGTGCGCATGCTTAAGCTTGCCGGACCGATCAAGGGCATGGAGGCGATGCTCACCGGCAAGATGCTGCGCCCCGGCGCGGCGCGCGCCATGGGCCTTGTCGATCAGCTCGTGCCGAGCCGTCTCGAACTGCGCTGGGCGGCGCGCAAGGCGGTTCTGCAAAACCGCCGGTCAAAAGGCGGATCAAGCCTGATGCGGCTGATTTCGCGTTCGCCAGCACGCTCTTATCTGGCCGGCAAGATGCGCGCCCAGACCGCCAAAAAGGTGCGCGAGGAGCATTATCCGGCGCCGTTCAGGCTGATCAAGCTGTTTGAAGACCATGGCGGTGATCTTGACAATATGGCCCGCGAGGAGACGCGCGCCTTCGTGCCGCTGATGATCAGCGAGACCTCGCGCAATCTGCGCCGGGTGTTCCGCCTGTCGGAGATGCTCAAGGATCAGGCGCCGAAGGACGGGCGCAAGCCCCAGCGCCTGCATGTTGTCGGCGCCGGCACCATGGGCGGCGATATTGCCGCATGGGGCGTGGTGTCGGGCATGGAGGTATCGCTGCAGGACCAGACCGAGGAGCAAATCAACAAGGCGCTCGGGCGCGCCAAGCAGCTTTTCAAGAAGCGCATGCGCTCCGCGAGCGAAGTGGATATCGCCATGTCGCGGCTCATCGGCGATGTCAATGGCGAGCATGTCAAGCGCGCCGATGTCGTCATCGAGGCGATCTTCGAAAATCTGGAAGTCAAGCAGCGCCTGTTTGCCGAACTGGAAGCCAAGATGAAACCTGGCGCCGTGCTGGCGACGAATACATCCTCGCTGCGCATCGAGGACATTGCTTCGGCCCTCAACGATCCGGGGCGTCTGATCGGCCTGCATTTCTTCAATCCGGTGGCGCAGATGCCGCTGGTGGAGGTCGTGCGCGGGCCGCAGTCACGCGAGGAAGAAGTCGCCAAGGGCGCGGTGTTCGTGGCGCGCATCGCGAAAATGCCGCTGATCGTGCAGAGCTGTCCGGGCTTTCTCGTCAACCGCGTGCTTGCGCCTTATCTGCTCGGCTCGATCGGTCGCTATCAGGAAGGCATGCCCAAGGAAAAGCTGGATGCGGCCGCAGAAAAATTCGGCATGCCGATGGGGCCGATCGAACTGGCCGATGTCGTTGGGCTGGATGTGTGCATGAACGTCAACGAGACGCTGGGCTCGGGGGCGGCCAAGGACAGCGATCTCGCCCGTCTGGTAAGCGCCGGCAAGCTCGGCAAGAAGAGCGGAGAAGGTTTCTACAAATGGGAGAAGGGCAAGGCGCAGAAGGCCGACATCTCCTACAGCCAGGACGAATTGCAGCGTCTGGGCGAAGAGCTGCTGAAGCCGATGATCGATGAATGCGAGCGCTGTCTGGCAGATCAAGTGGTCGCCAATGCCGATCTCGTCGATGCCGGCGTGATCTTCGGCACCGGCTTCGCGCCGTTCCGCGGTGGCCCGCTGCATTATCGTCAGTCGCAACAGGGCACCGAGCAGAAATCGGCACAGGCCGCCTGAACCGCGCCAGAGCCAGTCAACACCAGCCAGGGGCAATATGCACATGCGCAAGATCGCCATCATCGGCGGCGTTCGCACGCCGTTCTGCCGCTCACACACGGCCTATGCCGAATTGAGCAATCTTGATCTGATGACCACCGCGCTCAACGGACTTGCCGAGCGCTACAATCTGGGTGGCAAGCATATCGACGAAGTGGTTGGCGGCGCTGTCGTCACCCACGCCAAGGACTGGAACCTGGCCCGCGAGGCGGTCATCGGATCGGACCTCGCCCCCTCCACGTCCGGCATTACGATGATGCAGGCCTGTGGGACCAGCCTTCAGGCCGCGCTTGGCAGCGGCGCCAAGATCGCCACCGGGCAGATCGAATGCGCCATCGCCACCGGCTCCGACACGGTCTCAGATGCACCCATAGTCTTCAGCCGCAAGTTCGCCCACCGCCTGGTCAGCACGTCACGGTCCAAGGGCTTTGGTGCAAAGCTGAAGCAGTTCAAGGATTTCAGCCCCAGCGAACTGAGCCCGCAGGCGCCCAGCGTCAACGAACCGCGCACCGGCCTCTCCATGGGCCAGCACGCCGAGCTTATGGCCAAGACCTGGGGCATAAGTCGCGCGGCGCAGGACGAATTGGCCTTTCATAGCCATAAGCGCGCCGCCAAGGCCTATGATGATGGCTTCATGGATGATCTGATCACGCCATGCGCAGGTGTGTTCCGCGACAACAATGTTCGAGGCGACATTGATCTCGACAAGATCGCGACCCTGAAGACGGCGTTCGACAAGTCCCCGCGCGGCACCCTGACGGCTGCCAATTCGACGCCGTTGACCGATGGCGCATCAGCCACGCTGCTCGCCAGCGAGGACTGGGCGCAGGCGCACGGGCTCGTGCCACAGGCCTACATTACCGAAGGCCAGAGCGCGGCGGTCGACTTCGTTGCCGGTGCGGGGCTGTTGATGGCGCCTGCCGTAGCTGTGTCGAAAATGCTCGACCGCGCCGGACTCGGCTTGCAGGATTTCGATCTTTATGAAATTCACGAGGCCTTTGCCGCGCAGGTGTTGTGCACGCTGGCGGCCTGGGAGTCGCCCGAGTATTGCCGCGAGGTGCTGGGCCGCGACGAGCCGCTTGGTAGCATCGACCGCGACAGGCTGAATGTGCGCGGCTCCAGCATCGCCTATGGCCATCCGTTCGCCGCGACGGGCGCGCGTATTCTGGCGCACACGGCCAAACTGCTCAACGAGCGCGGCGGCGGTCGCGCGCTCATCTCGATTTGCACAGCCGGGGGCATGGGCGTCGCGGCCATCGTCGAGGCGCCGCAGACCGAAACCGGCAGGATGGCGGCCTGAGGCTCGCCATTCACGGCGATGGCTGGCGCCAATGACCGGCGCCGGCCGTCTCAGCTCTTGGACTCGATGCAGGACAGACAGTCCCCGCGGATGGTCTCGAGTTCTGCAAGCGTGGCGTCGATGTCCTCGCGCTTGCGGTTGAGTTCCGCGATGGCTTTGTCGACCTTGGCAAGCAGGTGACGGACCTGAAGCAGCTTGCGCGGGTCCTTGTCGTACAGGTCGAGATATTCGGAAACCTCATGCAGCGAGAAGCCGAGCCGTTTGCCGCGCAAGATCAGCAGCAGGCGCGCCCGGTCACGCCGGTCATAGACACGGTTGACGCCGACACGGCGCGGCTTGAGCAGGCCCTTGGCCTCATAGAACCTGACGGTGCGCGGGCTGACGCCCAACTCGGCGGCCAACTCGCCAATACCATAAAGCCGGCCGGCCTCGCTGTCCTGAGCGCCGACCTGAACCGGAGCATTCGTACTGCCCTCTTTTCTCATGCGATCGTCTAATCTTTCAGCTCTCATATTCAAACGGTCACTTTTGTCTGGTCGCCGACATGCATCCTGGCTCGGTCGCTGGTTTCACCTTTGCCAACATGATATGGAGCAAGTGTATGCAACTGCCGACATGATGCAAATGGCATGCCACGCACGCCATGCCCCGCCCACCGGGCCATCACTTCGGCTTCCCTTGGGCCGAACCCCTTCGAACTTTCTGCATACAGGCCAGGAGCACACCCACACGTCACCGTTATACCACATTCACGATCATGATTGTGCAACAGGAAATTGTTGTGAGCAGCTATGTTGCAGGCGCAAGCTTGGGTCTTGCGGTTGTGAATAGCAGCCAGACGGCACGGCGCCGGGCGTCACGAAGTCGGGCCAGCTTGCCTCATGACCAAGTGCCTGCGTGGCAACAGTTTCGCACAACTCTGGCGAGCAGGCCTCGCTGACGCTGGACTTACAGAGGTTTTATCTTTATTCCCGCAAGTATATGGAACCTGTTTGCTGGTCTGGCGCGTACCGACCCCGGATCAGTCTGGCATTATGGACTAAGGAGTTCGATATGGACGAGGTTGCCGCAAAGATCGTCGATATCCTCAAGAAGAACATGAAGGATCCGCCGGAGACCATCGCTCTGGACACCAAATTGAGCGATCTCGAAATCGAGTCTCTTGATCTGGCCGTCATCGTGTTCGACATCGAGGACAGTTTCGGCATCGAAATTCCCTACAACGCCAACGAGGAAATGGAAGATTTCGCCACCGTTGGCTCTGTTGTCGAACGGGTTCGCTCGCTGATCGCCGATAGTGATGCTTCTTCTGGCGCAGCAGCCTAACACTGAGTTGGCGCGCCGCGCCTTGCCCGCGCCACAACCGGAACCGATCTCATGAATGCAGCGAACGGATCGCGGCGGGTCGTCGTGACCGGCCATGGCGTGGTAACCCCGATCGGTATCGGCGTCGATCATTTCTGGAGCGCAACTCGCGCCGGCAAATGCGGCATCAAGGAAATCGGTGGTTTCGACACCTCGGGCCTGTACATCAAGCTTGCTGGCGAGGTCGATGACTTCAACCCGCGCGACCATCTCGATACAAAACCGCTGCTGCTGGCCGACCGCTATTCCCAGTTTGCCGGCATAGCCGCCATCGAGGCGATGACCCAGGCCGGCTTCGACGGACCGGTGGAAAACGGCCTGCGCGCGTCCTCGATCATCGGTTCGGGCATTGGCGGCCTGGTCAGCCTGGAAAAAGGCTATGAGGACCTGTTTCGCCATGAAAAGAAGGCCACCCACCCTCTGACGCTCCTGCGCAGCATCGGCAGTTCGGCTGCGGCCCATGTCGGCATCCAGTATGGTATCCGGGGACCATGCTTCGGCACCATCAGCGCCTGCTCCACGGCAGCGCACGCCATCGGGCTTACACTGCATCTCATACGCGGGGGCAGCGTCGATATCGGCGTCGCCGGCGCATCCGAAGCGGCGCTCACCTTCGGCTCGATGCGCGCCTGGCAGGCCATGCGTGTGCTTTCTCCCGATGGCTGTTTCCCCTTTGCCAAGAGACGCAACGGCACCGTGCTGGGCGAAGGCGCCGGCGTGCTTGTACTGGAAGAGCTCGAACATGCCCGCGCACGCGGCGCGCAGCCGCTTGCAGAGCTCCTCGGTTTCGGCATGACCGCTGATGCCGCCGATATGGTCAATCCCGACATCGAAGGGCCGGTCGCCGCGATGAAGCTGGCGTTGGAAGACGCCCATCTGAGCCCTTCCGACATCGACTATCTGAATGCCCATGGCACAGCGACGACGGTCAACGACATCAACGAATCCCGCGCCATCCACCGCGTCTTCGGCAACAGCGCGAAGGATGTTCTGGTTTCATCGACCAAATCCATGACCGGCCACCTGCTCGGCGCGGGCGGAGCGGTAGAGGCCAGCGCCTGCGTTCAGGCGATCATGGATGATTATGCGCCGCCAACCATCGGCTTTGATGAACCGGGCGAGGATTGCGACCTGGACTATGTCCCCAATGAAGGCCGCGCGCACGAGATTTCCTACGCGATGTCGAATTCGTTCGCTTTCGGCGGCCTGAATGCCGTGCTCGTTTTCGGGCCGGCGCCCGACTGAGCCGGGCTGGCGCCGAGCTTGCGCGTCACATCATCTTCAACGCGCGCAGGCTGGCATGGCCCTCTCGTCCAATGATCAGATGATCATGGACGATGATGCCCAGATGCCTTCCGCTTTCAACGATATCGCTCGTCATCTTAATGTCGGCCTGAGACGGCGTGGGATCGCCCGAAGGGTGATTGTGCACCAGGATCATGGCGGTTGCGGAAAGCTCCAGAGCGCGCTTCATGATCTCGCGGATATATACCGGAGTGTGGTCCACCGTGCCTTGTTGCTGCACCTCATCGGCAATAAGCCGATTGCGCTTGTCGAGAAACAGCACCCGGAACTGTTCGACTTCGGCATGGCCCATGGCCGCGTAGCAATAATCGATCACCTTGCTCCAGGACCCGAGCACCGGCTTGTTCATAACGGCACCGTTGAGGAGGCGCAAGCCGCCGGCCAGAACCAGCTTGATCTCGACAATAGCCGCCTCGCTCATGCCCTGAACCTCGCTGAGGCGAGCCGGTGCGGCATTCAGGACGCCAGCGAACGAGGCGAACCGTTCGATGAGCGCCTTCGCCAGCGGTTTGGTGTCGCGTCGGGGGATGGCCCGGAACAGGATCAGCTCGAGCAACTCGTAATCTGGCAGCGCATCGCCGCCTGCCTGCAGGAACCGTTTGCGCAGGCGCGCCCGGTGACCGATATAATGAGGTTTCGCTTCGCCATTGCGCGGCTTGCCGGCGCGCTGCGAATTATCCGGTTCCAGCGGCAGCCCCGGCTCTCCATCGTCATCGTCCCTGCCTCGTTCGTGCGGAAAGCCTGAGTCGCGAAAACCGGTCATCGCTCACTCCGCGGCAAGTTGATAAGGAGGTCTGTGCAGCCCGGCAGGTGAAAAAGTGAACACCTCGCTGCCTTCGGGCGTGATGCCGATCGTGTGCTCGAACTGGGCCGACAAGGACCTGTCTCGCGTTACCGCCGTCCACCCGTCGCTAAGGACCTTCACATTGGGCCGTCCCAGATTGATCATCGGCTCGATGGTGAACACCATCCCCGGAACGAGCTTTGCTCCTTCGCCCGGATTGCCATAATGCAGGATGTTGGGCTTGTCGTGAAAGACAGCGCCGATGCCATGGCCGCAGAAATCACGCACCACACTGCATCTTTCGCCTTCTGCATAAGTCTGGATAGCCCAGCCGATATCGCCGGTGCTGCCACCCGGGCGCGCCGCGTCGATGCCGCGCATCAGGGCCTCATGGGTCACCGCCATCAGCCGGGCGGCCTTGCGTGACACCTCGCCCACCGGATACATCCGGCTGGTATCACCGTGCCAGCCATTCAGGATCAGTGTCACGTCGATATTGACGATATCGCCTTCATAAAGCTGACGCTCACTGGGTATGCCGTGGCAGACGACATGGTTGATCGAGCTGCAGGTCGATTTGGTATAGCCGCGATAATTGAGGGTCGCCGGCACCGCGCCATGATCCAGGGCAAATTCCAGTACCAGATCATCCAGTTCCTGAGTGCTTACGCCCGGGCGCACATGGGCGGTGATCATGTCCAGAGCTTCGGCCGCCAGTTGTCCAGCCGAGCGCAAGCCCTGAAAGGCGGCCTCGTCATAAAGCCTGATCTTCCGGTCCACGCGGGTCAGTTCGCTGCTCATGGTCCGCACTGTCCTCTCACGGCGTTCATGCGCTGGCCGAGCTTGCTGAAGCTGCTTCAGGCGTCACGATCTCGATCCGATCTGCCAGCTTGATGTAGTGTGGCGTGACATCGCAGCAATAGCATAGCGCCTCCACACCGCTTGCGCGCGCCTGCACAAAGCTGCGCGAATAAGTCGGGTCAATGTCTTCGGCAAGCGAGAAACGCTTCGCCCTTGCCTGAACCACATACAGCATCACAGCCCGTGTTGTGTCATCGACCACGCTGCTCAAGTCATGCAGGTGCCTTGTGCCGCGCGCCGTCACGCTGTCGGGGAATTCGGCCAGATCCGGCATACGAAACAGATGCACGTTCTTCACTTCCACATAACATTTGGCACCGTCTGCATTTTCAAGCAGAATATCGATACGGCTGCTGGTCGAATAGCGAACCTCGCGCCGCACATCATCATAGCCGCTCAATTCGGGAATTAGGTTGCTTCTGATCGCTTCAACGGCAATTTTATTTGGATTTTGAGTATTAATGCCAATATAAGCGACCTCTCCACAGATGTCCAGTTCGACCAATTCAAGGTTATATTGTAACTTTCTTTTGGGATTGGCACTGGGTGAGACCCAGACTGGAAGACCCGGCATGTTCAGTCCCATCATCGAGCCGGGATTGGCGCAATGAGCGGTGATGATGGCGCCGTCATCAAGGCGCACGTCTGCCAGAAATCGCTTGTATCTTTTGATGAGGGTGCCGCGTATAAGCGCGTGTGGAAATTCCATCAAGACAAATTATGTTGCCGAGGGCGCGCCGGCAAGTCCCAAGCATGGCTGAGGCACAGGCACGCATTTTCTCATGCGAGGTGCGCCCAGCTCTGAACCAGCCCCTCATCCTAGCAAGCCCGATCTGAACAAGCCCGATCCGAAAATGACGACCACGCAGAGCCAGACAACGAGCGAACCGGGCCTTGAAGACATCACGGCCGGGCTTGTGGTTATCGGCGACGAAATTCTATCGGGGCGCACCAAGGATCAGAATATCGGCCACATCGCGGAGCGGCTGACGGCGATCGGCATACGCCTGCGCGAAGTGCGGGTCGTCGCCGACCGGCAAGCAGATATCGTCCAGGCCATCAACGCACTGCGCACAGCCTATGATTATCTCTTCACGACCGGCGGCATCGGCCCCACTCATGACGACATAACCGCCGATGCGGTGGCCGCAGCGTTCGGCGTCGGCATCGACATCGACCCGCGCGCGCTCGCCATCATGCAGGCCCATTACGGCGAAGCCCAGCTCAGCCCGGCACGGCTGCGCATGTGCCGGCTGCCTCACGGCGCCGACCCCATCTCGAATTCGATTTCCGTGGCGCCCGGCTTCACCATCGGCAATGTGTTCGTCATGGCCGGGATCCCGCGGGTCATGCAGGCGATGCTCGACACGATCGTGCCGATGCTGCGCACGGGCGCGCTGCTATTGTCCAAGACGATCCGGGTCTATGGGCGCGAGGGTGATGTCGCAACCATCTTGGAGGAGACCGAGCGGCAATTTTCCGGCGTAAGCGTAGGCAGCTACCCGTTCTTTGAGGACGGCGTTTATGGTACCCATGCGGTATTGCGCAGCACTGACGCCGCAAAGCTGGAAGGCGCGGCGCAAAGCCTGGCTTCAGCGCTTCGCGGGGCCAGCGTCCGTCATGATCCGCCAGCCTGATCGACGCGCGACATCAGGCGCTGCGGGCGCGCGGCTCCGCTTCGGGCAGCACAGGCCGATCCAGCCGCGAGGCCCCCGCTTCGGCGGGCGGCGCGCCGGCACTATCGGTCAGGCCCGCTTCATCCGCCACCATGTCCCCGGCCTGGATTTCCGCATCTTCGGCCGCTTCGCTACCGGCTTGGGCGTCGGGCATGTCCGCCTCACCCTCTAGCCCACTGTCTGCCTCAGCGGCTTCCTGCAACGTCTCGGCCTCACCATCATCGCGTGGCTCTGCCGCTGTCTCCCGGTCAGCCTCGCCCGCGCCAAGCGCCTCGTCAGCGATGTCGCCGCTCATTTCATCCCAGCCATAATGTTGGCTGAGCCGAACCAGCAGGCGATCGCAAGCGTCGATGATCTCGCTCATACTGGTCACGCCGGCGATCATGTAGCTCCGCTGTGCAGTCCCAGAAAAGGCTTCATCCGCCTCATTCTCATTCGTCTCGGGCGCCGCCAGCGCCAGCGCGCCCTGCGTGAGCGGCCCCATTCTGCGTGCAAAGAACCGCCTTGGCTGGGCCGCGCCATCAAACAGCGCATTGGCATCCGGCATTATCCGGCGCGACAAAGGCTCGCATGCCGCAGTGGCGCTCATGAACGCATCGATATCGGCGCGCAGGTGCGGCTCGTGGCGACGCAACGACACCGCCCATTCACGGGCACGGCTGATCTTGGTCAGCACCAGCGCCTCGCAATTGCCGACATCCCAGATCTGCTCGCGAAAGGCCGCCAGGCGCGAGGAAATCTCTTCCGTGCCCAGCCCCGGGCGGATATCGGGCAGTTGATAGGAATTGCGGCACAGATAATCGCCATCATCGATGGCGGACGACAGCGCGGAGCAGAGAAAATAAAGGATGGAGTCGAGCTGCTCGTCGCTGGCCTGATCGAATTTCCACATCGTATTGCCAAGGCCGCATGGGCCTTTCCCTCAAAAGCGTTTGTTGAATGACAGACGCAAACGCTCCCGAGCCAACGCGGAACTACCGACCGGCAACGCTGTACATGCCGGTGGCGTCGGGACAGACGCAGACGTTACGAACAGCCGCTGGTGGCGCCGCAAGTATCGCATTTCAGGCATGTGCCATTGCGCACGAGCGTGAAGTTACCGCATTCGGAACAGGCCTCGCCCTCATATCCCTTGAGCCTGGCTTCCACGCTCAGGCTCGCGGTTGCGCCTGACCATGACGGGGCGGGCCCTGAGGACATCGTCACGCCCGCAGCCTTGGGACCGGCCCGGTGCGCGGCATCTGATGCGCTCATCGCGGCGCTGACGCTATCCTGCAGCTTGCCGACCGGGTTTGCGGCGAACGAGGCGTTTTCCGAGACCATGACCACCTTGTGGTCGAACGAGCCGCGCATCAGCCCACGGCTCATGTAACGGTCGGCCACGACCGCCATTTCGGCGCTCGGCTGGGCCTCGACCCCCTGACCCATCGCCATGTTGCCGATCTCGGCGGGGTCCACATGGGCCAGATCATGCCGGCTCAGATAAGACACGGCCAGTTCGCGGAAGATATAATCGAGGATCGAAGTGGCGTTCTTGATGGTGTCGTTGCCCTGAACCAGACCGGCCGGCTCGAAGCGGGTGAAGGTGAACGCCTCGACGAATTCCTCCAGCGGCACGCCATATTGCAGACCAAGCGAAATGGCGATGGCGAAATTGTTCATCAGACTGCGGAAGGCCGCGCCTTCCTTGTGCATGTCGATGAAGATCTCGCCGAGATTGCCGTTTTCATATTCGCCGGTGCGCAGATAGACCTTATGGCCGCCCACGACCGCCTTTTGAGTGTACCCCTTGCGCCGGTCGGGCAGCTTCTCGCGCTGGGCGCGCAGGCGCACACGCTCCACGACCCGCTCGACGATCCGCTCCGCCACGGCCTCGGCACGGACCATCGCCGGCTTGTCGGCGGCCACCGCCGCGACGGCTTCTTCCTGCGCATCCTCATCATCGTCGAGCAACTGCGCGTTCAGCGGTTGCGACAATTTCGAGCCGTCACGATAAAGCGCGTTCGCCTTCAGCCCCAGCCGCCATGAAGACAGATATGCCTGCTTGCAGTCTTCAACAGAGGCGTTGCCCGGCATGTTTATCGTCTTGGAGATGGCGCCCGAAATGAACGGCTGCGCGGCCGCCATCATCAGGATGTGGCTCTGTGCGGAAAGGAACCGCTTGCCCTTGCGCCCGCACGGATTGGCGCAATCAAACACCGGCAGATGCTCGTTCTTCAGGCCGGGCGCACCCTCCAGCGTCATCGCCCCACAAACAAACTGATTGGCGGCCTCGATCTGCGCCTTCGTGAAGCCGAGTTCGGCGAGCATGTCGAAATCAGCGGCGTCGAGACGCTCGCTCGGCAGCTTCAGCACACCGGTGCAGAACGCCTCGCCAAGGGAAAACTTGTTGAAGGCGAATTTGATATCGAAGGCGCTTTTCAGCCCTGCCTCGATCGCTTCGAGCTTTTCATCGGTGAAGCCCTTGGCGCGCAGCGAGGCATGATTGATGTGCGGAGCGCCCTTGAGCGTGCCATTGCCGACCGCGTAGGTGATGATGGCCTCGACCTGCGCCTTGGCATAGCCGAGCCTCGCCAACGCTTCGGGCACCGTGCGGTTGATGATCTTGAAGTAGCCGCCACCGGCCAGCTTCTTGAACTTGACCAGCGCGAAATCCGGCTCGATGCCGGTGGTGTCGCAGTCCATCACAAGCCCGATCGTGCCGGTTGGCGCGATCACCGTGGCCTGAGCGTTGCGAAATCCATGCGCCACGCCCAGCTCAAGTGCCCGGTCCCACGCACTGCATGCCGCATCGGTGATCCGGGTGTCCTTGCAATTGTCATGATCGAGCGGCACAGGCGGCGTGGCGAGCTGTTCATAGCCCTCACGCTCGCCATAGGCGGCGCGCCGGTGGTTGCGGATCACGCGCAGCATATGCTCGGCATTGGCCGGATAGCCCTTGAATGCGCCAAGCTGTGCCGCCATCTCCGCCGACGTCGCATAGGCCATGCCAGTCATCAGCGCGCTGATCGCACCGGCAAGTGCCCTGCCCTCGTCTGAATCGTAAGGCACGCCCGAGGCCATCAGCAGCCCGCCGATATTCGCAAAGCCGAGACCGAGCGTGCGGTATTCATAGGACAATTGCGCAATCTCGGGCGAAGGGAACTGAGCCATGGTGACGGAGATTTCCAGCACCACGGTCCACAGCCGGCAGGCATGGGCAAAGCCGTCCACATCGAACCGCTTGTGCGCATCACGAAACGCCATCAGGTTCAGCGAGGCAAGATTGCAGGCCGTGTCATCCAGGAACATGTATTCCGAGCACGGATTCGACGCCCGGATCGGACCGGATGCCGGACAGGTGTGCCAGTCATTGATCGTCGTGTGGAACTGGATACCCGGATCGGCCGAGGCCCATGCCGCATAGCCGATCTGGTCCCAAAGGCCGCTCGCGCTGATCTGGCGCAGCGGCTCGCCGCTGATGCGCCCGCGCAGCGACCACGGCGCATCGGCTTCCACCGCATGCAGGAACTCGTCGGTGACGCGCACCGAGTTGTTGGAATTCTGCCCGGCGACCGTGCGATAGGCTTCGCCCTCCCAGTCGGCGTCAAGCACGGGGAAATCCATGCGCTTGAAGCCCTGGCGGGCGAACTGGATCACGCGCTGAATGTAGTTTTCCGGCACATGGGCAGCGCGTGCAGCGCGGATCTCGCGCTTCAAGGCCGGATTGCGCGCCGGGTCGAAACAGTCATCGCCCGTTCCCTCGCAATTGACCGCAGCGCGCATCACCGCGCTCAGATGTTTGGCGCAGGCCTTCGAGCCGGCCACCAGAGCGGCGACCTTCTGCTCCTCGGCCACCTTCCAGTTGACGAAATCCTCGATATCCGGGTGATCGACATCGACAATGACCATCTTGGCGGCGCGTCGGGTCGTGCCGCCCGACTTGATCGCGCCCGCTGCCCGGTCGCCGATCTTCAGGAAGCTCATCAGCCCCGATGACTTGCCGCCGCCCGATAGTCTCTCGCCCTCACCACGCAGCTTGGAAAAGTTCGAGCCAGTGCCCGAGCCATATTTGAACAGCCGCGCCTCGCGGACCCACAGGTCCATGATGCCGCGCTCATTGACCAGGTCATCCTCGACCGACTGGATGAAGCAGGCATGGGGCTGGGGATGCTCATAGGCCGAAGCCGCGCGGGTCAGCTCGCCGGTTTCGTGATCGACATAAAAATGCCCCTGGCTCGGCCCGTCGATGCCATAGGCCCAATGCAGCCCGGTGTTGAACCATTGCGGGCTGTTGGGCGCGGCCATCTGCATCGCCAGCATGTAGCGATGTTCGTCATAAAAGGCGCGCGCGTCGGCTTCGCTGGAGAAATAGCCGCCCTTCCAGCCCCAATAGGTCCAAGTGCCCGCCAGCCGGTTGAACACCTGGCGCGCATCGGTCTCGCTGCCATAGCGCTCCTCGGGCGCCATTGTCTCGAGCGCCTCGCTGTCGGCCACCGAACGCCACAGCCAGGACGGCACGGTGTTTTCCTCGACGCGCTTCAGCCGCGCCGGCACGCCGGCCTTGCGAAAATATTTCTGCGCCAGAATGTCGGCCGCGACCTGGCTGAAATGGGCCGGCACGGCGAAACTCTCCAGGCGAAAGACGACGGAGCCGTCGGGATTGCGGATCTCGCTTGCGGCCTTGCGGAAAGCAATATCCGCGTAAGGCGACTTTCCTTCCGTCGTGAAACGCCGTTCGATCCGCATGTCATGTCCCTCAATGCTCTTGCCGCTTCGGCTCGCGCCGTGGCTGTTTTTTGTCTGCTCGTGCCGGGCAAGTGTCATTTTTGCTTTCGCGCCATGTCCGCATCACCGAAAGCAGCCACCATGCCCGCCTGCCCCGTTGCCGCGCGCACGCGGTCCGGTCAGGTGGCCTTAAGACGCAAATCTGAATGTCTGGAATGCCCAGAACGCGGGCACGCGGATACAATGCCGGCAAGCGCAGACGCGTTGCCGTTTACAGGTCCCGTTCGGAGGAGATGTGCCCGGCAACCCCGCCGCCGGGCACATCTCAAGACTCTCGTGATTCGGCCGGAAATGGAAGCTTTGGTATCCTTGACGGCGCAGATCACTATATATGGACAAGGTGAGACAGATGAGCGCTCGCGCGGAGCGACCGCTCACCCCCTGTCCACGCAGCAGACAGTAGGCCGATTCGCGTCTGCTGCACCTTTGCGCCGACAGGCTGGCGCAGCAAATTCACCGTCTGGGGATGTTTGGTGGATGAGCCCTGTCAGGGCCGGGTTTGCGCTGGCTAAGAGGGCTTCTCAGCCTCTGGATAACGCCGCGGTCTCCAGTTCGACGACGTCGTCAGCATCGTCTTTCAGCCCCCGGCGTGACATTTCGATCACCCCTTTTTGCCCGGACGCGGGAAAGCGGAACAAATTGTATCCCGCGCGCGGCTTCTCCCCGTCGCGGTGAGCGCCGTACGTGCGCAGCGACGCCGAAGCTGACGCCGCGCCGACTATGGGGATCGGCCCGTCATCAGCATCCAGCCAATGCAGGCTCGGGCGATGCGAGTGACCATGCACCACCAGTTCAGCGCCGCTAGACATGAGAATACGCATCAGCTCGGGCGCATCATGCAGGCTGGCGCGCCACTCCATCATTCCCGGCAGCGGCGGGTGATGGATCATCACCACTCGCATCATACCGCGATCGCGCAAGCGGGCGAGCACGGCAGACAGAGCGGTTCGCTGGGCCGCGCCAA
>DAIMZI010000015.1:34130-54433 GCA_036734025.1 Dichotomicrobium sp.
CGCCCGCCGGCCCGCCGCCATGGCCGGAGCCGTTGGACGCGCGCTGGAAAGGCCGATAAGCGCGACGCCACCACGTACACGCACATAGGGAAATTCCGGCTGGGGCAAACCGGACCGTGAAACGACATCGCCATGGTCTGCGCCAGGCCCTGAGGCGCGATCATCGCCGCGCATGTAGGCTGCCCAGAGGCGAAATCCCTCATTGCGCCACAAGGGCACATAAGCGTCATGGTTGCCAGGCACGACGCTGATCCGGTCGGCCGGGCCGAGATCGCGCAGCCAGGATGCGGCAATCGCGAACTCGCGAGGCAGCGACAGGTTGATGAGATCACCGGTGAGGGCAATATGGTCGGGTGCCTGGGCGCGCATGTCGGCGATGATGGCGCTCAAGATCTCGGCCCGGTGAATGTTGCGACGCCTGCGCCAGTTGATCAGGCCGAACATCCGCTTGCCGAGATAATGATGCGGTGCCGAAAAGGGCACGGGCCCCAGATGGATATCCGACAGATGGGCCAGCGTGAACCCTGCCGCGTTCGCCTCATCGCCCGCTGCGGGCTGCGCGCACACTGGCTGGCTCAGATCCGCGTGATCGTGTTGAGGATGGTCGGCTGCGGCTCGGGCTCGGGCATGGCCTCGACTTCGCCTGCGGGCATGTAAGCCGGGTTCATCGGCTCTGGCGCGACCAGATCGACCTGCCCCAGAGGCCCGTAACGGAACGGCAGGCGGCGCGCGATCAGGAAGCTTTCCTCGCTGTAGGCATTCCAGCGCAGCAGGTTGGCGCGCGCGCTCATGAAGCTGACATAGATGCGCGACAGCAACTCATCGCCAAGCATCTTTTCGGCAATGACCTCGCCGGCGGCGCGCCCGATATCGGCCAGAAGGGCATCGGGGAACTGGCGCAGCCGGATCCCCTGTTGCACAAGCTCCTGAAGCACCAGTCCGTGATAGCTGTAATAATCCTCCAGCATGTCGCGGCGCTCCTGGCGGCAGACATGCTGAAAGATGGCCTGCTGGGTCGGGCTGAACGAATTCCAAACCTCCAGATTGATGCCAAGACCGACAAGACTGATGGGCGAGTGGATGCCGGGCCAGTAATAGAATTTCGCCGCCTCGTGAAGGCCCAGTTCGCGGTCGGGCCAGGGGCCGACAAACTCGGCGGCATCAAGCTCGCCGTTGCGGAACGCTTCGGCGATCTTGCTGCCCGGCAGTGAGACCGGAACCGCGCCGAGCCGCTCGATGATTGGCGCATAAATACCCGGCACCCGGTAGCGCAAGCCCTGAAAATCGGCGATGCTGCTGATTTCCTTGTTGAAGAACCCGCCCATCTGAACGCCGGTATCGCCGCAAGGCAACGGCATGATGTTGAAGCGTGCAGCCAACTCCTGCCACAGGGCATTGCCGCCCATATGATCCATCCAGGCTTCATGCTCCGTCGCGGTCATGCCAAAGGGCAGCGAGCCGAAGAACGCATAACCCGGCGACTTGCGCGAATACCAGTATTGCTCGGAGGCGAAATACATATCGGCCTCGCCGCGCGAGACCACATCAAAGGTATCGAAGGCCTCGACCGGCTCGCCGGCCCACGAGATCGCGATCTGGATCTCGCCGCCCGTGGCCGTGGCTATGCGCGACACGAGACGCCGCAGGCTGGTGGAGTAGCCCCGCGTCGAGGGCTTCCATGAAGACAGCACCGTCAACCGCCGCACGCCTTGCGATATCGCCGGTTTGGAAAAGCTCGCCGCCACTGCGCTGCCCGCGCCAAGCCCGGCAATGAATGTTCGACGCTTCATGAAAAAGGCCCCCGGTATCTGCAACTCTCACTCGCATCCCATTGAAGGGGCTGCGTCATCATATTTAACGCTTAGCCCTGGCGCGTCTGCGCGGTTGCCGGCAAACGCGGCCGATCCTCGCCGGGCGCTGGCGCCGGTGAGGGCGGTGTCTGAAGCTCAAACCGCTCGGAATAATCGAAGCGGAACGGCAGACGGCGCGCGATCAGAAACGCCTCCTCGGCCACTTTGGTCCAGCGCAGGAGCTGGTAGCGGGCACTTAGAAAGCTGTTGAATATTGTCTCGGAGATCTGGTCCGTATTGGCGATATCGATCGCGATCGCACTGGCGATCTGCCCTGCCGCGTTGAGCACCTGTTCCGGGAAGACGGAAACGACGTTGGGTCGCGCTTTCAGCAGCTGCGACATTGCGATGGCATTACGCGCATTGAACTCGCCACTCATGCGCATCGCCTCTGACCGGCACGCCATGCGGATCACTTCCTGCTCGCGCTCCGAAAGGCCGATCCACAGATCAAGATTAATGCCAAGGCTGATCTGGGTTCCGGGCTCGTGAAAGCCGGGATGGTAGTAATGGCGCCCCACTTCATGCAGCCCGAGCTCCATGTCATTCCATGGCCCGACCCATTCAGCGGCGTCGATCTCGCCCGACTTCATGGCCTCGACGACACGCCCGCCGGGCACCTCCACCGGATTGGCGCCGAACCTGCGGAGCAATTCCGCGCCGAGCCCCGTGATGCGGATCTTGAGGCCGCGCAGATCATCGGGCGAGCGGATTTCCTTCTGGTACCATCCGCCCATCTGCACGCCGGTGTTGCCGACCGCGAACGGCTTGATGTTGAAGCGTGCCGACAGCGCATCCCAATGCCCCTGCCCGCCATATTTGTTGAGCCATGTATCGGTCTCCAGAGCCGTCATGCCGAACGGCATGGACGCAAAGAAGTTGAACGCCCGGTGCTTCTGCTCCCAATAATATTCGATCGCATGGTACATATCGATCTTGCCGGCGCCGACATCATCGAACATCGCCTCGACAGGCGCGAGTTCGCCCGCGCCATAGGGCTTGATGACGATACTGCCGCCTGATGCCAAGCTGATCGTATCCGCAAGCTTCTGCGCGCTGGTTCCATATCCGGGATAATCCAGCGGCCAGGCGAGCGCCATGCGCAACTGGCGCCGGCCCGATGCTATTGCGGGTGCTGCCAGTGCGGAAGCCGCCACGGGCATGGTTGCAAGGAATGTGCGGCGCTTCATGGCCATTGCTCCTGGTGCGGATCATCTCAGTTGAGCGGACCACGGCACTTGGACCGTGTCGGCGCGCGCAACACGCCTGAGTTGAAAGCGTCCATCACACCTGGCGGCAAGTTCCTCATCAGAACAAGTTCTTCATCGGAAAACGCGAGGGATCCCGGCAGAGCCCGCAGTTCGATCGCCAGATACGACAAATGAACCTGTAGCATCTGTTGGCCGTCTTGTGACAGAAAAATGATTCGATTTCTGGTATTGCGGCAGGCAGATGCATGCTTGTCGCAACATTCTCGGCGCTGCATGGGCGTGGGAAAAACTCCGCTGGGAAGTGTCTTTTATCGCCCTTGTGCAATCAGCCATGCGATCCCGGCCATCTTGCGATTTGCCGATGAATGCCTGTATATATTGCTGACGGTGGTGTGGATGCCGCTCGGATCGGGAGCCAACTGATGCGCGAGTTGCTGTTTGTCTATGGCTCGCTGCGCCCCGGCACGGGACACGCATGGTCAGTCTGGATGATGCGCCATGCGCAGCGCGTTGTCCCCGCCACGGTTTCCGGCAAGCTCTATCTCCTCGGCGCATATCCGGGTTTGCGGCTAGGCGGTCCTGACCCGCGTCCGGTCGAGGGTGAACTGATCGAGTTGCGGACCAGCGGTTTGTTCTGGCGCCTGCTCGATGGCTATGAAGACTGCCGGCCGGATGACGCGGCTTCGCGCTTCACCCGTGTGCTCACGCTGGTGCATGAACGCACGCCCGGCAGGCGCGCGCGCAGGGCATGGGCCTATTGTCATGCGGGCAGCGTCGATCATCTCCGCCATATACCGACGGGCAGCTTCAGCGGCCGCAGGCAGGTCCATTCCGAAAAGCGGCGGCGCGCCGGCTGATTGCGAAAATTTACGCAAGCTCGATTACCGCACACAAATCGCTTCGTGTTAGTGTTTGGTTGTCGCGCTCGGTGCCTTGAGCTAGAACTAGGAAGTTTTGAGCCGGTGAAGCCGCCGGGCTGAAGCGCTTCAGACCAGCGATCTGCAGGCCCGTTGCTGGTTCCCTCGCTCCCTGGATGCCCCGGCTCTCGGGCAGACACAACTTGAACAAGATGCTCCCATGCCCTGGCACTCGATCAATACGGTTCTGGCAAACGCCTTCGCGGCGCAGGCCGAGTTGCTTGCCGCGCAATCGACTGCGCTTCGCCTGCTGATGGGAGCCTCGCCTCAGGATGAACACATGGCGCATACAAGCCCCTCACAACCAACGGACATGGCCATGAAGGATGCACCAAGTACACCGTCACAGCAGACATCGGGCGGCCTTGTGTATCGGTTCGGCGCTGGTGTGGCCGATGGTGGGGCGAGCCTGCGCAATCTGCTGGGCGGCAAGGGCGCCAACCTTGCTGAAATGGCGACCATGGGACTTCCGGTGCCGCCGGGCTTTACGATCACGACGGAGGTATGCACGAGCTATTTCGATAATGACCGTCGTTTCCCCGATGGTCTGGAGGTCGCCGTCGCGAACGCCCTGGACTTTGTCGGCTCGGCCGTAGGCGCAGGCTTTGGCGATGGCGAAAAACCGTTGCTGGTGTCGGTGCGCTCAGGCGCGCGCGTCTCCATGCCTGGGATGATGGACACGGTGCTCAATCTGGGGCTCAACGACGAGACAGTGGAAGCCCTCGCGGCCCAGGCCGATGATCGCCGCTTCGCCTATGATTCTTACCGCCGTTTCATCCATATGTACTCCAATGTCGTGCTGGGTATCGACCACCACATATTCGAAGAAGCGCTCGAGCAGTACAAGCTTTTGAACGCGATCGAACTCGATACCGACATGGGCGCGCAGGACTGGGCTCGGCTGATCAGCCAGTACAAGGAGATCGTGCTTGCCAAGCGCAGCCAGCCTTTCCCGCAAGACATCCATGAACAGCTCTGGGGCGCGATCGGCGCGGTGTTCGACTCCTGGCATACCCCGCGTGCGCGCACTTTCCGCCGCCTCAACAACATTCCCGAAGACTGGGGTACCGCCGTCAATGTGCAGGCCATGGTATTCGGCAATACCGGCACAAGGAGCGCAACCGGCGTCGCCTTCACCCGCAACCCCTCGACCGGCGAACGCAAGCTGTACGGCGAATTTCTGATCAACGCGCAGGGTGAGGATGTCGTCGCCGGGATCCGCACGCCGCAGCACATCACCGAAGAGGCGCGGCGCGAGGCCGGCGAGGACAAGCCCTCGCTGGAAGAAGCGATGCCGGAAGCCTTCGCCCAGCTCTGCCAGATCTGCGACAGGCTGGAAGTCAATTACCGCGACATGCAGGATATCGAGTTCACCATCCAGGATGGCCGGCTGTGGATGCTGCAGACCCGCAGCGGCAAGCGCACGACCAAGGCCGCGCTGAAGATTGCGGTCGACATGGTCGCTGAAGGTCTGATCTCGCGCGAGGACGCGGTGTTGCGCATCGAGCCGGAACAGCTTGACCAGCTGCTGCATCCCATGCTCGACCCGAAAGCCGAGAAGACCGTGCTGACCCGCGGTCTGCCGGCTTCGCCTGGCGCGGCCACCGGCGAACTCGTGTTCAGCCCCGATGAAGCCGAGCATCTGCGCAATCTGGGAAAGAGCGTCATCCTGGCGCGCATCGAGACCAGCCCGGAGGATATTCACGGCATGCACGCAGCAGCCGGCATATTGACCGCGCGCGGCGGCATGACCTCGCATGCGGCGGTGGTAGCGCGCGGCATGGGCCGGCCCTGTGTCTCCGGCGCCAAGGACCTCGTCATCGACTACAAGACGCAGACGATGAGCGCCGGCGGACAGCAGCTCAAGCGCGGCGACACTGTTACGATCGATGGCAGCACCGGCGAGGTCATCGCCGGCGAAGTGCCTATGCTCCAGCCGGAATTGAGCAGCGATTTCAATGCCCTGATGAGCCATGCCGATGATCTGCGCCGGCTCAGGGTGCGCGCCAATGCCGAGACGCCGCGCGACGCGCGCCAGGCGCGTGAGTTCGGCGCAGAAGGGATCGGCCTGTGCCGCACCGAGCACATGTTCTTCGACGATGAGCGCATCGCCGCGATGCGCGAGATGATACTGGCAGACGATGAAGCCGGACGGCGCGCGGCGCTGAAAAAGATATTGCCGATGCAGCGGCAGGATTTCGTCGAACTGTTCCAGATCATGGCCGGGCTGCCGGTGACGGTACGCCTGCTCGATCCGCCTCTGCACGAGTTCTTGCCGCACGAGCCCGATGATATCGAGGAGACCGCAAGAGCGCTCGGCGTGGATGCGACCAAGCTGCGCCGGCGTCTGGCACAGTTGCGCGAGGTCAATCCGATGTTGGGGCATCGCGGCTGCCGGCTCGCCATCACCTATCCCGAAATCCCCGAGATGCAGGCCCGCGCGATCTTCGAAGCGGCGGTCGAGGCCGCCCGGCTGACCGGTGCGCCGGTGACGCCCGAAGTGATGATCCCGCTTGTCGGCATCAAGGGCGAGTTCGATCTGCTCAAGGCGCGCATTGATGCTGTTGCCGAACAGGTGCGCGCGGAAACCGGCGCTGAACTTGGCTATCAGGTCGGCACGATGATCGAGATCCCGCGCGCGGCGATGTGCGCCGGCGAAATCGCACAGGCCGCCGAATTTTTCTCATTCGGCACCAACGACCTGACGCAGATGGCGCTGGGGCTGAGCCGCGATGATGCCGGCAGCTTCCTGCCCGAATATCTGTCGCATGGCATCCTGAAGGCCGATCCGTTCGTGACGCTCGATCGCGAGGGTGTCGGCGAACTGGTGGCGATAGCGAGCGAGCGTGGGCGCGCTGCGCGTCCCGGCCTGAAGCTCGGCATTTGTGGGGAACATGGCGGTGATCCCGCCTCGATCATGTTTTGCGAGGAGCAGGGCCTCGATTATGTGTCCTGTTCGCCCTACCGCGTGCCCGTGGCAAGGCTGGCGGCGGCGCAGGCCACATTACGTTTGCGCAAGATGGGCAAGGACGGCTGAGCCGCGGTCTCACCTGCAAACGGCGCGTTGTCGGCGCGCTGGGCCTGGAGCACTTCCACACGGCGTGGACAAGCACCCCAGGCCCGCGCGTCTTGTTACTTCTTGCCCGGCTTTTTGGCGGCGGGCTTATCGGTCTTCGCCGCTGCCGGCTTGGCTGCGGGTTTCGGCTTCGGTGCTGCAGTCTTTTTCATGTCATCCTCCAGCGAGATCCCAATTGATCTCACATGCGAGAGTTGCGCGCGCTCGTTCCATTTATCAAACGATTTTTTTTGGTTATTCAAATCGAATATTTCGATATGACCGCCACTTGAACACGTAAGTCCCGAGCGATTTCGCGCCATGGATGTAACACTCGCCAAGACCTTTCTCGCTGTCGTCGACACGGCCAGCTTCATCGGCGCCGCCGAACGGCTGAACGTGACGCAATCGACGGTGAGCGCGCGCATCAAGGTGCTTGAAGAAACGGTCGGCAAACCGCTGATAGAACGCTCGCGCGCAGGCGCGGGGCTCACGTCCGCCGGCCATCAGTTTCACAAGCACGCCCTGGCGCTGGTGCGGATATGGGAGCACGCACGCCTCGAAGTCGGGCTTTCGGCGGCCCACCGCGACCATCTGGCGGTGGGTGGTCAGGTCAGCCTGTGGGATGGTTTCCTGCTCCAGTGGGTGGCCCGTCTGCGCCAGAGCATGCCCGATCTGGCGATCACGGCAACGATCGGCTTTTCCCCAGGTTTGATGGACCGGCTGGTCGAAGGCTCGCTCGATCTGGCGGTCATGTACCGGCCGGCAACGCGCCCGGGTCTGGTGGTCGAGCATCTGTTCGATGAAGAGCTGGTGCTGGTCACGAGTGGCGATCCGCGCGCCCCGCAGCCGGGGCCGGATTATGTCTTCGTCAACTGGGGACCGGAATTCGAAGCCGACCACGCCATGGCCTTTTCCGGCGTCGGCCATCCGGGCCTGTCGCTTGACCTTGGCAGCCTGGGCGTGAACTATTTCGCCGACCGGCGGGCCTCGGGCTACTTCCCTGTGCGGGTGACACGTGCGCAGATCGAACGCGGCACGCTGCATCTGGTCAAATCGGCTCCTCGCTTCGTCTATCCCGCCTATGTGGTCTATCCGCTTGACCGCGACGAGGAAGCCTATGAGCCGATCCTGGGCGGGCTGCGGCTGATCGCGGCCGAATTGCAGACCGGTCCGGCGTGACAAGACCTATATTGCGGTGCACAGTCTTGTTGCAACGCAACAGCTTTAAGCCGAGACAGAGGCGGAATTATCCATTAGTCTAATGCCAATCTGAACACATGCAACGCAAACAAGATGACTGGAGGCTTGCATGACTTTGACAAGACATCTAGGCGCGGCGGCGATTATCTTGTCCTTCGCCTTTATAGCTGCAATTCTGATTGGCATGCTGTGACTACTATAATCGAAGTATCATGCCAACACATGATCTGTTAACCACAAGACTGCCGCGGCTGATATCAGCCGCGGCTTTTTGTTTGCGCGATAGCTATTTCAGGCCTGGCCCGTCGAGCGCGTCGCTCTCATCGCCCAGGCTCATGCGCACGCCGGCATAAGCGACGATCGGCGCGGTGGAATAGCCGAACACCTCCTCATACTTGTCGTCGAGCAGGTTCTCGACGCGGCCGAACAGCTCGAACGTGTCGTCGAGCTTGTAGGAGGCGGCGACGTTGATCAGCAGATAATCATCCAGCGTTACCACCTCCGCCGGGAAAGCCCCGAAATTCCGATCCTTCATGTTGCCGTTATAGACCGCGTCGAGATTGATCCGCCCGCGCCCGTCGGCAAAGCTGTAGGTTGCGCCCAGCGCGCCCGAGTGGCGGGGCCGGCGGATTTCCTCGGTGCCATCCGGTTCGGTGGCTTCCAGATATGTGTATGAGCCGGTGATGAGCAGCGAGGGCATGATCTGGGCCGCAAGCGACACCTCGACGCCGCGCCGCTCGCTCGTGCCGGTCTGGTTGATGACCGTATCATCCGGCACGCCATCACCATCGACATCGATGACGCCAAATGACGACGAAATCTCATCGGTCAGATCGGCCTGGAAATATGTCACATCCACGGTGATGCGATTGTCCCAGAATTTCTGTTCCACGCCGATATCCCAGCCGATGGATTGCTCTGGCGTCAGACTGGGGTTGCCCTTGAAGCTTTCGGACGAGCCGAACTGTTCAAAAAACGTGGGATCGGTTATGCCCTTGCCATAGCTGGCGTGAAAGCGCGTTTCCGTCGCGCGCACCAGATAGGCGCCGGCCAGCCGATAGGTGGTGGCGTCATCAAACGTCTCCTTGTCATCGTGTCGGATATTTCCGGAAACAAAGACCGTCTCATCGAATGCGCCCTTGTACTCGGCGGCATATCCCGTGTTGGCTCGCGATGCGATCGTGGGGCGCAATCCGAAGCCGAATTGCTCCAGCCCGCGGCCCTCGAAGCTCTCATCCACCTGTTCGACCAGGCCGGTCAGCGAATGCGACCCCAGCCCCCCCAGATCAAGGTTGAGGGTGCTCAGATAGCCAACGCGCGTACGCTCGCCGTCATTGGTGAACGGACCCGGCGCAAAAAGTGAGTTCGGGTTGATACTGAAGAAATCGTCTCTGAAATAGTCGGCGAACACCTTGTGAGTCCACGCTTTGCCGAACGTGTCGAGTTCGGCCGAGAGGCGCCCGAGGGTCTGCTCCCGCCGGTTTATGACCCCGGGTGTATCGACAGGCGGATCGGATGGGTCGGTCTGCGCATCGTTCTCCTGAAAGCGGCCCATCACGTCGATGCGGAAATAATCCGTCGGCATGAAGCCGGCGCGCGCAAAGATCGTCTGTTGCTGCGAGCCGTCGTCCTCGCTGCCGGTGCGCGCGATATTAAAGCCCTCGGTTTCGCGCCGCGCCGCGCTGACGCTCAGATAGCTGTGCTCGCCGGCACCCGAGGCATTGGCCGAGATGGCGCGCGTGCCCAGCCCGCCGACCTCGGTCTCCACCGCGACCCGCGGCTCGCGCGCGCCCTTGCGGGTGATGATGTTGATGACGCCGGCCAGAGCGTTGGCCCCATAGATGCCCGATTGCGGCCCGCGGATCACCTCGATCCGATCGATATCGACCGCAAGCAGCGTCTCGAACTGGAAGTCGCCGGCGTCAAGCGAGTTCACTTCGACACCGTCAATGATGACCTTGAGCTGATTGGCTTCGGCGCCGCGGACGCGCACCTGCGTTTGGCTGCCGACACCGCCAACCCGGCTTACCGCCAGCCCCGGCACGCTGCGCAGCGCATCGGCCGCATGGCGGATCTGCCGCCGCTCCAGTTCCTCGCCGGTAATAACCGTCACGGCGCTGCCCAAAGTTGCCGCGTCAGCCGGCTCGCCGCTCAGGCTGGCACCCTCGATAACGATGCCCTCAAGCTCGACCGTTCCTTGTACGAGCGCCGACGTTTCCTGCGCGCGCGCATCATACAGATCAGCCACAAGCGCGGCGCAGAGCACCACACTGCAGCAGACATTGCGATTGAAACCCATCTCTGACCCCCATTGGCACTGATAAAAATGCGCAACAGGATTTTGTGGCTCGCGACAAAGCGATATCCGGCCCGTGACAGGATGATGATGTGTTGATGATCACGACGACCCCCTGATACGCACTACGAGGATCGCCACCTCTACGGTGAATATGGCCGCTCCCGCGCGTACCCCGCACGAAGGATGGGTGACGTGACGCAGGCAGGTCTCCTGGCTTGCGGTTTAGCGCCCGCCTCCGCCTTCCCGGCAAACGCCAGTGGCACTATGGAGCGGGCAAACCGCCTACAGTTGCGGGGACAGCCACGGAATAGCCGGCTGAAGCCGGCGCACCGCGTTCCCTATTCATCCCGGTCTCCCGAGAACCTGCGACACAATCAACGAAGCAAAAAGCGGCAAACAGGTCAAGCAGGATTCACCGTCTGAGAGAAATCTCGGCGACAGGAACATGGCGCCCGGCCGATGGCGAGAACTGGGAGATGACGACAGCGTGCCGGCTCGTGCTGGCGAAGTTGACCGCGAGACGGCCCTGGAAATTGGGCCCCATGAACTCGGTGGTGAGCCGGCTTCCGGCGATCCGCCCGCTGATCGATCCGGTATTGTTGGCGATCTGTTCCTGCCATACGCCGCTGACGCGATCGCCCGAACAGGTCACGTCGCTGGACGCCTGAATACGATAATCGGTACCGGCGCAATCGATGCTCTGGCGCACACCGTTGCCGCCGCGCAACACAGAATAGCTGATCCGGCAGGCGATGCGTTCGGCTACTCCGCCAATCGGCGTGACCGTGCCGCTGCCGCGCCAGGCGCCGTCCAGATCGCGGATCAGGGCGCGCCCGTCGGCGCTGCATTCGGCATAGGCATGAGCCGGCACTGCAATGAGCGCGGCAAACAGCACAGCTGCAAGCCCCGGCTTGCGGAAGCTATCAGGGCGAGACCTTTTCATCATCATCGACGCGCCTCCCATGCGCGGAAAGTTTACGAAGTAACAAGACGATGGCAGGCAGGAAGAACAGATCGGCTATCAGCGCCACGACAAGCATGATCACCACCAGACGACCGAAAATTTGCGTCGGCGGCAGGGCCGAGAATACGGTCACGGAAAGCCCGAGCACGAGTACGAGCGTCGTCAGGATCAGCACGGGACCCACTCTCGCCACCGTCTGGCTCATCGCTTTTTCCGGCGAGTTGGTCAAGCTTTCTTCATGCCGCAGCCGGTTGAGCAGATGGATCGTATCATCCACCGCCAGACCGAACGCCACCGTCAGGGCGATGACGCTGGCATATTCGAGCCCGCCACCCATCAGATAGAGGATTGCCCCTGTGCCGACGAGGGGGAACATGTTCGGTATTATGCTCGCTGCGCCCATGAAAAGCGAGCGAAACGCCAGCCCGATAATGACGATGACGATGCAGATCGCGATCAGCAGGCCATAGCTCAGCTGTCTGATCATGTTGTCCGATTGCAGCGCAGCGACCACGGGCAGCCCCGTCACGACGAAAGTGAATTCGGGAAACTCGGCGCGCACGTCGTCCAGGGTGGCTTCCATCATGCGAACGATCGGCACCGTATCGGCGGCATCGAGATTGGCGATGCGTCCGGTGACGAGGGCGGCGTGTTCCTCGTTGTTGATGAAACGCTTCGTCAGATGTTCGGGGAGTTGGGCCACATAGGGCTGAAGAAATTTCCGCGCATCCTCGCCGGTCTCGCGCAGCCAGCCATCAAGCGTGAACAGCGACCAGACATTGCCGACGCGCTCGTTCGCCGCCATCAGCAGATGGGCGCGCGCGATCGCAGCCAGCACGTCTTCATCGAACAGATCCTTTTCTGCTGGCCATCGCACCATGATGTGGACAGGCTGCGCACCGGTAAGCTTGGCGTCGAGCCGGTCCGAGCCCGCCATGGCCTCACGATCCTGGGGTATCTGATCCGACAGCCGGTAACGCGGCTCAAGCTGAAGATAAAGTGCGGTCGCAATGGACAGCAGGACCAGGCCGATGATGCTGATCAAGACGAAGTTCGGCCGGACGATGCCCGCGATGCGCACGCACAGACGGTCAATACGGTTCATCATCTTCAGCCGGCCGACATCGGAAATCCGGAATTTCTCCTCATCACCGATCAGGATCATCGTCAGGCTGGGGACGACCACGACGACGACGAAGAATGCGGAAAAGGTGGCGAACGCGGCTGACAGTCCGAAAGTCCGGATGAGTGCTGAATCGGAATAGACGAGGCTCAACATCGCCAGCGCCGTGGTGATGGATGTGAGCACGCAGGCCGGACCGATGTTCATCACCGAAATGCGTACCGCCTCCTCCTTGGTACTGCCTTCGTCGAGCCGCCTCCTGATCGAAAAGATCATGTGCATGGCGTCGGAAAAGGCGATCACCATAACCAGTGGCGGGATCGTGTTGATGAGGCTGTCGAGATTGACCTGCAGATGGCCAAGCACGCCAAGCGCCACGACGGCGGCAACCACCGGGCAGATGGTGGCGATGAACACCAGTGAGAACCGCTGAAAGAAGATGAATGCGATCAGCATGCCGACCGCGACCCCGCTCAGATTGAACAGTAGCCGGTCGCTCTGGACCCCATCGCGCAGTTCGTACTGCATGACCGGCGCGCCGGCGAGGGTCACTTGCATACCGTTGGCGCCCACCAGTTCGTGCGCAAGCTTGCGTATCTCGTCGATAGCACCCCCAAGACCGGCGCCCGACACGGCTTCGCGCGAGAGCGAGACGATGAGCAGGGTAAGTGGCGCGCCCTCATCGGGGACGCTCAGCAGCTTGCCTTCCAGCAGCGGATTGGCCATGACGCGCGCCATCATGGCGTCGAAAGCCTCGCGTTCGGGCAGCACCGCGGGAAACAGGGGCGCGGGATAGCCATCTGCATCGGGCTGCTCGCGCATCGAGAACATCGACAGCACGCCGTTCACGGCAGGCACGAACTGAAGCTCAAGATGCAGGGTGCGGACATCCTCCAGCCGCTCACGGGTCAGCAGCTTGTCGCCTTCGACGATGATGAAGACGTCGAATTCGCTCGTCGGGAACCGCTCGCTCATCGCCTGATAGGCGCGGAAATCGTTGTTTTCGGCGCGGAAGAAATCGCTCAGGACACCGCTGGCTTCGAGCCTCGCCACGCCGAAAGCGCAGAAGATCGTGAGCATCAAAAGCGCAATGGCGCTAAGCCGCGGCTGTCTGAGGGCGAGATAGCCCAAACGTTCAAGACCAAAGCCAAGAGATGGCATATTCGCTCCCGTGCCAGCCCCGACAGGGGGGCGGGCTGCCGCGTTACGCGCCTTCAGCAGGCGCCAAAGGGCGGTCATGAGCGCCGCCGATATGGCCGATATAATGCGTTGCGTCAGCAGCTTATTCAACCACCGCAGGCGCAATAAAACCGGCTTATGGCGAGTGGCCCACACCTGAATGCAGCAACGGGCCGGCGTCCGCTCTGTGCTGGCCGGGACCGCGGGCGGCGAGCACCTGCTCGCTCAGGCTTGGCGGCGCCTTGTGGCTTCCCGGCCGTCCGCCTGCGATTGCCCGGTGCAGCAGAATAACCGGGGCAAGCCCGATCAGCACGATCATGAGGGCGGCGGGCGCAGACTGAGCAAAAAGCGACAGCGAAGCATGAGTGTAGACATGGGTTGCCAGCGTGTCGAAGTTGAAAGGTCGCATCAGCAACGTGGCCGGCAATTCCTTCATGCTGTCGACAAAGACCAATAGCGCCGCCGCGCCGATCGCAGGACGCAGCATCGGCAGGTGAACGCGCACCAGCATGTGACCGGGCGCCGAGCCGAGAGCGCGGGCTGCGGCATCGATATTAGGCGGGATCTTGTGAAAGCCCGCTTCAACAGCGCCCAGCGCCACAGCAAGGAAACGCACGCTCAAGGCGAGCACCATGGCGGCTATGCTGCCCGACAGCAGCAAGCCTGTCGAGATGCCGAAATTGGCGCGCATGAAGGCATCGAGTTGATTGTCGAAGGCAGCGAGCGGTATCAGCAGCCCCAGCGCGATCACGGTGCCAGGCATGGCATAGCCGACGCCGGCAAGCCGCGACGCTACTGTCACAGTACGCCCGCCCGAAAGCCGCATGGCAAAGGCCAGGATGACGACAAGCGTGACGCACAGCATTGCAGCGGATGTGGCCAGGATCAGACTGTTGCCGGCCGCGCTCCAGAATTGGGACGTGCCAAGCTGTTCAGCATGCAGCAGCGCACCGCGCGCCAGTACCGCGAAAGGCACCCCGAAGCCAAGCAGCACAGGCAGGGCGCATGCGCACGTCGCGGCCCAGCCCTTGGCGCCGGTGAGGCGCTGATCCGGCAATGGCCGGTAACGGGTCGTCGTATGATGGAAATAGCGCCTCCTGCGCGCCATCCGCTCAAGCCAAAGCAGCAGGATGACGACCGCCAGAATGACGAGAGAAAGCTGCGCTGCGCCGCTCAGGCTGGAGCGCTCCAGCCAGGTGGTGTAGACAAGCGCGGTCAGGGTCTGCACGCCGAAAAATTCGACCGCGCCGATATCGTTGAGGCACTCCATGAGCGCCAGCGCCACACCGACCACGATCGCCGGTCGGGCGAGCGGCAATCCCACCGCATAGAACACGCCGGCGCTGGAGCGGCCAAGCGTGCGCGCCACCTCAAGCACACATACCGACTGTTGCAAAAAGCTCGCCCGGGCCGTGAGATAGACATACGGGTAGAGGACCAGCGCCATGACGAACGCCGCGCCTTCCAGGCTGCGAATTTCGGGAAACCAGTAATCGCGCACGCTGTGGACCCCCAGAAGCGCGCGCACCCAGCCTTGCAGCAGGCCCGAATAGCCCATGAAGTCGGCATAGGCGTAAGCGCCAAGATAAGTCGGGATGGCGAGCGGCAGGATCAGCATCCAGTCGAGCAGCCGGCGACCTGGGAAACGGTACATCGTGATCAGCCATGCCGTGCCGGTGCCGATAAAGGCGGTAAGCACGCCGACACCAATCATGAGCAGGACGGTCTCGCGAATGGCTGATGGCAGCACCGTCGAAACCAGGTGAGGCCAGACGCGGCCCGAATCGCTGAGCGAAATGATGAAGATCGAGACGATGGGCAAGACGACGATGGCGCCCGCAAGCAGCGCGGCGACCTGCCATACACCAAGCCCGCCGAAGCGTAATCTGCGCAGCGCCGAGCGCTTTCCGGCCAATCCGGCCGTGGTCTGCGACATCAAAATTGCTTTCCGCCCAGGTTGCGCTTGCTCTTGCGCTCAAGCCGGCCACGTGCACAGCGCACGCAGCCGGCGTCATGACGTCTTCAGCCGCCAATCAGGCTGGCTGGCGCATCAGGAACTGGGACCGTCGTTGAACCCGACTTCATCGACCAGCTCACTGGCGCGCGCGCGCAGATTGGCGATCTCGCTGAGCGCCAGATCATCGCGCTTGAGCTCGCCCCACGAGGCAACCAGTTCTGATATCTCGAGCGCCGGATTGACGGGATATTCGTGGTTCACCTCGGCATAAAGCTGCTGGGCTTCATCGCTTGCGAGAAACTCCATCAGCTTGATCGCGGCTTCGCGATTGGGCGAATGCTTGGCGAGGACCATGCCGGAAATGTTGACATGGCTCCCCCGATCACCCGAATTGGGGAACAGGATCTTGGCCGATGCCGCCCATTCCTTCTGCTCGGGCTCCTTATCGTTGAGCATCATGGCAGCCATGTAATAGGTATTGCCCAGCGCGATATCGCATTCGCCGGAGAAGATGCCCTGAACCTGCGCGCGGTCATTGCCCGCGGGCTTGCGCGCAAGGTTCTCCTTCACCGCGGCGAGCCATTCCTGGGCCTTTTCCTCGCCCAGATGAGCTATCATCGAGGCAATGAGCGCGACATTGTAGACATGCTGGCCGCTGCGCGAACAGATCTTGCCGCGCCATTTCGGATCGGCGAGTTCTTCATATGTGATTTCGTCCTGGGCGACGCGTTCGCGCGACGCATAGATGACGCGCGAGCGCACCGTCAGACCGAACCACTGATTGCCGGGATCGCGAAATTCGGCAGGGATCCTTGCGTTCAGCACATCAGAACTGACCGGCTGGGTGACACCGGCATCCACGGCGCCCTGCAGACGGCCGATATCGACTGTCAGCAGCACATCGGCGGGACCGTTCTCCCCTTCGCGCTCGATGCGCTCGACAAGCCCCTTATCGGCGAAAATGATGTTGGCCTTGATGCCGGTGGCCTCGGTGAAGGCCTGCAGCATGGGTTCGATCAGGAAGGGCTGACGATAGGAGTAGACATTCACCTCATCAGCGGCCTGGACGCCAGGCACAGCACTCACGACAAGCGCGGCGCACATGGCGAAACCGCCAATGCACCGCTTCAATTCGGTCATACGCATGATATTCTCCAATAATCGGGGGTCAAAGCCCCGCAATCGGACCCTCTGGCTGGTGATCATGACAATGGCCGCAACCTTGTGCGATCCAAATAAAACCCCAGCACCACGCCGCAAATTTAGGGCCTGACGCGGCCCCAAGTCAATAAAAATCCATAAATACCAATGACTTAGAAGTGTTCTAATTCTAAACCTGACCTTGGCTGTCGGGAATTATGCAGCCCCCTTGAATGGGTGGCAGGCATCACACGATTGGCCCGGCTCGGTTTTTTCATGCAGCAGCAGCTGCGCCAGCGCTTGGCGGGCCTCATCAGATCTGTGCCAAACCCCACTGCACACCGGGCAGACGCGACGAATCGCACTAGGGTGCATTTCGAATTCAGGCAGAGGGGCAAGGCTACCGTGGCGAATTATGCAACTCATCTGGGTGTCGGCGCGGTTGCCAGCGGTTTGGCGGCGACCATGGCACTGGCCGCTGGCGCCATCCCCGCAGCAGAGCTGGCGACGTTGACCACCGCCGGCATCATCGGCAGCATTCTTCCCGATATCGACCTTGAGCGGTCCTATCCCTCGCGCATGCTGTTCGGCGCGCTCGGCATCCTGTTCGCCTTCATCGCACTGTTTCAGTACTACCTCGATTATTCGGTGCTTGAGCTATGGGCGATATGGCTTGGCGTCTACATCATCGTCAGGCTTGGCGTATGGCGCGTATTTCATCGCCACGCCGTGCACCGCGGCATTTTTCATTCCGTGCTGGCGGGCATATTCTTCATGGTGCTGACAGCACTGATCTTTACATATCTATTGGGGCGCGAGCCGCTGATAAGCTGGCTTGCCGGCGCCTTCGTCCTGTTCGGCTATCTCGTGCACCTGACGCTCGATGAAATCTATTCGGTCGATTTCGAGGATCGGTTGATCAAGCGCTCGTTCGGCAGCGCGCTGAAGATTCTGCAATACGACTCGCCGCGGGCCTCGCTGCTGATGGCAGGCGCGGTGGTGATTGTGCTGACATTCGCGCCGCCGATCACACCGCTCGTTCAGGTTGTCTCTTCGCCGGAAATCAGCACTTTCATGCGTGAGCGCATGTGGCCGGAGGATAAATGGTTCGCCCCGCTGAAGCCGGTTCAACCCGAGACTGCCGCGCCGCAGACCGCCCCGCCCGCACAAGATCGGCTTGGCGAGCAGGCCCCGGGCGCAAGCGGCGAGCAGGCCCGGCTCAGCTCTCCCGCGAGATAGAAAACGCAACCGCATCGAGCAGCGCCGACTTGACCTCGCCAGGCGCGAACAGCTCAAGCGCGCTCTGCGCAAGCGCGGCATGGCGTTCGGCCTGCGCCACGGTCTGCTCGATGGCACGGTGACGCCCCATCAACTCCATTGCGTGCTCCAGATCATCCGGGCCGATCTCGCCATTGCCTATCGTGCGCTGCCAGAACAGCCGCTCATCCGCGCTGCCGGCTTCATGGGCGATGATGACAGGCAAAGTGATCTTCCCTTCACGGAAGTCATCGCCGATCGTTTTGCCGAGTCGTGACTGGTCGCCGGAATAATCGAGCACGTCATCCATGAGCTGAAAAGCCAATCCCAGATGCTGGCCGAAGCTGCGCAAAGCCTCGATCTCGCTTTCCGGGCGCGAGGCGATCACGCCACCCACTTCGGCTGCCGCTGAAAACAGCGCAGCGGTCTTGGCGTTGATCACCGCATGATAGTAAGGCGCAGTGGTCGCGAGGTTCTTGGTCGCGGCGAGTTGCATGACCTCACCTTCGGCAATGGTCGCAGCCGCGTTTGAAAGCACGCGCAGCGCACGCAAGGAGCCGACATCGACCATCATCTTGAACGCCTGGCCCAGAAGATAGTCGCCGACCAGCACGCTCGCCTCATTGCCCCAGAGGATGCGCGCCGACGCCTTGCCGCGGCGCAGGTCGCTTTCATCCACGACATCGTCGTGAAGCAGTGTCGCGGTGTGCATGAATTCGACGCTTGCCGCCAGGATCACATGGCCCGCGCCACGATAGCCGCACAGCTTCGCCGCCGCGATGGTCAGCATCGGACGCAGGCGCTTGCCGCCCGAATCGATCAGATGGCGCGCAAGCTGAGGAATGAGCTCAACATCCGAGTTGGCCTTGTCGAGAATAATCTGATTGACGCTCGCCATATCCTGCTCGACAAGATTAAGCAGGTTTTCTATGCCGCGTTTGGCCGCAACTTTTTGGCTTAGCGGAACGCTGGGTCGCACTTGACCCTCCTCCCTTGCGCAGGTCTGGAAACTCGCAACTATAAAGGCTTCCGCGGCGCAGGGGTCAAGCGGCAACTCGGGTAATATCGTCGCAAAGGTTTTCCCGCACGCGGCGACAAGGTTGATATCCGAAGGGGAGAAGGCTGTCGCGATGGTCGAACTTTTGCGCACCAACGATGCCGTGCTGATCTCTTTTATCGAGGCGTTGCTGAGCGATGCCGGGATCGCCCATGTCGTGCTCGACTCCCACATGAGCATCATGGAAGGCTCGATCGGCGTGCTGCCGCGGCGCGTGCTGGTCGAGGACAGCCGGCTCCACGCGGCCAAACGTCTCATGGAGGAGGCGGGCATAGGCCATGAGTTCGGTTCCGGTGTCTGAACCGCATCAGGCAGCCAAACCCGCCACGGCAAGCGATGATGCCTTCTTCAGCGGATGTCTGCGCCTCTTTCAGCCACTGAACGGCGCGCGCGCCGGGCTCGATGCGGTCGTGCTGGCGGCCTGCGTGGAGGCGGATCCGGCTGCGCCGATCCGTGTGCTGGAGGCGGGAGCCGGCGCAGGCGTCGTGTCCGCGTGCCTGGCCCACAGGCTGGAGCTGGCGCAGGTCGATGCGGTCGAGATCGAGCCCGATCTGTGCGAGCTTGCCCGCAAGAACATGGCGCGCAACCGGCTTGAGCACCGCGTCAGGATCATCAACGGGGATATCACCGCGCCACTTTCGCAACTCAAGGCGTCCGGTATCGTGCCCGAAGGCTACGACTGGGTGATCGCCAATCCGCCATTCTTCAGCGCATCATCGGCACGCGCGCCAAAGAACCCGCTCAAACAGCGCGCGCATGTGATCGGCCCCGGAGCGCTCGATACCTGGCTCAGATTCATGACGGCATGCGCCGCGCCCAGGGGCCAGATCGCGCTCATTCACAGGCCGGACGCCCTGCCCGAATTGATGAACGGCATGGCCGGCCGGTTTGGCGAGATTGCCGTGCTGGCGCTGCATCCGCATGCGGGCGACAGCGCTCACCGGATCATCGTGCGCGCAAGGAAGGCCAGCCGGGCGCCGCTGAAGCTGCTGCCCGGCATGGTGGTTCATGAGGCATCGGGTGAGTTCACCGCACCTTTTAACGCCATGTTGCGCTGCGGTGCACCCCTGCCATGGCCCGGGAGCCCGCCT
>DAIMZI010000016.1:0-54145 GCA_036734025.1 Dichotomicrobium sp.
AGCGCCTTGCAGGCCTGGGTGCCGGAATAGTCGAATTCGCAAGCCTGGCCGATGACGATCGGTCCTGCACCGATGATCAGGATCGAATCTATGTCTGTGCGTTTTGGCATCCGGGTCTCAGGCCACAACGTCGGGGATCGCCGCGCGGGCGATAGTACGGCGCGAGGCGACGGGGCAACCCTGTTCGGCAACCCCGTGCGCTTATAAAGGATGGCGCGCCAGATTCAACAAGATCATCACTTGTGCCATGACGGCGGCAGAGCTTGGAGACAACGCGCTACCGCTGATCGCGTGCGATCAATCCGGCGTGAAGTCACGGGGTTTGCCCTTGCGAATGTCCCGAAAAGCGACAGTCTGAAATTCAGCAAAAAATGCTCAGCTAAGGACGGAAAGGAAGAATCGATGCCTGTAACGCGCTTGAGAAGCTTTGGAAGGGTTCTGACCTTGCTGGCGGCCATTGTTGCGGTCCTGATCGTCGCACCGCCGGGCAGCCGCGCCCAGGACACTGGCCAATCAGCAGCGTCAGACCAAACAGCCGTGGCGATATTCGCCGGCGGATGCTTCTGGTGCGTGGAGGCCGACTTCGACAAGGTGCCCGGCGTGCTGGAGACGGTTTCAGGCTTTATCGGCGGCACCACCGAAGATCCGTCCTACAAGCAGGTCGTTCAGGGCGGCACCGGTCATCTGGAAGCCGTGCGCATCACCTATGATCCAGACGTGGTGTCGTATGTCCAATTGCTGAACATATTATGGCGCAGCATCGACCCGACAGATGACGGCGGTCAGTTCTGCGACCGCGGCGAACCCTACACGACCGCAATCTTCGCTGTGAATGCGGAGCAGAAGGGTCTGGCCGAGCAGAGCAAGACTGAGCTCAATGCCGCGCAGGTGCTGAGCGCTCCCATCGTGACGTCGGTCCGCGACGCCGGGACATTTTACGAAGCCGAGGACTATCACCAGGACTATTACAAGAAGAACCCGGTACGATATCGCGTCTACCGCTATGGCTGCGGGCGCGATGCCCGAGTGCGCCAGGTCTGGGGCGAGCAGGCATATGCCGGCATCCCCGGTTACTGATCGAGGCGCAATCATATCCGGGCGTTGTGCGAGACCCGTCCTCTCAAGGAGCCTCGGCGCGGACCGCAGGCGGGTTCAGTTCGGCGATGATGTCGGCAAGACTGCACCGGTTGTTGTTGAGCTTGTTGACCAGCGTCAGAAAGGTGCGGAATGACGGGATAGGGCCGTAGATTGCCGCCGTGTCGCTGTCAGGCGTATAGCCGGGCAGCTTGCATTCGCTCGGATAGCCGATCTGCTCGCCAATCATCGTCTGCGTGGTATGCGACAAGTGCCATCCCAGCGGCATGTAAAAATAATCATGCTGAAGTTCTATCGAATAGAACCTGGCGAATTCGCTACCCGTCTTGACCCTTAATTTGGCCAGTTGGCCGCGCCTGCGCCTTGTCTTGTCGAGCGTCATCACCGGAGCGCCGAATTCGGTCAGGGCCTGGGGCTCAAGCTGTTCGGAATAATCCTCGTTGAGAATGATGATGCGGAACTCGGGCTGGATTTCCAGATCCTGCGGCAGCCGGCGGCGGATACCATTCACCAGGTCAATGGCTGTCTCGATGGCGGAGCTTTCGAAATAGCCGCCATCCACCAGATTTTTCTGGAGAAACTCGAACTCCGTAAGCTGAAGCGGATAGCCCCCCGGCGGCAGGATGACGGGAAAGCGAGCGCTCAGCCCGATCGCGGTGGCGAGCGTCAGATCATGCTGGACCGGCTCGCCATTTTCTGCCGGGGCCATGATCGGATAGACGAGCGCGATCGGCAGGGTAGGATCGGTCAGCAGCGGCGCGATGACGTAACGCTGCCCCAGCTCCACGCTAGTGGTATTCATAACGAGCATCGGGCCGCTGATGTCGGGCGCTCCGAGCCGTTCGGAAAAGCGCAGGAAATTGCTGCTGAACGGGTTGACCAGATCCCTGCTGCGATCACCCAGCGTATTGACCCACGCATGATTCAGGCTGGCTTCGAAGGCCCTGGCGCGGTCGAGCGCGCCGAAGCCCGGCACCACGAACCTCTGGACGAAATCGGGAAACAGCGCCCCGGCTAGCACCGGCGAAAGGAAGTCGTGGGAAAGATAGGTTCTTATGTCGCGCTCCAGACCGCTTACGCGCTCTCCGGTGGGGGCCTGAAGCTGGCAGTGCTCCCCGGTGACCTCGGCATCGCCGGCGGCGCGGGCGCGCTCCCAGAACGCATTGAAAACGCTGGCGCCCAGACTGCCGCCCGAGACCGCACTGACCGCGAAAATGTGATGCCGCAGCGCCGGGCAGGCGGTGTAAAGCCGTGCAAGCGTAAGGGCGGCCAGGTTGGAGGCGTAAATACCGCCACCCTGAGCAGCGACGATATATACAGGATATGTGCTGGCGGCGGGATTGTCGCGGTAAAGCCTGGTGCGCGCCTCGGGCCGCTGGCCATACCAGTCAAGAAAGGCCTCATACAGATCTTTCGGCCTGGTTTCCGGGTCTTCCTTGTAGGTCTCAAGCTGGATGCGGTGATTATTGTTCCAGTCAAAGAACGCGAAGACCAGCGCGCAGGTGAGCAATAGGGTGATGACCGGAATGCCGATCCTGTCATAAACGCGCGTGCTCGCGGCAAACAGATAAGCGAGTGAGAGCAGGAAGAAGCAGATGATTGTGAACGTCCCGATGCTGGTCAGCACGCTGGTGACAATCAGTGAGCCGCCATCGAACAGACTGAGGACCGGCTGGGCCGCGATCAGCGATATCAGCGCTGCGATCCCCAGCAGGATCGGCCAGAAATACCAGCCCGAAAATGGAGAGCGAATGAAATGGCTGGTCGGGCGCAGGGATCGCCACAACAGCACGACGAGCATGAACGCGCCAAGGGCCGCAACCGCCTGAAGTCCCCATAGCTGAAAGACGCTGGCGCGATTGTAGCTTTCGACGATCTCGCTGATGTAGGAAGGAAAGCCCTCCTGTCCGCGCAAGCCCGTCAGAATATCCTGAGAAACTACAGCGAACTGACCACCGACACGCTCCTTGTCGCTGATCGAGGGCACGCCAACTTCCTGAATTAGCTGCCACGTGTCTGAAAACGACGCCGGCATCATGGCCGAAAGCACGGCAACGATCGGCAACAGCGCGATGATGAGAGAGAACATGTGCGACACGAAGCGCACGCCGATGCCCTGACGCGCCTCATCTCCCGCCGCCGCCGAACTCTTCCACATCGCACGCGACAGGGCCCAGAGGAAATAGCTCAATATCGCCAGGGCCAGCAGGGAAATGATCGGCCGATAAGGCGCGGTGTCAAGCTCCAGCGAGAGCACGCGGTAGATCTCCTGGATCTGGCCAGGCACGTAAAAGACGATGAAGCTCAGCAGCGAGACCAGTAGGGGGGCTCGCATGTCCCATGTCACGTCACCTACGGTCTTGAACAACCGCCAGACGGGAAATTCAGGGGTTGGTTTTTGTTCTGCCATCGGGCCCGCCCTCGACTTTTCGGTTACACCTGAGTGCAAGTTCGCAAGGGCTGCGGCCTGCGGGCCGATGCCCGGACGTCATCGCGACATTTACAATTGGCAATTACTGCGCTGAATGAACCGCAGCAGATCGCCCATGCGCTGCTTGTCCTGCTGATCGACACCCGGATCGTTGAGGATGCGCTCCTGGACCTGAAAATCGCCGAGCGAGCGATCACAGCCTTCCGCCTGCTCTTTGAACAGCCGGCCGTAGAACCGATCGCGCGGGCAAAAGCCGTAGCGCACAAGCATTTCCATGCGCAATTCGATCAGTGTTGGACAAGCGAGCCGCGAAAAGTCCTGCGCTGAGGCAGCGCTCTGGACGAAGATCAGCCCGGAAAATACCGCACAGCCCAGAATCCACTTCGCTGACATTGTCGATTACCTCCGGTGAATGCCACGTTTGGTTGAACCATGCCGAGGCGCCAATGAATGACCGCTGAATGACGATGCGCGCACATGACCGGATGGCCCGCCTCGTTCCAGAACCCGGCACACCCTTGGCAAAGCTGATCTGCGCGCAATCTGCACAAGGCACAGGCAAAATGCAACGAATTCCCGTTAACGATTTGCCCTCTCCGCCCGTCGTGTGACCTCGATACAAGCGCGGCCGCACCCAGCTCCTATCACTTCCTGATGAGGAATGCGGACAGTTCAAGCGCACAAGCGCGTTGAAGCGTATGATGAAACCTCGGTTAACGCTTCTATGCGAGACTATGAGCAAGGATGCCCGTTCGTTCGCAGTCGCGCATCGAATGGCCAATCAGGATGGCCGTAACGCACAAGCGGAGGTCGCCGTGAGCGACGCACAAACGATCATGAAGTCGCCGTGGCCTGCGCTCGCGCCGCAACAGCGGGCGACGCCGGAAAATCAGACGGGTGCTGCTCTGCTTGGCGCGCTGCGCTTGCAGGATATTCCGCCTTTTTCCGCGCTTCAGCCCGAGGCTCTGGCAGCTATCCGCTCACATCTGCGTCTTGTGGAATTTGCCCCCGGCGCGGCGCTGGTGCGCGAGGGCGTTCGCGGCGCCAACCGTATTCACATCATCCTCAGCGGAGAAGCTTCCGTCTGCAAGAGTGGCCGCGATCCGATTGCGCGTCATCCGCTGGATTACGAGATCGCCGTGCGCGGCCCGGGCGAGCTAGCGGGTTCGGTCTCCGTGCTCGACAACCGCCCGGCATCTGCCACTGTCGTGGCCCGCACCCCGCTGTGCGCCGCGGTGCTCGATCTGGACGCGCTGCCGGGCGGGGCGCTGTCGCGCAAGGTGAGCAATGCGCTGGTCACCGAACTTGGCCGCCATATGGCAGGACGCCTTCGCCATTCCATCGACCAGCGCGTCGATTATCTGCGCCAGGAAGCCGAGTTGGCCGGCTATCGCAATGCCATCGGACTTGTTCTCGTGACAGCCTTGTCGATGCTCTCGCTATACACGCTGGCGCTCGGGATTATTCAGCGCTGGAGCGCCGGTTATGAACTGCGCTTCGTACTGACGCCGCTGATCATCATCCTGTTCGCGGCGGCATTTTCCGCAGTCATCCGTCTCAACAGGATGCCGCTGGCGTTTTATGGCCTGCGGCTCGACAATCTGCGCGCCGCGCTGACCTTTTCTCTCAAGGCGTCGTTCGTGTTCCTTGCCGTTGTGCTCGGGCTGAAGGCCCTCCTTATCGTCACGATCCCTGCGCTTTATCACGTCCCGCTCATCAGTCCGATGGCGCTCACACTCGACGGGCAGACGCCGATCTCGTGGCAAGGCTATGCCGCCATCGTGACATTGTACATTCTCCTCGTGCCCGCTCAGGAATTCGTTGCCCGCTCTGGCGTTCAGGCCTCGCTGTATGCGTTCCTGGAGGGCTCGGAACTGAAGCGCCACATCTGGGCGATACTGGTGTCGAATTTCGCGTTTGCCGCAGTCCATGTACATACCAATCCGGCTTTTGCGCTGGCCAGCTTCATTCCGGGCATTTTCTGGGGCTGGGTGTTCGCGCGCACCAACTCGCTGGCGGCGGCGTCGGTGTCGCACGTTCTGGTGGGCGGCTCGGGCATCTTCCTGCTCGGCATCGATGATATCGTCATCCTGCTTTTCTGATGCGCTGATGTGAATGATGTCCGCTGAAAGGGTCTGCGCATGGGACAGGGTTCCGCCCTGGGGGTTGCGGGGGAAACTATCCGACTGCGCGGCAGATGATGCGTTGAGACGGCGGCTGGCCAGGATTAAATTGTGCGAATGAGGATCCGGCGCATATATCGAAATTTCTCTCAGCAGGCGCCATCTCGCACAAGGTTTTTGCCATGACGGCTTTTCCGCCGCCCGCCTTCATCACGCCCGCTCAGCTTGTCGCCGCCAATGCGGCGGCTCGGTTCGGCTTTCTCGATGCGCGAGATGCGCAGAGCTTTGCATCGGGCCACATTCCCGGCGCATTCAACCTGCCGGCGCTGCTCGCCGAAATGATCATTGCAACGGATGCTCGGTGGTTGAAAGAGCGCGGCAATTACCGGGATCGGCTGCTCGCTGCCGGGCTTGACCCGGCCAGGCCGCTCGTCATCTATCAGCAATCGACCACTGAAGGCTTCGGCCATTCGGCGCGGATCTGGACGCTTGTCAGCGATCTGGGCTTTTCGCGCGCACAGCTTTTGCTGACCGGGCTCGATGGCTGGGTTCAATCGGGCGGCGCGGTTGACCGTGGCAGCGCCCCGGCGCCCGCTGTCATCGCCGCCCAGTTGCAGGACCAGCTACCGGCCCAGACGGAATTGTTTGCCAGCCTGGATATGGTCGTCTCGCGCATCGCCCAGCCAGGCCATGCGTTCATTGACCTGCGCAGCGAAGAAGAATGGCGCGGTGACGCCGCCGGACCGGATGGCCTTGAGATGAGCCCGCGAAAGGGGCGCATTCCCGGCGCGGTCTGGCTGGACTGGTGTCCGATCGAACGGCTGTTCGGCGCCGGCCATGTGGTCGAAGGCGGGCGCCGGCTCGCCGGTGAAATGGCGCGTTCGGGCATCCCGGCGCACATGCCGTTGGTGCTCTACTGCTGGAAGGGTTCGCGCGCGGCCAGCGCGCTGGCGGCGTTGCGCCAGATCGGCTATGACGATGTGAAGGTCTATCGCGGTTCGTGGACGCAATGGGCCGCAGATCCTTCGCTCCCGGTCGAAACCAATGGCGCCGACGTGCTTGCCCGCTCGGCATGACCCTCAAAATTCGCGGTTCATGATTGCCATGGCGATGGCCTCGCGTGGTTCTTCGGGGTTCGTGAAAAGCTCGATGCGCGTCTTTGCCCGGTAGACCAGCCGGACCAGCACGACCGATCGGTCCGTGCCCTGCGCCGAAAAACCCGGCGGCATGAGCGGTGGCTGCACGCCGCCCCAGCTTCTTCGCCACTGTTCGTGCACATTTCCGTCGTCGTCGATTGCGAGGCCTGAAATGGCCAGGCCCACCTGCTGCGCGCGGCCGCGCAACACCAGCGCTTCGGCAATGCCTTGGAGCGCGTCGAGATCATCTGCGCTCACATGCTCGCGGTTGGCGAGCCGCGCGACGCTATCGGCAGCGCCGGCGGCGCGCCTGTCGGCAAATGCGATATCGCCGAATTCGACCGCACCGGCGAGTGCGGCCAGCAGCAAGGGCGCCAGTAGCGCAAACTCGATCGCCACCGCGCCGCGTTCAGCGCCGCTAGTCTTCATCCTGCGCGCATCATTCCTCATTCGTCGTCCCGATCATCGTCCCCCCCCCTCGGCCCGGCGCGACATATGTGCGATCACCAGCGCGGGCGGCGGATCGCTTCCCGGCAGGGGCCAGGCATAGCGCGCCTCGATGAGCAGGATATCGCCGCGGCCCGGATCAGCTTGCCCGGCAAGCGACTGTTCCGATACTACGGCGGCATGCGCCTGCGTGAGCGTCGCAAACCACATCAGTCGCAGGCTAAGCCTTTGTTCACACTGCGCCAGCACGCTTGCGCGCGAACAGACCCGCGCCTTGAGCGCCTCGGGATCGGGCGCGCGCCCGGCGCCGGGAAACTGGCGAACCAGTCTTGCCGCGTCATCGGCTGCCGCGTCCAGTCCGGCCGAAAGCCAGATCGCCGCGCCGACATGAAGGATCGCGCCGATCAGCAGCGCTAGCGGCACGGCGATCAGCGCAAATTCGATCGATGTCGCCCCAGCCTCGCTGCGCCCGCAACCGGCGCCCCGCCGGCTCACCCGCGTTCACCCGATGCGCCATCTGCGGGCACATGGCGCAGGAAACGGATTTTGGTATCGCCGTAATCACGCTCGTCCGCGAATGCAAATCCTGTGGGAATGGCGAAAGGCGCATCGGCCCGCTCCTCGATGACGCACAGCGCCCCCTCATTCAGCCAACCGCCCGCGGCTGCCTTGTCCAGCGCCAGTTCGCCCAGCCCCATCCCGTATGGCGGATCGGCAAACATCAGATCGAACCGCGCCATGGTTCCCGGCAGGCCCAGGCGCGCGACATCGCGGCGAAACAGCCTCGTCTGTCCGGTCAGGCCCATGGCCTCGATATTGCGCCTGATCAGGGCGCGCGCATCGGCGCTGTCGTCGATGAACAGGCAATAGGCTGCGCCGCGCGACACCGCCTCCAGTCCCAGCGCGCCGGTGCCGGCAAACAGATCGAGCACCCTTGCGCCTTCAAGGCGGAAATCGGCGATACCGTGCGCGAGGATATTGAACACGGCTTCGCGCACCCGGTCGCTGGTCGGGCGAACCTTGTGGTTGCGCGGTGCAACCAGATGAACGCCGCGAAAGCGCCCGCCGACGATCCTCATGGCCGGCTTTTCTCAGGGCGGCGCGGTGGCCGGGCCGGAGCGGGCCGACCGGCTCTTGCCGGGGAGCGAGGCGGGCGTTGCTGCCCAGCACGTGGCTTGGCTTGCGCCGCACTGCCGCGGCCCAGACCAAAACGGTCGGCATGCACTGCGCCAAGCTGATCGGCCAGCACCCGGCGCTTGACCTCCTCCACCTGTCCGATCGCGAGATCGCCCAGCGAAAATGGACCGAACGAGACGCGGATAAGCCGGTTGACGCTCAGGCCGAAATGTTCCATCAGGCGGCGAACCTCACGGTTCTTGCCCTCGCGCAGGCCGACGCTCAGCCACATGTTCGCGCCCTGGGTGCTGTCGATCCTGGCTTCCACGGAGCCATAGCGCACGCCGTCGATCTCGACACCGTCGCGAATCCTGTCCAGTTGTTCAGGCTCGACACGCCCCTTCGCCCGCACCCGATAGCGACGCAGCCAGCCGGTGGCCGGCAACTCCAGATGCCGGGCCAGTTCGCCATCATTGGTCAGCAGCAAAAGCCCTTCGGTGTTGATGTCGAGCCGCCCGACCGAAATCAGACGCGGCAGATCGGACGGCAGCGTATCGAAGATCGTCGGTCGCCCCTGCGGATCACGGCTCGTGCTCACCTGGCCTTTCGGCTTGTGATAGCGCCACAGACGCACGGGCTGGGCAACGCCGAGCGGCTTGCCATCGACCTCGATGCGCGCTCGCTCATCGACATCCAGCGCGGGCGATGCGATAATGCGTCCGTTAACGCTCACTCGGCCCTGCGCGATCAGCCTTTCCGCATCGCGGCGCGAACACACCCCGGCACGTGCAATACGCCTGGCGATGCGCATAGCACCGGCATCGGCGGGATTGAGCTTTTTATCCACTGTCATGAATTCGACCCATATTGCTTCCATCATCGCACAATGAAAGATTGTGGCCGTGCAAATGCGCACGGCAATGCCGGATTGGGGGGTCATCATGCGGCGCGATCACATTGTCAAGGCTGTCGACAAATTGCGCGACGCGCTTCAGGCTGCACGCATACGCGAGCTGTTGCGGCTTGCAAAGGGCGGCGATCAGACAGAGACGGTCAACCGCACGCAAAAGGTGCTGCTGGCCTACAGCGTATTTTCCAAACATTATCAGGAGTTCAACGAGCAGGAAAAGGAGCTGATGGCCTATTTCGGTCTCGGCCCCCTGCTCGACATCAACTTCTGGTCCAGCCTGATCGACGTTGACAACAGCTCGGCCCGAAAGGTGCTCGCCGATGTCGATGTCGGCGCCTACAACGTGATCTATGTCATGCCGCGGCTGCGCGATCTGCTGATTCGCGACAATGATCAGGATGTCCTGATGATCAACAACGCCGATGGCAGCGAACGCGAGGTGCGCCGCCTGCGCGTCATGATCGTGGAGCGGACGCGCCAGCTCACTGACCCGCAACTGCTCGTCAACGTCATTCGTTCGGTCGAGGAGCTTTATGAAAGCCTCGCGACCCTGCGCGCGGAACCCGAGATCAATCTGGTGATCGGTGCGATCGACTCGGGCAATGCCAAATCCATCGACTTTTTCGGCAATAGTTTGCTCATCGGCGAGATCGCCACACTGCTGCTCGATGTCTGGGACCGGCTGAAATATTCCCAGGAGGAAAATTACCGCTACCAGATCGAGGTGGCGCTGATGGGCGCCGGCTTCGTCGGTGTGGTCAATGACGCCCGCGCCGCCGATGCGATCACCGAAGAACAAGGCCAGCGCATCACGCGCCGCGTCGCCAAGGCGATCGAGACCCTGTTCAAGTCGGGCGCCTACACCAATGATATGGATGAACCGCGCGGCATCAGGGCGAGCGAGGTTCTCGCGCCGACAACCGAAATGCTTGAATACAAGGTCGAGGAACGCCGGACGGGCCGCGACCAGAGCGCGATTGAACGCGGAGCCGAGCCGATGATGCGCGGACATGACGCCCTGCTGCGCGAGCTTGGCGCCGACCGGCCGGCGGCAGACGAGCCGGCAGCCCTTCGCAAGCCCGATGAAAAGATTGCCCGCCCCGGCGCCAACGGTGATGCTGCCAATTCATCCGCTGCATAAGGACGCAGGATGCAGCCGCTGATGGCCCCGGTTTGACGGCCTCGTCTCCCTCGCCATTCATGGCGCGTGCGCTGGCTGAAGCCGATGCCGCCTTCGAGCGCGGCGAGGTGCCGGTCGGCGCGGTCATTATCGCATCGGATGGCGCTCTCATCGCCAGCGCCGGCAATCGCACGCTGGAGTTGAAAGACCCGAGCGCGCATGCCGAAATTCTCGCCATCCGCGCCGCCTGCCAGCACCTTGCCAGCGAGCGCCTCCCCGGCTGCGACATGTATGTCACACTGGAGCCCTGCACGATGTGTGCCGCCGCCATCTCATTTGCACGCATCCGCCGGCTGTACTTCGCGGCCGCCGACATCAAGGCCGGCGCTGTCGAGAATGGCGTGCGCTTCTTTGCGCACAGCACCTGCCATCATGCCCCGGAAGTCTATGGCGGCATCGCCGAGGCCGAAGCACGCGCGCGCTTGCAAGCGTTCTTCAAATCCCGGCGCGGCTAAGGCTGGCATCCAGCGCGCGCTTGAGGGCCTCGGCAGACGGGCGCGCCTCATCGAGGATCTTGCCGATCAGGAAAAAATCGAGGACGCCGTAATCGCCGACATTGGCGCGGATGAGTATATCGGGCGGATCGTGGCGCAGCTTTTCCGACATGATCGCATTGATCGTGATCTGCTGACTGCCGATCACTGTGTCGAAGGCATTCGGCATCCCGCTTTTTTCCTTCTGTGGGGCAATGCTGACATCGACCGCGATCGTATGGGTGCAGCGGCCGTGCAGCAGGCTGACGGGCAGGGGATTGACGAAGCCACCGTCGATCAGGACCCGGTTCTTGTGGCGCACGGGCGCCAGCAGACCGGGCAGGGCCGAACTGGCGGCGATTGCCGGTAGCACATCGCCACTGTCGATGACATATTCGCTCTGCATGTAAAAATCGGCTGCCATGACCTTAAGCGGGATGCTCAGCTCGTCGAAGCGGCAATTCACCTGAGCCGGCAACAGCCGCTGCAACAGGATCTCGGCATTCAGGCTGACCGGATGCTCAAGCGTCCAGATCTTCGACAGTTTGCCGACCTTGGTATCGAGCATGTGGCGCAGCATCCGGCTGTGATTGGCGAACAGCCGCTCGCAATAGTCGCGGATTTCAAGACCGCTCATGCCGGCGCAATAGGCTGCGCCGATGATCGCGCCGATACTGGTGCCGGCGACGATCCCGGGCTTGACATTGGCCGCATCCAGAACCTCGAGCATGAGGATATGCGCCAGACCGCGCGCGCCGCCGCCGCCCAGCGCGATACCGAAACTGTTCCGGCTTTCGCGAATCTCAGGAATGTTCGGTCTGGCTGCCTCGTTCATGGTCCTGGTCTTTCATGGGCTGATCCTGCGTCACGCCTTGAGCACGAGAAACTGCATCAACGCCTCGCTGATCTGTTGCGCCTGCTCTTCGACGACAAAATGACCGCTATCGAGCGGCACGCCGCGAACCTCCTCGCACCAGTCCCGCCAGATCTCCAGCGGGCCGCCCGTCGCCCCGGGAAAGCCGGCTTTTCCCCACACGACAAGCGTCGGGCAGGCGATCCTGCGCCGCGCCGCGACATCGGCCTCATCATCCGCCAGATCGCAACTCGCGCCGGCGCGATAATCCGCGCAGGTCGCATGGATCACCTGAGGCCGCATGAAGGCGTCGCGATATTCGGCAAGCGCCCGCGCATCAAATACGCTCAGATCGCCCCGCGCGGTCCATCCGGCCAGCATGGCGTGCAGCCAATGCAGCGGATCACGCCCTATCATGTCTTCAGGCAGCGGCGCGGGCTGGGCGAGGAAACTCCAGTGAAACGCCTTGAGCGCCAGACCCGGGCTGAGGCCATGCCACATCGCATAAGTCGGCACGATATCGAGAAGCGCCAGCCGTTCCACTCGCGAGAGATGATCGAGCGCCAGACGATAGGCCGCGCGCGCGCCCCTGTCATGGGCGACAACCGCAAATCGCGCAAAGCCAAGTTGATCGGCAATGCCGATGATGTCCCCTGCCATGACGCGCTTGGACATGGCGAGGTGATCGCCGTCGCCGGCAACGACCCGGCTCGCGCCATAGCCGCGCAGATCGGGAATTATCAGCGTGAAATGCCGGGCGAGAAATGGCGCGATCGGGTGCCACATCGCGCCGGTCTGCGGATAGCCGTGGAGCAGGAATAAAGGTGGCCCTTCTCCGCCGAGCCGGGCGAAGATGGCCGCACCCTCGGTCGTGAACCAGCGTGTCTGGAAGCCAGCAAAAAGCGCATGTCCCTCGCTCATCTCGCCGCGTCCTGATCGCCCGCGCCGCGCTCGGCCTGCTCTCGGGCGATATCGCGCCAGCCGATATCGCTCCGGTAATATCCGCCGGGCCAGTCGATCCGCGCAAGCGCCCCATAGGCCCGCTCGCGCGCGTCGAGCAGGGAAGGCCCCGTGGCGGTTACGCTCAGCACCCGCCCGCCTTCCGCCAGTAGCCGTGCGCCATCGCGCCTCGTGCCGGCATGAAAGATGTTTACGCCGTCCATGGCGCCCGCATCTTCCAACCCTTTGATTTCATCGCCTTTTTCATAAGGGCCGGGATAGCCGCGCGCGGCCATGACCACACACAGAGCCGTATCATCGTGCCAGCGCAGATCAAAGTTGCGTAAGACGCCATCACAGGTCGCCAGCAACGCGGGAAGCAGATCCGATCTGAGCCGCATCATCAACACCTGGGCTTCGGGATCACCGAACCGGACATTGTATTCGATCAGCCGGGGGCCGTCCGCCGCGATCATCAGCCCGGCATAGAGCACGCCCTTGAACGGCGTCCCGCGGCGCGCCATCGCGGAAACGGTAGGCCGAATGATCTCCATCATCACCCGATCGCACATCTCCGGCGTCATGATCCGCGCGGGCGAATAGGCGCCCATGCCGCCCGTGTTCGGTCCGGTGTCGCCATCCAGTGCGCGCTTGTGATCCTGCGCGCTCGCCAGCGGCAGCACCGTCTCGCCATCGACCAGCGCGAAGAAGCTGGCCTCCTCGCCGTGCAGGAATTCCTCTATGATCACGCGCGCACCCGCCGCGCCAAACTCGCCCGAAAAACACGCCGCGATGGCAGCTTCGGCATCCTCCCTGGTCTGCGCAATGACGACGCCCTTGCCAGCTGCAAGCCCATCGGCCTTGACCACGATCGGCAGGGCCACGGTGTGGAGATATGCTTGTGCGCAAGCCGCGTCATCGAAGCTGGCATAGGCAGCGCCCGGTATGCCGTTAGCCGCGCACAGTTCCCTGGTGAAGCTTTTCGACCCCTCCAGTTGCGCGGCTTCACGCCCGGGACCGAAACCCCTGATACCGGCAGCGGCCAGATCATCGCACAGCCCGGCGACAAGCGGCGCTTCGGGTCCGACGACAACCAGTTCGATATCATGTCGGCGGCAGAAATCGACAACGGCGCCGTGATCGCCGGGATCAAGAGGCACGCATTCGCCCAGCTCGGCCAACCCAGCATTTCCCGGCGCGCAATAAAGCCGCGAGAGCAGCGGACTTGCCGAAAGCGCCCACCCGAGCGCATGCTCGCGCGCGCCCGATCCGATCAGCAGGACATTCATCAGCGCGGCTCTCTCATGATGGCGGGATCTGGGCTTGAGCGCGCGGCGCAAGCGCAGCAAAATCGGTTATCAAACGCGGTTATATCACCAGCCCTGTCTGGGCAAAACCACCGCGGACCCGTATATCAGTAAAAATGACGATGCGCGAAAGCTCAGACCCGGCCTCGATGCCGATGGGTGATACCGACACGCACGCCGGCGGCAATGTCGCGGAATATACCGTCTCGGAAATCTCATCCGCGATCAAGAGGACGATGGAGGATACGTTTTCCCACGTCCGCGTGCGCGGCGAACTGGGGCGCATTTCGCGTCCGGCCTCGGGCCACATCTATCTCGATTTGAAGGACGAGCGCTCGGTTCTGGGCGGCGTCATCTGGCGGGGCGCGGCCACGCGGCTGAGCTTTCGCCCCGAAGAAGGTCTGGAGGTGATCGTCACCGGGCGCATCACCACCTATCCGGGATCATCGAAATATCAGATCGTCATCGAGACCATCGAGCCCGCCGGCGTAGGGGCACTGATGGCGCTTCTCGAAGAGCGCAAGCGCAAGCTGGCCGCCGAAGGGCTGTTCGATGAGGCAAGCAAGCGTGCGCTGCCATTCCTGCCGCGGGTCATCGGCATCATCACATCGCCATCGGGCGCGGTCATCCGCGACATGCTCCATGGGTTCGCCGAGCGGTTTCCCAGCCACGTCATCGTGTGGCCGGTGCGGGTGCAGGGAGAAACCTGCGCCAGCGAGGTGGCGGCGGCCATTCGCGGCTTCAATGCCATGGCGCCGGGCGGACCGATACCGCGGCCGGATGTGCTGATCGTGGCGCGCGGCGGCGGCAGTCTGGAAGACCTGTGGGGCTTCAATGAAGAAATTGCCGTGCGCGCGGCTGCACGAAGCGACATCCCGCTGATCTCGGCGGTTGGCCATGAGACCGACTGGACGTTGATTGACCTCGCTGCCGATGCCCGCGCCCCCACCCCGACCAAGGCAGCGGAATGGGCCGTGCCCAAACGCGCCGACCTGATGGAGCGTAACGCCGAGCTTCGCGCCCGTCTTGGCGTGGTGATCCGCCGGACACTGGATGCTGCGCGCCGCGAATTGCGCGCCGCCGTGCGCGGCCTGCCACGGCTGAGCGATATTTTGTCGCTGCCGCGCCAGCGTTTTGACAATGCAACGGCCCGCCTCGCGCGCGCAAAACAGGCTTATGTGAGTGCACGGCGCGCCGCCTTCTCGTCCTTGTCCGCACGCTTGCGCCCGGCGCTGCTGAGCTCGCGGCTCAATCGTGACCAGGAGCGGCTGGCGGTGGCCACTGCAGGGGTCAGGCGTGGCTATGCCGCTGTCCTGCGCCATCAGCGCAATCTGGCCGAGCGTGCGCACATGCGTCTTGCCCCGCACCTGCTGCGCCAGCGTATCGAAAAGGCCACCGACCGGCTGAACACTGCCGTGCCGCGTCTGCGCCGGACGCTGGTGCTGGGCGTACGCCGTGAGCGAGGACGGCTGGATGCCGCCACACAGCTTCTGGCGGCGCTCAGCCACAAACGGGTGCTGGAGCGCGGCTTCGCCCTTATCCATGCGCCCGATGGCGCCATGGTCCGCAGGTCTGAAATCGCGCGCGGGCTTGACTGGCTGAGTATCGAATTCGCCGATGGCCGCCTTTGTGCACGACCCGAGCCGGACGCGCAGACGCCGCGCAAAAAGCACCTGGAGAAGAAATCAAAGCCGCGCAGCCGCAAACAGGGCGATCTGTTCTGATCGTGCTCGCGCTGGCGCTCAGGGCGGGTTATCCTGATATCGACGACATTGCCGGCATACAGGCACAGACCGGATGCAAAAACTCAATGAACCGATTTGACAAGTCTTTCGGTCTCACGAAAGAGGCCAGGTTACGCTATGACGACGGCGAATTTCACGTGCTGCTGCCGGGAGATTTCGTGCGTTGCGCGGTCACGCAAAAGGTGATCCCGCTGTCGGAGTTGCGCTACTGGAGCGTGGAATATCAGGAGCCCTACGCGAACGCCCGGGTCTCGCTGCGCCGCTATCTGGACCTCAAGGGGCATCCGCGCGCGGACACGGTAACGCTCGACTAGCCTGATAGTCGCGGCGTGCCGAAAAACGAGTGCAGGCTTTCAGAGCACACCAGGCTTTCAGAGCACACATAGCAGCGACACGATAGCCTTAAGCAAGTAGCTGGTGCTCAGCCCGTCTGGGCCAGCGGCTGGGGCGGGCGCACGAGCGCGCGGAAATCGGCCATGAGCGATTTGGTGACATCGCCGACCCGGAACCGGTAGGGGCCGATTTCGCCCACCGGCGTAACCTCCGCGGCGGTACCGGTGAGGAAACATTCCTCGAACCCTTCCAGCTCCTCTGGCAGGATTGCGCGCTCTGTAACGCTGATGCCGCGCCCCTGCGCCAGACCGATCACCGTTCGCCGGGTAATGCCATCGAGAATGCAATCCGGCGTTGGCGTATGCAGCGCGCCTTCCTTGACAAAGAAGATGTTGGCGCCGGTCGCCTCGGCCACCTGTCCGCGCCAGTCGAGCATCAGCGCATCGGCATAGCCGGCAGCCTCGGCGCGGTGCTTTTCGATCGTGCAGATCATGTAGAGCCCCGTCGCCTTGGAGCGGGTGGGCGCGGTTCGCGGGTCGGGCCGTCGATATTCCGCCATCGCAAGCCGCAGCCCCTTTTCCAGCGCCTCGGGATTGAAATATGCGCCCCAGTCCCAGGCAGCGATGGCCAGATTGATGCGCGTTGCCTGAGCGGAAACGCCGATCTGTTCACTGCCGCGCCAAGCTATCGGCCGGACATAGGCATCCGAAAGCGCGTTGGCCTTGAGCACATCACGGCAGGCCTGATCGATCTGCTGCACTGTGTACGGGATTTCGAAGCCGAGAATACGGCCCGACTCGATCAGCCGTTCGCTATGTTCGGTCAGCTTGAAAATCGTTCCGCCATAGGCTCGCTCACCTTCGAACACCGAACTGGCATAATGAAGCCCATGGCTGAGCACATGCAGCCTCGCATCTTTCCAGGGGACCATCTCCCCGTTCATCCAGATCGAGCCGTCACGCTGGTCATAAGGAACGATAGCCATTGAACGCCTCCCGGCGGAAAACCTTGTTTTTCAATCATACGACGATCACGGCGACCAGAGTCCGGGGGAGCAGACCGGCCCCCAACTGAGCATGGCGCCCGTCCATGCGGAAAAAAGAGATGGCGTGCGCCGCGTCAAAGGGGAGCCAGCGCAAAACGCCTTGACACCAGGTTGCGGTGATAACACAGATAGCTCCAGGAAGCCGCGAAGGCGCATGAGGGATATACCGTCATCAAGGCCCGTGCTGCCCGGCGCGTCAGCTCTGCTGACACCAATTCGCGATTAATATTGCGCAAATGGATGTTAGTCCAACGGAATGTTGTCGTCACCACTTGCGTTTTGTAGCAATCCGCCCAAAATAAGTCAACATGGCTGACATAACAACGAAGAGCCGTTTCGCCGATGTCGGCGAGCCCCAGATGAGCGTTGTCGCGGCCCCATCAGAGAGCGCTGCCGACGCGTTGGGACCGCGCGCCCACCGCATCATCGAACTGATGTACTTCGCCTATCGCGACTTCACCGCCGACGCCGATGAAATTCTGGCGGAACTGGGTTTTGGCCGCGCGCATCACAGGGCGCTCTACTTCATCGGGCGCTATCCCGGCATCCGCGTCGCCGACTTGCTCGATATCCTGAAAATTACCAAGCAGAGCCTTGCGCGTGTGCTGCGCGAATTGCGCGAACGGGGTTTCATCGAGCAGCAACCCGGCCGGACAGACCGGCGCGAGCGGCTGTTGTGCCTGACGTCCGAAGGCAGCCGGCTGGCGCATCATCTGGCGGAGCGTCAGGCCGGGCGCATAATGGCCGCGCTGGATCAGGCCGGCGTCGGATCAAGCGATGCCGTCGAGCAGTTCCTGCTCCACATCATCCGCTGCGAAGGGCGCGACGACATAACCAGGCTTATGGCAGATGGCCAGCCCCTGACGGGCAGCCGGGAGGACAGCGATGAGCGCGAACGCAACCAATCAGGTCGAACCGCCGGCACCGGCAGATAATGCCCCCCATCTTCTGGTCGTGGATGACGATCATCGCATCCGCGATCTTCTGGGGCGCTATCTGCGGGAGAACGGCTTCCGCGTCACCCTGAACGAGAATGCCGAGGAGGCGCGCGCCTCGCTGCGCGGCATCTCGTTCGACCTGATCATCCTCGATATCATGATGCCGGGCGAGTCGGGCCTGTCGCTGGCTCAGACGCTGCGCGGAGAATCGGACGTGCCGATCCTGATGCTGACCGCCCGGTCCGAGCCGGAACACCGCATCCACGGGCTTGAGATCGGCGTCGATGATTATGTGGCCAAACCCTTCGAGCCGCGCGAACTGCTTTTGCGGCTGCACAACATCCTTCGCCGCCGGGCATCGGGCGAGGAGCAGCGCGAAGAGATCACCTTCGGCGCCAATGTGTTTCATATTCAGCGCGGCGAACTGACACGCTCGGGCGAGCCGGTGCGGCTGACGGACCGTGAACGAGATTTGTTGCGCCAGTTCGCAAGGGTTCCCGGCGAGACCATCGCGCGCCACGAGCTTTACGGATCAGACGCCCAGAGCAGCGACCGGGCTGTGGATGTGCAGATCAACCGGCTGCGGCGCAAGATCGAGGACGACCCTGCAAACCCGACTTATCTGCAAACGGTGAGGGGCCGCGGCTACGTGCTCTATGTGGATTAACCGGCCGGGATCAGCCGTTTCCGAGGCGATGAGGCGCGCGAGCCTGTCAATCAGCGCCGTCGGCAGCGCTCTGGCGGACCGGCATCGCCGCAATGTTGCCTGGCTGGATCGCTGGGCGGTCTTCCGCCTGCCTCGTCGCATGATGATCAAGCTGGGTCACGGCCTGTCCGTCCTGTTCACCCAGATGCTGCCAAAGGGCCTTTATGCACGCGCGTTGATCATCATCATCGCCCCGGTGGTGCTGTTGCAATCGGTGCTTGCTTTCGTGTTCATGGAGCGCCACTGGCAGCAGGTCACGCGGCGGCTTTCGCAATCGACCGTCAGCGATATCTCCATGCTCATCTCGGTTCATGAGACCATTGGCGCCAATGTCGCGCCGCAGGTGCTGACCGACATGGCGCGCGACGATCTGGGCCTTATTGTCCGCATCTTGCCTGGGCAGGACCTGCCGGCAGCCCTGCCCAAGCCGTTCTTCGATCTGCTTGACCGCACGCTGTCGCGCACCATCCGCAGGCAGATCCGCCGCCCCTTCTGGATCGACACAGTGGGCGATTCCCGGTTCGTTGAAATACGTATCCAGCTGACGAATTCGGTGATGCAGGTCTTTGCCAGGCGCAGCCAGACCTACGCTTCGAACTCGCATATCTTCCTGTTGTGGATGGTCGGCACATCGCTGGTGCTGGTCATCATCGCGGTGCTTTTCCTGCGAAACCAGATCAGGCCGGTTCTGACGCTTGCCGACGCTGCGCAGAAATTCGGCCGGGGCCAGCCCGTTCCCGAAGATTTCCGTGTCCGCGGAGCGCGCGAAGTGCGCCTTGCCGCGCAGGCGTTTCTAGAGATGCGCGACCGCATCGAACGCCATGTCGAACAGCGCACCACCATGCTCGCCGGGGTCAGCCATGATCTGCGCACGGTGCTGACCCGCTTCCGGCTACAACTTGCCGTGCTGGGCGACACGGCCGAGGCCGAAAGCCTGCGTGCCGATGTCGATGAAATGCAAAGCATGCTGGAGGATTATCTGGCTTTTGCCAAGGGCGACGCGGGCGAACAGGCGAGCGAGTTCAACGTTGGCGACATGCTACGCGAAATCGTGGCGGCCATGCCGGCGCGCCGGCACCCGCCCGAGGTTGAGGCGCACGAAGACCTGATGATCTCTGCACGGCGCAACGCTCTGAAGCGGGCGGTCATGAACCTGACCTCGAACGCATCGCGCTTCGCCAGCGAAATTGTTGTCCGGGCACACAAGTCCCGCGCCATGATCACGATTTCGGTGGAGGATGACGGCCCCGGCATCCCTATCGAGGCGCGCGAGGAAGTGTTCCGTCCGTTCCACGGGCTCGATCATGCCCGCAACCAGAACATCAAGAGCACCGGGCTCGGCCTGTCTATCGCCCGCGATATCGTCCGCGGTCATGGCGGCGACATCACCCTGGGCAAGAGCAAGCTGGGCGGGCTGAAGGCGACGATCCGACTGCCCGTCTGAGATGCGGCGCAGCATCTCTCGGGTCGCGCCCGACATCATGTTATCCTGTCAATTGCGACCTGTTCATGAGGGCTGACCAGGTGGCTTTGGCGCAGCACGAGCCCGGACCAGAACGGTCGTAATACATGATTCCGATTCGCGATTCGATCGTCATCCGCACGACGCCGGTAATCGTTTATGCGCTGATAGCCATCAATGTGGCCATGTTCCTGTTCCAGATCTCGCTGGATGAGCGCGCCGGGCAGATCTTTCTTTATGAACATGCTCTCGTGCCGCTGCGTTATTCCTTTCCGCAATGGGCGGTGAATCAGGGGCTGCCGCCGGACGATTATTTGCCGTTCCTGACAAGCTTCTTCATGCATGGCGGATGGCTGCACATCATCTTCAACATGTGGACCCTGTATATTTTCGGCAGTTCGGTCGAAAGCCGTTATGGGCCGTTCGCCTTTCTCGCCTTTTATCTGATCTGCGGGGTCGCCGCCAATCTGACCCATGTCTATTTCAATCAGTCCTCGCCGGTACCGGTGCTTGGCGCGTCGGGCGCCGTGGCCGGGATCATCTGCGCTTATGCCGTCACCTTTCCAAAGGCACGGCTGCTTCTGGTCATCCCGATCATCATCATCCCGCTGTTCCTCGAATTGCCGGCGCTCACTTTCGTGGCGCTGTGGTTCGGGCTTCAGGTGCTTCAGGGCGCGGGCGAGATGCTGCAACCGAGCATGGGTGGGGGCATTGCCTGGTGGGCGCATATTGGCGGTTTCCTCGCCGGCATCGTGCTGTTGCCGCTGCTCTGGCTTGGCGGGATCGGACGCAAGGACGCCGTCTATGATGCCGGACGCTCGCTGCGCGCAGGCGCCACGCCGGGTGCCCGGCAGCGCCCCTACAGCATCGGCCTGCCGCCACCGCGCCCGCGCCCAACAGACAGCCCGAAGACCGATGATGATACGCGCGCTGCGCAGCGTTCGGGCGACAAGCCATGGACGCCAGGCCCGTGGGGCTGAGGCATTTGATGGCGCCCGCAGCGAGCCGCGCGTACGTTTTCGGCGGCCTCAGCGCGGCGCACTGACCGCAGCCGCGCCCATTCCCAGCTTACGGGACGCTGCGCTAGATGCCGCATCAAACGCCGCCTGATCATCGCCCGGCACGGCCACCGGCTGACACACGGGCGCGCACAGCAGCGTCTGGCGCTCCCCGCCGCGAAACACAGCGACATGGCCCGCGCTCGCTGGGCCCACGCGGATGATCAGGTGAGCGATCTCATGCCCGGCCCCATCCAGCACGATCAGATTGGTCTGGCCCGCGCTCTTTCCGGTCACGATCAGCGCCTGCGCGCTATGCAGGCTGACATCGGCCAGCGATGGGTTGCCCAGAATGACGCTGCCAGCCGGCGCGCCCAAGGCCACCACGCGAGCATGGTCGAGGGCGACAAACAAGGGTTCGGCGCGGACGGGCGTCCTCAGCCCTGCCAGCATCAACGCTGCGATACAGGCGAGCCATATCATCAATTCATGGGCGCGGGAGTGCATCATGTTCGGTGCGTCTGGATGGTTAAAGCCATGTGCCAGCTTGCGCCGCCATGCTTAACAAACGCTGAAGAAGGCGGCGACCAGGCCAGGCCCGCCACTAGGCACCCCCCGATCATGCGCTCTTGACGCAACCCACCGATGCCCCCGATATGTGTTAAGCACTTGCGCTGACCGTAAAGGAGGCCCCGATGGCGGGAATAGATGAAAGCAAGCCGTTCACCGCTGTTCGCATAGCTGTCCTGACAATTTCAGATACCAGGTCAATGGCCGAAGATACTTCGGGAGAGACACTGGCCGAAAGGATCGTGGAGGCCGGGCACGTACTGGCTAAACGCGCAATCGTCAAGGACGATGTCGAACAGATCCGCGCCATGGTGCGCGGCTGGGTCGGCGAACCGCGCATCGACGTGATCATCACGACGGGCGGCACCGGTCTGACCGGGCGTGATGTTACGCCCGAGGCCCTGCGCCCGCTTTTTTCCAAGGAAATCGACGGGTTTTCCGTGCTTATGCATATGCTGTCCTATGCCAGCGTGGGCACTTCGACGCTGCAATCGCGCTCGCTTGCCGGCCTGATCGACGGCACATATGTATTCTGCCTGCCTGGGTCGCCCGGCGCGTGCCGCGATGCATGGGACGGCATACTGAAATTTCAACTCGACGCGCGCCACAGGCCCTGCAATTTCGTCCAGATCATGCCCCGTCTGATGGAGCACGCCGCACCCTCCAGGGTCGGCTGACCGAACCTCTCGCCATCCCGGCGCCGCTCACGACGAGTTGAGTTTCCATTTGCGGTCGCTCTGCCACATGAATAGGCGCGTCATGCGCGCCACATGTGCCAAACACGAGGAGAGGAATAAAGTGGCTTCACATCAACGACTGCTGCCCCGGACAAGGGCTCCGCAACTGAGCGTGAGCACGGTTGATGGCCCGGTATGGGAGTTGCACTCACAAAAGCCCGAGCAGTTCACCATGGTCGTGTTCTATCGCGGCCTGCACTGCCCGATCTGCAAGACCTATCTGTCTGAGTTGAACCGTCTGACGGACGAGTTTGCCCAGCGCGGCGTCGGTATCATCGCCATCTCGTCTGATGGCAAGGACCGCGCCGAACAGACGAAGCGGGACTGGAAGCTCGACAATATCAACATCGGTTATGGCTTCAGCATCGTGGCCGCGCGGACCTGGAACCTGTACATCTCGGCCAGCCGCGGGGTGACCTCGATCGGCGTTGAGGAGCCGGCCGAATTCTCCGAGCCCGGCCTGTTCCTGATCAAGCCCGACGGCACGCTTTATTATATCAGCACCCAGTCGATGCCGTTTGCGCGTCCCGGCTGGCGCGAGTTGCTGGCCGCCATCGATTTCGTCGTCGCCAAGGATTACCCGGCGCGCGGCGAACTTGCGGCCGTTTCCCAGCACGCTGCCTGAACATTTACTGCGCTTGCGGATTAGGACACGAGCCATGATCGATCTGTACACTGCGGCAACGCCGAACGGCCACAAGGCTTCGGTGATGCTTGAAGAAGTCGGGTTGCCTTACACCTTGCATGCACTCGATCTGGGGGCAAAGGAGCAGAAGGCCGACTGGTTCTTGAAAATCAATCCGAACGGGCGCATCCCGGCAATCGTTGACCGCGAAGCAGACAGCTTTGCGGTCTTCGAATCGGGCGCGATCCTGATCTATCTTGCCGAGAAGACCGGCATGCTTTTGCCGAGCGAACCAAAGGCGCGCAGCCATGCGCTTCAGTGGCTGATGTTCCAGATGGGTGGCATCGGCCCGATGATGGGCCAGGCCAACGTGTTCTTCCGCTATTGGCCGGAGGTCTATCAGCCGGCGATCGAGCGCTACCAGAACGAGACACGACGGCTTTTCGAGGTTCTCGAACGCCGCCTCGGCGAGAGCGAATGGCTGGCTGGCAGCGACTATTCTATCGCCGATATCGCCAACTGGTGCTGGGTGCGCACGCATAAGTGGTCCGGCGTCAGCGTCGACGGCCTGCCCCATCTGCAAGCGTGGATCTCGCGTATTCATGAGCGCCCGGCCGCAGCGCGCGGCATACAGGTGCCTCTGCGCGAAGAGTCGCTCGAAACCGGAACCGGCGAGGGCGAAAAGAAGATCATCTCCAGCGTGCAATCCTTCCTTCAGCGCTGACCAGGCCTTCGCTCCAGCACGCCACATGCCCCTCAGCCACATTGACGCGCACACGGTCGGGCGCGATAAGAGCATTCATGATCTGCTGCATGGATGCCGGAAGGGGAATGGCCGATGGCGCGATATGTCTATGTCAATGGCGCTTATGTGGAAGCGGACAAGGCAACGGTTTCGATCTTTGACCGGGGGTTCCTGTTCGCCGACGGGGTATATGAAGTGACCGCGGTCATCGGCGGGCACATGATCGACTTCGAGCAGCATCTGGCACGGCTGCGCTCATCCATGACCAAGCTCGAAATGTCGCTACCCATGGACGACGCAGCGATCCACCACATGCATCTCGAATTGATCCGATTGAACGCTCAGCCCGATTGTGTTGTCTACATGCAGGTGACGCGTGGCGTGGCAGAGCGCGAATTTTCATACCCCGCCGATGCGACGCCGACCGTCATCGCCTTCACCCAGCCGCGCGACTATGCAAACGATGTGAATGCCGTTCGCGGGGTCAGCGTGATCACCACGCCCGACCTGCGCTGGACGCGGCGCGATATCAAGAGCATTGCGCTGCTGCCCCAGGCCATGGGCAAGCAGGAAGCGAAAAAGCGCGGCGCTTTCGAAGCCTGGATGGTTGAAGATGGCGTGGTGACGGAAGGCACCTCATCCTCGGCGTTCATCGTCACGACGGATGGCAGGATCATCACCCGCGCGCTCAGCCAGAAGATCCTGCCCGGCCTGACGCGCAGCCGCCTGCTGAGCCTCATTGACGAGATGGGACTTGAGGTCGAGGAGCGCGCCTTCACTCTGGATGAGGCCCATGCGGCGGCCGAAGCCTTCATGACGAGCGCGTCAAGCTTCGTCCTGCCGATCGTCACGATCGACGGGCGGCCGGTGGGCGATGGCAAGCCCGGCCCCGTGGCCACGTCGCTGCGCGCTCGCTATCTTCAGTTCGCCGCACCCAGCTATGTAGGCTGATCCACTTCCTGCCTGCCCGTGATTTGCCATAGTCTCGGCATGGTTTATCGTTCCTTATGAAACAAGGCAGCTTTTGAAAATATTCTTCCATTGCCCGCGCCGCGGACGCAAAAAATACGAAGTAATTTTTTCTCATCTAGTCAATATTCCTCCATAAAACTATGTTGATAATCATGTGACAAGGGCTACATGAGTTGTCTCGACAAACGAGGTCTGCAAACTCGAATGGCCCCAATATCAAAACGCAGGAGAGAAATATGCGTAAGACCGCAATGATGATCGCGCTAAGTGCTTGTCTGGCTCTGCCGGCAGTCGCCAACGCGCAAACTGTCGTGTTCATCGCCAAGCAGGAGACTAGCCTCGACCTCGCCAGCCAGATCATTGGCAGCCCCGTCACCAATCCTGCCGGGGAGACGCTTGGCGGCGTCAATAATCTGCTCGTCAATGTCGACGGCGAGATCGAAGGTATCATCATCGGGATCGGCGGCTTCCTGGGCATAGCCCAGAAGAATGTCGCGGTGCCGTTTGACCAGGTGAGCCGCACAACGGGCCAAGACGGCAAGGTCGTCATGGTGCTCGATACCGACAAGGCCGCACTCGAAGCCGCGCCCGATTTCGTCACAGCGGACAACAAGCCGCTCAGCGTCACGAAGGGCCTGCGTGAGCGCGCTAGCGAACTGGGCGAGCAGGCCCGCGAGACCTATGAAAAGGCTCGCCAGGCCGTGAGTGAAGAGTTGAGCGACGAGAAGACCGAAACGACCCAGTAAGTCACCACTCTCATGCAAACGAAAGGCCGCTCAAATGAGCGGCCTTTTTTGTCATTTGTCATGAAACCGGGATGTCATCCGGCTCCTACCTGGGCGCCTTGCGGCCCCAGACCTCGACTTCCGCCCTCCGGCGATCCCCAGCCGCGCGATAGATCAGTTCGATCCGGTTTATCACACGCCCGGCCCGACCGCGAAGTTCCAGGATGTCGGATTCATCGCCGGCTTCGATGATCCTGTCGACATCGAGTTCATCGGACTGACCATTGCCATAAACCACACGCAAGCGGCGGAAAGCGACGTCTTCCCGCTTCACGCGGATGAGCAGCGCATCGAAGCGTCCGGCCCTGCGGCCAAGCTCGATCACATCACGGTCGGCACGCCTGCCAACTTGCTGGCTGGCAAGCTGATCCCAGCGCGGCCCGAGCGGACGGAAACGCGCGCCAGCACGATCCAGCTTGCGCCCCCAGACCTCGACACTGGCCTCGCGGCGTCCCGGGCCGGCGGTACGATAGATGAACTCGATCCGGTCGATGAAGCGTCCGGTCCGTCCGCGAAGCTCAAGCACATCCGACTGATTGCCGGCGTCGATCACGCGGTCGACATCAAGCTCTTCGGTTTCGCCATTGCCATAGCGGACAACCACACGGCGAAAGGCCACGTCATTGCCGCGGACACGAATGACGATACCGTCAAACCGACCCTCGCGGCGACCGACATTCAGAATATCGCGGTCTGCACGCCGGCCGACATCAAGAGAGCCGAGCTGTTCCCAGTTGCGCCCGAGCGGGCGGAAACGATCGGCGCGATCGACGGCGCGGCGCGCCTCACTGCCTAACACGATGATATTGGGCCGTCCGAAAATGCCCAATGAACCGTAGCGAACCGTGATCGAGCGGATAATCCGGCCACGGCCATCGAACTCGATGGATGAGGTTTCCGAACCCGAGGGCAACGGTGCCCCCACACGCAAGTCTTCGGTTTCGCCGTTGCCGAACGTGATCCGCACGCCGACAAGAAGAATATTTCCATCTTCGATCCGCACTTTGACGGCATCGAAAATGCCCTCGCGGCGGCCGACCTCTATGACAAGATTACTGACGCCCTGCCGTGCTCTCTGCTCGCCCAGGACGACCCAGTCGCTGCGCTCGCCGCGGTCACGGCGATTATCTCCGCGTTCGGACCGTTCGCCTCGATCAGGGCGCTGGCCCTGCGCATACACATCCGTGCTGGTCATTACGACCAGCGCGGCAAGGAACATTATGAGATAACGCATAAAGCTCGCTCCTTTTGGCCGCCCATCGATGGGCGGACCTATTTTTTCCTCGGCTAGTACGGCACTATAGCGTTCATATTGTGCGCCCGGCATGACCGTTCATCCGATGGCGACATGGCGCGGGCTTGCGATCGTATGCTTGTGTCTAGCCGGTCGGATTGCAAGCGCTAATTGCTGCGCGCCAGTCGCTGTGCTCGGCTATCTTGTCCCGGAAGCATTGGATCCGCTCTTGCGCGTCTTCGGTGCCGGCGCACAAGTCGACCGCGTTCGCCCATTGCCACTCGGTGCCGCCCCCCCAATCGAGCCCGCCGCGCATCACCCGGTTGAAACACAGTCCCGGCTGCGTGGGGGCCGATGTCTGACCGCACAGTTTCCTCACATATTCAGGATTCCATTCGGCCCCTTCCGCGCTCCACGCGATATTGCCCTGAACGAACGCCGCGCAGCTTGTCTGCTCGGTGGTCTCGGCGCGCTCGCTCAAGCGCGCTTGGGTGCAGGCCTCGGTTGCTTCACGCCGGCTCGCGCCAGTGCCGATCTGATTGGTGAAACAGGCAATGCGCTCCTGGGCGTTGCTGGTGCCGGCGCAAAGCGTGGCGGCGTCGCGCCAGCGCCAGCTATTGCCTGCGCCCCAGTTCAGCCGTCCATGCAGAACCTGATCGAAGCACAACAGCGGCTGCGCCGGCTTGGTGGTGCCGTGGCAGAGCAGATGCAAAGCAGCCTCAGTCCAGGTGCGGTCTTCCGGACGGTAGCTCCAGGAGATGTTGTTCTGGACCAGTTCGGCGCATGCGATTTCCGTGCGGCTGGTTTCCTCGGTCTGCGTATTGGCGAAAATTGCCATGATCAGCGCAACCATGACCACGACTGCAATGAGGGCGGCAACGCCCGCGACCAGCCATTTGAGCCAGCCAGCCAATGTGCGTCCGCGCCAGCCTTCGGCGATATTGCGTGGTTTTGGGAGATCCGCGTTCATGGTCTGCTTCGATTTCGCTATGAAGGTGCTTGCGGGTTCAGCGCCGTCCGAAGAGCCGTTCGATATCGGCAAGCTTCAATTCGATATAGGTCGGGCGGCCATGATTGCACTGGCCCGAATGGGGCGTGGCCTCCATGTCGCGCAGGAGCGCGTTCATCTCATCCGGCTTCAGCCGCCGTCCGGAGCGCACACTACCATGGCAGGCGATACGCGAGCAGACCTCAAATAGCCGCGCCTTCAGGCTGAAGCTCTGGCCTTCTGCGCGCAACTCGTCGGCCAGATCCTCGATGAGCCCCTTTATATCGCCCTGACCGAACAGGTCGGGCACGCCGTGAACCGCGATGGCTCCTGGGCCAAACGGCTCGATGATCAGGCCGAGGCGGGAAAAATCATCCGAATGCGCCATCAGCGCGTCGATGTCGCTGGCCTCCAGCTCCACGATTTCGGGGATCAGCAGCCCTTGAGAACGCGCACCGCCATTTTCCAGCGCCGCCTTCAACCGTTCATACACAAGCCGTTCATGGGCGGCGTGCTGATCCACGATGATCATGGCATCCTCGGTCTGGGCGATGATGTAGGTCTGGTGCAGTTGCGCGCGGGCGGCCCCGAGCGGGCGGGCGATGTCTTCGGGCGGCGGCTCGTCGGCAATGGTGTCGGCGCTTGGATCATCGAAATCGGTGAGCGGCGCCTGGCTCGCATCAGAAAAGCCTTGGCCTGGCCGCGCCGCGCTTGCCATTCGCGATATCTCCGCAGCCGCACCGGCCTGCCGGGCGCCGTCACCGATGCGCCTGGCGAGCAGCCCTGAAAGCGCGCCATGGACGGCGGCCCGGACGCGCGACGGATCGCGGAAGCGCACCTCGGCCTTGGTCGGGTGCACATTCACATCCACGCGCTCGGGCGGCACATGGAGAAACAGCACAAGCTGGGCAAAGCGGCCGCGCGGCAAAAAATCAGCATAGGCGCCGCGCACCGCGCTCAGCAGCAGCCGGTCGCGAACCGGGCGGCCATTGACGAAGAGATATTGCGACTGCGCCGTCGGGCGATGAGCGGTCGGTGGCGCAGCGAAACCGCAGATGCGCAGATCGGCGCCGCCGGCATCCAGCGGCATGGACTCGCGGGCGAAGTCTCTGCCCATGACGCGCTCGAGGCGATGGCGCAGCTTCGCCTCGTCGCCGGGCGGTACGGGGTCAAGCGCCAGACTGGTGCGCTCGCCAGTTACCAGCGTGAAGCCGATCGCCGGATGGGCAAGCGCCATACGCTTGATGATATCGGCGATCGCGGTGTTTTCGGCACGCTCGGATTTCATGAATTTGAGCCGCGCCGGCGTCGCATGAAACAGATCATGTACCTCCACCCACGTTCCGCCCGCAAGCGCCACCGGCCGCAAGCCGGACTTGACCCCGGCATGAACCGTGATCAGGTGCGCCTCCCCGCCGGCCGTGCGACTGGCGATGCTCAGCCGCGCGACCGCGCCGATCGAGGGTAGCGCCTCGCCGCGAAAACCCAGCGTGTCGATGTGGCTCAGATCATCATCGCGAAGCTTGGAGGTGGCGTGCGGCTCAACGCACAGCGCCAGATCATGCGCATCCATGCCCCGGCCGTCGTCGCTGACGCGGATGAGGCCGAGACCGCCGCGATCGGTCACGATCTCGATGTGGGCCGCGCCTGCGTCGATGGCGTTTTCCACCAGTTCCTTGACCGCGCTGGCCGGGCGCTCGATGACTTCGCCGGCGGCGATCCGGTTAATCAGCCCCTGAGCGAGTTGTCGTATCGGCTGGCGCGGTACTGTCGGCATCGGCTCCGTCGGGTGTTCGCGAGCTATGGTGCGGCGCGCTCAGATAGTCGCGGGTGAGCGTCTTGCCCAACTCTACCGCCGGCTGGTCAAAAGGATCTATGCCGAGCAGGTGCGCCGCCAGAATCGTCTCCAGCATCATATGCATTAGCAAAGCGCCCAGTGAACGCTCGTCCAGCTTGTCCACATCAATGGTGCGCACCGGTCGGCCGGCCTTTACCAACGCATTGGCGATGGCGTGCTGCTGGGCGTTCACCAGTTCACCGGCGCGGCGTCCGGCCAGATAAGGCGCGTTGGCCAACTCCGCCCATTGTGCCGGGACCGGGGCTTCCGTCTCGGTTTCGGACAAGACGCGCACAAGGGTGATGAAATGATCGTGCGGGCCATCCATGAAGAGTTGCAACTGGCTGTGCTGATCCACCGGGCCGAGCGCGGCGAGCGGCGTTGTCCCATGGCCGCCCTTGCCAAGGCTTTCCGCCCAGAGCTGAACGTACCATTGCGCGAATTTGGCCAGCCGATCGCAATAGGGCATCATGACATTGACGCGCACACCCTTGTCCTTCGCCAGCGTAACCGCGGCAGCAGCGCCGAGCGCGGGCGCAAAGGCCGATGGCGAGGGCGCGTTCATCAGTGCGCGCAGCACGTCGCCCGCCCCCGCGCGAACTGCATGCATGTCCAGCCCGCGGCTCAGAGCGCCGACCATGCCGACATTGCTGAACACCGAAAAGCGTCCGCCGATGTCCGGATCATGATCCAGCATCGGGATCCCGAATTCGGCAAACAGCCGGCGCAGGCCATTGCTGACGCCGGACTTTTCTGGCTCCGTGATACCAAGGAACATGCGCGGGATTTCATCGGCAAGATCGGCATTGCGCACCCATTGCAGCGCGGCGAAAGCCTGCATCAGCGTCTCGGCGGTGCCGCCCGACTTGGACACCACCACGAAGCGTGTCGTCGTCGGCTCCAGATGATCAAGGCCCACAGCCAGCGAGCGCGCGTCGAGATTGTCATGGAAACGCACCCGTGGCAGCGGCTTGCGTGTGATCGGCCGGTCGCCGGGGATCTGCCAGCCTCCCAGGCGGGCCAGCGTCTGCGCGCCCAGACTGGAGCCGCCCGTGCCGAAGATGACGAGCGTCTGCGCGCCTTGCGACAGCGCGTCAAGCGCGGCCTGCGCCTCGGCGATATCGGCGGTCTCGCCGATGATGCGAAACAGGGCGCTCGCGCCGGAGCGGATATCCTGGCGCAGTTGCTCAAGCCGGGGCGCCAGCGTGTCGCACGCGGCCTGAAGGTGGCGGAGTTTCAGTCCGCGCTCGCCGATGGCGCTGTCCATGCAGCCATCGATGGATTGGTGGAGGGGCATCGGCAGGTCCAAACGGTTGGTTGGGTTCAGTTTCCGCTTGTCTACCAGCCTGGAGCGCAGAAATAAATCGGTTCGCACGCAATCGTGGTCCGGGCCGCGCCCGCGCGCGGAGCTTCAGCCGGGCGGGGATGCGGGCGAAGTGGGCGCGGGACGGACTTGCGAGGCTTCCGGCTGCCCGACGATAACCGTCAGCAATCGGTCCGGATCGATGAGATCGGCAGCCACGCGACGCGCATCTTCCAGCGTCACGGCGTCGATGTAGCTGTTGCGTTTTTCGATGTAATCAATGCCGAGGTCTTCAAGCTGAATCTGCACGAGCTGGCGGGCGATCTTCTGGCTCGTGTCGAAGCGCAGGGCATATGAGCCAATCAGATATTGCTTTGCGCTGTCCAGCTCTTCCTGCGTCGGCCCATCGGCCGCGATCTGGGCGAAGATGTTGCGGATGATCGACATGCTCTCGGCGATGGCGTCGTTGCGAGTGGCGACGCCGCCAACGATGATGCCGGAATGTTGCAGCGGATAGAGATAGCTGTAGGCCGAATAAGCGAGGCCACGTCTTTCGCGCACTTCCTGCATAAGCTTGGAGGAAAATCCGCCGCCGCCGATGATGTGGTTGATCACGAAAGCGGTGTAGAAATCGGGGTGGTTGCGCGTGTAGCCCTGCATGCCGAACTGTGCGACCGACTGGGGCACCGCCATCTCGATGACATTGGTGAGCGGGCCGGGCGCTACTGCGACATCGGCCACCGGTTTCAGCCGCGCCTGTTGCGGCAGATCGCCGAATATCGTGTCGAGCATCACACCAAGCTGCTCAGGCGTGATATCGCCGACCACAGCCACCTTGAGATTGTCGCGGGCAAGATTATCCGCGATATAGCCGCGCAAGTCGTCTGCCTGGATTGCGGCGATCGAGGCTTCGGTTCCGCGCGTGGGCATTGCATAGGGATGGCTGGGATAGGCAAGTTCGAGCCATTTACGGGCGGCGACGCGCTGCGGGTTCTGGGCATCGAAGCGCAACCGCGCCATGAGCTGGCCGCGCACGCGCGCTATGGCGTCGGCGTCGAGGCGCGGCTTGCTGAGGGCGAGGTTCAGCAGCCGCGCGGCTTCGTCCCGATTGGCGCTGAGAGTTTGCAGCGAGCCCTCGAAACTGTCCTTATCGACACTGAAATCGATACGGATCGCCAACTCTTCCAGCTTCTTGCGATAAGTCCGCGCGTCAAGATCGCCGGCGCCTTCATCCAACATCGACGCGACGAAATCTGCGCGGCCGGAGAGTTCAGCGGGGTCCTGTACGGCGCCGCCCTCGAAAGCGAAGTTCATGGCGATCAGAGGCAACCGGCTTTCTTCGATGAGCCAGGCCTGAATGCCCCCTGGGCTTGTGATTGTCTGGATGCGCATGGCCTTTGCCGGATTTGCTGTCACGGTGATGATGGCCGCAAGACACACGGCAACGAGGAGTAGCATGCCGGGCAAACCGGCGCGAGCACCGAGGCCGGATTTCCCCTTAAACGCGGCTTCCATGATCTGCAATGCTCTGTTCCCTGCATGGCGCGACGCGGACATCAGCGCGCATTTGTGATTTCTTCCGTGACGGCGCCGCCATCCTGCGCGCTGGCGCGTGCTGATGAGTGTTGCGCCGACGGGATGAGGAACCCTGTGACCGACCGCTCGATCTTGAGGATTTTCTGTGCCGCGCGCTTGATGTCCTCGGCGCTCACCCGTCCGAGGCGCTCGGGATAAAGGGTGACATCCTCCATCGTGCCGCCGGTGGCGAGCACATATCCGTAAGTGCGGGCAAGGGAAGTCTGGCTGTCATGGCGATAGATGAAATCTGCGATCTCGGCATTGCGGGCACGCGTCAGTTCTTCTTCGCTGACGCCGGTCTCGATCAGTTCCGCAATGACGGCATCGATCGCGGCCTCAACCTGATCCAGACTTGAGCCGTCCGCGACCACGGCATAGACGCCGGTGCGTCCGTGATCCCGCGCGCTGCCGCCGTACCAGCCGCCGGCCGCGTCTGCGATCTTCTGCTCGACCACCAGCGAATTGTAAAGCCGGCCGGTCTCGGAGTTCCCGAGGATGCGCATCAGCAAATCCATCGCCTCGGCTTCGAGCCCCTCGGCCGTGTTGTAGCTTGGTGAGAGATAATAACGATAAAGAGTGGGCTTGCCGGCGCGGGCGTCTTTCAGCGTGACGCGGCGCGCGGCGCGTGGTTCGGGCTCGACAGGACGCGGCTGCATGCCCACATCATCGCGCCGGGAAATCGGACCGTAAATCCGCTCGGCCATGTCGCGGATGGCGTCTGGCTCGACGTCGCCGGCAACGACGAGGATGGCGTTATTCGGGGCGTAAAAGCGCTGATAGAACAAAAGCGCGTCCTCCCGCTCCAGCCCGCGGATTTCGGGCTCCCAGCCGATTACAGGATTTCCATAAGGATGCGAAACGTAGAGCGCTGCCTGCATCTGCTCCTGCAGGATGCTCGAGGGAGAATTGTCCACCACCGTGCTGCGCTCTTCCAGAATGACATCACGTTCCGTCGCCACGTCTTCGGGCGCCAGACGGAGGTTCATCATCCGGTCGGCTTCCATGCGCATGACATCTTCCAGACGCTCAGGCGAGATGCGCTGGAAATAGGCCGTCACATCCTGGGAAGTGAAGGCGTTGTCCTGGCCGCCCCAGCGCGCAATGATCTTGGAAAATTCGCCGGGGGCGATCGTGTCGGTACCCTTGAACATCAGATGTTCAAGGAAATGCGCGATGCCGGCCTGACCTGGAGGCTCATCCGCCGCGCCGACACGGTACCACACCATGTGGGTTACGACCGGCACGCGGTTATCCGGTATCACGATGACCTGCATGCCGTTGTCGAGGGTGAATTCGGCCACGTTGGACATGCCATCAGGCATGACCGCCGTTGCGGCGCGAGCCTGCATCGGGATATTGAGCATCAACACTCCTGAACAAAGGGCCGCCAAGCCTATCAGGACGAGCAGGCGGAACTGCCTCGAAGCGTCCTTCAAAGAGTGCGGCAGGCGCATTCGCGTTTCAATCATCGAGATTTCACCATACAGGTTTTTGGCCAATGGTGCAGGTGCGCCTGACCTTCTCCAGAAGATATGATTGGTGCTCGCGGAGGCAAGTTACAACGCGGTCATGAACAAGGCGCGCAGACGCCACAAGCGCGGACCCGCCGCTTTGTTGCTCACAGCCTGCTCCGAAAGGCCCCAGCTTTTCAACTAGTTGCCGGCCGGACCTGTGTCCTGCGTGCTGCCAGCCAGACCGCGGCTGAATGCCTCGCCGAGAGTGGTCTGGCACCGTTCCTGACGACCGATGGAGCGGTTGAACTCTTCGATGTTGCCTTCGCCGGACCAATCGCCATTCTCGCAATATTCACGACGCTGCTCCTCGGCAACCTCGGCCTCGCGCTTGGCCCGCAGATCGGGATCATCCGGCCATGCCTGCTGATCGACGGCTGCGGTTCGGGTGCCAGGCTCTGGCAATCTCTGGGTGTCTGGCGGCACCACCAGGGGCGGGCGGTCTTCCAAATCGGGTTCCGGCGGCGGCTTGGAGCTCAGATTGATACCGGCCGCCTCAAGAATTGGCGCGTCGATTTCAATATCTGTTCCCGCACAACCAGCCAGCAGACCAGCTACGGATAATGCCGCGGCTGTGCTGATTAGGCGTCTGGTGAGTATCCCGATCATCATTTGCGTGCCCCATCGCTGCCGCGAACCGAATCCTCGGGCAGTTCCATAGCTATTTGTTCGGCATATTTTGCGTCGATTTTGTGGCTCGGCATGAACATGTCGAGGATCAGCAGGCCCACGCCGGCGACGATGGCGACATCGGCGACATTGAACACATACCAGTAAAAGCCGAACGCGTGCAGCGAGACGAAGTCGGCGACCGCGCCATAAACCAGCCGGTCAATCGCATTGCCGAGAGCGCCGCCGATGATCAGTCCAAGTGCAATCGCGAGCAGGCCGGAGTGCGATCTGAGCATCCACACGAACAATGCAGCGCTGACCAGAAAGGAAAATCCGATAAGCAGATAGCGGCCGAGATCGCTTTCCTGGGGAAACAGACCATAGGAAATGCCGGTATTCCACAGCATCACAAGGTCGAAAAAAGGCGTGACCTCGACGCGCCCGCGCTCGGCCAGCTTGTAGACATGCAGCATCCACCACTTGCTCAACTGGTCGAGCGCCAGCGCGAGCAGCGTTACCACAACCCCGATACGACCCGCGCCCGGTTGCGGCGCGGCGGATGGGACAGCCCCCGGCGCGCTCATGCCGTTGCCCTCTTTCGCGGCTTCCCCGACGCCTTGCCCGCCCCGGCATGGGCACGCGCATCGAACTGGCGCACGGCCAGGGCATCGCGCGGGCTGAGATCGGGAAAATCGGGGTCATCGCCCACATGCGACGATATCTTCCACGAGCGAGCGCATTTGCGCCCCTCGGCCAGTGCGGGCACCACTGCGACACCGGGCACCTCATCGAAACGATAGGCATCCTTTGGCCCATTGCCTTGTTTCAGCGTCGCGGCGCTGGTGATGGCCACCTCGGCCCAGTCCGCGCCGCTCACGGCCTTGAACAGGGCTGCATCGGCAATATGGATGACCGGGGCCGCCTCCAGGCTGGAGCCGATGCGCTTTTCGCGCCGTTCGATCTCGAGCGCGCCGGTGACCACACGGCGGACCTTGCGGATCGCCGTCCATCGCGCTGCCAGCGCCTCGTCGCGCCACTGCGCCGGCACCGTGGGGAACTGGCGCAGATGCACCGAGCCCTGCGCGCTGGGGAACCGCGACAGCCAAACTTCTTCCATGGTGAAGCATAGCAGCGGCGCCAGCCATGCCGTAAGGCAGGAGAAAAGCTCATCGAGCACGCTCAGGCAGGCGCGCCGGGCTGTGCTGTCATGCGGCTCGCAATAAAGCGTGTCCTTGCGGATGTCGAAATAAAGTGCGGACAGATCGGTGGCGATGAAGTTGGACAGCGTGTGAAATACACGTTTGAAGTCAAAATCGCGGTAAGCCGCGCGCACCAGCCCGTCCAGCTCGTGCAGGCGGTGCAGGACATAGCGCTCAAGCTCCGGCATTTCTTCATATCCGACGCGCAGATCGTCGCGGTAATGCGCCAGATTGCCGAGCAGGAAGCGCATGCTGTTGCGCAGCTTGCGATAGGCATCGACACTCGACTTGATCACTTCCGGCCCGATACGCAGATCTTCGGAATAATCGGTGCTGAGCGCCCAGATGCGCAGGATTTCCGCGCCCGACTGTTTGATCACGTCCTGCGGCGCGACGACATTGCCGAGCGATTTGGACATCTTGCGCCCGTCCTCGGCCATGACGAAACCGTGGGTCAGCACGCCGTCATAGGGAGCGCGTCCGCGCGTGGCGCAGCTTTGCGTCAGCGACGACAGGAACCAGCCGCGATGCTGGTCGGATCCTTCCAGATAAAGCGCCGCCGGCCAGCCCAGATCCTTGCGCCTTTCCAGCACGAAGGCGTGGGTGGTGCCCGATTCGAACCACACATCGAGAATGTCGTTGACCGGCTCCCAGTCGGCCGGCTGATCGACCAGCCCTTCGAGAAAACGATCGCGCGCGCCGTCTGCAAACCAGGCATCCGCGCCTTCCGCCGCGAAGATGTCGGTGATCCGCTTGATGAGGGCCTTGGCGCCGGCAAATGTCGCATTTGGGATGATCTCGCCCGTCTCGCGATGAACGAAAACGGTTATCGGCACGCCCCAACTGCGCTGGCGCGAGATGACCCAGTCGGGCCGGTTTTCGACCATGGCCTGCAAGCGCCGCTGGGCGGGCGCCGGCACGAATCGCGTCTGCTCGATGGCCTGAAGGCAAAGCTCGCGGATCGTGTGCTTGCCCTTTTTGCCCTTCACCTTCGCCGGCCTGTCCAGCGCGATGAACCATTGCGGCGTGTTGCGAAAGATCACCGGGGCCTTGGACCGCCAGGAATGGGGGTATTGGTGGCGCAGCTTGCCGCGCGCGGCGAGCATCCCGGCCTCGATCAGCGCGGCGATGACCGCCTCGTTGGCGTCGCCGAACTTGCCCTTGTCGGTGATGACGCGCTTCGGATTGTCCCCGCCGAACAGCGGCACGTCCGCAAAGTAATAGCCGTCCTCGCGCACGGTGTGCGGCACGTCCTCGATGCCGGCTTCGGCAAAGCTCTTCTTGTTGGCGACAAACAGCGCATAGTCGTCCGCGCCGTGGCCCGGCGCGATATGAACAAAGCCCGTGCCGGCCTCATCGGTAACGAAATCGCCTTCATAGAGGCGGACCTGGAAATCATAGCCCTGCGCATGCAAAGTATGGGCGCATGCCAATCCCTTGGGATCGACATCGCAGACCCGCGTCCAATCTTCAATGCGCCCGGCAGCTTTCAGGCTTTCCGCAAGCCTGTCGGCGATGATCAACCGTTCGCCGACCGCGCAGCAGTTTTCTTCCGGCGCGGACGTCACTTCATAAAGCCCATAGTCGATATCTGCTGAATAGGCGATTGCCCGGTTGCCGGGGATCGTCCACGGCGTCGTCGTCCAAATGACCACCGATGCGCCTGAATTCGCCGTATCAGGGCCCAAAACCGGGAACTTCACGAACACCGTCGGGCTTTCGTGTTCCTCATACTCGACCTCGGCTTCCGCCAGCGCGGTGCGCTCGACCACAGACCACATCACCGGCTTGGAGCCGCGATAAAGCGTGCCGTTCATGGCGAACTTCATCAATTCGGCGGCGATTATGCTTTCTGCGTCATAGCTCATCGTCAGATAGGGGTTCGACCAATCCCCCTCGATGCCGAGGCGCTGAAATTCCTCGCGCTGCACGCTCACCCAGTGCTCGGCGAATTCGCGGCATTCGCGGCGAAAGTCGATGATCGGCACCTGATCCTTGTTCTTGCCCTTTGCGCGGTACTGCTCCTCGACCTTCCACTCGATGGGCAGGCCGTGGCAGTCCCAGCCGGGCACATAATTGGAATCATGGCCCATCATCTGCGCCGAGCGCGTGACGGCGTCCTTGAGGATCTTGTTGAGCGCATGCCCGATATGGAGATGGCCGTTCGCATAGGGCGGGCCGTCGTGCAGGATGAACCTATCGCGCTTCTTGGCGTCCCTGCGCAGCCGCTTGTACAGGCCGATGCTTTCCCAGCGCGCCAGCAGGTCGGGCTCCAGCTTCGGCAGTCCGGCCTTCATCGGAAATTCGGTATGGGGCAGGAACAGCGTCTCGCGCCAGTCGCGCGTCTGCGCAGTCTCGGCGCGTTCGGCCTCTTTGGTCTTCTGCATGGGTCTCGTGGGTTCGTGTGCAATCTCACTCATTGTCCGCGTTTTAACAGGCACTGGCGGAACAATCCAGCAGGCTGGCGCGGAAATCCCCTTCGCTCAGGCTTGCGCACGCTTGCGTGCAAGCCCGGCCCGCAACAATGCGAGCAGCCTCTGCTGATCCTCATCATCAAGGACCAGGCGGATCGGCACCACCCCGGCGGCTTCCTTCAGAGCGCCTACCGGCGATCGGGCGTCGGGCATGCGCACCCAGTCCTTTTGCGTTGTCACCAGCCGCGCGCTAGCCTCGCGCGCCGCCTCCATCAGCCGTTCGGCGTCCTCGGATGTGAAATCATGGTGGTCGGGGAAGCGGAATGTCCTCGCCACCTGAATGCCGGATGCGCGCAGCATGTCGAAGAACTTGTCCGGACGGCCGATCCCGGAAAAAGCGATGACAGGCGCATCCCGCAACACCGACAGATCGGCATCGGGCTCGATGCGCGCGCGCAGCACAGGCGCAGCCGTGCCGATCTGGCGCGCCAGACGTTCGCCGGCATCTCCAGCGCCGATCAGCACCACGGCGCTGGCGCGGCGCACCTGAAACTCCAGCGGGCCACGCAACGGACCGGCGGGTATCACGCCGCCATTGCCGATGCCCACCGCCGCATCGACCGCGATCAGGGCGACATCCTTTTCCAGGCCGGGATTCTGGAACCCGTCATCCATGACGATCGCACCAGCCTCCTGCGCCTCGATGAACCGGGCGCCGGCGCGCCGATCGCGCGAGATGACCGTTGGCGCATGGCGCGCCAGCAGCAGCGGCTCATCGCCGACTGCGCCGGCATGATCGCGCTCCGGGTTGACCAGATGCGGGCCGGCCAGCGCGCCGCCATAGCCGCGGCTCAGGAAAGTCGGAGCGGCCCCCATATCCTGCAACATTGCCGCCACGGCGATGGCCAGCGGCGTCTTGCCCGCGCCGCCGGCGGTGAAATTTCCTATGCATACGACCGGCAGGGCCGAGCGATAGGCGCGCGCGAACGCAAACCGCACAGGCATCGCCAGCCCGAAGAAAATCGCGATCGGTGAGGCGAGCACGGCCTGGATGCTCCAGCGCGGGCGGTACCACCATGATGGGGCTTCAAGACGCATGCCGGGCGCTGGGCGATTGCGGGGCTTCGCGCTCCTGGGTTGGACGCACCGAGGTCTCGGCCGGCGCCTGGCTTTCCTCCGGCGCGTAGGCAGCCAATGCCGCCAGTGTCCGCGCCAGTGCGCCGCCAAGCTCGGTGATGATGGTGCTGGCGCGCTCGCGCATGGCCGCCAGACGCTGTTCGTCGCGCAGCAACAGGGCCACCGTGTCGGCCAGTTCGGTGGCATTCTGAACGATCATGCAGCCATCGCCCTGGATCAGCGCCTCGAAGCTTTCGGCAAAATTGTACCAGTGTGGCCCGGAAATGACGCCGGTATTCAGCTTGATCGCTTCGATCGGGTTCTGCCCGCCATGAGCCACCAGCGAGCCGCCGATGAAGGCAAGCTGTGACAGCTCATACCAGGTGCCCAGTTCGCCGATCGTGTCAGCGATATAAATCGTGGTGTCCGGACCGGGCATGACGCCGCTGCTGCGCCTTGTCACGTTCAGGCCCTTCGGCGCAAGCGTTGCAACGATTTCAGGACCGCGCTCGGGGTGACGGGGCACGATCACGGTGAGCAGATCGGGGAACGGCTCGCGCAGGAGCCTGGCGGCATCGGCAACGGCCTCGTCTTCTCCGGCGTGCGTGCTCGCGGCCAGAAAGACCGGACGCGCCGCGACCGCGGTCCTGAGCCGGGCGAGCAGCGCAACGTCCACCGGCGGCGCAGGCGAATCGATCTTCAGGTTGCCGACGGTTTCCACCGAATGCGCGCCTGACTGTTCGAATCGCCGCGCCAGCCGCTCGTCCTGCGCCAGCACCAGTGAAAAGCGCGAAAACAGCGGCCGGCTCATGCTCGGGCGCTTGCGCCAGCGCTGAAACGAGCGTTGCGACATGCGCGCATTGACGAGGATCAGCGGCGCGCCGCGCGCGTGGGTATCGAGAATGAGGTTGGGCCAGATTTCCGATTCGGTGAACACCGCCAGATCGGGGCGCCAGTAATCGAGGAAGCGGCGCACGAAGACCGGCGAGTCGAGTGGCACGAACTGGTGTATGGCGCCTTCGGGCAGGCGGGTACTGGCGACGCGCGCCGAAGTGACGGTGAAGGTCGTCAGCAGCAGATTGAGATGTGGATAGCGTTCACGCAAGGCATGAAGCAGCGGCAATATCGCATTCGTCTCGCCAACACTTGCGGCATGAAACCACCATAACGGCCCGGCTGGCCGGCTGCGGCTCGGCACGCCGGTCCGCTCACCCAGACGCTCGCTGACCTCCTTGCCCTTCTTCACGCGCTGAGCCAGCAGATATCCTGCGGCGGGACGTGCAGCCCAGGTCAGCAACCGATATGTCTTGAGCATCAATCTGGGATCCTCGGGGTTGGCCGCATTCACCGGGGCGGCGCGGCTCGGGTCGGCGCCGGCAAGCTCATAGGCGCGCCGGGTCGCTGCGTTGAGACTGGATTGCACATCGCGCCGATAAGTCTCCAGCGTCTCGTCATCGGCGCCCTTTGGCACATGGATGGGCTCGCCCATGACCATGGCAAGCGTGGAAAATGGCAGGTTGAGCGTGAACCTGCTCCAGGTCCTGAACGCGGCGTAACGGCGGGTTGCAAAGCCCATGGGGATGATCGGGCGGCCCGACAGGCTTGCCAGCGAGACGATGCCCGCACCCGCGCGCCGGGCCGGACCCGGCGGCACATCGGCCGTCATGGCGACACTCTCGCCGCTCTGCAGGGCCTTCAGCGCAGCGCGAAACGCACTCGCCCCGCCGCGGTCGCGCCGGCGCCTTCCCGCGCCCGCGCCACGGATCAGCCCGATATCGAAATGGCGCATGGCGCGGGCGATGATTTCCGCGTCGCCATGGCGTGCGATCATGATCTTTGCCGGAACGCCATCGGGCTTGACCAGCGGCGACAGCAGGAATTGTCCGTGCCAGCCGGCGAATATCGCGGGCGCCAGGTCACGGATGCGTTCTTCCATGTCGGGCGGGCTGATGATCCGCCGTGCGCTGTCATGAACCAGACGGATGTAGCGCGCCGTGAGCCAGCCGAGCGCTTCTTTCGCGGTGTCCGAATTGTAAAGGCTCTTGAGCATTGCGGCTCTGTCTGGCGTATCGGCTCTATTGATGGGAAGCAGCAGGCAAAGATCGGATGCCGGGGATCATGACGTCTCATCCCTGACGACGGTGGTTTCGGGGTCCAGCAGGCGGTGCATGTGCACGATGAAATAACGCATATGCGCATCATCGACCGTTCGTTGGGCCGCATCGCGCCACGCTTTATACGCGGTGGCGTAATCAGGGTAAATCCCGACAATGTGGAGCTTTTTCAGATCCTTGAATTCGACCTTGTCCAGCGACTTCAACTCGCCCCCGAAAACCAGGTGCAGAAGCTGTTTCTCCGGCCCCTGCCGATCTTCTCCAGACATCATGTTACCCTTTTCCCCGCTCATTGACCGGTCTGGTTGTCTGCCGCGCGCATCCGGCCTCTGATCACCTCATGCAGCGCAGGCCCTGCCGCCAGAATGCCATCACAGCGCGCAACGGCATTATTATAACTCAGGGCCGCGCCCTGCGGAGCCGTCGCCACGCCGCCGGCTTCCTCGATCAGCAGCGCGCCCGCCGCCAGATCCCACTCGTTCTTGGGTGTCAGAGCCACCACCGCATCAGCCTTGCCACAGGCCACCAGAGACAGCCGATAGGCGATGGAGAACACCCAGTGCAATTCGATACGCGGCCATGGCCGCCCGTCCCAGATAGGCTGGTGCGCCAACCCCTTCGAGCCGAGAATATGCGCGCCCTCAAGTTCACGACGCTGGCTGACATGCACCTGCTTGCCGTTCAGAACCGCGCCGCCACCGCGCCGCGCAGCGAAGAACTCATTGGTGATGGGATTATAGACCATGCCCAGCACGGGCTGGCCATCCTCGACAAGCGCCGCAGATATCACCCATTCGGGTTTGTTCAACACGAAGGCACGCGTGCCGTCAATCGGATCGACGATCCAGACCCGCCGGGCTTGCAGCCGCGATGGATTGTCGGCGGTCTCCTCGGACAGCCAGCCATAATCGGGACGTGCGCCGATCAGCCGCTTGCGCAACAGCGCATCGACGGCAAGATCCGCTTCGGTGACCTCGCTTCCATCGCCCTTGTGATGAACGCGCACGCCGTCGCGAAAGAAGCGGCGCGCGATTTCGCCCGCATCGCGCACCGCGCCTTCAAGCAGTGTGAAATCCGCATTTCCGGCATCTCCGATGGATGCTGCTTCGCCGCTTCGGGCCGTCGGGCCGCCGTCTGATGTCATGTTCACTCGAAGGGTTGGCCCGCGCGTCCCGAAGTGGCGGGGTGGGTGATATCGGTTCAGACCCCGCCGGCCAGCAGATCGGCAACAGCGGCGATGAAGATGATCGCGCCGAAATCGCGATTGGAGCGAAACCGCTTCAGGCAATTGTCCGCCTCGCTCGGCTCAAGCGTGATGATCTGCCAGGCAAGCTGCGCCGCGCCGACGCTCAGCCCGAGGAAAAAGACTGCGCCTGCGCCCGCCATCGCGAACGCCGTTCCAAGCGCAAGAATCGTGCCGCCATAAAACGCCGCCAGCCAGGGCTTCGTCCATTTGCCGAAGGCCAGCGCGGTTGATTTCAGCCCGATGATGGCATCATCATCCTTGTCCTGATGGGCATAGATCGTGTCATAGCCAACCGTCCACAAAACGGCTGCCGCATACAGCGCCAGCGCCGGCGCTCCGAGCGTGCCGAAACTGGCCGCCCAGCCCATCAGCGCGCCCCATGAAAAAGCCAGCCCCAGCACCGCCTGCGGCCAATGCGTCACGCGCTTCATGTAGGGGTAGACCGCGACTATCAGCAAGGAGCCGATGCCGAGCACGATCGTGAACGCGTTGAACTGAATGAGCACAAGGAAGCCGGTCAGCGCCAGAGCGAGCATGAAGAGTTTTGCATCGCGCACGCGGACCTGACCGCTGGGAATGGGCCGTGAGCGGGTGCGCTCGACGGCGGCATCGACATCGCGGTCGATGATGTCGTTGTAGACGCAGCCGGCCCCGCGCATGACGAACGCGCCGATGGCGAACAGCACGAGATGGAACGGATCGGGAAACCTGGCGCCGGCGGCCATCGCGGCGAGCGCCGCCGACCACCAGCAGGGCCAGAGCAGCAGCCACGTGCCGATGGGCCGGTCGGCCCGCGCCAGGCGCAGGAACGGGCGCGCGCGTCGTGGCGCGATCGTATCCACCCAGTTGCCTCGGGCGGCGTCCACAACCGCGCCATGATCGATCTTGCTCATTCCGCTCCCGGATCGATAGATGATTGCAAAACATGAAGTCGCGTCAGATTATCGGCACAGTGTGTCGGCCGCCAACCATGCGCAAGAGCGTCATTTGCCGCGCGACACATGGCTGGCCATCTATTTATCGAGAGCCCGTGTGGTGAAACAAGACGAAATGACCGATCGCCAGGCCCGGCATTCCGCGGCAAGGCCGGAGCGTCCGGCGCAAAAGATGGCGCGCCTGTTCATCGAGGCTGATCTGGCGCCCGGCGCGACGCTCGGCTGTTCGGTTGTGCAAGCCAATTATCTGCTCAACGTCCTGAGATTGCGCCCGCCGGCACATGTTGCTGTGTTCAACGGGCGTGATGGGCTCTGGTCGGCCCAGATCGGTTCGCGGACACGCAGCAGTTGCGAACTTTCGCTGATCGAGCGCCTGGCGCCGCAGACCCGGCCGCCCGATCTGCATTATCTTTTTGCCCCGCTGAAGAAGGCTCGGCTTGATTACATGGCGCAAAAGGCCACCGAACTGGGGGCAAGCGTTCTGCGTCCGGTCATGACCGCGCGCACGGTCGCCGAGCGGGTCAATCTGGACAGGCTGCGCGCCAACGCCATCGAAGCCGCCGAGCAATGCGAGATCTTGTGGGTGCCCGATATTCGCGCTCCGGTGTCCCTTGAGCAGGCTCTGCGCGAGTGGGACAATCAACGCGCGCTGATCTTCTGCGATGAAAGCGCCCGCCACGCAAATCCGATCGAGGCGCTTTCCAATGTCGCCCGCGGACCGCTGGGCGTGCTCGTCGGACCAGAAGGCGGCTTTACCGAAAAAGAGCGCGAGGCGGTTCTTGGCTGCCCTCGTGCAGTGTCCGTATCGCTGGGGCCGAGGATCATGCGCGCCGACACCGCGGCCGTGACCGCGCTGGCCCTCGTCAATGCCGTGCTCGGTGACTGGCGCTGAAGATGCCCGCTTGTATCCTGACGATGGCAGGACCATAACCCAATTGATCCGCTGAAGAAACCGATCGCAACCGATCGCAAACGACCGAATGACAAGACCTGGCTGGCGGCGCCTCGACCATGAACCGGTCACCCGCGGCATGAATTGGGAAGGGACAAGGTTAATGCTGGCCAAGGATCAGAGCGCCCGACAGCAGCCAATCGAGAGCAGCGACGAACTGGTCGCCGACCTGGAGCAGGGCTGCAAGCCGAAAAGCGCATGGCGGATCGGCACCGAGCACGAAAAGATCGGCTTCAACCGCGCCGATCTGACGCCGGTTCCCTACGAAGGAGACAGGGGCATCGCTGCCCTGCTGCGTGGAGTGTGCAGCACCCACGATTGCGAGCCGATCCTTGAGGATGGCAATATCATCGCGCTGAATGATCCGACCTGCCGTAATGGCGGCACCATCACGCTGGAGCCGGGCGGCCAGTTCGAGCTGTCCGGCGCGCCGCTCGCCAACCTGCATGAGACCGCCTGCGAGGTGAACGAGCATCTGGCACAGGTGCGCACGATCGGCGATCAGCTTGGCATCGGCTTTCTGGCGATCGGATTTTCGCCCAAGTGGCGGCTGGACGAGACACCGGCGATGCCCAAGCGCCGCTATGAGATCATGCGCAGCTACATGCCCCTGGTGGGCCGGCTGGGGCTCGACATGATGTTCCGCTCTGCCACGGTGCAGGTCAATCTGGATTTTTCCAGCGAGGCCGACATGGTGCAGAAGCTGCGGGTGGGCTTGGCGCTTCAGCCAATCGCCACAGCGATCTTCGCCAACTCGCCATTCACCGAGGGCAAGCCTAATGGCTTTCTGTCCTATCGCAGCGAGATCTGGCGCGACACCGACAATGCGCGCACCGGCATGCTACCATTTGCCTTTGACAGCGACATGAGCTTTGAGCGCTATGTCGATTATGCGCTCGACGTGCCAATGTATCTGGTGCGTCGCGAGGGCCGTTATATCGACGTGGCCGGCGCCTCGTTCCGCGATTTCCTGGCTGGCCGGCTGGACGCGCTGCCCGGCGAGAAGCCCCTGCCGTCGGACTGGTCGGATCATCTCACGACCCTGTTTCCCGAGGTGCGGCTCAAGCATTTTCTGGAGATGCGCGGCGCCGATAGCGGGCCGCCGCCACGCCTGACCGCGCTTTCCGCGCTCTGGACCGGACTGCTTTATGATCAGGGGAGCCTCGATGGGGCGTGGGAACTGGTGAAGGGCTGGACCGCCGAACAGCGCGAGGCGCTGCGCCGCGATGTGCCGCGCCTTGGGCTTGCTGCCAGCGTCGGCGGGCGCGACGTGCGCACCATTGCCACCGATGTCCTGGCACTCGCCCGCGGCGGCCTGGCTGCACGCAACAATCTCAACGAGGATGGCTACAGCGAGGCCGTTTTCCTCGATCCGCTCGATCAGATCGTGGCGCGCAACGAAACCCCCGCCGAATGGCTGCTTTCAAGATATCACGGCGACTGGCAAGGCGACATCGACCACCTGTTCACCGAGATCGCCTATTAGCAGCCCCCTTCAGGCGGCGTGCTGCGGGCGCGGGCCGAGCAGCTTGGCCAGCAGGCTGGCGGGCGACCGCGCCGGCTCGGCGTCAGAGTGCCCGGCGCTCTCGCTGTCGGCGTCTGCTGCTTCATCCGCGCCGTCTTCTGCGCCCACCTGATTTTCGGCCTCGCTGCGGGCGCGGATCACTTCGGCCATCGCCGAGAACGGATTATTGCGCGCGCCCGGCGCCAACTCGCCCTCCCCCATATTTTCAAGCATCGCGATCAGCGGTCCGCGCAGGCGATGCTCCATTGCGCCCATCACCATGATCGCCGCATAGGGCAGCAGCGTCTCGATCAGCGTGCGCTCCAGCGAAATCCTATCCTGCTGGGCGGAGATGATGTGGTCGATGAGTTCGCGCTCTTCGAGCAGGAACGTCAGGATACGCATGCCTTCACCGGGCGAGCGGGGATGTCCGAAGATCTGGGAACTGGTCAGAAACCGGTCGTAGCGCCGCGCGCTGAAGAAATCGAGCAGCACAAGAATGCCCTCGCGGGTGCATGCCTTGTGATCGATCACCTTCACCAGAGGATGGGCCAGCCCCCTGACACAGTCCGCCGTGAGCTTTTCATCGAGCCCCACCGTCTCGCCAAGATTGGCGAAGACCTTGCCGTCCTGGGCGCTGGAGATAATGTCAAATAGCTTCATCGCTTCACTTCCAATGGCGTTTGCTTACCTGTCCGGCTGCGCGCCCTCTTTCGCGCGGCAATCCGGACCGACACGCTGCGGCCGCATCCACGCAAAACTGGATGATGCGAATCAGCAAATATTGCTTGATTTTAAGAGGCGGCAGGGCCGGCGCGCATCCTCACCAGCCCGCGTCATGAACAGGAATTGGGTGGCAGTGGCCGCGCCAGCGCTATTTTTGCACGAACTGTGGCTCAGTTGCCTTAGTCGGCATGGCGACGGGCCTGATCGCAGGCGTCGGGATGCGGGCAGCCGCGGCGTGCTCAAGCGAGAGGATGTAGCGGTAGCATACCGCTGCCGCCAACACGCCGAAGGCCATGCCGCCCAGCATCTGGCCGGCAATGACGCCATAAGCGCCAAAATATTGCGCGCCGAAATAGGCCGGAACCATGGTGCCCAGCGTTGCCCGGCCCCAGTTGAATGCGGTTGCGTAATGCGGCCGGCCGAGCTGGTTGAATGCAGCCGTGCCGACGAAGATCAGCCCGAGCAGGCCGAATGCCGGCGCCAGCCAGACACAGAAGAAGCCGATCAGCGCGGCAGCCTCCTCCGTCGCGTTGAAAGCCGCGGAGATCAGATCGTGCGTCAGTGCCAGCACAGCCCAGATGAAGATGGTGTAAACGCCGACGATGAGGAGCGCATCGAGAAAGGCGCGCCGCACACGGTCCAGCTTTCGCGCGCCCATGTTCTGGCCGATAACCGGGCCGACCGCGCCGGCAAGGGCGAAGACTGGAGCGAACGAGACCGGGATCAGCCGCGCCAGCACGGCCCAGCCCGCCACTGCCGCCACGCCGAACGGTGCGATGGCGCCGGTGACATAGGCATTGGCGACGGGCGTGGCAAAATTGGTCAGCATGGCCGGCGCGGCAATCGCCATGATCGGCGCGACATCAGCCATGAGCCGCCCCAGCCTGGGCCGAGCCAGCAGCTTGTGGATGCGAATGAGGCCATAAAGCCCGACGCCAAACATGCCGATGCGTGCGACCGCAGTCGCGATCGCCGCGCCCTCCACGCCCCCAGCCAAAGCCGAAGATTAACAGCGGATCGAGCGCGGCATTGACGATCGCGCCGCTCAGCGTCACGTACATCGCGCGTCGTGCGTCACCCACAGAGCGCAGCAGGGCGGCACTCGTCATCGCCATCAGCAGCAGCGGCGTGGATGCGATGACGATACGCAGATAGGCGTCGGCCAAATCGAACGCGCGGTCTTGCGCACCAAGCAGCCGCAGGCTTTGCGGGATGGTGAACCACATGGCAAGCGTCAGCAGGCACGCCACGACCCCGGCAAACATCAGCGCGTTGACTGCCCGCCGGCGTGCCCGCGCCTGTTTGCCGGCGCCAAGAGCGGGCGAGACGAGAGCCGTCGCCGATATGCCCAGCGCGATGCCGATGGCGATGGTGAAGAAGACGACAGCCGCCGCATAGCCTATGGCCGCCGCCACCTCGACCTCGCCCAGCAGGCTGAGAAAATAAAGATCGGCAAAATCGACGAGGAACACAGCGACGAGTCCGACGCTGGCTGAACCCGTCATCACCAGTGTGTGGCGCATGGTCGAGCCCGACGTGAACTTTCCGCGCGCCGGAGCCGGAGCCGGCGGCGGTGTGCGGATCGCGGAAAACTGGGTATCGTCCATGATGTCCGTGCCGGTGTGGTCGCCCCGCGCCCTGGCCAGACGCGCGGCGGTTCTGATTTGCAGGCAGCCTGCCCGAATTGCCGCAGCGATGCGATGTGGCAAGACGTGGCGCACGGCGCCGGCGGGCTTGCAAAGGATTAGCGATCAGAGTATCCCAAGCTGAGGCTAGCAGAATATTATGACTGCTGATCAAACGCCGCATTAGCTCAGTTGGTAGAGCACCTCATTCGTAATGAGGGGGTCGCTGGTTCGAGTCCGGCATGCGGCACCATTTCCTCATTCCGACGAGTGCGGCGAACGCAAGCACCACCGGTCGCCATACATGGGGGAGGCATGACTTGTGCAACAAGGGTGGCGCGGACACAAAAGGACGCCGAGCCCTGCTGGACCCGGCGCCGAGTCGACCTCGTCTCTCGATTTCGAACGTCCGCTCGCCAGATTTCCGCCGAACGACGCCAAAGCGCCTGAAAACCTGTCTGTTAACGCTCAAAATCTGCCAGGGGATCCCCACCCGACCAACGGATCAGATTGACCGGATCAGACCCGATCCTAGAAGCCTTATTGATAAACAAATTCAACGCGGATGAAACCGCGAATGCGGCGAATGTCGGTTTTTTTTCATTCGGCATAATTTTTTGTGTCGCCACGTCCGCATAGTGGACAAATCACCCCGAATCGCGCTCAGGCAGCAGCCAGTCGTTCCGCCATGACGGATCTCAGCACACTGTCATAAACCGCCAGAGTGTCCATCTGCATGCGCTGCCGGGTGAAGCGCGCCGCCACATGAGCCCGCCCGCGCGCACCCATCGCCTCGCGCTCGTCCAGCGACAGCGACAAAGCTTGCGCCAGGGTGGCCGCCAGGGTTTCGTGGTCATCGGGCGGAACCAGCCAGCCAGTGGCGCCGTCAAGGCCGGCTTCGTCCACGGGACGCAAGGTCTCCGGCAGCGCGCCGATATCGGTCGCGATTACCGGACGGCAGGCCGCCTGCGCCTCGGCGGACGCCCGGCCGAAGGCTTCGGCCTCGCGCGAAGCCACAACCACCACCGAGGCGGCTCGACACGCGGCGGGCACATCATCGCAGTGGCCAGGCAGAACGATACGGCCTTCCAGGCCGAAAGTGGCGATGAGCGCACGCAACTCGCGTTCATAATTTGACCGCCCCTGCGCGTCTCCCGCAAGCACCACGGCCACATCGCTCATGCCGTCTGAATGCAGTAGCCGCGCCGCCGCGCGAATGGTCACGTCCTGGCCTTTCCAGCGCGTCAGCCGCGCCACCTGAAGCACGATACGCCGGTTCTCGCCCACGCCCCATTCCCGGCGCAACCTGGCAACCCGCTCTGGGGCGATGGCATGAGGATCATAGGCCGCCATGTCCACACCGCGGTAGATGACACGCACGCGCTGCGGATCGGTGCCGTGGCGCGCGATCAGCAGCCGGGCCGTGAATTCGGAATTGGCGATGACGATATCGCCGCGCGCCATCACCGAATTGTAAAGCCCCTTGATCGCGGATTTCTGGCCATAGGCGCCATGATAGGTGGTGATGAATGCCGCGCCTGTGCGCCGTGCGGCAATCAGAGCGCTCCATGCGGGCGCACGACTGCGGGCATGGACGAGATCGACGCCGCGGCTGCGGACCAATGCCGCCAGGGCGCCGGCATTTCGCCAGATCTGCGCGGGGCTCTTGGTAGCCAGCGGCAGGCGGCACAATTCGCCGCCAGCGTCTTTCAGGGTCTGTTCGAGCCGCCCGCCCGCACAGGCAACCAGCGCCCGCCCACCCGCATCGGCAACTGCCTGCGAGACCTCGATGGCGGAAAGCTCGACCCCGCCCGTATCGAGTTCGGGCAGCACCTGAAGGATGACCGGACCGGCAGGGCTTGTCATGATTGAACCGGAGCGTCTTTTCTGTTGGGGTAAGGCAGTCTCGCGCCTGAAAGCCTGCGACCCGCCGGCTTTCTGCATACCGGCGCGGCACCGGCAATTCGCACACCCGTTTTGCTTGTCCGAGAACAGCTAGAAGACCAGGTAGACCAAATCATGGCCGACACCGATGCGCAATTCATCACCGTGCCTGGTGCGCCCGAACCCACGAAAATAGCCGTGCTTCACCGTCAGCCAGAACCAGGCAAGGCCACCGTGATGTGGCTTTCGGGGTTTCATTCCGACATGCGCGGCACCAAGGCCAGCGCCCTGCGCGAGTGGACAGCAGCGAGGGGTATGGGCTTTCTGGCGCTCGATTATTCCGGCCACGGCGAATCAGGCGGGCGCTTCATCGACGGGACCATCGGCGCATGGCTGTCGCAGGCCCGCGCAGTGTACGACTGGGCAGGCGCACAGCGGGTCATCATCGTCGGCTCCAGCATGGGCGGGTGGATCGGTCTGCTGATGGCGCATCAGCTTGTGCGCGAAACGGGCAGCAGCGGGCGGCTTGCAGGTCTTGCGCTCATCGCGCCGGCCTGGAACATGACCGGGTTGATCTGGGCCGGGATGCCTGATGAAGCGCGCCGGACGATGATGAGCGAGGGCGTCGTCATGCGCCCGTCCGGGTACGACGAGGCCGGCTACCCCATCACCCGCCAGCTTATCGAAGAGGGACGCACCCACACGCTGGGCGCGCAGGAGGTATTCCGCACGGGCTGTCCCGTGCACATCATCCAGGGCATGCGCGATCCGGATGTGCCGTGGCAGCATGCGCTCGGCCTTGTCGATGTGCTCGAGACCGACGATGCGCGCCTGACCCTCATTCGCGACGGCGCGCATCAGCTTTCGCGCCCGCAGGACATGGCCGTCCTGTTTGCCGCCATAGACATGCTCGCGCCGGATGCCGACGCACACGGCGATCACGTTTCAGCTTCTTGATTCGCCGGCCCCAATTCCGGTAGGCTGATGAAAGTGGTGGTAGGAGCCTGAATTTAGATGGTGCCCCGGCGGAGACGACTTTGACCGACTATGCGAGGCGATTTCCGGAATTCTATATAACCGCTCCGCAACCTTGCCCCTATCTGAACGACCGGCGCGAGCGTAAGCTTTTTACTCATCTGGTTCCCGGAAAATCCAGCACGATCATCGATAATCTGCTCACCAACGGTTTCCGGCGCAGCCAGAACATCGCTTATATTCCCTATTGCGAGAATTGCTCGGCATGCGTGTCGGTTCGTATCGTGGTCGATGAGTTCACCCGCAGGCGCACCAACAAGCGGATCTGGTCGCGCAACCTCGATCTGGATGCCCGGCGCGTCGAGCCGATCCCGACATCCGAGCAGTACGCGCTGTTTCAGGATTATGTGGGCACGCGCCACGCCGACGGCGGCATGGCGGACATGTCCTCACTCGATTATGCGGTAATGGTGCGCGATAGCTGCATCGATACCTTCCTGACCGAATATCGCCTGCGTCCCATGACAGGCGACGCAAAGGCTTCCGGCTCGGACGGTGCGCTGATGGCTGTTGCCCTGTGCGACCGGCTTCATGACGGCATATCGCTGGTCTACAGCTTCTTCGCGCCTGAATGTGAGCAGCGCAGCCTGGGCAGCTACATCATTCTCGAGCATATCGAGCAGGCGCGGCGCGAGGGGCTGCCTTATGTCTATCTCGGCTACTGGATCCGCAACTGCTCGAAGATGGCCTACAAGACGCGGTTCATGCCTCAGGAACATCTGACGCCGCGCGGCTGGAAGCCGTTTGATCCGGCGGCCGAGCCGGGTTGAACCACCACCCGGCCATCGGATCTGCATCATTCAGATCATATGGGCAGACCCGTACAAACGGGGCTTGACGCGGCTTGCGGCGCGCGACACTTTCCGCCGCATGAGTGTTATCCGCCAGCTTTACCGCTATCCGGTCAAGGGCCTGTCCGCCCAGCCACTGGAGGCAGCGCGCCTGCAGCCTGGCGAAGCCATCGAATACGACCGGGCCTATGCGATAGAGAACGGGCCGGGCCGGTTCGATCCAGATGCGCCGCGCCATTTGCCCAAGATCAACTTTATCATGCTCATGCGCAACGAGAAGCTTGCCGGGCTGAGCACCGAATTCGACGACGCCACCCACTCGCTGAGCATCCTGCGCGACGGCAAGCAGGTGGCGCGCGGCGCGCTGAACACGCGGCTGGGCCGGCAGATGATCGAACAATTCATCGCCGGCTACATGGCGGGCGAGTTGAAAGGTCCGCCGCGTATCGTCAGCGCACCGGGCCACAGTTTTTCCGATGTGGCGGAAAAATGCGTCCATATCGTCAATCTGGAAACCATTCGTGCGCTCGGCGGTGAATTTGGCCGCGAACTGCATCCGCTGCGCTTTCGCGCCAATATTTACATCGACGGGATCGACCAGTGGCGCGAATTCGACTGGCTCGACCGCGAACTTGTCGCCGGTGATGCCCGCCTGCAGGTGTTTGCGCGCACACCACGATGCGACGCGGTCAATGTCGATCCGCAGACTGCCGTGCGCGATACCTCGCTGCCGCCTGACATGATGCGTACTTTCGGCCATAATGATCTTGGCGTTTATGCGCGGGTGATCGCGGGCGGCACGGTGCGCATTGGCGACCAGATCACACCGGCCTGAACGCGCCCGGATATTCATTGCAAAGCCGCAATGGACGGCGCTGGACGCACCGACATGTCAAGTTGCGTTGACAGCGCGCGCACATCGGCTTAACTTTTCCTCAGTAAGGAGGGCCGATGTCTATACTCCAACTGACCTATGCCTCACAGCCATTCGGCTTCGACGAATCCATCCTCGCGGGGATTCTGCTCGACGCACGGCACTGCAACACCCGTGATGGCATCACCGGCGCGCTGATTGCACGCCGTGATCTGTTTCTCCAACTGCTGGAAGGCCCCGCCGAGGCGGTCAACGCCGCCTACATGCGGATCGCGCGTGACGACCGGCATGTCGACGTCCGCCGGCTGACGTGCCGCCAGACGGACACCCGGCTGTTCCCCGACTGGGCGATGCGCGATGATCCGGTGCGCTCGTGGATGTGGAGCGCGGATGCCGTAGCCGACGGAGCATTGCATCGCGCCTCGGAGAGCGAAATCATCGGCGTGTTCGAGCGGCTGCGCAGCGAAGCCCCGGCCGTGGGCTCCTGATCAGCTCGTCTTCGGCGTCAGGGCCGGGCGGATATGCAGCTCCTTGAGCTGTTCGGGACTGGCTTCGCTCGGCGCGCCAAGCAGCAGGTCCTCGGCCTGCTGGTTGAGCGGGAACATCGTCACCTCGCGGATGTTGGGTTCATCGCATAGCAGCATGACCATACGGTCCACGCCCGGCGCGATACCGCCATGGGGCGGCGCGCCATATTGCAGCGCGCGCAGCATGCCGCCAAACTTGCTCTCGACAACATCCCGGCCGTAACCCGCGATCGCGAACGCCTTGAACATGATCTCGGGCACGTGGTTCCGGATCGCGCCCGAGGAAAGCTCGACGCCGTTGCACACCACATCATATTGCCAGCCAAGGACATCCAGCGGATCGACAGCGCCCGCCTCCACCCGTTCCAGCGTCTCCAGCCCACCCTGGGGCATCGAGAACGGGTTGTGCGAGAATTCGATCTTCTTGGCGTCCTCGTCCCATTCGTACATCGGGAAATCGACGATCCAG
>DAIMZI010000017.1:0-50361 GCA_036734025.1 Dichotomicrobium sp.
CCGCGCTCCAGCGCCGGGAAGATCTCGCCGCCGGGCAGCAGCTTCACGTCCACGCCGAGCGTCTGATAGACCTTGCCCGCCAGACCCGGGATGCGCATTTTCAAACCGTCGAAATCGGCGACCGACTCGATCGGCTCGCGGAACCAGCCGGTCATCTGCACGCCGGTATTGCCCATGGGAAAGGCGATGAGGCCGAGCGGCTTGTAAAGCTCGTGCCAGAGTTCGATGCCGCCCGCGTGATACAGCCACGCCGACATGCCCTGAAAGTTCAGGCCGAACGGCACAGTGGTGAAATATTGGGCAGCCGGCAGCTTGCCCGCCCAGAAATAGGCGTTCGCCGCATTCATCTCGACTGTCCCGGCCTGCACCGCATCGAAGCCTTCAAGAGCGGGGATCAACTCGCCGGCGGCAAAGTGCTGAATCTTGAGCCGGCCCGCCGACATGGCCTCGACCTTCTGGCAGAAATCGGTCGGGCTGCCCGGCCCCACGGCATAGAAGGGGGCGCCGGCGGGATAGGCGTTGGTCATCTTGAGGCTGAAGGTCTCTTGCGCGCGCAGCACGCTGGGTGCGGCCACGGTGGCGCCTGCCGCACTCACCATCCCAGCCGATTTCAGAAAGTCGCGTCGTTTCATGATGCACTACTCCTTGTCAAAGACTGGAAGCTTGCACCGCAAGGGTCGTGCCAAATCGGTTTGCGCTTAATTTCCCCGGGATTTTCGGTGCGCACAGCCGAAAAGCCGCACGATTGTGCACAAACTTTATCTTTTGCTGGAAAATCATGCACAATCGGTTGATGGGGGGTGATCACAGTTTGCAGTGTAAAATCCGCGTGGCTTGTGAGAAACTCTTGCAAGACATTAAAAGTTACAGTTTTCCGCTGAGCCAGGACAGATTCGGGCAGGACTGACTGTAATAAATCACACCTTTGGAGACGACATGCCGGACCCTGCCAATAAGGCTACTCGCGCACACGCTGTCCGCGCCAGACTGGAGGAAGACATTGTCATGGGTCTGCTGATGCCCGGCACCCGCCTCGATGAAAAGACGATAGCGGAAAGATTCGACATCTCGCGCACACCCGTCAGGGAGGCGCTGCAACAGCTCGTATCAACCGGCCTTGCCGTTCGCCAGCCCTATCGCGGCGTCGTGGTCGCGCAAATCTCGCACGAACGGCTCGACGCACTGTTCGAGGCCATGGCCGAGATCGAGGCAATCTGCGGGCGCATGGCATCCCAGCGCATGACGACGTCTGAGCGCGCTGAACTGATGCGCCTGCATGAAGAGCTCGCCGCGGCATCCACCGAGCACAGCAAGCCCGGCTATGAACGCCTCAATGAGGCATTTCACGAGGTGCTCTATCGCGGCGCCCACAATGAAGTCCTGTTTGAACTGGCCCAGTCGATCCGCCGCCAGCTTTCACCCTATCGGCGCTATCAGTTCCACGATCCTGAACGTATCCGCACATCGTTCAGGGAGCATGAGGCGATCCTGCAGGCGATCATCGAGCGCAACGCGGATGCTGCGGAAAACCATCTGCGCAAACATCTGATGAGCGCGGCGGCGGCCTCGATCCAGCGGCTTCGCGAGCGCTCGGACCAGAGCGAAAAGCTGGCTGGCTCGAAGCCGATGCGCGCTGACAAGGTCACGTTGCGCGAAGTGAAAACGGGCACGACCGGGCGCCGTCACGAGTGATCCCGCTGAAGCCAGACCGCTTGAGATCAATCGGCGACGCCCGGCGCTGTATCAGCCTGTCTATGGCCTCAGCAACCGTGCCAGCGCATGCAGCGGCGATAGCGCCAGGTGCCAAAGCCCCAGCGATAGGCGCAGGTGCGCCGCCAATGACCGCACCGGCTGGCTGGATGATAGGCTTTCTGGCTGAGCGAAGGCACCAACAACTCCAGACCAGCAAGATTGGGTGAGGGCACAGGTGCTGCCTGGGCGCTGAACGGCAGTGTCAGGGCAAACACGGCAGCGGCGGCAAAGGTCTTCAATGAAGAATTTATCACGGCAGGGACTCCTCGCAATATTTCCTCGGCATCCGTGTTTACGAGCCGCGCCGGGAAATCCGTCGCACTTTTTTTGTTTCGTCCGCGGGCCCCGGCCTCGGCGACGTGCCGCACGCAACTTTGAGAATTGCCCGCTCGACTGTCATTGTGCCTTCACGCATGACTGTTTAGATAATTGGCGCTCAGAGCAGCTTACTGAACCGGCGGTCATCGCACCGCCAACGAAGTCCGCCATGCCAAAACGCCGGAGCCCATCATGCTGACATCTGAAGTGCTCGGCGCGCATGCGGGCATCCGTCACGGTTTCTTCACGCGCCAGGGCGGCGTTTCGCAAGGCATTTATGCCAGCCTCAATTGCGGCTATGGATCGAGCGATGAGCGTGCGAATGTCGCGGAAAATCGCGCCCGCGTCGCCACCGGGCTGGGGGCCGCTGCGTCCAGCCTGATCACCCCGCGCCAGGCCCACACCTCCCACGCCGTCATCGCCAACGAGCCATGGACACCAGAGCAGGCGCCCGAGGCCGATGCCGTCATCACTGCCGTGCCCGGACTGGCCGTGGGCGTGCTGGCCGCCGATTGCGCTCCCGTGCTGCTCGCCGATGAAACCGCGGGCGTTGTCGGCGCGGTACATGCGGGATGGCGCGGCGCCAGGGGCGGGATCATCCAGTCAGCCATTGCCCGAATGGTGGAGCTTGGTGCCAGCCCCGGCGCGATAACGGCCTGTGTCGGCCCGACCATCTCCGCCGCCGTCTATGAGGTCGGCGACGAGTTCCGCGCTGACTTCCTGAGACAATCGCCGGGCAATGAAGCCCTGTTTCATGTGCCGCCGGGCAAGACGAGGCCACATTTCGATCTGCCCGCTTATGTCATGAAGCAATTGCACGAAGCCGGCGTCGGCCAATCGCAATGCCTCGATATGTGTACGCTGGGAAACGAATCGCTGTTCTTCAGCTATCGCCGCGCCCGCGCTCAGGGATATGACGATTACGGCCGCCAAATTTCCGCCATCCTTATTGCTTCATGTGGATAACATGCGGTGGTTTGTGTGCCTGGGTCAAAGATCTGTTGATCGTCGCGAAAGTGCCTGCCCGGTACATGGACGCCAGCCCTGATCAACGTTAGAGCTTCGAGGGATCGCTCGTGCAATGCTCTGGTTTGGAGTGACGCAGCATTGCGGTGCTCTATGCAATCAGGGAAACGAAGGAGTGACACCCGTGACGCGCGCGACATCCGCACATAAGCCACGCGCCATTAGCCGCGCCGTGCTGCTGCTCCCCATCATGGCGCTGACGGCGCTGTTTGCGGCTTGCTCATCTTCAACGCAACAAAGCGAGGTTTCCACCGAACTGACCGGGCCGGCCGCGCCGGTCTCGACCGCATCTGTCGCATTTGCCCCTGTGGCGGCCCCGGGGTCGGTCTCCAGCCGGCTGGGCAGCATGCTCAGCGCGCAGGCCGAACAGCAGAGCCTGAACGTCAGCGACGAGAAATCCGCCGACTACACCGTACGCGGCTACCTGGTTGCGGCGGAGGAGAGCGAAGGAACCAAGGTGTCCTACATCTGGGACATCACCAACAAGGCCGGCAAACGCGCCCAGCGTTTTTCAGGCGAGGAAATGGTTGCCAAGCGCGTGAGCGGCGATCCGTGGGCCGCGGTTGACGATGAAGCCATGCGCAAGATAGCGGCATCGACCATTCAGCGAATTGCGGGCTGGCTGCCGCGTGAAAGCGCGCCGGCGCAAGTCGCGACCACAGGCAGCCTGACGCCGCCGGCCAGCACCGCAACGCCGCAGCGCGCCAGCCTGGCGAGCGCCTCTTCCGCGAGTACCCGGTCTGCACGCACCGCCTCCGCAAGCACGTCATCCGCTCCTGCAAAGGTCGTGGTGGCGGTTCCTGAAATCTCTGGCGCGCCCGGCGATGGCGGCACCGCACTGCCCGATGCCATGCGCCGGCATCTGCGCGAACGAGGCATCGAGTTGACCGAGACGCCTGCTTCAGGCACTTATGTCGTGCGCGGGACGGTCACGATGGGCAACACCGACTCCGGCAAGCAGCCGATCGAAATCCGCTGGGTTGTCCTCGATCCGCAAGGAAAGCCGCTGAAGAACGCAGTGGTCCAGCGCAACACGATCACACCAGGTTCGCTGAACGGCCCATGGGGGCGCGTCGCCGATCTCGCGGCCGGCGAAGCGGCCAAGGCAATCAGCGAGATTCTCCCCAAACCGACCAGCTGACAATCGTCCGGGCTGGGCGAAAACCGGCACAACTGGTTTACACCTGCAGAACGGGCTGCTAAATGCTGGCCCGTCCCTTTGATGTGCAGGCAATCGGCGCCGCGCTTTACCGGAGCCAAAAGAATGAAACTGGTTGCGGGCAACAGCAATCTGCCTCTTTCTCAGAATATTTCCGCATATCTGGATACGCCACTGACGAATTGTTCCGTCAAGCGCTTCGCGGACATGGAAATCTATGTCGAGATCCTCGAAAACGTCAGGGGCCAGGACACATTCGTCATCCAGTCGACCTCCTTTCCGGCCAATGACAACCTGCTCGAATTGCTGATCCTGATCGACGCCCTGCGCCGCGCATCGGCCCGGCGCATCACGGCTGTCGTGCCCTATTTCGGCTATGCCCGCCAGGACCGCAAGGTAACGCCGCGCACGCCGATCTCGGCCAAGCTCGTCGCCAACATGATCGTCCAGGCGGGCGCCGACCGTGTGCTCACCCTCGACCTGCACGCCGGGCAGATCCAGGGTTTCTTCGATATCCCCACCGACAATCTGTTTGCCGCGCCGGTGATGGTCCGCGATATCCGCGATCGCTTCGACGGCAATTCGATCACCGTCGTCTCTCCCGATGTCGGCGGTGTGGTGCGCGCACGCGGCCTCGCCAAACGCATCGACGCGCCGCTGGCAATCGTCGACAAGCGCCGCGACCGGCCGGGCGATTCCGAGGTCATGAACGTCATCGGCGAGGTCAAGGACCGTGTGTGCATCATCGTCGATGATATCGTCGATAGCGGCGGGACATTGTGCAACGGTGCCCAGGCGCTCCTCGACAAGGGGGCAGCGGAGGTCTACGGCTACATCACCCACGGCGTGCTCGCCGGCGGCGCGGTGGCGCGCATTCAGGCGTCATGTCTGAAAAAGCTCGTCATCACCGACTCCATCCTGCCGACCGATGCGGTGCGCTTCGCCAACAATATCGACATCTTGCCCATCGCGCCGCTGATCGGCGAGGCGATAGCGCGCACCGCTGGCGAAGAGTCCGTTTCCAGCCTGTTCGACTGATGCGGCGCGCCAGATCCACGCCCCGGTTGGCCGCGTAGCACTAAGGCCTGAGGCAAACGAGGTGCGAGCAAATTGAAGATGATATGGATCGGTGTCGGGGCGTTGGCAGCCGTTGCCGTCATCGGCGCGGGGGCATGGATTTACATGACCAACAATGTGGAAACGCCGGATTACACGGTAATCACCAGCGAGGGTGATATCGAAATCCGTGACTATCCCGCCCTCGTCGTGGCCCAGGTGCGTCGTTCGGGAGACCGCAAGAGCGCGGTCAACCGGGGCTTCGGCCCGCTGGCCAATTACATTTTCGCCAAGGACCGCGCCGGACAGGACATCCCGATGACCGCCCCCGTAACCCAGCAGCGCGATGCCCGGATCGCGATGACCGCCCCCGTTACCCAGAGCGAGGCAAATGGCGAGTGGATCGTGCGCTTCATCATGCCGTCGGAATATCGGCTTGAGGACCTGCCCCGCCCGGCGGGCGAGGATGTCACGCTTGAAAGCGTCGCCCCCTCGCGCAGGGTGGCCATCCGCTTTTCCGGTGTCGCCGACGATGCCTTGATCGCTCGGAATGAGGACACTTTGCGGAGCTGGCTGGAAAGCCGCGGGATCGAGCCGCTGGGCGCAGCGACCTATGCCTATTACAACGCGCCATTCACGCCGGGCTTCATGCGCCGCAACGAAGTGATGTTCGACATAGCTCCCGACGCATCATGAGAGCTCGTGACCGCTTGGCCTGTTCCGCCAAAGCCGTCGCCGAAAAGGCTTGATCTCCCGTTTTGTCGGACACTGGCGCACAACCGACATCCAGTCTCGCGCAGTGTCTCAGCCGCGATCGACCAGTTCCCACACCACTGTGATCTGCACCCGCAATTCGGTCTCGCCGGCCTCGATTGGAACATCAGCGGCAGCTTCGGTGCGCATCGCCCGGAACATCGGCCGTGGTCCCTGATCGGTGGTTTCTTCTTGCAGCTTCAGCACGCGGCCAAGGCTTACCCGGGCAGCATCGGCATAAAGCTCGGCCTTGCGTCGTGCATCGGCCATGGCCGCCTTGCGCGCATCATCCATGAGCTGCGCCGGCTCACTGACCGAAAAGCTTATGCCGCCAATCTGATTTGCCCCAAGCGTCACGACGGTATCGAGGACTTCGCCCAGCCGGCTTATGTCGCGCACCGTGATGCTGAGCGAATTGACAACGCGGTAGCCCGAAATGACCGATGGGCGACCATCCTTGAAATGCTGATATTGCGGGTGCACGGCGAAGTTCGTGGTCTGGATATCACGCTCCTCGACGCCCTTGCCCTTGAGTTCAGCCACGACATTGGTCATGGACGCGGTATTTTCATCGAGGGCGCCGCGCGCGGTTTCGGCCTCGCTCACGACGCCGATCGAGATATGCGCCATATCCGGCCTCGCCTTGATGGTCCCCACGGCGCTGAGGCTCAATGTCCGGTTTTCCATCGCGTTTGCGCTATCCGCCTTCACACTCATATCTCCCTGAGCCATGCTCATGATGAGGCCAGCGATGAGCACGCAATAAAGCCACGAACGGTTGATGGTCATGAGGTCCTTCCAGATCTGATGTTGCCGGGGCAGCTTTGCAGGCGATAAATTGCATGCGCCGAGCAAGCTTTGCATCTTTAGCGCATAGGCCAAAATTGCTATAGAGTCGAGTTTCCTCGTGCTCGGGCCCGTAGCTCAATTGGTTAGAGCCGACGGCTCATAACCGTCTGGTTGCAGGTTCGAGTCCTGCCGGGCCCACCACCTTTACTTCCGGCAAATCAACAGGTCAGAAGGCCGGGAAGAGCAAAAACCGGACACGTCCGCGACTTGGACCAGCCGTTCATGCCCATCCTTGACGGCCGAAGCGACACCGCTGCCTGGGGTGCTGCTCGGCGTCGTGTCATCGGCGGTTCGGTTCACTCATCGGATCTAGCCAAGGAGCGCTGCGGCACCATGATGCGCGGCACGGCCCAGAGATAGGCGAGCATCCCGAACAACTCGACCAGCGACTGGAACACGATCACGACGACGGCGGTCTGCCACTGTGGCGAGAGCGCCAGCGCCAGCGGCAGCACCACAAACGAATTGCGCGTTCCGAGGCTGAATATCAGGGTGCGGGCGGCGCGCGGCGGCAGGTCGAACAGGCGCGCCGTGGCGATGCCGATGATGGCTGCGGAGAGCAAAAAGCCGATGAACACGCCGAGCACATGACCCAGCACCGGCAGGGCGTCGAAGACGGCATGAACCTGCGCGGCGGCGATCAGGAACACGACAAGGGCCAAGAGCGGCACCGGCAGGAGACCGAGCCGCGCCACGAAGCGCTCCCGACCGGCACGCCGCTCCGCCCACCGTTCGGTGAGCCAGGCTGCGAGAAGCGGCAGGACGATCAGCGTCACGAACACAGCCGCGATCCTATCCGCCGCCAGTATCTCGAAGAAGGCGTCGCCCATGAACAGCCAGAGATAGACCGGCAGAAGCGCGATCTGAACCAGCAGGTTGATCGGCGCGGCGGCGATGGCGCGGCCCGTATCTCCGCCCCCGAGATGGGTGAAGGTGATGAACCAGTCCGTGCAGGGAACGAGCAGCACAAGCAGCACGCCGAGCCGGATGGCGGGATCATCCGGCAGGAACGTGAGCAGACCCCACACAGCGAGCGGCACGAAGACAAAGTTGCCGCTCAGCTGTGCGCCCATGAAGCGGCGGTCGCTGAACGCCTCCGGCAGGTGGATCAACGGTACCTGCGCAAATGTGGCATAGAGGAGAATGCCGAGCACGGGCCAAAGGATCGTCTCGAACAGCGGGGCGAGCACCGGCGCGGCCGTGCCGGCAGCAAGGCCGATGAGAATGGCGGCCAGATAGATCCAGACCTGGTGGCGCTCGATGCGTTCATGGTTCATGCTTGCAGACTGCCGGACAGGGGCCGCGAGGATAAGCCGTGACCGTTTATGTGCGGATTTACATCCCTGATTTCCCGGCGATGCGCCAACGCAACCGTGTCGATCACACCGAGCACGAAACCTGCTGCAAAGACCGAGCCGTAACAGTCCGCGCCTACCCGGAAGGGATCATGCATCGCATCGCACCTGTCCTGCGCTTGTGACTGCCGGCCATGATCACTCCCCGCTGGACATATCGTCCCAGAGTGGATCCTCGCGGCGTGGCTCGAACCCGGCCGGCTTTCCCACGTTCTCTTCATTTGTGCGCTCGCGGCTTGCGCCACGCGTGTGGGCTAGCTCATGGCTCACGCTGAAAGACGAGTTCGCGTCGGACGCCGATTTCCGGCGCAGACTGTCATCTGGCGATTGCAGCAGATAGCGCCTCTTTTCATCGACCGCTAGGACCAGCTTCCAGCGGTCCGACTTAGGCATGTTGCGCAGTGACGGTTCCTTCTGTTTGGTCATGTAATAATCGCCATCGCCAGTGAAATCCCGGATATAGGCCTTAAGCGGCTCCTTGTAGGCGGTCCATTCGCGGGGCAGCCGGCTGTGGGCGTTCAGCATCGCCCACTGCTGAAACTCTTGCGTGCGGAAAAAATGCGCGACATGTGGCTCGACCTTGCGAAAACCCGCCTGATCGAGGGAACCCAGCATGCGTAGCGATACAGCCTGCCACTTCATCGAGAAGTTCAGCCACCACAACAGGTCGAACAAGGTCGTGAGCGTGACGGGACACTGCGCCAGTTGCGGTGACAGGTAGGAGACCACGGCATCGGCGCGTCCGCAGGAGGCCAGTTGTGCTCGCAGCAGGTTGGGAAAGGTCTGCTCCCATGGCCTGGCGAGCTCGCCGAGCGGCAGGCCGAGCGCCTTGATGCTGCCGAAAATCTGGTCGCCATGTTCGCCCGAGGTGATCAGCGCCCCCTCGTCCAGAGCCTCGGCAATCCGCCTGATCTTGCGCCTGCGCCCATGCGCGCTGACGTGCTCGCGGAAGAACCGACGATATTCGCCGCGCGATTGCGGGGAATAGACGATCTCCAGACGCGATGGATCGTGACTGGCTGCCCGAAGCAAGGCGACGCAGGCTGCCGTCGAGTCGATACCGCCCGACCACAAAAGCCGGACCGGTCGCCCCTCGAGCGCCGCGCGGTTCACGAGCTGCCGGGCGCGCTCGTCGCACAGCTCATGCAGATTGGCTTGCCTCGCCTGACCCACGGCGGGAACGGGATCAAGCACAGTGTAGGGAAAGCCGTGATCGAGCGTGCGCGTGCGGTCGATCAGGCCGGTGCCGAAGAAAAGGCAGCAGAGGCGGTAACCCTCGGGCACGGCGTGGCCGAGGATGGATGGGCGAACAGCCATGAGCGGCTCGACGTGGATCAGCGGGACCCTGTGAGCCTGGCCGCCCATCCAGACGAACTGCATGATCTGAAACCAGAAGACCAAGAGGACGACCATAAAGACGGCGAGGAATACCGCTGCGGGCGCGGCACCAAAAATCCACCAGACGACAAGCAGAAACAGCGCGACCGTCAGAAGCTGGAGCCGAAATCTGCGCATTTCAGGCCGCCCTTTGTCGAAGGACTTGTCAGCATGTATTGCGCTCATCGACCAAATGAATACGGCCATATGAAGGATGGCTTCTGATCCGCAATCCGCTCGCCTCGATCCCGTTCACCTCTGTCCGATGCAACGAGATTCTGGCTACCATTCGGCTCACGCCTCTGGCGATCAAAATTTATTTACCACGCCAGACATAATGCAGCCGGCATGCCGCGCTATCTCCCGGTTTGCAGGTTACATCATCACAATAGTTGAATTGGTCAGGATCCCGGTGCGCGATAGCTGCCACGAACCATTTCGATGATGATAATATCCATCTTTAGCGGCTCGCAGCCGATATAGGCGTGAAGCCACCATATCTCCATCCACACATCACTCGCGGCTGATCGAGATCAGCATTCGGAGGCATAATTCATGGCGCGTTTCACTCTCAACGGTACTGAGACGCAGGCTCCCTATGACGGCGAGATGCCGCTATTGTGGGCTTTGCGAGACCACCTCGGGCTGACCGGCACCAAATATGGATGCGGGGTGGCTGCATGCGGCGCCTGCACCGTTCATGTGGACGGGATCGCCCAGCGCTCGTGCCAGTTGCGGCTGTCTGATATCGAGGGGGCGAATGTAACCACTATCGAAGGCGCGACCGGCAAGGTCGCTGACGCCGTGAAAGAGGCGTGGGTCGCGCTTGATGTGGCCCAATGCGGCTATTGCCAGCCCGGTCAGGTGATGGCGGCGACAGCACTTCTGAACGAGACGCCCGAACCCACCGACGCCGATATCGACGCCATCATGAGCGGCAATGTCTGCCGCTGCGCCACCTATGTCCGCGTTCGCGCCGCGATCCACCGCGCCGCCGCCACCCTGAAAGGCTGATCCATGCCACTGGACACAAATCGCCGTAATTTTCTCAAGGGCTCCGCGGCCCTGCTGGTCATCGGGCTGAATGCCAAAGGCGTGCTTGCCGCTGCTCCCGACGCCGTGTCGATCAACCCGTTCGTGACCATCAGCGCCGACGGAACGGTGAGCGTCATTGCCAAACATTTCGAGATGGGTCAGGGCGCATCGACCGGTCTGGCGACCCTCGTCGCCGAAGAACTCGATGCCGACTGGGCACAGGTGCGCATCGAATTCGCGCCGGCCGATGCCACGCGCTATGCCAATCTCAGCTTCGGCTCCCAGGGCACAGGCGGCTCAACCGCCATGGCCAACTCGTTCATGCAGTACCGCCAGGCCGGCGCTGCGGCCCGCGCCGTGCTGGTCGAGGCGGCGGCGCGCAAATGGGGCGTGCCGGCTAGCCAGATCAGCGTGGAAGCCGGCACCGTACGTGGACCCGGCTCGCGCCAGAGTTCGTTTGGCGATCTCATCCGGGATGCCGCCGACATCACCCCCCCGGCCGAGCCCGAACTGAAGAAACCTGAAGACTTCCGTCTGATCGGGAAAGAGGGCGTAGGCCGGCTCGACAGCGCGTCCAAGGTCAACGGCACGGCCCTGTTCGCCAGCGATGTGCGGCTGCCCGACATGGTGGTCGCGGTGATCGCCCGCCCGCCACGCTTTGGCGGGACTGTCTCAGGCTTCGATGCGACCGCCGCGATGGAGACGCCGGGCGTGGTCGCCGTTCATCAGATCCCGGCAGGCATCGCGGTTTATGCCGAGGATACATGGTCAGCGATGCGCGGACGCGACGCCCTGTCGATCGAGTGGGATTTCGCCAACGCCGAGAACCGCTCGACCGAGGCGCTGGAGGCGGTCCACATCGCCGCCCTGGACGAGGATGGGATCATAGCGCGCGATGATGGCGACGCAGGCGCCGCGCTGGCGGGTTCGGCCTCGGTCATCGAGCATGACTTCTTCTTCCCGTTCCTGGCGCATGCGCCGATGGAGACCGAAGCCTGCGTCGTGCAACTGCGCGATGGCGGCGCAAAGATCTGGGATGGCTGCCAGTTCCCTTCGGTCGTTCAGCCGGTGGCTGCCGGCATTCTCGGGGTGGCGCCGGAAGCCATAGAAATCGAGACGCTATATGCCGGCGGATCGTTCGGACGCCGCGCCAATGCGGCCGCAGATTATGTGGCTGAAGGCGTGATGGCCGCCAAGGCGCTGGGCGATGGTCGGCCGGTCAAGCTGATCTGGACGCGCGAGGACGATATCCGCGGCGGCTACTGGCGCCCCATGTATGCGCACCGCCTGAGCGCGGCGATCGGCGAGGACGGCAAGCCAAGCGCCTGGGCTCACCGGCTGGCGGGCAAGAGCATTCTGGTCGGCACGCCGTTTGAAGCCATGCTCGTGCAAGACGGACTTGATGCAACCTCGGTGGAGGGCGCGCGCGGCCTGCCCTATGCGGTGCCGAACATCCGCGTGGATGTGCGCAACATGGAGCATGGCGCAAGCGTGTTGTGGTGGCGCTCGGTCGGCCATACCCACACGGCTTATTCCACCGAAATCATGATCGACCTGCTGGCAGAAGCCGCCGGCGCTGACCCGGTGGAATATCGTCTCGCGCTGCTTGGCGAGCAGCCGCGACTGGAAGGGGTGCTGCGCGCCGTTGCCAAGGCAGCGGAATGGCAAAAACCGCCCGCGCCGGGTATATCTCGCGGCGTCGCCGTGCATGAGAGCTTCGCCAGCTATGTCGCCCAAGTGGTCGAGATCTCGCTGCAGGATGAGCGCGTCAAGCTGGAGCGCGTGGTCTGCGCTGTCGATTGCGGCATCGTCATCAACCCCGATGTGGTCCGCGCGCAGATGGAAGGCGGGATCGGCTATGGTCTCGGCCATGCCATGCGCAACAAGATCACCATGGCTGACGGCGAAGTCGTCGAGCAGAATTTCCCCGATTACGAGCCTTTGCGCCTGTCGGACATGCCGAAGATCGAGGTTGTGATCGTGCCGTCGGCCGAACCGCCAACCGGGGTGGGAGAGCCGGGCCTGCCGCCGGTGGCGCCGGCGCTTGCCAACGCGATCCGCGCCGCGACCGGCAAGCTCATCACCCGCTTGCCGATGAGCGATGCTGGCATCGACTTTGCTTGACCATATTGAAAGCGCCGCGCGCCACTGCCAATGAAGATGTTTTCATGCTGCCGCTTGTCGGCTAGTCTGGACATGCGCTGCGGATGCGCGGCGCAACGCTGAAAGTGGCAGGGGCGCGCGGGACGCTTCGACATGTGAGCAAGACCTGATGAGTGAGATTTCGCTGCAACCCGTGGCGCGCGATGTTGGGCGGAAATGGCGCGAATACGACCCGCATTATGATCCGCTGCGCGCGCCCACGCCCGGCCATGGCCGCGACTACGCCCCGACCTACTGGGCCGCGACGGCCGGCCCCGCGCCGGATGATGACGGGCCTGTTGATGGCGATCTGGATGTTGATGTGGCGATCATCGGCTCGGGCTTCACGGGCCTCGCTTGCGCCCTGTTCCTGGCGCGCGAATTCGGCATCAAGGCGCATGTGCTGGAGGCCAACCGCCTGGCCTGGGGCTGCACCAGCCGCAATGGCGGTCAGGCACAGGCAGCCTCGGGCCGGCTGTCGCGTTCGCAGTGGATAGCGCGCTGGGGACTTGATGTCGCGCGCGCGCTTCACGGCGAAATCCTCGATGGCTTCGATACATTCAAGACCTTGATCGCGGAAATCGACTGCGACGCCCAGCCGGGCGGGCATCTGTACATCGCGCACAAGCCCGCAGCGCTGAAAAAGCTGGAGAGCGAGAGTGCGGTGCTGCGCGACAAATTCGGTTATGGCGCGCGCATCCTGAGCCGCGATGAGGTGCAACGCACCTACGTCAATGACGCCGAAGCTGCAGGCGCCATGCATGAACCCGAGGGGATCGGGGTTCATCCGTTGAAACTCGCCCAGGGATATATGCGTCTGGCGCGCCAGGGCGGCGCCAAGCTCCATCCGTCGAGCCCGGTAACAGCATGGCGCACCCACCAGGGCAGGCATCATCTGCAAACACCCGGCGGAACAGTACGGGCGCGCAAGGTGGCCGTGGCGACGGGCGGCTACACGTCCGGCGAGTTGCACCCCAGCCTGCGCCAGCGCACCATGCCGATCCTGTCCAATTCGATCGTGACGCGCCAGCTTGCGGCCGATGAGATCGCGGCATGCAATTTCCTCACCCGCGAGGTCATCACCGACACGAGGACCTTGCGCTTTTACTATCGGCTGCTGCCCGATGACCGGCTGCAGATCGGCAGCCGCGCCGCGATCACCGGGGCCGACGCCGCCAATCCCCGACATCTGAAGCTTCTGACCGACGCAATAGCACGCAAGTTCCCGCCGATCGCGGGTGTTCAGGTCGATTATTCGTGGTGGGGATGGGTCGATGTCAGCCACGACATGATGCCGCGCATCGTTGCGGCCGAACATGATCCGGGCGTTTTCTATGCGCTTGGCTATGGCGGCAACGGCGTGATGTATTCCGCTCAAGCCGGCCGACGCCTCGCCCAGCTTGTCGCGGGCCAGCGCGACGGCGCGTTCGAACTGCCGATTTTCACCTCACCCCTGCCGACCCACCCGTTCGCGCCCTTTCGCCGGCTGGGCCAGGCGCTGCTGTACCGCTGGTATCATCTGCGCGACGAGTGGCGCTGATACCGCGCCAGCGCACAAAAGAAGCCCCGCCCGCTTTTGCCCGGGCACGCAAAAAAGGAGGCAGCCATGTCGCTGAGCGAGACCGCCCGCCCGGTCTGGGGCGAAGAGACATACAGCCAGACCATCGCGGCGCGCGCCCCGTGGTCGCGCATAATTCCCGCCGGACACATCTTGCGCATCGTTGATCTGGAGGGCAGCCAGGCGGTCGATTTCCTGTGTTATGCGAGCGATGATCGTGAGGAACGCTATCACGCGCCCAACACGTTGAAGGCGGCCGGCACGATCAGGCTGACGACCGGCCACGTGCTTTATTCAGATCTGGCGCGGCCGCTGGTCAGCATCATCAGCGACAGCTTCATCGGCCATGACACTCTGGGCGGCTGTTGCAGCGCGCCGAGCAACAAGATGCTCTACGGCGTCGATGATGTCCCCGGTTGCCGGGAGAACTTCCTCAAGGCTTTGGCCGAACATGGCATGGGCAGGCGCGACATCGTGCCGAACGTGAATTTCTTCATGGAGGTGCCGGTGTCGATGGAGGCCGAATGCGAGATTGCGCTGGGCCGGTCGCTGCCGGGCGACCATGTCGATCTGCGCGCAGAACGCGATGTGCTGGCGGTGATCTCGAACTGCCCGCAAATCCACAATGCGTGCAACGCCTTCAAGCCCACCCCGATACATGTCAGCGTATTCGCCCCGGCTCAGGGTTGAGCCTGGTGTCGTGCGAGCCGGTGCCGGCATCAGCGAACAGATGGGTTCATCCATCGCGGGCGAGGAACCGCTGGGCGCGCTCGGTCTTCGGCGCGTCGAAGAATTGATCGGGCGGGGCGCGCTCGACCACCTGGCCCTTGTCCATGAAGATCACCTCATCGCAGACATCGCGGGCAAAGCTCATTTCATGGGTGACGACGACCATCGTCATGCCCTCCTGCGCCAGCGCCCGCATCACCGCCAGCACCTCGCCCACAAGTTCGGGATCGAGCGCGCTTGTGGGCTCATCGAACAGCAGCACATCGGGTGACATGCACAAGGCGCGGGCGATGGCCACGCGCTGCTTCTGGCCGCCCGAGAGCGAATAGGGGTAGACGTCGCGCTTTTCGCGCAGGCCGACCTTGTCGAGCAGTTCTTCGGCGCGCTCGATCGCCTGTTCCCTTGGCAGTTTCAGGACATGGGTCGGCGCCTCGATGATGTTCTGCAAAACGGTGAAGTGCGGCCACAGATTGAAGCTTTGAAAGACCATGCCCAGGCGCGCACGCGTCAGCGCCATTTCGCGGTCCGACATGACCCGGCCATCAGCCCGGCGCCCGACGCGCTCGCCGAGCAGATAGACCTCGCCACGTTCGGGTGTCTCCAGCCAGTTGAGGCAGCGCAGCAGGGTCGATTTGCCCGAGCCCGAAGGCCCGAGGATGCTGACCGTCGATCCCGGCTCGACCTTCAGATCGACATTTCGCAGGACTTCCTCGCCGGAGAACTGCTTGCAGATCCCGCGCGCTTCCAGCGCCGGCGTTGTGGTCTCGCCGCCGGGCAGGCTCTCAGGTCTGGCCAAGGCCTCTCTCCTTTGCAAGCCGGTTCACCAGCGCCACCACGCCCTCGATGACAAGGCTCATCAGCCAGTAAAGCCCCACTGCAATGATGAACGGATGAAGCGGAATGAGATACATTGATTGCACCGAGGACGCAGCGTAGGTCAGTTCCTGAACGGTGATGATCATCAGGAAGGCGGTGTCCTTGAGCATGTAGATAAGCTGGTTGCCGAGGATCGGCGCGCTGTTCAGGACCAGTTGCGGCAGGATGATGCGCCGAAACAGACGCAGGCCGTGATAGCCCTGGGCGCGGGCAGCCTCGATCTGGCCATTGGGAAGCTGTTCCCAGCTTCCCCGCAGGATTTCCGCCACATAGGCGCTGTGATAGAGGATGAGCCCCAGCAGGCCCGCCGTCCAAGCGCTCATCTTTATGCCCAGTGACGGCAGGCCGTAATAAAGCAGGTAGACGAAGATCAGGAACGGCAGCATGCGCATGCCGTCGATGTAATAGCCAGCGGCAACGCGCGCGCCGCCGCGTTTGCTCTGGCGCACATTGACAAGCCAGATGCCGAGGATGAACGCGCCGATCGTCGCCAGAATGAACAAGCTCAGCGTCGTCACAAAACCGCTCGCAAAGCGTGGCCATTCGGAGATGACGATGTCCCAGTCGCTCATTGCCGCTCACCCGTCGATCGGGGCGTAGCGCGCCGCCCGGTTTTCCAGCACGCGCTGAAGTTTCACGAGGCCGCCGATGATGAGCATGTACAAGATGCCGGCGACGATGATCGGCGGTAGCGGCTCATAGGTCTGCGCGGCAATGCGGTTGGTCACGCGCGTCAGATCGACGATGCCGATAACCGCGATGGCCGGGCTTGCCTTGATCAGGAACGTCATCTCGTTGATGAGCGCGGGCAGCGCGGCATAGGTCATCTGCGGGAACATGATGCGCCGGAAATATTGCGGCCTGGTCATGCCGACGGCACGCGCTGCTTCGATCTGCGAACGGGGAAAGGACTGATAGACCGAGCGCCAGATCTCGGCGTTAAAGCTGGCGGTGTTGAGCAGCAGCGTCAGCACGCCGGCGGTGAACTTGTCGATGTTGATCCCGAGCACCGGCAGGCCGACAAAAATCAGCAGGACAAGCGTGACCAGCGGCGTGGCGCGGCCCAGGCTCACGTAAAGAATGATGAATTGCGACAGGATCGGAATGCCCGACACCCGACCCAGCCCGAGGGCAAGGCCGAGCGGCACCCCCCCGATGATGGCAAGGCCCGAGATCCATATCGTGATCCAGGCTCCATCCAGCAGCGTCTGAAATCCGACTGCCGTCACGCTTTACCCCCTGCCTTCCGCGCCCGGTGATGGTCCGAGCGCGGAGGGCATTCTTGATTGAAACACGCAGGATTCAGTTGGTCGCCGTCATCGCCTGATAGTCTTCGATGCTCTTGATCGGCTTGGTGGGGAGCTCGGGGAATGACTGTCCGAACCACTTTTCCTGAAGCTCGGCCAGCTTGCCGGATTCGCGCAGGTTCAAGATGAACCCGTTGATGAATTCGAGCAGCTCCTCATTGCCCTTCGGCACGGGATAGGCATGAAAGCCTGGCCCCGAAACCGGCTCGCCCATGGCGAAATCATCGCCGCGCTGAGCAACGAGGCTCTTGGCGCTGATGACCGAGTTCACGGTATAATCGAGACGGCCGTTGGCCAGATCCTCATAGATTTCAGGATAAGACGTGTATTCGATCACCTGGCCAAGGCTGCCGCCGGTCGCTTCCAGCATGGCCTGCAACTCCGGCAGACGCGATAGCAGCACGCTGCCGGCCTGCACACCGACCGTCAGGCCGTTCAGATCGGCAATGCTGTTGATCCGGTCATCGCCGGCGCGCTTGATGTAGAAATGCTGGGCGCTGGCGGTGGGAACGGAGAAATCGAAGACCCGCAGCCGCTCTTCCGAGACGATCGAACCCGTGATCGCCGCATCATATTTGCCGGCGCGCACGGCCGCGAGCAGGCCCGACCAAGGCAGGATTTCCTGACGGATCTCGAAATCGGCATATTTGCGCAATTCCGCGACGATATCATGGGTGAATCCGGTCGGCTGGCCGTCCTTCATGATCTCGAAGGGCGCGTAATCGTCTTCCGTGGCGATGGTCATGTATCCGCGCTCCTTGATCTCGGCGAGCGTGGCCGCCACCGCAACCCCCGGCAGCGCGATCACCGCAGCCAGCGCACCCAGGACCAGGCCGAGCGCGGTGCGGCGGCTGAAGGTGGAAGCATCGAGTTTGCAAGACATCTGCATATCTCCTTGTTTTGGCTCTTACATAAACGGATTGGGCAGTTCAGCCCCCTCATGCATCCCCGACCGGACGAAGACGCACGCCGATGGCCTTCGGGCGGCGATCGGCGCCGTTGGTCGGGACAATATCCATTGGACAGGCCGAGATGATCAGCCACAGGTCCATCTCGGCGGCGAGCAAGAGCGCCTCTCCGGCACTGACGCGCGGCGGAAGGATCTCCAGCGATCCATCCGGGCCAATGGCGACATTTTCGAATATGTTGACCGGGCTCGGGATTTCGCGCGGCTGCTGCCCGTGTTCGGCAAGCGCCTCGATGAGATTGTCCACGCAGGTGCGATGCGGACCATCATGGCCCAGCAGCCGGTAGCGTGCTTCATCACATGCCGAGAGCAGCAGATCATGATCGCCCGGCGAGCTGTCGGCGATCACCTTCAGCATCGGCCGCCGCCGATTCGTGAAGAAGGCTTCTCCGATCTTCGGGCTCAGACGGTCGAGACATGACCTGGTATGTTCGGTCGACAGGAATTCGCCGGCATCGCAATCCGCGAAGGCCCACATGTCGGCCACCTGTGGACCCTCCAGCGCGATGATGTCCATCTGGTCGCCGGCGTGCATGTGAAAGGCCTTGCCAGTGCCCGGCGCAATCGCAAATTCACAGATTTGTGCAAAATTAGCGTGGGACATGGGGTCCGTAACTGGCAATGCCTTTGACGGCATATGGCAGATTGTGACAGGTTGACGCATTCCGAAGTATTTGTCCAATGCGTTTCTTTTTCATCGTACGCAACAATTATGCCACCGAGCGAAACGTGCTTGCGGCATCCCGATAGCCAGTCGCACCTGTGGCGGCTGACGAACCCGGCGCGCGCCCTGTATGCTGCGTTTCATGTGTTTTCCCGCGCCAGCTTGACGCGAAACCGATTTGCCGAGGTGTTCAGTGGCTTCCAACCGCACGACCTATTCACCGCTTCGCAAGGCGTTTGCGATCCTGGAGATCCTGACGCGCGAAGGCAAACCCGTCAGCGCTCCGGACCTGGGCGCCGAACTGGCCATGACGCGCCAGACCATCCACCGGATCTTGAGCCAGCTCGAGGAGCTGGGCATGGTCCAGCGCGACTTCGAACGCGAGCGCTATGAGGTAGCGCCGGCGCTGGCTCAGCTTGGCCTGCGCGCACTTGGCACCGTGCGCGCCACGAAGCTCCGCCGTGCGATACTGGAGCGGCTGGTCGCTGAGGTTCGCGAGACCTGCAATATCGGCGTGCTCGATGGCAATGAGGTGGTCTATATCGACCGTGTCGAGTGTGACTGGCCGCTGCGCGTGCAGCTCAAGCCGGGCAGTCGTCTGCCCGCTTACTGTACCGCCATCGGCAAGCTGCTGCTGGCGCAGCTTTCACAAAAACATCTCGACCAATATCTCGCGGCCGTACCGCTGGAGCGGCGCACGCCCAACACGCTTACCAGCGCGCATGCGCTTGGCGAGGCCATCGCCGAGATCCGCGCCAGGGGATATTCGATCAATGATCAGGAAGATTCCGCTGGTTTGCTGGCGGTCGCGGTCCCGATCCGTGACCCAGATGGCGTCATCCGCGCCGGGCTCGCCGTGCATGGCCCGGAAATCCGTCTGCCACGCAGCCGGGCCGTCGATCTGGTGCCGCGCCTTGCGGAAACCGCAGCATCGATCAGTACGCTGTTATTCGAAAATGCCTAATAGCTGATCGCCAAGCCCGCAAATTGACCGCCTTTTTCGGCCTGTTGCACAAATTATGTGACGTGTTGTCACACAATTTTGTGTTACCCTTGCATTAATGGTTCAGCCTGAGATGTCTGCTGAGGCATGCAGGCGACCAGTGATCCATCTCCAGTGAATCCGTTGCAAGGAGAGCCGTCCATGAAATTTCTCGCCAAACTCGCCGTTCTGGGGGCAGTGCTGTTGGGCGTGAGCCCGCAAGCCTCAGCCACCGAGACCATCAATTTCGGTGTTCAGCCCGCGACAATGCCGATCTACATCGCACGCGCTGCGGGACTGCTCGACCCGATCGAGCAAAAGCATGACGTCAAGATCGTCTTCCGCAGCTTTTCTTATGGCGCGCCTGAAAATCAGGCGCTGGCAGCGGGCGAATTGCAGATCGCATCTGCCGGGATGGGACCGGCGATTGTCGCGTCCGCGCGCCTGCCTGCCAAGCTGCTGGCGATCTCCATTCTGGAGCAGACCGCCATCCTCGTCCCCGAGGATTCGCCTATCACCTCGATCGCCGATCTGAAGGGCAAGCGGATCGCCTTTCCCGGCAAGGGCTCGCAGCAATATCCGCTGCTGGTGAAAGCCCTGACTGATGTCGGCCTGAGCATCGACGATGTGGAGCTGTTCAGGACCAAGGGATCAGATGTGCCGACCCTGCTCGCCAACAAATCCGTCGATGCCGGCATCACTTGGGATCCTCATGTGTCCAATGCACTTGCGGCCGGCCACTCGCGTGTGTTGATGAAGGCCGAACAGATCCTGCCGATCAAGGCAGGACATTACATCGGCAATGGCGTCTATGCGCGCGAGGACTTCATCGAGGCGCGTCCTGAACTGGTGCAGGACCTGATCACGGCCATAGTCCAGGCCATCGACCTCATCTTGAAGGATGAAGAAGCCGCGGTGAAGATGTGGGCGGACCAGATCGGCTTCCCCGAAGAGGTGATCCGCCTGTCCCTGGCGCAGAAGATCTCGGTCTACAATCTTGATGTGGCTCCAGAGGCGAGCACCATCGAGGCCTACACCAAATTCTTGAAGGACGCCGAGATCCTCGAGGCTACCGACAACCCGAAGTTTGACCCGAGCTTTGCCCAGAAGGCCCTGACCATCGTTCAGCAAGGGGTCAGATAAAGGCGGCATCCGCAAGTGAGCGGTAATGTCCATACCAAGCCGTGTGCCGGACGCCCCACGAGGGGCGCCGGCGCATGGACGATCCTGAATTCGGGAGGTGCGGCTATGACCCAGATGGCGCGTAACGTCATGCCCTACATTGCGGCGCTGCTGACGATCGGCCTCGTGTGGCAGCTTGTGGTCGTGCTCTCCAATGCGCATGTCGCCATCCTGCCGCCGCCGCTGTTGATGCTGTCGAGCTTCTTCGGACTGCTGTTGAGCGGCGAACTGTTCGTCCACATCTGGGCCAGCCTGAGCCGGGTGCTGTCGGCATGGTTGATCGCCGCGATGGTCGCCGTGCCGCTGGGCCTCGCCATGGGGCGCTCATCGCGGCTTGAGGCAATCGTCGATCCCTTCGTCGAGCTTTTCCGACCCATCTCGCCGCTCGCCTGGATCCCGCTGGCCATCCTGTGGTTCGGCATCGGCGAAACAGGGAAGATCTTCATCATCTTCATCGCCACCTTCTTCCCGATACTGCTGAACACGATTTCGGGCGTGAAGGGCGTTGACCCGGTGCTCATCCGCGCCGGCCAGGTGCTCGGCTGTGACAGCGAACGCAAACTGTTCATGAAGGTCATCCTGCCGGCCGCCATGCCCACCATAATCGTCGGGTTCCGCATCGCGTTCGGCACAGGCTGGGCAGCGATAATCGCGGCCGAACTCGTCGCGGCGCAGTCAGGGCTTGGCTATCTCATCGCCGATGGCATGGAGATCCTGCGATCCGATCTGGTGCTCGTGGGCATGGTGGTCATCGGCATCCTCGGCGTGTGCATCGACGCGGTCTTCCGCATCATCGCGCGCCGCTATGACTGGGGGAAATGAGAATGGATGCACGATCCCTTGTCAAAGACGCGCACTTCGCGGCTGCGCAGGCGGCAAAAAGCAAGGCGATCCAGGTGCGGGCGCTGGAGATGACCTTCATCAGCGATCGCGGCAATGTCAATGCGCTGCGCCCGACCGACCTTCATGTGCCAGCGGGCCAATTCCTCGCCATTGTCGGCCCCTCCGGGTGTGGCAAGAGCACGCTGCTCAACATCCTCGCCGGCTTCCTGCGCCCGACAGGAGGCACGGCCTCGATCGGCGATGATCCGGTCCGCGGCCCCGATATCGACCACGGCGTCGTGTTTCAGGACTATGCGTTGTTCCCATGGCTTTCGGTGCTCGACAATGTCGCCTTCGGGCTGGAACAGCAGGGAGTTGCGCGCACAATGCGTCACGAGATCGCTCGGCAATATCTGGGCGTCGTCGGACTGCAGGATTTCGCCAATCAGCGCCCCAGCGAACTGTCAGGCGGCATGAAGCAGCGCGTCGCCATCGCGCGCGTCTTTGCCACCGACCCGTCGGTCATCCTGATGGATGAGCCGTTCGGCGCGCTCGACGCCCTTACCCGCCGCTTTTTGCAGCAGCAGTTGCTGAAGATCTGGCAGGAGCACCAGAAGACCATCCTGTTCATTACCCATTCGGTTCAGGAGGCGGTCTATCTGGCTGATCGCATCATCGTCATGACGGCGCGGCCTGGACAGATCAAATCGGATCACCTGATCGACCTGCCTCACCCGCGCGACTTCACCTCGGACAGGTTTCGCGATCTGGAGCGGCTGATCTATGCCGATCTCGACGCCGAACTCGAAAAATCCTTCGATCTCACATTCGGCGGGGGAACCAGTGACTGATGACGTGGCCCCTGGCCCAACCAGGTCCGGCGCGGGCAAACAGGCGCGCGCGCACGATGCCGGCGGCCGGATCGCGGCGGGTATTTCCCGGATAGTGGCCCGAGAGCCGGACGTCCGGGCCTTTCGCGACATGCGCCTCGATGAGGCCCGCGAGCTCGCTGAGCGGCTCGATGAGATTGATCCCGGCGATCGCGGGCCGCTGCACGGCCTGTCCGTGGGCATCAAGGAAGTCTTCGATGTTGCAGGTCTGCGCTGCACCTGGGGCACGCCGATCCACGCCCAGCGCATCCCGGATGCGGACTGCACACTCGCAAGCCGCCTGATCGCGGCTGGCGCCATCATCATGGGGACGACCACATCGACCGAATATGCCATGGCGCGAGAGCCCGAGACGACCAATCCGTTCGATCCGGCAAAAACGCCTGGCGCCTCCTCCTCGGGCTCGGCCGCCGCGGTCGGGGCTGGCATGGTGTGCTGTGCGCTTGGCTCGCAAAGCATCGGCTCAGGCATTCGCCCGGCAGCCTATTGCGGCATCATCGGCTTCAAGCCCAGCCACGGCGTCTTGCCGCTCGATGGCGCCATGCCGCTGAGCGAGGCGCTTGATCACCCGGTCATCATGGCGCGCGGCCATGACGTGCTTGAGCGGGTCTACCGAACGCTGCTGGGTGTGCCGCAAAATGTGCTGTCCCCCTCGCCTTCGCCCGCGCCCTCCCGCATCATGATGGTTGAGCCGTGGTATGACGAACCGCTTGATCGCAGCGTCATTCAGGCGCTGGCCGGCGCCGCGCAGGCGTGCCGTCAGCTCGGCTGGACGGTGGAGTCAGGCGCCATCACCGATCTGAGCCGGGGCGAGCGTGAATGTGTCCACACGCTGATCGCCCACGACATGGCCCGCCACCACGGCGGCGATTACGACAAATTCGGCCATCTGATGAGCCCGGCAATGGCTGGCTGGATCGAGATGGGGCGCAAAATCGACGCCGCCACCTATCGCAGCGCCCTGGACAAGCGTCTGGCGATCATCGAGGCGCTGGCGGGCTGGCTGCCTCGCGGCGCGGTGATCCTGACAGCGGCGACCGTTGGCCCGGCGCCAGCGCGCACGCAAGGAACAGGGTCGCGCGCGCCCCAGCGGCTGTGGACGCTTGCCGGCTTTCCCGCGCTGACCATTCCCGGCTGGCGCTGTGGGGCTCTGCCGATCGGGGTCCAACTGGTTGCGCATCACGGGGCGGACCAGCTCCTGCTGAGCGTCGGTCGCGCGCTTGCCAACGCCGTCGCGGTTCAGGAGCAGCCGGCGGCCGATTAAGCGCCCGCAGATAGCTCGCCAATGATCGACCCTCAGCCGGCCGGCGTAGTACTGGTTGCAGCATGAGATATGCGTTGCCTGCACTGTCATCGTGGTGGTGAAATCTCTGCGGACATGAAATTCTTCTACTCCGACAGGTTCAATCTGCCGCTTCCCGATGGGCACCGCTTTCCGGGGAGCAAATATGCCATGCTCCGCGAAACGCTGTTGTGCGAGCGCATCATCACTGCGCAGGATCTGGCGCTCTCGCCGCTGGCCAGCGATGCTGATATCGCGCGCGCGCATGATAGTTGCTATGTCGAGCGCTTCGAGCGCGGCGAACTGGGCGAAAAGGCAATGAAGCGCATCGGCTTTCCCTGGAGCCGGTCGTTGGTCACACGCACCCGCGCGACTGTCGGCGGCGCCATTGCAGCCGTCCACGAAGCCATCGAGCATGGCATTTCCGGGCAACTTGCCGGTGGCACACACCATGCCCACGGCGATTTCGGCGCAGGCTATTGCATCTATAACGATCTCGCGATAGCCGCGCTGTGCGCGCTGGCGAATGGCTGGGCGACGCGCGTTGCGATAGTCGATCTGGATGTGCATCAAGGCGATGGCAATGCGGCCATCCTCACGGGCGACCCGCGCGTCTTCGTCTTCTCCATGCACGGCGAGAAGAACTTTCCCTTTCGCAAACCGCCCTCGGACCTCGATGTGGGACTGGCCGACGGGACGGATGACGAGACCTATCTGCGCGCGCTGGATGAGCATCTGCCGGCGGTCTTCGCCTTTCGTCCTGATCTGGTGCTGTATCAGGCTGGTGTCGATCCGCTGGCCGAGGACCGGCTGGGCCGGCTCGCGCTGACCCATCATGGGCTGATGCGCCGGGATGAGATGGTGCTGAACCATTGTGCGGCGCGCGGCGTGCCGGTCAGCATGGCGATAGGTGGGGGCTATTGCGATCCGATCGGGCCAACGGTAGCTGCTTATGCCAACACCTACCGCGTGGCGAAACAGATCCACGGCTTCTGAGCGTGGCGCAGCCTCGACGGGATGGTGAGCCGGCAGGGGATCGAACCCTGGACCTACTGATTAAAAGTCAGTTGCTCTACCAGCTGAGCTACCGGCTCTCCGGGCACGACGCAGCCGGATGAAAATCCCGTTTGCGCGCGTTCCATGTGCGCGAGAGACTAGGCAGCGCCGCCCTTTGCGTCAAGCCTGCCAAGGCGCTTTGCCGCGGCTTTTGCGTGCGCGGACGGCGCGCGGTGCATAGCTGCTGGTCTCGTGCCGCATGCGCTTTGCCAACGCGCCGGCTTGACGCGCGGGTGAGCCGCATCCCATTGATACCATGTGAGGCTATGCCGCCCACGCTGCATGAACAGGCACGATGATGTTGCAACCCGCCGCCACGCCGCAAGCCAGCGCCAGACGTCTGCTCGACATCGGGCTGATGTGCGCCTCGATCAGCTTTTTCGGCGCGCTGGACACCACGGCGAAATATCTGGTGAATGTCGGCGATCTTCCTGTGGTGCAAGTGATCTGGATGCGCTTTGTCATGCATCTGCCTTTCGCGCTGGCACTGGTCGGTCCGGCGGCATTTCTGGCGGCGATGCGCCCGCGCCGGCCCGGTTTTCAGTGGCTGCGAAGCTTCTTTCTGCTGGCCACGACCGCGTTCAACTTTGCCGCGCTTGAATATCTTCAGCTCGACCAGGCGCTGGTGATCTTTTTCCTCGGCCCCCTTCTCATCGCCGGTCTCGCCGGCCCGCTGCTCGGCGAATGGGTCGGCTGGCGGCGTCTGCTGGCCATCTGCACCGGGTTCATAGGCGTCATCTTCGTCGTCAAGCCGGGCTTTGGCGGCGTTCACTGGGCGATCCTGTTCTCGTTCGGTGCGGTGATCTGCTTTTCCTTTTACAATATCACCACCCGCTTCCTGGCCAGACATGACGAAGCGCGCGTCACCTTCGTCTATTCGCCCTTGGTCGGCATCCTCGCCTTCGCGCCGCTCGGTCTTTGGTTCTGGCAGTGGCCGGGCGATGCCTTCGCCTGGCTGTTGCTGTGCTCCATGGGTGTGTGGGGCGGCATCGGCCACTGGCTGCTGATCCTTGCCCACCGCGAGACCCCGGCCCCGGTGCTGGCGCCGTTCATCTATGTCGGGCTGCTGAGCGTCACGGCGCTGCAATATGCCGTATTCGGCGATGTCCCCGACAGCTGGACCATCGCGGGCGGGATCATCATCATCGCCGCCGGGCTCTATCTGCTTTACCGCGAACGCAAGGTCAAAGCGCATCCATCGCTGCATCCGCAGATCTGAAGGCGCCGATATTCGCACGGCTCAGGGCGCCGGAAACACCGTGGCGATGCGCCCGCTTAGATAATAGACGAATAGGCCGACCCACTCCTTGGTAGCCAGATCGACCCGGCGCAAGCCTTCGGATGCGCGCGGGAACAGCCGCCACGCATCCGCTGTGCCGCGCGTGCGGAAATCCACCGGCCAGGGCAGCACATCGAACCCGGCGGCGCGAAAGCTGCCCACCGCGCGCGGCATGTGAAACGCCGATGTGACCAGCAGCCAGCGCGCGCCCGGCTCCGGCGCCAGCAGGGCGGCTGTGAGCGAGGCATTTTCCGCCGTGTTGCGGGAACGATCCTCGATCTCGATGCGCTGCGGCGCAATCCCGAGGCGCGCAAACAGATCGCGTGCCGCCGCCGCTTCGGTCATATGGGCATACAGGATATCGGCTGACCCGCCGGAAAAGACCAGCCGCGCGCGGGGGAAGCGGCGAGCCAGCGCCGCGCCCTCGGTAAGGCGTTCGGCGGCTTCGTTCAGCGCGATCTCGCCGCGCGCCTTGCTCACCACCGTGTCGATCGAGCCGCCAAGCACGATGATGCCGTCAACCGGCCCGTCCAGCACCGCAGCGCGAGCGAACCGCTCCTCGAGCGGGATCATCAGCCAATGACCTAGCGGCGATAGCCCGGCTGCGGCATAAATCGCGGTGCCGGCAACGACCAGCCGCAGGCCCCAGCGCGCGCGGCGCATCACCAATAGCACCACGCCGAGAAGGAGCATCAACAGGATGAGGCTTGACGGCTGAAGCACGAACCATGCAAATTTCGAGATATGAAAGAACATGCGTGCTGCGCCCCGGCTCTTGTATCGAGCGTGACGATAAAGCTGCAGCACTCATGAGCGCAAGCCCCGCCGGGACCGCCGATCCATGGAGACACCGCACCTGTGACGATCAAGCAAAGCGCCCTTGACTGTATTGGCAATACGCCGCTCATAAAGCTGAAGCGCGCCAGTGAGGAGACCGGTTGCACAATTCTCGGCAAGGCCGAATTTCTCAATCCCGGCCAGTCGGTCAAGGATCGCGCCGCGCTGTTCATCATCCGTGATGCGCAAGCGCGTGGTGTGCTGAAGCCAGGCGGTATCGTGGTGGAGGGCACGGCGGGTAATACCGGGATCGGCCTGACGCTTGTGGCCAATGTGCTGGGATACCGCACGGTGATCGTCATTCCCGAGACCCAGTCGCAGGAAAAGAAGGACACGCTGCGCCTGATGGGCGCAGACCTTGTCGAGGTGCCTGCCGTCCCCTATCGGAACGACAACAACTATGTGAAATATTCCGCCCGCCTTGCTGAACGGCTGAACGAAACCCATCCGCAGGGCGCCATCTGGGCAAACCAGTTCGACAATGTCGCGAACCGCGAAGGCCACAGGCTCACCACCGCCGAGGAAATCTGGGAGCAGACCGAAGGCCGGGTCGATGGCTTCATCTGCGCGGTCGGCACAGGCGGCACTCTGGGCGGCGTGTCGGACGGTCTCAAGGCCAAGCGCAGCGACATCGTCATCGGCCTTGCCGATCCCATGGGGGCAGCGCTCTACAACTATTACACGCATGGCGAACTCAAGGCCGAAGGCTCCTCGGTGACCGAGGGCATCGGCCAGGGGCGCATCACCGCAAATCTGCAAGGCGTGCAGATCGACAAGGCCTATCAGATAGGCGATCCCGAAGCCTTCGAGATCGCTTTCGATCTGCTGGAGAAAGAAGGGCTGTGCATGGGCGGCTCCACCGGCATCAACGTTGCAGGCGCCATGCGGCTGGCGCGCGATCTGGGGCCGGGCCACACCATCGTGACGATCCTGTGCGACTATGGCTCTCGCTATCAGAGCCGGATGTTCAACCCGGCATTCCTGCGCGAGAAGGGGCTGCCCGTACCGAAATGGCTGAACATGCACGCAACCGCCATGCCTGAAGTCTTCGTCTGAAATCACAATCCGCCGCCGGGCACGACCGGGCTGCGGCAATCAAAAGGTCTGGGGAGGCCCATGAGAGATAACACCACCCGCTGGCTGGTCGATACACAGTGGCTGGCCGAACATCTGGACGCGCCGGATATCGCCATTCTCGACGCCAGCTACACGCCGAGCGAAGGGCTGCCGCTCGATTTCGCTTATCAGCAGGGGCATATTCCCGGCGCACGCTTCTTCAACATCGACGCCATCGCCGACACCTCAAATCCGCTGCCGCACATGCTGCCGCAGCCAGAAAAGTTCGCCTCGATGATGCGCAGGATGGGCGTCGGCGATGGTAACCGGGTGGTTGTCTATGACGATCGCGGGATCATCAGCGCGGCGCGGGCCTGGTGGATGTTCCGGGTGATGGGCCATGATGATGTGGCCGTGCTCGATGGCGGCCTGCCAAAATGGCGCGCCGAGGGCCGCCCGATCGAGGCGCTTGCACCGCGCCCGCCCACCGAGCGCCATTTCACCGCGCGCTGGCGCGGCGAGCTGGTGCGCGATTTCGATGATATGCGGCGGCTGTCGGCCGATGGCGCACAGATCGTCGACGCGCGCTCCGCGGAACGGTTTGCCGGGCTGGCGCCAGAGCCGCGCGAGGTACCGCGCGCCGGACATATCCCCAACTCGATCAACCTGCCTTATCCGGCGATGTTCAATGCCGATGGCACGATGCGCGCCGTCAATGAACTGCGCGCCGTATTCGCCAGCGCCGGTCTGGATCTGACGAGGCCGGTCGCCACGACCTGCGGCTCTGGCGTGACGGCGTGCATCATCGCGCTCGGCCTGGCGCTGGCCGGACACGAGAACGCCGCCGTCTATGACGGGTCATGGAGCGAATGGAGCACACGCGAGGAGGCCCCCATCGAGACGTGATGGCCTAATGCGTGTCCGGCGCGCGCACCTGCGTCCTCGGATCGATCCTGAGGGATGTGATGTAAGCGCGCTTCAAGCGGCGGTAATTGAGCGGCCACAGCACGGCAAAGGCCAGCAACAGGCCAAGCCCAGCGCCGGCGAGGTTCTCGGTTCGCAGCAACGCAGCGAGGCTGATTAAGCCGGTCCACAGCGCCAGAACGGCCAGAACGGCGGCGACTATCAGCGCGCCGCACAGCGCCAGCGCGGTGGCCATGAAGGCATGTCCAGCCAGACCGGCATGCGCCACCGCCTCGCTGTTAGCTGTGCCGAGCGGCGGCTCGACCTGCGGCGCGGCGGGCGCAGCGGGTGGTTTGGGCTTGTGCGAGTGAGCCTGTTCATGCGCCTGCTGCCGCGCCATTTCGGGATCCATCAGCCCTCCCCTTCCAAAGCTGGAGCCTGTCGCGGCCCACGCGACAACGCCCATCCCCGAGATTGGCCTCCAGGGACAGGCCGGTCTTGCAGATTAATCAATTGCGCGGCGAAAGCGCAAATCCTGCATCATGCCCGGTGGGGAAATCGCCCGGTTAGTGATGCCAAGTCACACATGGCGCGCGGGGCTGATGGTGCTAACGTGCCGAATGATGGTTCAGGCGCCTCGCGTCTGGCGCCCTTGACGCAAGAATTCCGCTTCGGAGAACAGCATATGCCCGATTCAGATCATGGCGACAGCCCGAGGACGAGCGCAGCGACGCAGGTCATCCATGCCGGGCGGGATCCGGCCGACCAGTATGGTTTTGTCAACCCGCCGGTATATCGCGGCTCCACGGTGCTGTTTCCAACCGTCGCCGCGCTTCAATCCGGCGATGCGCGCTACACCTATGGCCGGCACGGCACGCCTACCGTGCGCGGGCTGGAAGAGGCGATCGCCCAACTGGAGGGCGGCGCGCGCACGCTGCTGGCGCCGTCCGGCCTTGCGGCGATCTCGGCAAGCCTGCTGGCGTTCGTCGAAGCCGGGGACCACATTCTGGTGACGGACAGTGTCTATCGGCCGACACGGCGCTTCTGCGACCGGGTTCTGGCGCGCATGGGTGTGGAGACACAATATTACGATCCGCTGATCGGCGCGGGCATCGCCGGCCTGCTGCGCGAGAATACACGGCTTGTGTTTACCGAAAGCCCCGGCTCGCAGACCTTCGAAATGCAGGACATACCAGCGATCGCGGCCGCGGCGCACGCGCGCGGCGCCTGGGTGCTGATGGACAACACCTGGGCCAGCCCGGTCTATTTCAATCCGTTCGCGCACGGCGTCGATGTGTCGATCCAGGCGGCAACCAAATATATTGTCGGCCACGCCGACGCCATGCTGGGCGCCATGACCGGGACCGAGCGTGCCGCGCCCCACCTTGACCGGATCCACACCGATCTGGGCCTGTGCCCCGGGCCGGAGGACTGTTATCTGGCGCTGCGCGGCCTGCGCACGATGGCGGTGCGTCTTGAGCGCCACAACCGCTCGGCGTTGCACATCGCCCGCTGGTTCCAGAGCCGGCCCGAGGTGGCGCGCGTGCTTCATCCCGGCCTGCCCGATGATCCGGGCCATGCCATATGGAAGCGCGATTTTACCGGCTCCTCGGGGCTGTTCGCACTGATCCTCAATCCGGTCAGCGAGCGCGCGGTCAACGCCATGCTCGATGGCCTGCGCCTGTTCGGTCTGGGCTATTCCTGGGGCGGTTTTGAAAGTCTCGTGGTGCCGTTCGACCCATCGCCCTATCGCACGGCGACCCGATGGAATGCGCCGGGTCCGGCCCTGCGCTTTCACATCGGCCTGGAGGATCCCGCCGATCTGATCGCCGATCTCGAACAAGGCTTCGCGCGGCTCGCTGCCAATTCGTAGGCGAGCGAAGCCGGGGCGCAAAACCGGTTCAGTTTGCTGCAATTTGTGGTATATGCGATAATTGCAATAAACGAATAATAAGGGAGCGATCGCTGTGCTGCTCCCGCGAGGAGCCAAGGCATGATCGACACGCTACGCGACATTCTGCTCGATGACCCGGCATTTTACCTTGCGACCGGCGGGCTCGTCATTGGCTTCGTCTTCGGCTTCATCGTGCTGATCACCAATTTCTGCACCATGGGCTCGATTTCCGATTTCATGACCTTTGGCGATTTTCGCCGCTTCCGGTCCTGGCTGCTGGCATCGGCGACCGCCTTGATCGGCGCGCAGCTCCTTTATTTTTATGGCATCGTCGATCTGGGCCGTTCGATGTATCTGGGGGCCAGCCTGAACTGGATCGGGGCCATTGCCGGCGGCCTGATGTTCGGCTTCGGCATGGTGCTGACGAGCGGATGCACGAGCCGCAATCTGGCACGCGCCGGCGCCGGCGATATCCGCGCGCTGGTCGTGCTGATCATCGTCGGCCTGTTCGCCTACATGACGATCGGCGGCGTCTTCGGGCCGGCGCGCTCGGCGATCGAAACCGCGACCTCGATACCGCTTGCACAAGCCGGCTCGCAATCCCTGGCGAGCGTCGTCGCCGCAGCGCTGGCGCTCGATGTGGCTGGCGTCTCGTGGATCATCCTGACGCTGGTTGCCGGAGGCCTGCTGATCTATTGCTTCTCCTCGTTGGCCTTCAGGTCATCGCCCGTGCATGTTTTCGCCGGGCTTGGCGTCGGGGCGTGCGTGGTCGCGGGGTGGGCGCTCACCGGGCTGGCGTATGATGAACTTTCCGTCCAGCCACTGGCACCGACATCGCTTTCCTTCGTGCGCCCGGCCGGGGACACTGTCGAATATCTGGCGCGCTACACCGCCTATGGTCTGCCCGGCTTTGCCGTTGCGTTTGTCATTGGCGGGCTTGGCGGCGCCTTCGTCGCGGCGCTTGCAACCGGCAAGCTGCGGCTTGCAGGGTTCAACGGACCGGGCGACACGGCGCGCAATTTCATCGGCGCCGCCCTGATGGGCGTCGGCGGCGTGGCTGCCCTGGGCTGCACCGTCGGCCAGGCCATCACCGGCTTTTCGACCCTGGCGATCGGCTCGTTCCTAGCCTTCATTGCCATCGTCATCGGCGGCATGGCGGGGATCAGGTTCATGGAGCGGCTGCTGGACGTGTGAAATGAGCCGTGACCGGCCAAACGGCTTGCCAATCGCCGCACACAGGCTCATCCTGCGCACCTGCCACCTGAGGCTGGATGGATTGCAACCACGGGGATATCATGGTCGAGCTTGCCCTCGCCGCTATACTGTTTCTCGCTTTTCATCTTCTGCCATCGACGAGGCTGCGCCCGGCAGCGGTCTCGGCCATCGGCGAGCCAGCTTATGCCGCGGTGTTTTCGCTGATCTCGCTGGCCGGCATGATCTGGCTGTTCATGGCATTTTTCGCCGCGCCTGCCGCCGAAAAGCTGTGGTATCCCTCCAGCTTATGGATCTGGCTGCAAGCAGCGCTCATCTGGTTCTCTTTCGTGCTGATCGGCGGCGGACTGGCCGCGCCCAACCCGACCCTCATGGGCCAGGCCGGCGCGCTGAGCCGTGAAGACGCCGGCACGGGCATCTTCGCCATCACCCGCCATCCGATCATGTGGGGCATTGGTCTGTGGGCGCTTGCCCATCTGGTCAGCCAGGCGAACCTGCGCGGGCTACTGTTCTTCGGCTCGCTCGGCCTGCTGGCCATTGGCGGCGCGTGGCTTCAGGATCGGCGCAAGGCGGCCGAGGGCGGCCCGGACTGGAGCGCGTTTGCCGCCAAGACCTCCTTCGTGCCGTTTCAGGCGATCATTCAGGGGCGCAATCGCATCAGCCTGTCGCGCTTGCCTTATCGGCTGTTGATCGCGGCAACGCTCTCGTGGGCCGCTGTGCTGCATGCGCATCAGTGGCTCTTTGGCGTCTCGCCTGGATTTTTTGCCGGCTGAGCCATGGTGCATGCCCGCGCTGATCGGCCCTTCCCGTGCCGGCGTATCTCTGCTTGACGTCAACATGGGCGATGCTACATCAGCTTGTATGACAGAAATTTCGGCCAAGGCCAAAACAGGCGGCGCGTCAAATCGGTCAGCGCCTACCAAAGCTCCCGAAGCGACAGCGCGCGTGCCGCTGGAGCGTATCCGCAATTTTTCCATAATCGCGCACATTGACCACGGCAAATCGACGCTTGCCGACAGGCTGATCCAGCTTTGTGGCGGGCTGAGCGCGCGCGAGATGAAGGAACAGGTTCTCGATTCCATGGATATCGAGCGCGAGCGCGGCATCACCATCAAGGCGCAGACCGTACGCCTTGATTACACGGCCGCCGACGGGCTGACCTATCAGCTCAACCTGATGGACACGCCGGGCCATGTGGACTTTGCCTATGAGGTCAGCCGCTCGCTTAAGGCCTGCGAGGGCGCGCTGCTGGTGGTCGATGCCAGCCAGGGCGTGGAGGCGCAGACGCTCGCCAACGTCTATCAGGCGCTCGACCACGACCACGAGATCATACCGGTGCTCAACAAGATCGATCTGCCGGCCGCCGAGCCGGAACGCGTGCGCCAGCAGATCGAGGATGTCATCGGGCTCGATGCGTCTGATGCCATCGAGATTTCGGCCAAGACCGGGCTTGGCATCGAAAAGGTGCTGGAGGGCATTGTCAAGCGCCTGCCGTCGCCGGTGGGTAATGCCGATGCGCCGCTGAAGGCGCTGCTGGTCGATAGCTGGTATGACGCTTATCTTGGCGTGGTCGTGCTGGTGCGCGTGTTCGACGGCAGTCTGAAAAAGGGCCAGCGTATCAAGTTCTGGTCCAACGGCGCGGTGCATCCGGTGGACCGTGTGGGAGTTTTCCGCCCGACCCGTCAGCCTGTGGCCGAGCTTGGCCCGGGCGAAATCGGCTTTCTCACCGCCGCGATCAAGGAAGTGGCCGATACAAACGTCGGCGACACGATAACCGACGAGAAGCGCCCCTGTGAAAAGCCGCTGGCGGGCTACAAGGAAAGCCTGCCTGTGGTGTTCTGCGGGCTGTTCCCTGTAGATGCATCCGAATTCGAAGACCTGCGCGAAGCCATGGGCCGGCTGCGCCTGAACGATGCCAGCTTTCAGTTCGAGATGGAAAGCTCAGCCGCGCTGGGCTTCGGTTTTCGCTGCGGGTTCCTCGGCCTGCTGCATCTGGAGATTATCCGCGAACGGCTGGAGCGCGAGTTCGGCATTGATCTCATCACCACCGCGCCAAGCGTGGTCTATCGCATGCACATGACCGGCGGCGAGATGCGCGAGCTTCACAACCCCGCCGACATGCCTGATCCGGTGCACATCGAGCGGGTCGAGGAGCCATGGATCGAAGCGACCATTCTGGTGCCAGACGACTATCTCGGCGCAGTCCTCAAACTGTGCGAAGACCGGCGCGGGCGGCAGAAGAACCTGACCTATGCCGGCAACCGCGCCATGGTGGTTTACGATCTGCCGCTCAATGAGGTGGTATTCGACTTTTACGACCGGCTCAAATCGGTATCGCGCGGCTATGCCTCGTTTGATTATCATATCACCGGCTATGAGGCTGGCGATCTGGTCAAGATGTCGGTGCTGGTGAATGCCGAGCCGGTCGATGCCCTGTCCATGATCGTGCACCGCGCCCGCGCGGAAAACCGCGGCCGGGCGATGTGCGAAAAGCTCAAGGATCTGATCCCGCGCCATCTGTTCAAGATCCCCATTCAGGCCGCGATCGGCGGGCGGGTGATCGCGCGCGAGACCATCTCGGCGATGCGCAAGGACGTGACCGCCAAGTGCTATGGTGGCGACATCACCCGCAAGCGCAAGCTGCTCGAAAAGCAGAAGGCCGGCAAGAAGAAGATGCGCCAGTTCGGGCGGGTGGAGATCCCGCAGGATGCGTTCATCGCCGCGCTGAAGATGGACAGCGACTGACCGGCGCAGCCTTCAGCCCGCCGCGGCCAGCAGCCCGCGGCTGGCGATGGTGCGGCCCAGCGGATAGGCCAGCATGGGATCATCGCTTTCCACCGCGCTGAGGATGCGCCTGGCGTTGGCGCAATCGATCTGCATCTGATCCACCAGCGAGCCGGCACTGGAAAAGCGCGCATCGTCGCGGATATAATCAATGAATTCGACCTCCAGCGCCTGGCCATACAGATCGCCGCTGAAATCGAGCAGAAACGTCTCAAGCACCGGCGGGCCGTCATCGAAGGTGGGCCGAGTGCCCAGATAGGCCGCGCCGTGATGCACCTTGGTGCCGCGATGCACGCGCACCGCGTAAATGCCATGGCGCAGCGGCTGGCTGTCGGCAAGCGTGATGTTGGCCGTGGGAAAGCCCAGATTGCGCCCACGTCCCGCGCCCGATCGCACCTCGCCGATCACCCGCCACCAATAGCCCAGCACATTGGCCGCGCCGCGCGGATCGCCCTCGGCCAGCAGCTCGCGCACCCGCGTCGAGGAGAAGATTTCGCCAGCGCCGCCCACCGCCTCGATGACGCTGACGCTAATGCCGACCTGTTCGCCCAGCGCCTGAAGTACGGCGGCGTTGCCCTCGCGCCCCTTGCCGAAGAAGAAATCATAGCCCACCACGACATGCGCTGCGCCAAGCCCGCCAACCAGCACCCGGTTGACGAAATCATGGGCGCTGAGCGAGGCGAAATCGCTGTCGAAATCAATGACAAAAGCCAGATCGAGGCCGAACAGTTCCAGCAGCTTCAGCTTGCGCGCCAGCGGCGTCAATTCGAAGATGAAACGCTCGGGCTGAAAGTATTTGCGCGGATGCGGTTCAAACAGCATGACGCCGGCAGGCGATGCTTGCGCGCGCATCTCCACCGCGCGGGACAACAGTGCCTGATGGCCGCGGTGAACGCCGTCGAAATTGCCGATTGCGATGGACGCCCCGCGCCAGGGCTTGGGTACACCGTGCCAGTGGCGAAGAACCTGCATCTGCCTTGCCACCCGCCTAGACCAGATTGCGGCTGGGCACCATCAGCACAGCTTCGCCTTCCAGAACCAGCTTTTCCTCGACGCTGCATGTGCACACCAGCACGACGCGCCGCTTGGCGGCGATGAGATCGCTCACGCGCACATGGGCGGTGAGCAGATCGCCGGGATGGACGGGCGCGCGAAAGCTCAGGCTTTGGGAGATATAGATGGCGCCGGCGCCGGGCAGCCTAGTGCCGAGCACTGTCGAGATGAAGCTTGCCGTCAGCAGGCCATGAACGATCCGGCTCTTGAAGATGGTGCGCGCGGCGTAGTCCTCATCCAGATGAACCGGGTTGGTATCACCGGACAGCCGGGCGAAAGTCTCGACATCCTCGCCGCTTATCATGCGGCTGTAGCTCGCTTCCATTCCCAGATGCAAATCCTCGAAAAAATGGGACTTGGGATGATGTTCGCTCATCGGCCGCACCGCCTTTTTGCTTTTGGCGCAATAAAAAAATCAATCACCAAAAAAACTGTTTTCGCACCGCACCATAATGCAGCCAGCCAGCCAGCGCAACGCCGCGCGCCTTGTGCCTACCAGTTCAGCCGCTTCATCGCGGCTTTTGGACGGAAGCTCAGTCCGGCAAACAAGGCCGATATGACTGCGGGATCAAGCGGGACATCATCGCCCATGGAGGAGACATGCAGCCCGCTGGCGACGAACAGCGCGTCATAGCCGCGCGCAGCGGCCCCCGCCATGTCGGTCTTCATCCCGTCGCCGATCGCCAGTATGTCGGTGCGCCGGGGCGCTGCGCCGCGCAGCGCCTGAACGCGTGCCTGCGCCAGATCATATATCGGCGGATGGGGCTTGCCCGTGTAGGCGACCTCTCCGCCAAGCTGCTCATAGGCCGCCGCCAGCGCGCCGGCGCAATAGATCAGCCGGTTGCCGCGCTCGACCATCAGATCGGGGTTGGCGCAGATCATCGGCAGGCCCTTCTCCTTGAGGCTCGCGAGCAGTTCGGTGTAGTCATCGGGGGTCTGGGTCTCATCATCGAACAGCCCGGTGCACAGCACAAGCTCGGCGTCCGCGGGACCGACCAGATGGACATCGAGCCCATCGAGAATGGGCCGGTCGCGCTCCGGCCCGAGCAGGAAGACCCGCTCGCCCCCGCGACGGCTAAGCAGCGCCTGACAGACATCGCCCGATGTCACAATGCCATCATAGCAATCGCGCGGCACCCCGATCTGATCGAGCTGCAGAGCCACACCCGCCCCAGGCCGCGGCGAGTTGGAAATCAGCATGAGCGTGCCACCGCCCGCCCGGTGAGCCCGACAGGCGTGCGCGGCGCTGGCAAACGGGCTGAGCCCGTCATGCATCACGCCCCAGACATCGCACAGCCAGACGGGATAATGGGCGCTGAGCGCCTCGGCATGGTCGAGAATCGGGATGGATCGCATGTCTTCTTTCATGCCGCTTGCCATACAGGCGCCCGGCCCTGCCCGCAACCCCGACCATTGCGGCATGATTGCGCCCTGGTGCACATGTGAACATGACTTGGCCTGCGCGTCACTCTATCCTGCAAACGACAACAGCCCTCATCCCGCCAATGCCACGATACAAGATAACCCTCGAATATGACGGTACCGCCTATGCCGGCTGGCAGATGCAGGCCAATGCGCCGTCCGTTCAGGAACATGTTGGCCTCGCGGTGTTGCGCCTTTGCGGCCAAGAGGTGAGCATTCGCGGCGCCGGGCGCACCGATGCCGGCGTGCATGCTCGCGGGCAGGTGGCGCATTTCGATTTGGCGCGCGAGTGGCCGGCCGAGCGTCTGCTCGATGCGCTCAACCATCACTTGCGCCCCGAACCGATCGCGGTCTTGAATTGCGCGCAGGTCAGCGAGGATTTTGACGCGCGCTTTTCCGCCACCGCCCGGCATTATCATTATCTTATCCAGGTGCGGCGTGCACCGCTGGCGCTGGAGCGCAACCGGGTCTGGCGGGTGCCGCGCGCGCTCGATATTGGCGCTATGGCGGATGCAGCGCGCATATTGGAGGGCCGTCACGATTTCACCACCTTCCGCTCGGCCCATTGCCAGGCCAGGTGTCCGATCAAGACGCTCGACCGGCTGAGCGTCGATACCCGCGAGGGCCTGATCATCATCGCTGCCAGCGCGCGCTCGTTCATGCACAATCAGGTCCGCTCTATGGTCGGCAGCCTGAAGCTTGTTGGCGAGGGCAAATGGACGGCGGAGGACATGCGCGCGGCGCTGCATGCGCGCGACCGCGCCGCGTGTGCCCCCGTCGCGCCGGCATGCGGGCTGTATCTGATGGCGGTCGATTATCCGGCGGATGCCGGCTCGCGGCGCCAGGACGGGGCTTGAAGCGCATTCAATGAAATACCGAACTGGCGGCCGTGCCAGCCGTCACACAGCTTTGCATTTTAAGCGCGAAGTGGCGCGCAGCGCGGCTGCGATCGCGTCATCAAGTCTGTGGCGGTTTGCGCCCGCGAGACGCCGGAGGCCCGGCCTGAGCCGCCAGCAGGTCACGGATCTGGGTCAGCAGCTTCACATCCTCGGGCGGAGCGGCGGGTGCGGCCGGCTCTTCCCTGCGCAGCCGGTTCACCTGCTTGACCACTAGAAACAGCGCCAGCCCGACGATCACCAGATTGATGATTGCGTTGATGAACGCGCCATAGGCAATTACGGCATGGCCGGCACTGCGCGCTTCCTCGATCGTGGCGAACGAGGCGGACGCCTCGCCGGTGACACTTGCCGTGGTAGCGGTCAGATCAATGAAATAATTGGAAAAATCGACGCCGCCCAGGAGATAGCCTATCGGCGGCATCAGCAGATCATTGACGAGCGAATTGACGACCGTGGTGAAGGCCGCGCCGATGATGATGCCCACAGCCAGCTCGAAGGCATTGCCCTTAATGACGAAATCCCGAAATTCCGTGAGCATGTGCCACCCCTTTTAAGCCTCGATTATCCGCAAGATCATGGTCATGCGAGCTGCCTCAATCAGGGATCAAGCGTCCTGACCGTTTGTCGGCGTGCCAGTTCAGTTCGTCGGCACGGGCACGGGATGGGTGATCACCAGATCGGACGGAAAACTGCGCAAGAAACTACGAAACTCCTTGTCCTGACGCAAGATGACACCTGCCGATTCGATCAGGAGATCAACACTCTTTTCGGGAAGCTGAAAGCTTGTCGGTATCTGGTCGAGCTGGGTGCGGATGGCCTCGTCTGGCATCTTGTCGAAGGCGACGCGCACGATATGAAAGCTCAGCTCGTCGCACCGCCACGCGCTCGCAGTGCCGCGCAGCCGTTCGACCTGACCGGCCGACAGCGAACAGCGATAGTCCACGAGGTCGCGCCGCCAGCGCTCCATGATCGTCTCGAAATAATCGTAGGCACCGCGGATATTGGCATCGATCGCGGTGTCGGAGACCGCGAGGATCAGATTGTCCACCCCCGGCCCTTCGGCCGTGCGCGCCCAGTCGCCGCCGGGCGGACGGCCGCTGTCGACAATCACGAACAGCATCCGTTGCACACGCACGGCCTGAGCAGGGCTCAGCGGTTCATAGGGCGCGGAAGCCGCAAGCTTGGCGAGCACGAGCCCGGTCAGGCCCAAATTGTCGGTGAGCCCGCCATCGAGCAGCTTCAGGAAGCGGACATCATCGTTTGCTCGGTAGCGCTGAACCGCGTCGGCCTGTGCACGCAGCAGGGCCGGCGCCTCGGGATCGCTGAGTGTGCGCTCCACCCATGCCGGCACCTGAGGGCTGCAATCTGGCGCAAAATTCTTCAACACGACCGGCGCGAAGGCCAGAGGAACCGCGGCTGAAGCCGCCACGGCTTCGGACAGCGGCAATTTCGACAGATCGCTGCAAATGGCGTCGAAAGTGGACTGATTGAACACGAACGGCGTGCGATTGTAGATATCGGAGGCATTGACCCAGAGGACCGGCTTGTCGGGGCCGCGTATGTCGGCATAGGTGGCCTTGCGAAACAGATTTTCATCGAGCCATTCCTGCAAGCCCGAACGGTCGTTCACGCCGCCGATGCTGGCGCGCAGCACATTCTCGATCGACAGGTTGGTGCGCAGCGAGGCTTCGACATTGGCAAGCAGGAAGCGGGCGCGGAAATCACTCATCATGCCGGCGCCGCGCAGCGCGAAATAGGCCGCCGTGACCGACCCGCCCGAGACGCCGGAAACGAAATCGACCTGCTCGATCAGCTTTGACGTGCGAGAGCCGGAGACGATCTGGGTGCGCGCCAGTTCTGCCAGCACGCCATAGGAAAAGGCCGCCGCGCGCGTGCCGCCGCCCGAAAAGCTGAGGCCGATGATGGTCTGGCCGAAAGCCACATTGGCTTTTTCATCGCCCTGCGTCGAGCCGGCCAAGGCCTGGTTGATCGGCGCATTGTCGAGCCCTGTGCCACAGGCAGAAAGGCCCGCCACACCGCACATGGCGAGGCCGAGCAGTGCATTGCGCCACAAAAGCCTTCGTTGAGCGCGCACGCGCCTTGCGCCGGAGGGCATGCGATCCCCGATCATGATCTGCACGTGTGTTCTTCCCGTTCACCGGCGGGCGCGCCCGCTTCCAAGTCTCAACAGTCGTTCAGGCCAGATCCGAGACACTTGATGGTCTTGCGCGCTGCACTGTCCAGCGCCGTGCCGGCGTCGCTCACCGCGTCGCGCACTGTCTCGCCAATCGTGCGTGCTGCTTTGCCTGTGGTTTCAGCGGCCTTGTCCAGCGCCTGTTCGGTGCGCTCGGCGCTTTGCTTCGTCAGACCGACCAGCGTATCGGGCGGGACGTCGGCCTCGGCTGCGGGCGCATCCGGTTCGCGGGCGGGGGGCTGCTGAGCGTCTGCGAGCGGCGCCGAAGGCGGCAGGCTTTCATTCGCATCATCGGCATACCGGCGCAACTCGCCGTTGCAGACCGTGTCCTGGCGCGCAACCGCACATGTGGAATGGGCGTCTTCACCAGCGATCCGCGAGGCGCAGACGAACCCTGCCCTGCGCGCATCTGCCGCACCTTCGAGGATGCAGCGGTAGCTGCGCTCGGGTTGAAGGCAACGCACACACACTTCCGCGCTCGCGGGCGCGGCTGGCGAGCTTGCCGTTTCGCCTTGTGCCTGAGCCATGTCTTGTGCCTGAGCCATGTCGAGCGGCACCATTGTGATGAGTACGGCAACAATCAGCCACATCTGGAATGACCCGTTCTTCGCGACGATGCGGGCACCCACGGCACCCCGATCGTCATTTGTTTCCATTTAACGCTAGGCCGCTGGTAGGGCGAATTTGTGGGCATGATGCCGCTGAACGCGGTTTTACGTTGCGCGGGTGGGCCGATTAAGGTTCTCTGTGCCCACGTTAACTTATCTTCGCGCGGATCAAGGCGATTCGCATCTCAGCAGGCTCTAATCGGGAAGGGGCAGCCGGCTCGATGGCTCGGCTGTCACAATGCTGAAACATGACTGATTTTCACTATCAGAACCGTAACAGCCTTGGGATAGCCATAGTGGAGCAAGCGATACCTACGAGCGAAGAGTCGAAGCGCTATCGAACACTTTTCATCTCGGACGTTCATCTGGGGACGCGGGCATGCAAGGCGGATTATCTGCTGGACATGCTGCGCCAAACCGAAGCCGAGAAGATCTATCTGGTCGGCGACATCATAGATTTCTGGCGCATCAAGCGCAGCCCCCACTGGCCGCAGGCGCACAATGATGTCGTCCAGAAGCTGTTGCGCAAGGTGCGCAAGGGCAGCCGCATCATCTACATTCCCGGCAATCACGACGAAGCCCTGCGTTCTTATTGTGGCCAGCAGTTTGGCGGCATCGAGTTCAAGCTCAACGACATCCACACCACAGCGGACGGCCGGCGCTTCGTCGTCATGCACGGTGATGAGTTCGACGTGGTCATCCGCTATGTCAAATGGCTGGCGCTGCTCGGCGATTGGGCTTATGTGGTCGCGCTCAACCTGAACACGGCCTTCAATGCCGTTCGCCGGCGCCTAGGGCTTTCATACTGGTCGCTGTCATCTTATCTCAAACACAGGGTCAAGAAGGCCGTCAATTACATCGGCGACTTCGAGTCCAATCTGGTCGGCGAGGCGCGGCGGCAAAAGGCTCACGGCGTCATTTGCGGTCACATCCACCACCCGACCATGCGCGACTTTGACGATGTGCTATATGTAAATATCGGCGATTGGGTCGAGAGCGGAACCGCAGTGGGCGAGACCTTTGACGGAAAACTTGAAATCATCCGGTGGATAGAGCTCAGTTCTGCTCAGAAAGCCGAGAGCGGAACCCGCGCCGATATCACGGCGGCCGCCTGAAAGGCTTCACCCTGCCCTGTCCGGTTCCGGCCTGGACAGCGCGATGCCCCTCAACAACAATCATGGCAAGGAAATAATGCGCCTTCTGATCGCAACAGACGCCTGGCGGCCGCAAGTGAACGGAGTCGTGCGCACCTATGAACATGTCGCGCTGCACGCCGAGGCGATGGGTCATGAATTGAGCTTTCTCACGCCAGAAGGGCGGCCGAGCTTTCCCTGTCCGACTTATCCGGAAATTCGCCTCGCGCTGATCACCCAGCGCGGCGTGCGCCAGCGCGTCGAGGAATTCAAACCCGATTTCATCCATGTCGCCACCGAGGGGCCGATCGGCCTTGCGGTGCGCAATTACTGCGTAAAGAAGAAGCTGCCGTTCACCACCAGCTATCACACGCGCTTTCCCGAATATGTCGCCGCGCGCATTCCCATCAAGAAATCTTGGGCCTATGCCTATATGCGCTGGTTCCATAATGCCGGAGCGGGCATCATGGTCTCCACCCAGTCGCTGATAGATGAGCTTTCGCAGCGCGGCTTCAACAATATCTATCCGTGGTCGCGCGGCGTGGACACCGATCAGTTTCGCCCGCGCAATGTCCGCCTGTTCGGCGCCGATGAACCGGTCTTCATCTATGTCGGGCGTGTCGCCAAGGAAAAGAACATCCGCGCCTTTCTCGATCTCGACCTGCCGGGCAAAAAGGTCGTCGTCGGCCCGGGTCCGCAGTTGAAATCGCTCAAGGCAAATTATCCCGGCGTCATCTTCACCGGCGCCAAGATGGGCGATGATCTGGCCGAACATTTCGCCTCGGCCGATGTCTTCGTGTTCCCAAGCCTCACCGATACTTATGGCGTCGTTCTGCTTGAAGCGCTGGCTTGCGGTGTGCCAGTAGCCGCTTTCCCGGTAACGGGACCAAAGGACATCATACCCTCGGGAACGGTCGGCGTGCTGGATAACGATCTGGGCAAGGCTGCGCTTGCCGCGCTCGAGCTCGACCGCGACAAATGCCGCGAATTTGCGCTAAAATTTTCCTGGGCGCAGTGCACCGAGCAGCTTCTGCACAATATCGATGCCGCCGAGAGCCAGCTCCTGCCGGCCTGAGCCAAGCCGCACAAACGAGATCCGCGGTCGTTCCGAACTCTTCCGGGGCACAGCAGGCGGGCGCGGCTCGCCTGAGGGCAGATGCATCACTCAGGACGCACGGCGCGAAATTTCAACCGGCGCCTGCTGGTCTTGCGGAATGATCGCTGCATGCGCGGGCGGACATGGCCGCAGCAAAACAATTCAGCTGAGCGCTTGCGCCAGTTCGCGCAAAAGGCTTTCAGGAAATTGCCGCCGCCTGGTCAGCTCGTTCGGCCGCACGTGATCGGACACGCCGTTCAGTCGCTGACGCAACTCTTCAAGCATGCCGGCAACCCGCGCCGCCTGCGCGCCGCCACTCTCGACATTGGCGCAGGCATCGACGATCGCCCGCAGCCGCGCCTCGATCTTCTCGCCGAGCCGGGCATGAACATTGCGGGTCTGAACCGAGCGGACAAAAGATTGAACATCTTCTACCGCTTCCAGTATTGTTTCGATTGCGGCTTCGGAGCGCTGCTGTGGCCCTGCATGGGTGCCTTCGGATCGCCCCTCGCCGATACAATCAAGCGCCTCGCGCAGAGCCGCGTCGATGTCGGCCATGACCGCGCCGAGCTGGTCGATCGCGGGTGCGGCATGAACATCGTCGAGATTGGCGCCAAGCCTGTGCAGCGCATCGAGCAGTCGCTGGGTTTCAAGGCTGGTGTTGCGCGCGAGATATTCGCTTAAGAACCAGCGTCCCTGGTCGGTGTGCGAAAGTGCCGCTTCGATGGCCTGGAATTCCGCCTCGCCATAACGGCCGGAAGGATCAGTCACGTCAATGCCCCAAACTGAACGCCACAGCACCAATGTGCCCACATGAGCGACAATCTGGCCTCAAACAATTAGCAAAGTATTGAGATAGCAGAAAAAAATTGCCTCATGCGCGCGCACGTCTCATCGCCGGGCCTGCGAGCTAAGGGCCGCGCCATCAATGGCCGGCAACAGCTCACTCTCCAGATTTTCGCGGCTGATAGGGCCTACGAGCTTATAGAGAATGGTGCCATCGGCATCGATGACGAAAGTCTCCGGAACGCCGTAAACGCCCCAATCGAGACCGACGCGCCCGCGCGCGTCTGCGCCTATGGCGTCGAACGGATTGCCAAGTGTACCGATGAAGCGCCGAGCGGCTGGTGCCGGATCCTTGTAATTGAGCCCGAAAAGCTGAATGTCGGGCCGCAATTCTCGCAGTTCCATGAGAAGCGGATGTTCGTCGCGGCATGGACCACACCATGACGCCCAGACATTGACGACGCTGACCTTGCCCGCGCTCAAATCATCGCGCGAAAAACCCGGCACGGATTTACCGTCAACCTGCAAGCCGCTTACCGGCGCCAATGCAAAATCGGGCGCTGACTTGCCGATCAGCGCCGAGGGCAACCGCGAGGGATCTCCCGAGCCAAGGGCAAACATGAAGAGCACCGCCAAAGCCATGAAGATGAGAAACGGCAGCAGCATTATCAGCGCACGGCTGCGAGGCCGCGGCGACTTGTCCTCGACAAATTCGTCCGACCCCCAAAGGCCTTCGCCCTCGTCGTCTCGATTACGTTTGGAAGGTGTCATCTGATGGTCCCGGATCTGTCTCTCACGGCTGCGCCAGGCGGGTCATCCCGAGCGAAATCGCTTGACCCGTCCTCACCAGCGCGCGCTGAGCGGCGGACTATGCCTTGTGCTTCCAACTCGGCCAGAAGGCGGCGCTGCCGGCGCTCTCCCGCATATGCCCAGACGATCAGCGCGGCGAGCACCAGCGCCGTTACCGCATAAGACGCCCAGATGAAGGCTGCGTGCTGGCCCAGATCGATCATCGCCCTACTCCGCCGGCCGGGTTTCCGTGGCCGCAAGACTGCCCGCGCGCTCAACCTGCACAACGAGCAGCGCCTCGACACGCCGGCGCAGGATTTCCGCGCGCATCGCCTTCAGATGCAGCACGACGAAAAGGCAGGTGAACGCCAGAGCCATGACGAGCAGCGGATAGAGCATCGAGGCGTCGATGGTCGGCCCGTCGAGCCGGATCACACTTGCCGGCTGGTGCAGCGTATTCCACCAGTCCACCGAGAATTTGATGATCGGAATGTTTATCACCCCGACAAGAGCGAGGATCGCCGTCGCCCGTCCGGCCCGGGCCGGTTCCTCGATGGCTTCAGACAGCGCGATCAGGCCGAGATACAGGAACAGCAGGATGAGCACCGACGTAAGCCGAGCATCCCACACCCAGTAGGTCCCCCACATGGGCTTGCCCCACAGCGAGCCTGTGACCAGCGCCAGGAAGGTGAAGGCCGCCCCGATCGGCGCCGCCGACTTGATCGAGACATCGGCCAGCGGATGGCGCCAGATCAGTGAACCGATGGCGGAAACGGCGATCAGCGTATAGCCGAACATGGCCAGCCAGGCGCTCGGCACATGGATATACATGATGCGCACAGTCTCACCCTGCTGGTAATCCGGCGGGGCGACGAAGAAGGCAAGATAGAGGCCAACCACGAAGAGCGCCGCCGTGATCAATTGCAGCCACGGCAGAACACGACCCGAAAGCCGCATGAATACCGAAGGATTGGCCAATCTCGTTAATGCGTTCATGATGTCTTTCTACCGGTTTTGCCAGGTTCAGGCAATCGGCTGCGCCTGTGCGCCGCGTCAGGCCGCGCACGCGGTTCCCTCATACATATAGGTGGCCGGATTGGGACCGTGCATGAAGCCGCGCTCGATTTTCTCGATCCGCCAGCCATTCGCCTCGATCAGCCTGTCGATAGGCCGGTTCAGGTGACATCCGCCTCCGATGCGCCGCCATATCGGGGTCATCTTGTTCTGCATCCACGCAACCACGGGGCCGGGCGCCGAGCCATGCTCGACGAACAACAGCCGCCCGCCGGGTTTCAGCACGCGCGCCATTTCCCGCAGGGCCGCCGAAATATCGGGGATCGAGCACATGGTCCACGTGCTGATGATGGTGTCGATGCTGCGCGCATCGAGCGGGATGGCCTCAGCCGAGCCGGCAATCAGGCGCGATGAGATGTCGCCCTGCGCGCCGGCGCTGATGCGCAGCAGGGCTTCGGACGGGTCGAGACCGATGATCTGGCTGGCGCGCGAGGTGTAGAATGGCATGTTGGCGCCCGCGCCGACGCCGATTTCCAGCACCCGGCCGCTCGCGGACGGCACCACCCGCTGGCGATATTCGATGAGCTGTTCATTGCGCATCGCACACGCAATCAGCTTCGGCAGCATATGGTCCTGATACCAGCTCATCGGCGGTCTGCGCCTCGTGTCATCACTGCAAGTTCATACGCAATGCAGCCGCAGCGGCAAACGGCGCAATGGCCACCGACCCGAGGCTGAGCGCGCACAGGATCATGAATGGCGGGCCAAACGACGCCGGGCCTGTGATCACAGCTTGGATGCTGGCTACGCCGAAGATCAGCACCGGAATGTAAAGCGGCAGGATCAGCAGCGACAGCAGCAGACCGCCGCGGCGCAGTCCCAGCGTCAGTGCCGCACCCACGGCACCGAGAAAGCTGATCGCGGGCGTTCCCGCAAGCATTGTCAGCATCAACACGCCATAAGCGTCGATGTCCAGATTGAGCAGCAGCCCCAGCACCGGCGCCATGAGCGTGAGCGGCACGCCGACCGAAAGCCAGTGGGCCAGCGATTTGCCGGCGACCACGGCCTCCAGCGGCAGCGGGCCTAGCACGATCACCTCCAGCGCGCCGTCTTCGAAATCATTGTAGAAGATGCGATCGGCCGAGAGCAGGGCAGCAAGCAGCAGAGCCACCCACAATATGCCCGGCGCGATACGGCTGAGCAGGTTCAGATCAGGCCCGAGGCCGAGCGGCAGGATGGCCACCACGACCAGATAAAAGCCGAGCGCCACGCCGATTGCGCCGCCTTCGCGCCAGGCTAGCCGGAGATCACGCTGCAACAGGGCGAGGAACGGTTTCATGAGCGCTGGCCCTCCAGCACGGCGCGGCCGCCGCTCAGGACGAGCGTGGCGGAAAAGTCGATCCCCAGGCTCACATGGCTGGCGGCGACAATAATACCGCCACCATCGATATGCGCCCGCACCTGCTCCGCCAGCAACGCCTGCGAGGCCACATCGAGCGACACCGACGGCTCATCGAGCAGCCATAGGGGGCGGTGTGCCACGAGCAGCCGGGCCAGGCCGAGCCGGCGCTTCTGCCCCGCCGACAGCAGACCGGCGGGCACATGCCGCAACTGGGCCAGGTCAAAGGCGAGAAGCGCCTTTTCGATCACCGCCGCATCTTCGTTTCCCAGAAAAGCGCGCAGGAAGACCAGATTCTCGCCCACGGTGAAGCCGCTCTTGATGCCGTTCAGATGGCCGACATAGTGGCACAATTCGCTGAGTTCACGATCCCGGGGCGCATCAGCAAGCCTGATCTGCCCGCCTTCAGGCGTTATGAAACCGGCCAGTGTGCGCAAAAGCGTGGTCTTGCCCGATCCATTCGCCCCGCGCAGCAGCAGCGCTTCGCCACCATTCACGATAAAGTTAACGGCGGTCAAAACTGCGCGGCTGCCCCGCACACATGTGACATTATCTGCTAGGAGCTTCATATGCGGACTATGCGTTCTTGGGGCACGTGGGAAAATTCGGATGGGCAAATGCGCGCCTTTTCAGCGCGGCGCTTGTGTGGCCGAAACGCACTGGGTTATATATACGAGGCGTAAACCTGTTGACCAGCGCAATCGTTTCCCTGACTTGGCCACCGCTTCCGGGCGCTCCCGCAGCGGCGCGTCTTGCATGACGGGCGCGGATCGAGCGCCGCTGTGACAAGTCGCCGTCGGCCGTGCCGCTTGCGATGAACATACCAAGGAGCCCTGACGTGCCAGACACACCCGTTTCCCTCGACAGCTTCAACTGCCGTCGCGCGCTCGATGTGGCCGGTCGCAGCTATGAAATCTTCAGCCTGCCCGAGGCCGAGCGCAACGGATTGAGCGGCATTTCGCGCCTGCCCTATTCGCTCAAGATCCTGATCGAAAATCTGTTGCGCTTTGAAGACGGGCGCACCGTCACCGCCGATGACATACGCGCTGTCGTTGGCTGGCTGGCCGAACGGCGCTCGACCCGTGAAATCGCGTTTCGCCCGGCGCGCGTCCTGATGCAGGATTTCACCGGCGTGCCGGCCGTCGTCGATCTGGCGGCGATGCGTGATGCCATGGCCATGCTTGGCGGCGATCCCTCCAGGATCAATCCGCTGGTGCCGGTCGATTTGGTCATCGACCATTCGGTCATGGTCGATCAGTTCGGCACGGCGCACTCGTTTTCCGCCAATGTCGATCGCGAATATGAGCGCAACCGCGAACGCTATGGCTTTCTGCGCTGGGGGGCGGAGGCGTTTGACAATTTCCGTGTCGTCCCGCCGGGCACGGGCATCTGCCATCAGGTCAATCTGGAATATCTGGCGCGCACGGTATGGACCAGGGACATCACCGGGCCGGACGGCGAGACCGTCCAGGCGTTCCCCGACACGCTGGTGGGCACCGACAGCCACACCACCATGGTCAACGGGCTGTCGGTGCTCGGCTGGGGCGTGGGCGGCATCGAGGCCGAAGCCGCCATGCTCGGCCAGCCGATCTCCATGCTCATCCCCGAGGTCATAGGGGTCAAGCTCACGGGCCGGCTGAGCGAGGGTGTGACGGCCACCGACCTGGTGCTTACGGTCACCGAGATATTGCGGGCCAAGGGCGTGGTCGGCAAGTTCGTCGAATATTCAGGCGACGGGCTCGATCATCTGTCGCTGGAGGACCAGGCAACGCTTGCCAACATGGCGCCCGAATATGGCGCGACCTGCGGCTTTTTCCCCGTTGATGCCGATACGCTGACCTACATGCGGGCGACGGGCCGCGACGATCATCAGATCGCGCTTGTGGAAACCTATGCAAGGGCGCAGGGCATGTGGCGCGAGACCGGCTCTCCGGTGCCGGAATTCACCGATCTGGTCGCACTCGATCTGTCCAGCGTCGAGCCGTCGCTTGCCGGGCCACGCCGCCCGCAGGACCGGGTTGCGCTCAGCAATGCGAACACAGCCTTTCGCCGCGCGCTGGCAGAAATGCGTGGCGTTGACATGGCCAACGAAGTCTCGGACATGGCGAGCGAAGGCGGCATGGTGCGCCCGCTGGAGCGCGCCGCCCCGGTCGATGGCGCCAATTATGAGTTGAAGGATGGCCATGTCGTCATTGCCGCCATCACGTCATGCACCAACACGTCCAATCCGAATGTGCTGGTCGGCGCGGGCCTGCTGGCACGCAAGGCAAGGGCGAAAGGCGTGCACACCAAGCCATGGGTCAAGACATCGTTCGCCCCCGGCAGCCAGGTGGTGACGGATTATCTGGAAAAAGCCGGTCTGCAAGGCGATCTCGACGCCATGGGCTTCAACCTGGTCGGCTATGGCTGCACCACCTGCATCGGCAATTCAGGCCCGCTGCCGGCGCCGATCTCGAAATCCATTCAGGAGAACGATCTGGTGGCGGCCGCGGTGCTTTCAGGCAACCGCAATTTCGAAGGGCGCATCAATCCCGATGTCCGCGCCAACTATCTCGCCTCGCCGCCGCTCGTGGTGGCCTATGCGATTGCCGGCTCGCTGGCGATCAATGTGGCGGATGATCCGCTCGACACCGACAACGCCGGCAATCCGGTCTATCTTCGCGACATCTGGCCATCATCCAAGGAAATCGCCGATATCGTGCGCGCGACCATCACGCCCGACATGTTCCGCGCACGCTATGGCAATGTGTTCACGGGCGATGAACATTGGCAGGCTCTGTCGGCCGCGCAGATGAGCCTCACTTATAGCTGGAGCGATCAATCGACCTATGTGCAGCGCCCGCCCTTCTTCGATGGCATGGGCGCT
>DAIMZI010000018.1:0-42697 GCA_036734025.1 Dichotomicrobium sp.
ACTTCGCGCTGGCCGCGCTCGCGCAGAATGGGGCGCTCGGTGCATCCCGCGGTCCGGACAGGCGCATCGATGTCAACGACATGGCTCATCGCGCGGGCTCCCCGGCAAGCGAGGCTTCAGCCTGATCGGTTGCTTCAGGCTGATCGCGGCGGGCGGCGCGCAATTTGAGGACGAACTGAACGGCATTGATGACGTAGGCGGCATAGGCGGCCAGCGCCAGCATCATCTGCTGCTGCCCGGTTCCCAGTTCCGCAAAGACAGCCACCAGATAGGCGGTGTGAAGGGCGAGCACGAGGATGCTGAACACGTCTTCCCAGAAGAAAGCCCGCGCAAAGAGATATTTGCCGAAAACCTCTTTTTCCCAGATCGAGCCGGTGATCATGATCGTGTAGAGCACCAGCGTCTTGATCACGACCGACACGGTAGCGGCGAAGAACCCTTCGCCGGTGAGCAGATAGCGAAGCACGAGAGCCAGGCTGACGAGGAAAACCAGGAACTGTAAAGGCGCGAGCACGCCCTGAACAATGGTCCAAGGCGACTCATCACGGCGCCGACGTTCCGCAGGCGTGTAGAGCGCAGGCTGTGAAGAGCGTCGATCGCGACGCGGCTGCATGGTGAACCTCGTTTTAGCCAACCTGCAGCAATTCTAAATCCGGTTAGCGGGGATAGTCAACCTTTCTTGACGTAAAGAATGCTTTACAACTCGGCATTCGTATGGCGTAATCAAATTGACCGCGATCAATTTGGGCACGCGTGGTGCGCATGGCGAAATATCGCCTCACATCACTTGGCTCTACCGCGGCCGACAGGCTGTCCATATCAATGCAAATCCGGAGGTTTTTCGTTCGGCAAGGCAAGAATCCGCCTCTCCATGATGACACAACCCTTTTCAAAGGCCGGATCACCGATGTAATCTGGTCTTAACAACCCTGATTAAAGGGTTGGATCTGCGCGGATGCGCGGACCCAGATGTGGGAGGGTGCGTAGAAATGGCGAGTTCGACTTGGCTTCAGTCATCCCGGTCATCTTCAGAGTCAGACGGGGAGGACGAGCGACCAGATACTGCGGACTACACTGCCGGACCAAAAATCATCCGACGCTCACTTAATGCGAATACCGTGACAGAACAACTTGGCCGCACGATCGAAACCGAAGTCATACCACGCCTGATGCTCGCGCATCAGACTCATGGCGAGCAGGTAACGGTGAAGCCGGATTTTGACGTCCGCCTGCGACCCGATGATGTCACTGAATTCGCGCGACTGCTTCTTCGCCATGATCTGGCCGTGGCGGCTGCTTACGTCAGCGCCGTTCAGGCACGTGGCACTCCCCTCGAAGCGATATTTCTGGATCTCCTAGCTCCGGCTGCGCAGTTGCTCGGCGAGTTTTGGGAACAGGATCTTTGCGATTTCACCGAGGTGACAGTGGGTCTGTGCACGCTGCAACAGCTTTTGCGCAAGCTCAATCCGGCATGCAACCTGGATCTTCACGCCGGGCTCGATGATCGCCGCGCTCTGGTTGCCGCCGCGCCGGGGGATCAGCACACATTCGGTGTGACCATGGTCGAGGAATTCTTTCGCTCCGATGGCTGGGACGTTTCAGGCAAGGGGGCCGCATCGTCCGAGGACATCGTGATGCTGGTGCAGGACACACAGTTTGCCATTGTGGGATTGTCACTCTCCAGCGAACGCCATTTCGATGGATTGCGCGACTGCATAACCGATATCCGCAGGCAATCGCGAAACCGCCTTGTCGGGGTTATGGTCGGGGGACCGTACTTTCTGCATCATCCAGAGATGGTCGTCCCATCCGGCGCCGATTTGACCGCCAACGATGGGGCGGACGCCATATCACAGGCAAAGGCCCTTGTGGCCCGTAAGAAAGGCGGCGGTTAGTCATGCATGGCAGCCCCCAAGAGGCGGGTAAAATGAGAAAGACACCGAGTCTGGGCGGAAGCCTCGTAGGTTTCAGCCATCCCGAGACGTCATTGGGAAATCTGAACGCGATCGTTGCTGCGAACATCATCGCCTCGGCTTCCGACATTGCGTTCGTGATCGACCACGAGGGGATCATTCGCGACTTTTCACTCAGCAGCCCTGAATTCATTGAAGAGGGTTACGACAGCTGGCTTGGCCAGCCCTGGCAGGACACGGTCCGATCCGACAGCAAGCAGAAGATCAAGGATCTGCTCAAGGAGGCCGCGGCGAAATCCGAGCCGCGCTGGCGACAGGTCAATCACCCTTCTGTCAACGGCGCCGATATCCCGGTCCGATATTCCGCAATCCAGATTGGCGACATGGGCCAGGTGGTGGCGCTTGGTCGCGACATGCGTCAGCTTGCATCGCTCCAGCAAAGGCTGATCCGCGCCCAGCAGACGATGGAGCAGGAATATGCGCGCCTGCGCAACGCCGAGACCCGCTATCGCCTGTTGTTCCAGATGGGCGGGGAAGCCATCCTCATCGTCGATGCCGACAGCGGCAAGGTGGTCGAAGCCAATCCGGCCTCAGCGCGACTGATCGGCAAGCCTGGCGAACGTATCGTCGGCACTGTATTACGCCAGCTTTTTCATGCCGACAGCAGCCATGAACTGGAAAGCCTGTTTTCCACCCTGCGCGCCACCGGCCAGAGCGAGACCGTGACGGCCAGACTGGCCAATGTGAGCCGCGAATTTTCCCTCTCGGCCTCGATGTTCAGGCAAGAGCGTGCGACATTGTTCCTTGTGCGCCTCACCGGCGCGCGCGCCGAACTGGACAGCGGGCGCTCGTCCCGCGATGTCTCCGGTCTGCTGAATGTGGTGGAACGTGCGCCCGAGGGGTTCGTGGTTACCGATACCGACGGCCGTATCCTGACTGCGAACAGCGCATTTCTGGAAATGGCGCAACTGGCGATCCCTGAACAGGCGCGCGGCCAGTCGCTCGAGCGCTGGATCGGGCGTCCGGGCGTGGAATTTCACACGCTGGTGCGCAACCTCAAGGAACATGGCTCGCTGCGGATGTTCGAGACGATGCTGCGCGGCGAATATGGCTCCACCATCGATATCGAGATGTCGGCCGTGTCGGCGGAGGCCGGCGAAGTGCCCTGTCTGGGTTTCGTGATCCGCAATGTCAGCGGGCGCCCGGCTGCTGCTGGCGCGTCGCATACTGTGCTGCCGCGTTCGGTTGACAAGCTGACCAAGCTGGTCGGGCGTGTCCCGCTCAAGGATCTGGTCCGCGAGTCCACCGACATGATAGAGCGGCTGTGCATCGAGGCGGCCCTGCAACTCACCAATGACAACCGCGCCTCGGCAGCTGAACTGCTCGGGCTGAGCCGGCAGAGCCTGTATGCAAAGCTTCACCGCTATGGCCTGTTGGAAAACCACTCGGCCAGCGAGAAATAGAGCCGCATCGCCTGCTTGAGGTGATGCACTCGGCGCTCGTCCGGTGATGCTACTGCGCGACACAGACGTAGCTTGCCTTTGCGGCTTCACTCAGAGCCTGTCATGCCTCGGATAACGCCGCCAAATGTGTAAAGTGTAATTGACGCTATTTGGTGTCAAGTGTATCATCCGCTTCATGACAGGTTCATCGGAAAGTCACACGATTTCGGCGCGCATGCCCCGACCGGCTCCGAGGGCCGTGCTCGAGCTCTTGAAGCCGATTACATGGTTCGCGCCCATGTGGGCCTTTGCATGCGGCGTCATCTCTTCAGGCATGCCCGTGGCGTCGAACTGGCTGATCGTGCTGACTGGCGTCCTGCTCGCCGGACCGCTGGTCTGTGGCACCAGCCAGGCGGTGAACGACTGGTACGACCGCCACGTCGATGCCATCAACGAGCCGGGCCGGCCCATCCCGTCCGGGCGCATCCCCGGCGCATGGGGCTTTTACATAGCCATTGGCTGGAGCGCGGTATCGCTTGCCGTTGCCGCCCTGCTGGGTCCATGGGTCTTCGTTGCCACCATTATCGGTCTGGCGCTCGCCTGGGCCTACAGCGCGCCACCGCTGCGCCTCAAGCAAAACGGATGGTGGGGCAATTCGGCCGTCGCCGTCTCCTATGAAGGGCTTGCCTGGTTCACGGGCGCGGCAGTGCTCACCGGTATCTTGCCGGACTGGCGCATCGTCACTCTGGCCGCGCTTTACAGTTTCGGCGCCCACGGCATCATGACGCTCAACGATTTCAAGGCCATCGAGGGCGACCGCCAGATGGGCATCCGTTCGCTGCCGGTACAGCTCGGCGCCGATCGTGCAGCGAAATTGGCCTGTATCGTAATGGCGCTGCCGCAGGTTGCTGTGATCGGTCTGCTGCTCGCTTGGGGCGCGCCATATCATGCGGCGGCCGTCTGCATTCTGCTGGCGGTTCAGGTCGCACTCATGGCGCGGCTGCTCGAAGACCCCAGGGACCGCGCGCCCTGGTACAACGCCACCGGTACAACCCTCTACGTTCTTGGAATGATGATCAGCGCATTTGCGATCCGCGCCATTCTGGCCGGCTGAGGAAGCGCCAAAGCAGGATACCGATCAGTGATCAACGCAGCAGTCCCGGCTCCTGACACAGCCAAATTCCTGTCCTGGCTGGGGATATTGCGCCTCGGTCTGGTGCAGACCGCGCTCGGAGCCGTGGTTGTGCTCACGACATCGACGCTCAACCGGGTGATGGTCGTCGAGTTGCAGTTCGCGGCCATGCTTCCCGGCGCATTAGTAGCGCTGCATTATGCAATCCAGATCCTGAGGCCGCGCTGGGGCTATGGCTCCGACACCGGAGGACGGCGGACGCCGTGGATCATCGGCGGCATGGCCGTACTGGCTTTGGGCGGTCTGTTGGCAGCGGTCGCGACGGCCTGGATGTCAGTCGACCCCACAGCGGGCATTGCGCTGGCCGTGCTGGCATTTGTCGCCATCGGTATCGGTGTCGGCGCTTCTGGCACATCGCTGCTCGTGTTGCTGGCAACCCAGACAGAGCCCTCGCGCCGGCCGGCGGCAGCATCGCTGGTGTGGATCATGATGATCGCCGGTTTCGTCGTCACCGCGACGACAGCCGGGGCGCTGCTCGATCCATACACGCATACGCGCCTCGTGGCCGTGTCGGGCGGGGTCAGCGCCGTCGCCTTCTTGCTGACACTGCTGGCCGTGTGGGGAGTGGAAAAGCCGCGCGAGCTTTCCGCCGATCTGCACCCGGCGACCCCCAAGCCGCCATTTCGCGAAGCGCTGGCTGAAGTCTGGGCCGAGCCCGCTGCGCGACGCTTCACCATTTTCGTCTTCGTCTCGATGCTGGCATACAGCGCGCAGGATCTGATCCTCGAACCGTTCGCCGGCCTCGTCTTCAACCTCACGCCCGGTCAAACGACACAGCTTTCCGGCATTCAGAATGGCGGCGTCCTAGCAGGCATGCTCTTCGTCGGCATTTTCGCCACATATTTCGGGAGCCGCAGCGCGTCGGCAATGCGCCAATGGACGATCGCTGGCTGCCTTGGCTCAGCCCTGGCGCTGGCCGGTCTGGCGACAGGGGCATATGTTGGACCCGGCTGGCCGCTTCTCGGCACCGTATTCGCACTGGGCACAGCGAACGGCATCTTCGCAGTCGCCGCGATCAGTTGCATGATGGCGCATGCCAGCAGCGGCACAAGAGACCGCGAAGGCGTCCGCATGGGGATCTGGGGTGCGGCTCAGGCGATCGCTTTCGGCATGGGCGGCTTTATCGGCACCGCGGCCGTGGACCTGGCCCGCACCTTCTTCGAGACGCCGGTCGGAGCTTATGCGACCGTATTCGCCAGCGAGGCGATGCTGTTCATTCTGGCGGCACTGCTCGCTGCGCGCGTCGGCTGGTCGCCAGGGCGCGAGCCATCACAAGACGACACCGAAAACCGCTTGCCGGCATTCGCCGCGGGCGATGGATATATGGCAGACAATTTGGGACGATGACCATGCACAAGCAAGACAAGGCCGACAGCGGCGAGATGTTCGATGCAGTCGTGATCGGTGGCGGGCCGGCGGGCGCCACGGCAGCAGGTGAGCTGGCGCAGCGCGGCAGCAATGTGCTGCTGCTTGATCGCGGCGGACGGATAAAGCCCTGCGGCGGCGCTATTCCGCCGAAACTGATCCGCGATTTTGATATCCCCGATCATCTGATCGTGGCGCGGGCGACCTCGGCGCGGATGGTCTCGCCTAAATCGAACGCCGTCGACATGCATATCGGCGGTTTTGTCGGCATGGTCGATCGCGAGCATTTCGATGAATGGCTGCGTGAACGCGCAGTAGCCCACGGCGCTCATCGGCGCACCGGCACCTTCAAGTCATTGAGCCGCGACAGCGACGGCGTTGCCATCATCACATATGCCGAGATCGCGCCGGATGGAACCGAGCAGCCCCGGTCCGTCCGTACCCGACTGGTGATCGGCGCGGACGGCGCACGCTCGAAGGTGGCCAAGGCCGCCGTGCCCGAAGCCGAAGAGGTGCCCTCGGTATTCGCCTATCACGAGATCGTCCGCTCGCCAGGAGAGGATGAGCGCTTCGACGGCTCACGCTGCGATGTCTACTATCAGGGCGTGGTGTCGCCGGACTTTTACGGCTGGGTCTTTCCGCACGGCGAGACGACCAGCGTCGGCGTCGGCAGCGCGCACAAGGGATTTTCGCTGCGCGGCGCCGTCGCCCATCTGCGCGAGGAATCCGGCCTGGGCAATGCCGAGATCGTCCGGCGTGAAGGCGCGCCGCTGCCCCTGCGGCCGGCAAAGCGATGGGACAACGGGCGCGACGTATTGCTTGCCGGGGATGCCGCAGGCGTTGTGGCGCCCGCATCGGGTGAAGGCATCTTCTACGCCATGACCTGCGGGCGTATCGCCGCGGAGACATCACATGAGTTCCTGCAAACCGGCGACGCTCGTGTGTTGCGCAAGGCGCGCAAGACGTTTATGAAATCCCATGGTCGAGTGTTCTTCATTCTCGGCATCATGCAGCATTTCTGGTATCGCAACGACAAGCGCCGTGAGCGCTTCGTCAGGATCTGCGAGGACAAGGATGTGCAGCGGCTGACCTGGGAGGCGTATATGAACAAGAAGCTCGTGCGCGCCAATCCGATGGCTCACATCCGTATTTTCTTCAAGGATCTCGCCCACCTCCTGCGCATTGCCACACCATGACCGAACGCACGTCAAATCTCTGGGGGCAGGTGCTTGCCGCGGGCGCAGCGGCGATCGTGGTTGCCGTGCTCGGTACCACCATGACCGACATCGGCCCATGGTATCAGAGCTTGCAGAAACCTTCCTTCCAACCGCCCGACTGGCTTTTCGGCCCGGCATGGACGTTGATTTTCGCATCTGCGGCCCTTGCCGGGGTATCGGGCTGGCGTGCTGCACCCGACACAGCCAGCCGTGAATGGATAATCGGCCTCTTCGCGCTGAACGGTTTCCTTAACATTGCGTGGACCGTTCTGTTTTTCCGGCTCCAGCGACCTGACTGGGCGCTGATCGAAGTCGGCTTTCTGTGGCTGTCGGTGCTGGTGCTGATCATCTTCCTTGGCCGTTTCTCCAAAACGGCGGCGGCGCTGTTGTTCATCTATCTGGCCTGGGTGTCATTTGCGGCGGCAATCAACTATCAGATCGTTCAGCTCAACGGTCCGTTCTGAGACATGCCTGGTTTGCACGCCGACCTGAATGGCCTGTTCAGCGACAGCGTGATCGTCGATCTGATCCTCGGCCTCGTGGCGATAGAGGCGCTTGTCCTGGCGGCATATCTTCGGATCACAAGGCGCGGCCCTTCGTTCAGCAGCCTGGCGGCAAATCTTCTTGCGGGAGTATTCCTGCTTCTTGCCCTTCGCGCAGCGCTGACAAATGCAGGCGGGGCCTGGATCGGGATCTGCCTCACCGGAGCATTGGTGGCGCATATTGTTGATTTAGCCTTGCGATTGAGGGCGTCTGCAAATCCGGCCGATTCCGCGCAGCCGCCGCCTTCTTGATGTCGCACCAGGACGTTCAGGGCTTGGCTCAAGCGCAGCTTGGTTGCTGTATCAGAGTTTTGTCATGTATATCGTGGTGTTAGAGACCGATTGATCGCCATGAGGCAGCGGAATTTAGGCACGCGGGATTCACAGGAGTGCAGCGTGCTGCCGGCAGCATAAACCGACTGCCGGCTCAAGGGGCGCAGATCCACATGGGGCGCGACAGCGTTACGGAAGGGTGGAAACCGGGGGATAGCAAATGCAATACGTTGCCGCCTACGTCGCTACGGCGATCATATTCCTGTTCATCGACTTCATCTGGCTCGCCTATGTCGCCAAGAACTTCTATTTCTCGCGCCTCGGGGATCTGTTGCTGGAAAAGCCGAACATGGCTGTGGCCGCAGGCTTCTATGCAATTTACGTCGTGGGGATCATCATTTTCGCCGTCGCACCGGCGCTTCAGTCAGGAAGCTGGAAGACGGCTCTTATATATGGCGCGCTGTTCGGCTTCTTTGCCTACGCGACATATGACATGACCAATCTCGCGACCTTGAAGAATTGGTCTGTCACGGTTTCGATAGTGGATACGATCTGGGGCACGGTGCTGACGGGCACGTCTGCTTTGCTGGGCTATCTTGTCGTCAGACAGTTTTTCTAGAAGCAGGTGCGGCGAGCGTGCAGTGGCCGGGATCAGTAATCCAGCGGCAGCACATAACGGAAATAGCCGGGCGATGTGAAATTGTCGCCCTGGTCATCCCAGAAGTCGAGGTAGACGCGGCGAAGCGTATATTCACACGTGATCTCGCAATCATGCCATGAACCGCCGGGCACCATAACCTGATCGCCAACAGGGCCATGACGAACCGGTGCGACGACCGAACGCATGCTTGAGTGGCTCTCGGCTCTCACATGGCGGTAAATGCCTCCGACGTATTCGTCCTTGGCGCCATACGCGACCTCGTCATAACGGGGGCCTGCGCTGCCCGTTGGCGGGATCAATGCCCACGCGCCAAATGCCGCGATAACCGAACAGCCAGCAACATATTTCATTATCGCCATGCCCATCTCCCTGCATTCGCAAGCAGCCCAACGGCGCAAAGGTTAACGGATTGAACCCGAGAATCAAATGAAACCTTTACGACGTCAGTCTCCCCCTCAAGAGTTAGTGATCCCTTAAAAATGCGATGAATTTGTGGTGAATAGGCAGTCGAGCCGGGCCATGGGCAATTGTCATGGCGTGACAAAGGCGCGAGAAGGACAGCGATCGGTCTGTCGAGCCCATACAACCGAGCGAGGAGAATGGCGGAAATGGACTTGAGCCAACGTGTGTTTGCCTATTGCGAACGTGGTCTCGATGCGTCTTTCTGGGCCGAACCGCTCAACGCCGTCACGAACGCGGCCTTCCTGATCGCCGCGGGCGCGGCCCTGGTCCTCCTTCAGCAGCAGCCCGATCACCGGCGCACGCCGGCAAGGTACATGCTGATTGCCCTGGTCTTCATCATCGGCATCGGTAGTTTCCTGTTCCACACTTTCGCCACCCGCTGGGCCGCAATAGCCGACGTTGCGCCGATCGGCATTTTCATGCTGGGCTATTTCGGCTTCGCCCTGCGCCGCTTCCTGGACCTCAATCTGATCCTCTCGCTTGTGGGCGTGGTCGGCTTCGTCGGTCTTCTTTATCTGGCAGGCGAGGTCAAATGCTGGAACGGGCAGGTCGGTTTCGACATCGAATTGCCGAGCGGCGCGCGGGGCGCCTGCCTCAATGGCAGTGTGGGCTATTTCCCAGCGCTTGCGGCAATGCTCGGGATCGGCGGCCTGATGATGGCGATGCGCCGGCGCGGCGCGACGCTGCTGTTGGGCGCGGGGCTGGTCTTCATCGTTTCCATCACCTTCCGGTCGATCGACATGGAGCTTTGCCGGGTGCTCACCATTGCCGGCAGCCCTGTCGGCACACATTTCATGTGGCACGTGCTCAATGCCCTGACGCTATACATGCTCCTGCGGGCCGCCATCCTGTTCGCCGGCCCGCTCGAGCGTCACGAGCTTCGCCCGCCGCGCCCGGTGCGAGCAGCCTGATATATGCGCGGATCGGCCGATACATGCGCGATTGCCACACTGGTCGCGCTGGCGCATAACCGACTTGAATGCGGACGTGGCGGAACCGGTAGACGCAACGGACTTAAAATCCGTTTCCCGTATGGGAGTGAGGGTTCGAGTCCCTCCGTCCGCACCAGATTTGGTCGGTGGGTCGCATATGAAGCTACGAGCCGCCGCACGCAGAGCGATCAGGCGACGGACGGGGCAGGCAGGAGACATTCCGATGGATATTTACCGTGCCGCCGAAAAGCTGATGGGGATGAGCGATGAGACCTGGCAGAGACACGCCCATCCGTTGAGCGTTTGGACACGTGTCTTTCTGGGTTTGCCGCTGCTTGTGCTGGCGATCTGGTCGCGTGTGTGGATCGGCTGGTGGTGGCTGTTGGCGTTGGCCGGCGTGCTGGCATTTGTGTGGCTCAATCCGCGGTTCACGCCGGTGCCGCGCCACACCGACAATTGGGCGGCCAAGGCGACATTCGGCGAACGGGTCTGGCTGAACCGCAAGGCGGTGCCGATCCCCGAGCACCATCGGCTGGCGCCCAACATCCTGACGGGCGTCAGCATCGCAGGCGTGCCGTTCCTCGCCTGGGGGCTGTATGCGCTGGAAATCTGGCCGACCCTGTTTGGCGCCGCACTCGTCTATCTGGGCAAGATGTGGTTTGTCGACCGCATGGTCTGGCTCTATGACGACATGAAGGACAAGCACCCGGACTATGCCGCCTGGCTGCGCTGATTGCGCGTCTGCCTTGCTTGCGCAATTGCACCATGCTAGCCACAGCATGATTTGCGCTGTGCTGCGATTCAATGGCTTGCGCCGCGGTGAGGCAATCCCTATTCAATTCACGTCTTGATAACGGCAAGGAAAAACGATGGCGGATGACGTAAAACCCAATGGTGGAGAGGCGAAGACCAGCAACACCGAACCACGTGTGAGCGTGCTCGGCCAATATGTGAAGGACCTGTCCTTCGAAAATCCCAATGCGCCGAAGTCGTTGAAAAACCCAGGAGCAAATCCAAACCTGCAACTGAACTTCAATGTCGGCATCAACGCGATGGAAGATAACACCTATGAGGTGAGCCTGCACTTCGAGGGAACCGCGAAGAGCGACACTGCAAGCATCTATGAACTCGACCTGGTCTATGCCGGCATCTTCCGCATCGAGAATTTCAGCGAGGAGCGGCTGCGGCCTTTCCTGTTCATCGAATGTCCGGCGGTACTGTTCCCGTTCATCCGCCGACTGATCGCCGATCTGACCCGCGAAGGCGGCTTCCCTCCATTGCTGATCGACCCGATTGATTTTGCCGCGCTTTATCGGCGCAACATGGCTGCTGAAGCCGCCAAGAAGGGCGAAGCCAAGCCGGAGGCGAGCAGCTAGGGCAACTTGCGATCAAACGCCCCACATTGCCGCGAGGCGTCACGCATCCTTGTCGAGATGGGCGCGCCACAAACTTACCTGCCCCAGGGCTTTAATGAACCGGTTGTGGGCCGCGCGCTCATCCGCAGAAAGCCGCGATGGCAAGGGCTGAGGGCGCGGCTTTGCGCGCCCCCCGTCGCCCGCAACCAGGACCTCCGCTGCGACTGTGTCGCCGTCCAGAACGAGCCGCGTCTGATGTCCGCCGATCAATTCGACATAGACCTGGGCGAGCAGAAGGCTGTCGATCAGCGCGCCATGTTTCGAGCGGTCTGATGTGTCGATACCATACCTCTTGCACAGCGCATCCAGGCTGTTCGGTCCGGCGGGGTGCTTGCGCCGAGCCAGCATCAGCGTGTCCACAACGCGGTGGGTCGTGATCGCCGGCCGGTCGACCAGCGCGAGCTCGGCATTGAGAAAGCCGATATCGAAACTCGCATTGTGAATGATGAGCGTTGAGTCGGCGATGAAGTTGATGAAGTCATCGCAGATTTGCGCGAAAAGCGGCTTGTCTGAAAGGAATTTGGTGCTCAGCCCGTGAACCCGTTCGGCATCAGGCGGCACATCCCGCTGCGGATTGATGAAGCGGTGAAATTCAACTCCGCTCGGGATGGCATTTACCAGCTCGATACAGCCGATCTCGATGATCCGATGTCCGGCGCGCGGATCAAGGCCGGTGGTTTCAGTATCAAGAACGATTTCGCGCATGCCGTTTTCCGCTGATCCGCTTATCGGGCATAATTGCCCGCCGGCGGTCCCTCACCAGAGCTCATGATGCCATGGCCTCAATCCCGCACCATTTGCTGTTGCCATTCGGCGAGGGCAACTTGCGGCCACTTCTTGAGCGCCTTGATTATGTTATCCAGCTGCGCACGGCTGTCCTCAATTGAGCCGCCGGTGTCCACAACAAAATCGGCGCTGGCGCGTTTTTCGCCGTCCGGCATTTGCCGGGCCAGCAGCGCGTCGATCTTGGCCGCGGAAAAGCCCGGCCGGGCCATGAGCCTTTGGCGCTGAATTTCGGCAGGCGCACTGGCCACGATGACCGCATCAACCAAGGCATGCGCTCCAGATTCAAACAGCAACGGGATATCGAGGGCAGCCATTTCCGCTCCCGCCTCGGCCTCGCGGAGCAGAAAATCGCGCTGAGCGGCGCGCACCAGCGGATGGATGATGGCCTCAAGCCTGGCAAGCGCAGCCGGGGACGCGGAGACCATGCGCGCCAGCGCCTCGCGATCGACCACGCCGTTGACCAGCGTACCGGGAAACGCATCTTCGACCAGTGGCGCCGCGGCCCCGGCATAAAGCCGATGAACCGCCAGATCCGAGTCAAAGCAGGGCACCCCGATCGAACGCAGATAAGCCGCCGCCGTGCTCTTGCCCATGGCGATCGAGCCGGTCAGCCCGATGATCAACATGGCTTATGCTCCGCGGCGAGATCACTTTGCCCCAGATCGGCAAGGACATGCGCGCGCAGCTCCGGCGTCACTTCTGGCGCGATACCGAACCAGCGTTCAAAGCCGGGTGCCGCCTGATGCAGAAGCATGCCCAACCCATCGACGATGCGAAGGCCGCGCTGGCGGGCGCGGGCCAGCAATTCGGTTTCAAGCGGCGCATAGACAATGTCGTTTACCGTGGCCGATGCGGGCAGGGCGGATAAATCCAGATCGAGCGTCGGCGCACCCGACATGCCGAGCGTCGTCGTGTTGACCAGCAGCGAGCAATCCGCCAGCATCGCCGCGCGCAAGTCCCAATCCGCGCATGTGATACGCGGCCCGAACCGGTCGGCCAGCTCCTGCGCGCGCGCCTCGGTGCGGTTGCTCAGATGGATGGAGGCAAATCCCCGGTCGAGAAGCCCCTTGATGATGGCCCGCGCAGCACCTCCCGCTCCAATGACAGCGGCTTTTTCGCGGCTTGCGTCCCATCCGGGCGCTGCCGCGTCGAGATTGGCGAGAAAGCCGTGCACATCGGTATTGGCGCCGATCATCCGCTCGCCTTCGAACCAGATTGTGTTGACGGCGCCAACGCTTTGCGCGGCATTGTCGGCATGATCGACCAGATCGAAGGCGGCTTCCTTGTGGGGCACTGTCACGTTTGCGCCAACAAATCCCAGCGATGGCAGGGCGCGCAGAAATTGCGGGAAGTCGTCGGGTGTGACGGCCTGCTTGTCATAGGCTCCGGCGATACCGTGATGCTGAAGCCAGTAGCCGTGAATGAGCGGCGAGCGCGAGTGGGCTATCGGCCAGCCGATGACGCAGGCGCGGCGCGCGTTACGAGGCGAAAGTTCAGACGGCGACAACGCCAAGCTCCCTCAATTTTTCCAGCAGCGGAATGAGCGGCATGCCGATAATCGTGAAATAATCTCCATCAACCTTGCTGAAGAGCTGCACGCCAGGGCCCTCGAACTGATACGCCCCCACGCAGCCGAGCACGTCGGTGCCTGCAAGCGCCAGATAGCGGCCCAGGAATTCGGGCGAGAAATGGCGCATCTTCAGGGTCGCGGTATCGATGCCGCACCAGATGGTCTCGCCACCCCGGCACAGGCACACGGCGGAAATCAGCACATGGGTCTTGCCGCGCAGGCTCATGAGCTGGGTGCGCGCCGCGGCGAAATCGGTCGGCTTTTCCAGTATTCTGCCTTCAAGCACCAAGATCTGATCGCCACCGATGATCATGGCGCCCGGTTCACGCGCGCTGACGGCTTCCGCCTTGGTGCGGGCGAGCAGCTCGGCGATATCTTCCGGTTCGACGAGGCTTGACTCCGGCGAAAGCGCCTCGCGAATGGCCGCCTCGTCAATGCCCGAGCCCTGCTGGCGAAATTCCAGCCCCGCACTGCGCAGCACCGCGGCCCGGCCCGGGCTGGCCGATGCCAGAATGAGCGGAAGACTGATGTTTTGAAGTCCTTCCATGAGGTCACGACCCTGGCTTTTCATGTGATCGCGGCGCGCCCGAAGCCGCCCGGAGCAGGCGTTAGACTACGAATTCAGCGTCCGCGCAATGATCAGCCCGCATCGTTGGCGCTGATATCGTTCTGGGAGGTCTTGGACTGCTGCGCCTTGCGGTCTTCGTAAAGTCTGATTATGGCGGCCGCGGTTTCCTCGATGGAGCGGCGGGTGACATCTATTATCGGCCAGCCGTGCCGCGCACAAAGCCGTTTTGTGTAGGCAATCTCTCCGACGATCAGGTCCATGTCGACATAATCCTGCAGGCGACGATCGTTGAAGGCGAGCACCCGGTTACGGCGGATTTCGGCAAGGCGCTCGGGGCTGGTGACGAGCCCGACGATGAGCGGGCTGGTGGCACTCAGCAACGTTGCCGGCGGCGGGATATCGGGCACCAGCGAGACATTCGCCGTGCTGAAGCCGCGATTGGCGAGATAGATCGCTGTCGGCGTCTTGGAGGTTCGGCTGACGCCTACGAGGATGATGTCGGCCTTGTCGAGCGTCTCGGTCTGCTGGCCGTCATCATGCATCATGGTGAAATGCATCGCATCGACGCGGCGGAAATAATCGGCATCGAGCACGTGCTGGCCGGCGACCACGGGGGTTGCTGCCGTACCGAGATATGCGCCAAAAGCCTTGAGAACCGGATCGAGCACGGCGATACACGGCAGGCCGAGCCGCTGGCACGCGGCCTCAAGTTCGCGGCCGAGGTCGGCATTCACGACGGTGTAGAGAACGATGCCCGGATTGGCTTCGATCTGCGCGATGGCTTCGGCGACCTGGCGTCTGGTGCGCACCAGCGGATGGACATGGTTGATCGCGCGGATGCATGCATACTGGACGGTCGCGGCCTTGGAGATCATGGTCAAGGTCTCGCCCGATGCATCAGACACCAGGTGAACGTGAAAAGTGCTGGCAGGCACGGTCTTGTCCATGATCCCGGTTAGCCTCTTGCATGAAAATTTTGTTCTGCCGCAAAGCTGAAAAAGGCGCGCACCTTGTTGAGAAGGATCGGACAATTGCCCCCTTCGTGAGCCTGGTGGCCGCGCCTGTCCCGAGTCCCGCACACCAAGGATTCAATCATCCACATACGCGCCGATGGGGACAGATCCTGACGGCGCTCGGGAAATATGGTGATAACGCCTTGGGCGAACGGAACCTGTGCACTACCCTCACACAGTCTATCGCCGTCCCGTCACCGAAGCAAACAACATCAAATGTCTCATCAAGCTTTGGAATTTTTGGATTTGCACAGATTGACAATCGCTGCAGGAGAGTCCACCAGTGCCAGATTGTGATGTGCGGGGACGTGCGGAGCACAGACTGGGGACAAACAGGAATGAGTCCAATCCCCACACCAATAAGAAGAACAACAATTCAAAGAAAGAATTCTTGTTTTTTGGATAAGGGAAGGCAGTGAAGTGGCACATACCGCGAGCCAGGTTGATCAGGGCGCTTTCATTCGAGTGCTGAACGGCGAGACGGTTTCGCCTCCCCCGGTATGGCTCATGCGCCAGGCGGGGCGCTATCTGCCGGAATATCGCGCTGTCCGCGAGCAGGCGGGGGGCTTTCTCAATCTGTGCTACAACCCGGAACTGGCGGCGGAGGTGACGCTTCAGCCGATACGCCGTTTTGGTTTCGATGCCGCGATCCTGTTTTCCGACATTCTCGTGGTGGCCGATGCCCTTGGCCAGAAGGTGTGGTTCGAGGAAGGGCACGGGCCGCGTCTGGAGCCGATTGCAAGCAGGGATGATCTGCGCAGGCTTGATCCGGCCGCAACGAGCGCGAAATTCGCCAATGTGTTCGAGACGGTATCACGCCTGTCCGATGCGCTCGATCCGCGAACCGGGCTGATAGGGTTCTGTGGCGGACCGTGGACCGTCGCCACCTACATGGTCGCCGGTCGCAGCACCACGGATCAGGCCCCGTCGCGGTTATGGGCCTACAGCGACACGCAAGGCTTTGGCGAGCTGATCGATATCGTCACGGCCGTTTCGGCCGAATATCTCTGCGGGCAGATAGAAGCGGGTGCGCAGGCGGTTCAGATTTTTGAAAGCTGGGCAAGCGTATTGTCGGATGAGGAGTTCGCGCGCTGGGTGATCGCGCCGACGGTGCGCATCATCGAAGAGGTGCGCAGGCGCCACCCCGGCACGCCTGTCATCGGCTTTCCGCGCGGCTCGGGGCCGCTTTATGTGGATTACCTCAAGGCCACAGGGGTCGATTGCATGGGATGCGATACAAGTTTGCCCCTTGACTGGATCCGTGAGAATCTGCAGCCTCATGCGACCGTACAGGGTAACCTGGATCCGCTACTGCTGGTGGCAGGCAAGGAGCGGCTAAAGGAGCGTGTCGGAGAAATACTGGCGGCGCTTTCTGGCGGCCCGCATATCTTCAATTTGGGGCATGGCATTGTTCCCCAGACCCCTCCGGAACATGTAGCGGCGCTGATCGGCCATATCCGTGGCGCGCCCCCGCCCAACCGAGCTTGAACCGATGCAGGATTATTATCTCTACGTGAAGGCGTTACATGTCATCGCGATCATTGCCTGGATGGCGGGGCTTTTGTATTTGCCCAGGCTTTACGTCTATCATGCAGGTGTTGCCGCCGGGTCGGAGATGTCGGAAACGTTCAAGCTGATGGAGAAGCGGCTGCTGCGCTTCATCATGAATCCGGCGATGATCGCAAGCTGGCTTCTGGGGCTATGGCTCGCTTTTGGTTTTGGGGTCATCGACTGGAGCGCCGACATATGGTTTCACGTGAAATTCACGCTGGTGATCCTGATGACGGTGTTTCATGCGTTCCTCGCCCGTTGGCGAAGGTCGTTCGCGGAGGACAGGAACAGGCGCTCCGCGGTCTTTTATCGCCAGATGAACGAGGTGCCGACGGTCATCATGATTGCAGTCGTGATATTGGCAGTGGCCAAACCGTTTTGATTGCTGGGGGTTAGCGTTGTTTGCCGCTCCGGCGCGGGATATATGTCACGAGCAAGGATTTGTTTGCTTCCACACCCTGTAGAATTTTGTTACTATAGTTCCTATCAGATAAGTCAGGAGCGATGACAGGCGTGTACTACCTGTCCGCCCTTTCCCTCACGTTCGGATGGCATCAAGACCCGGGGAGCGCAGAGTCATCTCGCTCCGTCAGCGTGCCCAATTTTCCCCACCCCAATCGATCCGAGAAAAAAATCCCATGAACGGCCCGACAAAAGAATTCGAAATCGACGAGCAGGAGCAAGGCCCTGTGCAGGAAATGAAATTGCAGGATCTGAAGATGAAGTCGGCGAAAGAGCTTTTAAGCTTCGCTGATGAAGTCGAGGTCGAGAATGCGAGCGCGATGCGCAAACAGGAGTTGATGTTTGCGATATTGAAGCAGCTTGCAGCTCGCGACGTGGACATCACGGGTGCGGGCGTCGTCGAGGTGCTCCAGGATGGTTTCGGTTTCCTGCGTTCGCCCGACGCGAATTATCTGCCGGGGCCCGACGATATTTATGTCAGTCCGAGCCAGATCAGGCGCTTTGCCTTGCGCACCGGAGACACGGTGGAGGGGCAGATCCGCAGCCCCAAGGACGGCGAGCGCTACTTCGCACTTCTGAAGGTCAACAGGATCAATTTCGAGGAGCCCGACAAGGGTCGCCACAAGATCCATTTCGACAATCTGACGCCGCTTTATCCAGACTCATGGATGCACATGGAGGTGGAGAACCCGCCGTCAAAGGATTTGAGCGCCCGCATGATCGATATCGTGGCGCCTCTCGGCAAGGGGCAGCGTGGCCTCGTCGTGGCGCCGCCGCGGACAGGCAAGACCGTCTTGCTGCAGAATATCGCACACTCGATCACCTCCAATCATCCCGAATGCTATCTCATCGTGCTGCTCATCGACGAACGGCCCGAGGAAGTCACCGACATGCAGCGTTCAGTGAAGGGTGAAGTCATCAGCTCGACCTTTGATGAACCGGCAGCGCGCCATGTCCAGGTGGCCGAAATGGTAATCGAAAAAGCGAAACGGCTGGTAGAGCACAAGCGAGATGTCGTCATCCTGCTCGACTCGATCACCCGGCTTGGTCGCGCCTATAATACGGTGGTGCCGTCCTCAGGCAAGGTGTTGACCGGCGGCGTGGACGCCAATGCGCTGCAACGGCCAAAGCGGTTCTTCGGTGCAGCGCGCAATATCGAGGAAGGCGGATCGCTCACGATTATCGCTACCGCGCTGGTGGAAACCGGCAGCCGGATGGACGAAGTGATCTTCGAAGAATTCAAGGGTACGGGCAACTCCGAGCTGATCCTCGACCGCAAGGTTGCGGACAAACGGATATTCCCCGCCATCGACATCGCCCGCTCGGGCACACGAAAGGAAGAACTGCTTGTGCCGCCGGCGCGTCTGAAAAAGATGTTCGTACTGCGCCGGATTTTGAATCCGATGGGAGCGATGGAATCCATCGAGTTCCTGCTCGACAAGCTCCGCCAGACAAAATCCAATGACGATTTCTTCGACTCGATGAACACCTGACGGCTCAAGATGGAATGCGGCGCATGTCGCGGATGGTGTCCGCGACTGCTGTCGCTTCGCTGACCGGGGTAGAGCATTGCGGACCGATACAGATGAAGGCAGTTGCGTCAAATCCAAGCTGCTGTTTCTCTCGGGCGGGCGATTTTGCGGGAAGCTGTGAAAGCTCAGTAACGGCCTGGACAACGGTTCCCGGCAGTGAAACCCTGTTGATGGCGCTGCGAAGGTTTCTCTCGGCTTCGTACCGTAATGCGACAATGACGATGTGCTGCGGGCTTAACAGGCTCATGACGTTTTCCAGCATCCCTGTATGAGCCACGAAATTGGCCAGCACCTCGCCCCGCACCGCTTCTTCGAGTTCGTGCGCCTTGGTCTCGTGAGCTTGGTCGCCCGTCAGCAGATATAGCCCAACCAGATTGCCTAGCATGACGCCATTGGCGTTGGGCGTCGCATCATCGGCGGCCGACAGGGTGCGAATGATGATGTCTGTGGTGTCCGATGCGCTCAGATGATAGCCGCCCCCCTCTCGCGACCAGTAGAACTCGTTCATGACGTTGGTCCATCCCAACGCGTCGTCGAGGAACTTTTGTTCTCCGGTAGCGGTGTATAGCTCGATCGCGGCAGCGATCATGTTGGCATAATCGCTGGCAACGGCTGGCGTATTGGCCCTTCCGGCGCGGTAACTGTGAATGAGACGGTGCCCATCGCTCATCCGATCGAGGATGAAATCATAGGCTTGCCTGGCCATATCCGCCCAATCATCGCGACCGAAAGCGCTCGCTGCGCGGATCAGGGCGGTAATGGCAAGTCCGTTCCAGTCCGCCAGGACCTTGTCATCCCACCCCGGACGCACTCGTGTTTCACGGGAAGCAAGTAGTCGCCCGCGCATTTCGGCGAGGCGGCGCTCGTCCTCCTCGGCTAGCGGTGTCATCGACCCAAGCCGGTTCAGGATCGTCTTGTGCTCCCAGTTTCCCTTCGAAGTTACATCATAGTGCGCCGAAAAGAACTCGCCATCCTCGGGCCCGAGGAGATTGATGATCTCGCCGTGCGACCAGACATAGAACTTGCCTTCTTCGCCTTCGGAGTCGGCATCGAGAGAGGATGCAAAGCCAGCCCCTTCGACAAGCATTTCCCTCTTCAGCCAATCGATGGTCTCGGCAACGCGGCTCGCCAGCGTCTCGTCGCCGGTTTCCTTCCAGCACTCGGTCATCAGCGTGATGAGAAGCGCATTATCGTAGAGCATCTTCTCGAAATGCGGCACCAACCAGCGATCATCCACCGTGTAGCGTGCAAACCCGCCGCCGAGATGGTCGTAAATGCCGCCCTGGGCGATGTGGGTGAGCGTCTTGTGGACCGCCGCGCAAGCGCCATCGATATCGTGCTGGATACCGCTACGCCACATGAAGGAGAGGATCGAGAAGTTGGGAAATTTCGGTGCACCGCGCATGCCCCCGTTGATCGGGTCGATCAGACCAAGAAGCCCTCGGTTCATGTCCGCAAGGATCGTGTGAGATATAGGATCGCCGGTCTCGGTCGTCCGGCGTGCTCTCAGCGCCTCGGCAAGAAGCCTGGAATTGTGCGTGATCTTGTCGCCCTCGTCCCGGTAGATGCGCGCGACCTCCGACAGGACATGGGCAAATGCCGGCCTGCCGAATTTCGCCGTGTTGGGAAAGTAGGTCCCACCCCAGAAAGGCTCGCCGTCGCCGGTCAGAAACATGGTCAGTGGCCAGCCACCCTGTTCGCCAAGATGCTGCAAGGCGCGCATGTAAAGCGCATCGACATCGGGGCGCTCTTCGCGATCCACCTTGATGTTGATGAACAGATCGTTCATGACAGCAGCGGTCTCGGGGTCTTCGAAGCTCTCATGGGCCATGACATGGCACCAGTGACAGGCGGCATAACCGACAGACAGAAGAACAGGTTTCCTGAGCCTGCGGGCTTCCTCGAAGGCCGCTTTACCCCAAGGCCACCAATGGACCGGATTATCCTTGTGCTGAAGCAGGTATGGGCTTGTCTCAGCGGAGAGGCGATTGTGGTTTGCGGAGCCGGTTTGATATTCCCTGTTCATGCTGCCCGCGCTCCCATTTCCAATTCCCGCAGGCTCACACCCACCCTTAAAGTCTTGCCACAGCACCGCGCCGGTGTTCAAGTCCTGCAGGCCCGGACATGAGTGATCCAGGAACATGACGACCACGATCTTTGCGCTCTCCAGTTTGCCCGGAAAAGCCGGTGTCGCTGTGATCCGCATCTCCGGCCCGCATGCCGCCGAGGTCGGGAAAGCGATGATGAAGCGAGCGCCGCGCCCGCGCGAGGCGACGCTGCGTATTCTGCGCCATCCCGCCACTCGCGAGATGCTCGATCAGTGTCTTGCAATCTGGTTCCCGGCACCGTCCAGTTTTACCGGTGAAGATGTGTTGGAGTTTCATGTTCATGGCGGCCATGCGGTTATCGAAGCCGTGCTCGATGCGATCCGCCTTGTAGATCACGCACGGCCGGCCGAGCCAGGCGAATTCACGCGGCGTGCCTTCGAGAATGGCAAGCTAGACCTAACTGCCGTGGAGGGTCTGGCCGATCTCATCGACGCCGAGACCGAAGCTCAGCGGCGACAGGCGCTTGCTCAGGCCCGTGGTGGTCTAGGCGATCTGTATGAAAGGTGGCGCCGCGATCTGATTGAGGTCATGGCATCAATCGAAGCGCAGCTTGATTTTTCTGATGAAGGGGATGTCGGCGATGATCCTCTGCCGGCTGCGCAGGCGAGGGTTACGGCATTGCATCGCAAGATCGGCGAGCATCTGCAGGATGATCATGGCGGCGAGATCGTCCGCGCGGGCTTGCATGTGGTCATAGCCGGTCCGCCCAACGCGGGCAAATCGAGCTTATTGAATGCACTGGCGCGGCGCGATGTTGCCATCGTCTCAAGCGAGGCAGGGACGACGCGCGATCTCGTCGAGGTCCGTCTCAACCTCACCGGCTATCCGGTTGTCCTGACAGACACGGCTGGACTTCGCGAGACGACTGGCGAGGTCGAAGCAGAAGGTATTCGCCGCGCGTTGGGTTCCGCGGCTGATGCCGATCTCGTTCTGTGGCTGGAGGACGGGAGCCTCGAAGACCCTGCGCCGATCCCTATTGAGATAGAGGCTCATGCCAATCTTCTCAAGCTGGTGAGCAAGGGCGATCTCGTGACACGCCCGGCCCATCAGATGGTGGTCTCCGCGCACACAGGCGCAGGGCTTCCCGAACTGATTGGCCTTCTCGCCAATGAAGCCCGAAAGCGCCTTGGTCGTGGTGAGGGCCGGCCGCGTCTGTCGCGTCCGCGTCATCGCCATGAATTGAATCGAGCCTACCAGTCACTGGATCGCTTTCTCTGTGGTGACAAAAGCGACCCCGAACTTCGAGCGGAGGACCTGCGTTCAGCTGCGCAGGCGCTCGGTCGGATTACCGGCCGTATTGACGTCGAAGACGTTCTGGATCAAATCTTTTCCGAGTTCTGTATCGGGAAGTGACGTGTTTCACGTGAAGCGCGCCATTGGCGCGCAAGGCCGGAAGATATGAGCATGTCGATGCGGTTTGATGTGATTGTCGTTGGTGGTGGCCACGCGGGTTGCGAGGCGGCGACGGCTTCGGCTCGTCTTGGGGCCAACACCGCTCTTGTCACGCACAAATTCGCTTCGGTCGGTGAGATGTCGTGCAATCCGGCAATCGGCGGACTGGGCAAGGGGCATCTCGTGCGCGAGATCGACGCCCTTGACGGAGTCATGGCGCGGATGGCGGACGCCGCCGGAATTCAGTTTCGCATTCTCAACCGCTCGAAGGGACCGGCGGTCCAGGGGCCGCGTGCACAGATTGACCGCGGCCTGTATCGCGAGGCAATGCAGAACGAGATCGCTACGACCCCGTGTCTGAGGGTCATTGAGGGCGCGGCAGAAGATCTTCATGTTGAAGATGGCACGTTAGCCGGTGTCGTGCTCCAGAGCGGTGAAATCTTGCGGGCAGGCAGCGTCGTGCTTACCACCGGCACTTTTCTGAAAGGGCTCATTCATATCGGCGAGCGCCGCATTCCGGCGGGCCGCATGGGTGATGCGCCGGCTCTGGGCTTGTCGGCCCGGCTGTATGCGCTGGGTTTGCGGATTGGCCGGCTCAAGACGGGTACGCCGCCACGCCTTTCGGCCGCCAGCATTGATTGGAACGGGTTGGCGGTACAGGAAGGAGATGCCCATCCGACGCCATTTTCTTTTCTCACCGAGCGGATTGATACACCGCAGATCGCCTGCGGCATCACGACGACAACGCCGGAAACGCATGCGATCATCCGTGCGAATCTTGGCCGCTCCCCAATCTATTCGGGCCAGATCGAAAGTTCAGGTCCACGATATTGCCCGTCGATCGAAGACAAGATCGTCAGGTTCGCCGACCGCGAACGCCATCAGATCTTTCTCGAGCCCGAGGGGCTGAACGACGACACGATCTATCCCAACGGCATTTCCACGTCGCTTCCCGAGGATGTCCAGGCGGCGCTGGTCGCCTCGATTCCCGGATTGGCTCAGGCGAAGATCCTGCGTCCGGGGTATGCAATCGAATATGATTATGTCGATCCGCGTGAGCTTGACCCGACGCTGGAAGTCAAGCGGCTGCCGCGTCTGTTCCTTGCGGGTCAGATCAATGGCACAACCGGTTATGAAGAAGCGGCCGCCCAGGGTCTCGTGGCGGGCGTCAACGCGGCTCTGAAAGCGGCTGGCGGTATGCGCGATTTCACCCTGTCACGGGCTGATGCCTATATCGGCGTGCTCATTGATGATCTGGTGACCCGCGGCGTAAGCGAGCCGTACCGCATGTTTACCTCGCGCGCGGAATATCGCCTGCGCTTGCGCGCCGACAATGCTGATGAAAGGTTGACGCCACTCGGTGTGTCAGCCGGGCTCGTGGGTTCGGCGCGGGCGGCTCGGTTCGCGGTCACTGCATCGTGCCTCGCGCAGGCGCGTGAACTGCTGGGGTCGCTTTCGCTTACACCGCCCGAGGCCGCCTGCCATAGCCTGTCACTGAACCAGGATGGCCGCCGGCGTACAGCGTTCGAGCTGCTTGCGCATCGCGGCATCGACGTCACGACACTTGCTGCCATCTGGCCGCAACTTGCCGAAATCGAGCCGGATATCGCAGCGCGCGTCATGACGGATGCGCGGTATTCGGTCTATCTGGAACGGCAGAATGCTGAAATCGTGGCCTTCCGCAAGGATGAGGGGTTGGCGATCCCGCGCGGGCTTGATTATGAGTCCTTGCCCGGCCTGTCCACAGAGCTTCAGAAAAAGCTCGCCGACCATCGCCCGGTAACGCTGGGGCAGGCATCGCGCATAGACGGTATGACGCCAGCGGCGCTGATGCTCATTCTTGCCCATGTGAAACGGCCCATAGTGAAGCGGACTGCCTGATGTCGAAGCATCAGGGTGCACCTGCGGGCGATCCGTTGAGCTCCGACAGTTTCGCCAGCTTGTTTGGCGTCAGCGACGACCAGATTGCGCGTCTTGAAATTTACGCGGCCCTGCTTGCCCGATGGCAAGGCGCGGTCAATCTTGTCTCGCCCTCGACCCTCGGCGATATCTGGCGGCGTCATTTCGCCGACAGCGCCCAGCTTGTCCGCCACATTGATTCGCCGGGCGTCTGCGTCGATCTGGGCAGCGGCGCGGGCTTTCCCGGCATGATCATCGCCATGCTCGCCGGCGATCAATCAGGTGGCCCGCAGGTTCATCTCATCGAAAGCAACGGGCGCAAATGCGCTTTTCTGCGCGAAGTCGCACGCAAGACCGGAACGTCTGTGGAAATACATCAGGCGCGCATTGAAGCAGTCGCGGGGGCGGGTATTGTCGGTAAGGCAGATGTTGTCGTCGCTCGGGCGCTAGCGCCCCTGGCAGACCTGCTGGCGCTGTCGCAGCCTTTTTTCCGCCGTGGCACACGGGCCCTGTTTCTCAAGGGACGCAGCGCGGCTAGCGAGGTTGAGCAGGCCGGCAAGTCATGGCGGTTTCGTCACCAGGCGCATCGGAGCGCTACCGATGTCGAAGGCACGGTTTTGGAAATCTGCTTGGTTGAGCGGCTGGAGGGATAAGCAGTGACGAATTCAGGTGCGTCCCGCGATTTGCAGGTGCTCGCGGTGGCAAATCAGAAGGGCGGCGTCGGCAAGACGACCACCGCCATCAATCTCGGCACCGCTCTGGCTGCGATCGATCAGCCGACGCTGATCATCGACCTTGATCCTCAGGGCAATGCCAGCACGGGGCTCGGTATCGCCGAGGATGAGCGCAGCGTTTCGACTTATGACGTGCTGGCCGGCGCGGCTGCGCTGGAGCAGGCGATGATCCAGACCCGCATCCCCAAGCTTTTCCTGGCGCCCTCCACCCGCGATCTGTCCGGCCTTGAGCCGGAAATTTCCTCAGCGCCAAACCGTGCATACTTTCTTCGCGACGCCATCATGTCGCTGCGCGCATCTGAAGAAGACCGGCCCAAGACCGAGCGCATCAAATATGTTCTGATTGATTGCCCACCGTCGCTCAACATTCTCACGATCAATGCCATGGCGGCGGCAAATTCCGTTCTTGTGCCTGTTCAATGCGAGTTTTTCGCCCTCGAAGGCATCACCCAGCTCAGGGACACGATTGATTTCGTGCGCGCCAGCCTCAATCCTGATCTCGAGATCCATGGGGTCGTCCTGACCATGCACGATCCGCGGACCAAGCTTGCCGACGAGGTGGCCAACGAGGTCAGGAGCTTTTTCGGCGAGAAAGTCTATGAAACGATCATCCCACGCAATGTCCGCGTCGCTGAGGCGCCGTCGCACGGCCAGCCGATCCTGCTTTATGATCAGAAGAGCGCCGGTAGCAAGGCCTATATCCAGTTGGCCGCCGAGATCCTGGATCGCGAAAGGCGCGTCCCTGCCGCATGAAGCATAGATGTCGCGCTTCCCGGGAAGTGTCCTGTAAAGGAGGGACTACCGAATGACCGAGCAGGTTCCGCCCGCAAATCGTAATCGCCTCGGCAGGGGATTGGCTTCCCTCGTCGGCGATAATCCCTCGGGTCGCGCGCGCATGCTTGCCGCCGATGGTGAGCAGACCGCTCTGCCCATCGAGAAGATCAAGCCTGGCGGTCTCAATCCGCGCAAGCATTTCGGTTCCGACGAGCTGGACGAGCTGGCGACCTCGATCCGTGAAAAAGGCCTGGTTCAACCCATCGTCGTTCGTCCTCACGCCGATGGCGCGCATTACGAGATTGTCGCTGGCGAGCGTCGCTGGCGTGCGTCGCAGCGCGCCGGGCTTCATTCGGTGCCAGTAATCATCCGCACGCTCTCCGATCAGGAGGCTCTGGAGCTTGCGCTCATCGAGAATGTACAGCGCGCGGACCTGAATGCGATCGAGGAGGCGGCCGGCTATCATGAGCTCATAATGCGTTTTGATTATTCCCAGGAAGAGCTTGGCCAGATTATCGGCAAGAGCCGGAGTCACCTCTCCAACATGCTGCGCCTGTTGAAGCTGCCGGAAGGTGTGCAGAAACTGGTGCGTGAAGGCGCGCTCAGCGCTGGGCATGCACGCGCGTTGATCGGCCGTGATGATGCCGAAGAAGTGGCGAAGGAAATCGTCGAGAAAGGTCTGAGCGTCCGTGAGGTGGAGGCCATGTCGCAATTGCGCCGCGAAGCAGGGGCTGGCGGAAAGGTGGCTGGCTCACGCGATGATCCCGACACGCGAGCGTTCGAAAAAAGCCTCGGAGATGCGCTCGGGCTTCATGTTTCCCTCCGTCCTGGAGCAGGCGAGAGCGGAGAACTGCGCATTCGCTACCGCACGTTCGAGCAGCTCGACGGCATTCGCTCGCTGCTCATCAAGGATTAGTACGATCTGGGAGCAATCCTGAGCGCCGCACGTGATGAATTATCGCCTTGTCGGGCTGTCTGATACGAAGATGGCAGCCTTTTGCGGCGAGTGGGATGGGGATCGTTGCCAGGGGCTTCACATATGTTCCAGGAGCAGCCACGCGCGAAAGCCATTTTCCCGGCATCCCACGCACCGTGGGATCATGGTTCGTCTCTTGCCGTGCTGCGGGTTTCGCGCTCCCGACAGAGATCGAGAAGCGCCTGAGTCGCAATCTCCTCATCCATCCCCGTGCTGCTGCGCATCCTCGCCATCGCCTCCGCTCCGCTCTCGATCATACGCTCCAGCCCGACGAGCGAAATCCTGCGGATATCGGCCTTGATCCGATCGGCCTGGCGAAAATGTACGGGCGGGCGCAACTGGCGCAGCGCCGCATCTGCTGAGCGGCCGGACTCGATCGCTGATTTTATCCTGTGCGTGCGGACCAGATAGGCAAGCAGGTTCGACATCACGGCACTCAATGAGTATCCGCTTGCCACCAGCCTGTCGACCTGACGGATCGCAGCAGCGCCGTGCCCTCGCATGACTGCGGCGATGACATTATCCACGTGAAACACCGAAGAGTCGCCCAGTACGGCCTCGACATCATCGATGCTGATCGCGTCTTGACCATGGGCGAATTGCGCAAGCTTGCGCAACTCCGCGCGGGCCAACCCGTAATCCGAGCCCAGCACGCTCTTGAGCAATTGCCTCACTTCGGCATTTGCGTTCAGCGATGCCTCGGCCAATTCTTCACGGATCAGATCCTCGATCCCGCCCTGGTCCGGCTCATAGCAAGGACACGCGGCGAGATGATCGGCCTGCTCGAAGATCTTGCGGAGCCGGGCGTCCTTCTTCTGCGCGCCGACTTCCACGATCAACTTTATAGGCTGCGGAAAAGGCTCTGCGACCGCGTCACCAATAATGGCTGCCGCCCGCGCCCCTGTTCTGGCTCGGATCAGTTTGCCGCCGCCGAACATTGGCAGCGTCCTCAACTCTACGGCCAGACGGTCTGGATCGTTGGCAAGGTCCTGGTCCGTGAGGGTAATCGTCTCGGATTGCGTGCTTGCGCCAAGATGCTCGGCCAAACGGCTGATCACCTCAGTGATCACGCCATCATGCGACCCATATACCAGGAAACCGGAAATCTGTTCGGGAGGGCGTCTGGCATAGCGCATGACGCGACTGGCTGGAATAGCAACCATCAATGACCGCAATGTCTGCAGACCGCAGTCACCGATTTTTCAGACTTGTTGTGACAGTGCGGCCGCAATTCGGGTCTGAATATCATTCGCTACCGATCTGGCTGCCCGGTTTTCGGCATCACGGCGGGCGCGAATATCGGCGTAGATGGATTCCAGATTGTCAAATGCGGCCCGGCCAAGACTGTTGCCTTCCATCAGCACCGTCTCGTCGGAAACTCGGATCAGCTTGAACGCGGCCACGATTTCGTAGGCCCGTCCTTCGGATTGACCCTTCTGCGTGACGAAAACGTCCTTTACGGATTCGCGGATCGCGATTTCCAGGCGATAATCGGCATAACTGGTATCGCCGCCACCCGTGGTGCTGAAGATGAGTTCATTGCGGATGCGCTGGCCGACACGACCCGGTATCGGGACCACGGTCACGCGGCGCATGACGTCGCTCAGCTGAACTCCGGTCGATGTCGTCCCGTAGAGAGGCTGGAAACCGCATCCCGAGGCCAGCAATCCGACGATTGCAAGCCCAAATAGCGCGAGCACTGAACGTGATCTGCCTGGGTGCACTTCTGTCTCCGATTTCATGCCACGACATTGACGATACGTTGGGGCACAACAATGACGCGTTTAATCTCGCGTTCGCCAATGGCCCGAAGGACACTGTCGAGTTGCAACGCCGCAGCTTCGATGTCTTCTTTCGACGTATCTCGAGCGATAGTCAATTCATCGCGCCTTTTCCCATTCACCTGTACGGCAATCGTCACCAATTCGTCAATCAACAAGCCGGGTTGAGCCACGGGCCATGGGTGATTTACCAATAGAGTGTGGTAGCCGAGCCGCGCCCAGCACTCCTCGCCCAGATGCGGAATGATTGGCGCTGACAACTGAACGATCGCCTCCAGCGCTTCTCGCATTGCCCAGGCAAGTCCCTCGTCATGCTTGAGCTTCTCCTGCGGCGCGACCGCGATCCGATTGGACAGGTCATAAATCTGGGCGATCGCGCGGTTGAAGCGCAGCGCCTCCAGATCATGCGTCACCGCCTGAATGGAGCGATGCGTGGCACGCCGCAACTCCTGCGCGGCGGCGCCCAATTCGCATGTCATAGCCTGCCCGGGTGGCGGCAGATCATCGGCCGTGTCGTTGACCAGCCGCCAGAGCTTCTGCATGAACCGCCAGGCACCCTCCACGCCGGCATCGGTCCACATGACATCGCGCTCGGGCGGGCTGTCGGACAGCATGAACCAGCGCGCGGTGTCCGCGCCATAGCCGGCTATGATCTGCGATGGATCCACGGTGTTGCGCTTGGATTTCGACATCTTTTCGGCCGGGCCGATGAGAACCGGCATGCCGGTCTCCCGATCCACTGCCGTGCGTCCGTTCTGGTGCTCTTCGATGCGCACCTCCTCCGGGCTCAGCCATTCGCCGTTCCGATTCCTGTAGGTCTCATGAACGATCATCCCCTGGGTGAACAGGCCGGAAAAAGGTTCCTTGATCTTCAGATAGCCCAGATCATGCATGGCGCGCGTGAAGAAGCGTGCATAGAGCAGATGCAGGATCGCATGCTCGACCCCACCGATATACTGATCGACCGGCAACCAGCGATCAGCGGCGTCCCTGTCTACCGGCGCATCGGCATGCGGCGAACAGAAGCGTATGAAATACCAGGACGAGTCGACGAACGTATCCAGCGTGTCGGTCTCGCGTTCAGCGTTGCCGCCGCAGTTCGGACATGTCGTCTGCTTCCACTCGGCATGCCGGCTCAGCGGATTGCCCATTTTGTCGAAGCTGACATCATCCGGCAGAATGATCGGAAGATTTTCCTCCCGCTCGGGCACGATCCCACATTCGGGACAATGGATCATTGGAATGGGGCAGCCCCAATAGCGCTGGCGCGACACACCCCAGTCGCGAAGTCGGAACCTGGTTTGCCGCTGGCCGATGCCCCGCGCTTCGATCCGCTCCGCCACCTTCGCCTTGGCATCATCGATGCTCAGCCCGTTGAGAAAAGCCGAATTGATGATGCGCCCCGGCCCGGTATAGGGTTCATCACCAATCTTAAATGTCGCGGCATCTTCGCCATCGGGCAGCACCACGGGCTTGACCTTGAGCTTGTATTTGCGGGCGAAGTCGAGATCGCGCTGATCATGCGCAGGACAGCCGAAGATGGCCCCGGTGCCAAAGTCCATCAGCACGAAGTTCGCCACATAAACGGGCAGCATCCGGTTGGCGCGAAACGGATGTTGCGCTTTCAGCCCGGTATCGAAGCCTTTCTTCTCGGCACGCTCAAGAGCTTCCGCGCTGGTGCCCATCCGCCGGCAATCTTCGATGAAGGTTTGCAGGGCTGCATTCTTCCTCGCAAGCTTCTGCGCCAGCGGGTGTTCGGGCGAGATCGCGCAAAAGCTGGCGCCGAAGATCGTGTCCGGCCGTGTCGTATATACCTCAAGCACGGCGTCGCGCTTGCTCAGCTTGTCGCCGCTCAGGGCAAACCGGATCGACAGGCCCTCGGACTTGCCAATCCAGTTCTTCTGCATGATGCGCACTTTTTCGGGCCATTGGTTCAGCGTATCCAGCGCACTCAGCAGTTCATCGGCATAGGCCGTTATCTTCAGGAACCATTGCGGCATCTCGCGCTGCTCGACCAGCGCGCCGGAGCGCCATCCCCTGCCGTCGATCACCTGCTCGTTGGCCAGCACGGTCTGGTCGACCGGGTCCCAGTTCACCTTGCTCTTCTTGCGAAACACCAGGCCCTTGCGGAAGAATTCGAGGAAAAGCTTCTGCTGCTGATGGTAATAGGTTGGGTCGCAAGTTGCGAACTCACGCTCCCAATCCAGCGAGAAGCCCATTTCCTGGAGTTGGGCGCGCATGGTGGCGATATTTTCATATGTCCATGTCTTGGGATTGATGCCCCGCGCGATCGCCGCGTTCTCCGCCGGCATGCCGAAGGCGTCCCAGCCCATGGGGTGGAGGACATCGTAGCCTTGCGCCCGCTTGAATCGCGCAACGACATCGCCCATCGTGTAATTCCGTGTGTGCCCGACATGAATGCGCCCCGACGGATACGGGAACATTTCAAGAACATAATATTTCGGCCTGTCGCTGTTTTCCGGTGTCCGGAAGACGCCTTTATCGTCCCAGGTCTTGCGCCAGAATTTCTCGCGCTCGGGCGCGTTGTAACGTTCGCTTGCCATGGCTGAACGGCGTCTCTTTCTGAGGATCCAGCTATTTCCAGGTGCTAATTATTCGCGGGGATTTGAGAGGAAAGCGCCGCTGCGGTCAAGTGCGAACGGGGCGGCTGAGGGTACAGTACCCAGTCGGGGACTGACGTAGGATGCCGCGCGGTCATCCTTTGGCGCGGCGCTGGCGTAGTATAGGCTTGGATGATAAATCGCGCCCCTGAGCGATCGCCGTTTTGGCGCAGGCATATGACCTGAAGCTTGATGATGGCGGTCCAGAACCAGCCGGAGGATTCGGATTGGTAGACGACATAACCGCGACAATGGCTGCGGAGCGCCTCAGCGAGGTCGTGAGCAATATTGCCATGGCCGCTGAGGTGGCGGGGCGTGAAGGTTCCGAGGTGACCCTGGTCGCTGTTACCAAGACGTTCGAGGCGCCGGCGATCATTCCGGTGATAGAGGCCGGCCATCGGGTATTTGGCGAAAACCGCGTTCAGGAGGCCAGGGCGAAGTGGCCGGCGCTGCGCGAGACATGGCCCGATCTCGAGCTGCACCTCATCGGGCCGCTGCAATCGAACAAGGCGCGCGACGCCGTAGCGCTGTTTGATGTCATCCACACCGTGGACCGACCGAAGATCGCTTCGGCCCTCGCTGCCGAAATAGCCAGAGCCGGACGCTCACCACGTCTCATGATACAGGTCAATACCGGCGCGGAGCCGCAAAAGGCCGGGGTGATGCCGGACGAGGCCATAGCCTTCTACCTCCATTGCCGTGAGGAACTGGGGCTGAAGATCGACGGGCTGATGTGCATTCCGCCGGTGACGGATGATCCGGAGCCGCATTTCTCCCGGCTGGCTCAATTGGCGCATGAGGCTGGACTGCGCGGGCTGAGCATGGGAATGAGTGGGGATTATGAGCTCGCAATTCGCCATGGCGCGACCCATGTCAGAGTGGGGTCGGCGATCTTCGGCAAACGGTGAGCGCATGTTCTTTGGTCGCAGGGCAAAGCGGGAAGATGCCATGACAAGTATCTCGGCTGATGAATTCCGCGCCCTGTTCGGCCTGTGGCCTACGGGGGTTTCCATCGTGACCACGCGAGATCTCGCGGGGCGGCATTTCGGGCTCACCATGAACAGCATTACATCAGTTTCGCTGGAGCCGCCGCTTCTGCTCGTTTGTCTCGCGAATGAGTCAGAAACGCTGGATGCGATATGCGACAGCCGCATGTTCTGCATCAACCTGCTGGCAAGCGATCAGGAAGACCTGTCCCGGCGCTTTGCGCACCGCAGTGCCGACAAGTTTCAAGGTGTGAGCTTCAGCAACGGTCACCTCGGTGCGCCGATCCTTGATGGGGTGCTTGGCGCGATGGAATGCCGCGTTCGGGATATTTTCCCCGGCGGTGATCACAGGATCGTAGTCGGCCAGTGTATTCACGGCGAAAAATTCAATGACGATGCTGCGCCGCTCGTTTTTGTGCGCAGCCGGTATGGCGCGGCGCTGGCCTGAACCAGGGTTCCGCGCTCAGCCCTTTTCGCCCTGGACCAGCCGCGGTCCGGCATCCGGCGGCAGGGCATGGCCCATCTTGTCGCGTTTGGCGCGCAGATAATTGACTATTTCCGGACGGTTCGGCCCGGTTATCGGGATCTGGTCCGCCACCTCCAGCTCATAGCCATAAAAGATGAATGCATCGGTCTTCTTGGGATTGTTGGTGAGCAGGCGGATTTTCGAAAGGCCCAGATCCTTTATGATCTGGATGCCGACGCCGTAATCGCGCGTGTCGGCGCGATGGCCGAGCGCCAGATTGGCCTCCACGGTATCCATGCCCCTGTCCTGCAGCTCATAGGCCTTGATCTTTTCGAGCAAACCTATGCCGCGGCCTTCCTGGGGCAGATAAACAATCGCCCCGGTACCTTCCTCTGCGATTTTCGACATGGACAGATGAAGCTGGTCGCCGCAATCACAGCGCAGGCTTTCCAGCACATCGCCGGTGAAGCAGGACGAGTGCATGCGCACCAGCGGCGCATCGACGCTGCGCAGATCGCCCTTGACCAGCGCAATGGGCTGCTCGCCGCTGTGGATCACGTTATAGCCGATCAGTTTGAACATGCCGTAATGGGTGGGCAGGTCGGCTTCGGCCACCCGCTCGACGCAGCGTTCGTGGCGATATCTGTAGCGGATGAGATCGGCGATGGTGATGAACGGAAGCTTGTGGCGCTCGGCGATTTCGGCCAGCCGGTCGCGCCGCGCCATGGTGCCGTCTTCATTCAGGATCTCGATCAGCACGCCGACGGGTGTCAGGCCGGCCAGCCGCGCCAGATCGACCGAGGCCTCGGTGTGACCCGCGCGCTTGAGCACGCCACCTTCGCGGGCAACGATGGGAAACACATGGCCCGGGCGGGCGAAATCGCTTGCGCGCGCGTTCGGGTCGGCCAGCGCCACGGTGGTGGCTGCGCGCTCCTGCGCGGACACGCCGGTGTGAGTGGATTTGTGGTCGACCGATACGGTGAAGGCGGTGCTTTGCAGGGCCGTGCTGGTCTTGGCGGCCGGGCCCAGATCGAGCCGGTTGGCCCACTCCTCCGTCATCGTGACGCAGTAAAGCCCGCGCCCCTGGAGCATGAAATTGACCTTCTCCGGCGTGACCGTCTGGGCAGCGCATACAAAATCGCCTTCATTCTCGCGGTCTTCATCATCAACGACGATGATCACGCTGCCGTCGCGGACGGCCTGGATAGCATCTTCGACACGTGAGAATTTCATGGCGTTTCCGATTGCTGCTGGTATCTACGGTTACATTCGATCTGCCAGATATATGCTCATTGCGTAAAGAATTACAGCGCCAACGAGGCGTCAGCTACATCATGATGAAAAAAGGCCGCACCTTCCGGCGCGGCCCATCTCAGGTCACAGCCAAGCGCAGCAGGCCTCAGTGGGCCAGCACCGCGAGCAGCAGCAGCGCGACGATATTCGTGATCTTGATCATCGGGTTGACGGCCGGCCCGGCGGTATCCTTGTAGGGATCGCCGACGGTGTCACCCGTGACGGCAGCCTTGTGCGCTTCGGACCCCTTGCCGCCGAAATGACCGTCTTCGATGTATTTCTTGGCATTGTCCCAGGCGCCGCCACCAGCCGTCATGGAAAGCGCCACGAACAGGCCGGTCACGATCACGCCGAGCAGCATCGCGCCGACGGCGGAAAAGGCAGCGGACTTGTCGGCCACCGTGCTGATCACGAGAAACACCACGATCGGCGAGAGCACGGGGAGCATCGAGGGGATGATCATTTCCTTGATCGCCGCCTTGGTGAGCATGTCGACCGCAGCACCATAGTCCGGCTTTTCCGTACCCTCCATGATACCCGGCTTTTCGCGGAACTGCCGCCGCACTTCCTCGACCACCTTGCTGCCGGCCCGGCCAACAGCGGTCATCGCCATTGCCCCGAACAGATAGGGCAGCAGGCCGCCGAAGAACAGGCCAACGACCACATAGGGGTTGGACAGCGAGAAATTGAGCTCAACCCCGGCGAAATAGGGGAACCTTTCGGCGTTCAGAATAAAGAAATTAAGGTCTTCTGTGTAAGCGGCGAACAGCACCAGAGCGCCCAGCCCGGCTGATCCGATCGCGTATCCCTTGGTGACGGCCTTGGTGGTATTGCCAACCGCATCCAGAGCGTCCGTCGTCTTGCGCACATCAGGCGGCAAGTCGGCCATCTCGGCGATGCCGCCGGCATTGTCGGTCACCGGGCCGAACGCATCGAGCGCGACCACCATGCCCGCCAGCGCCAGCATGGTCGTGACGGCGATGGCGATACCGAACAGACCGGCAAGGCTGTAGGTGATGAGAATACCGGCGATGATGACGAGGGCCGGCAGGGCGGTGGATTCCAGCGAGATCGCCAGGCCCTGAATGACGTTCGTGCCATGGCCGGTTTTCGAGGCTTCGGCAATCGAGCGGACCGGGCGGAAGCCCGTGCCGGTGTAATATTCGGTGATGACGATGATCAGCCCGGTAATGACCAGCCCGACCGCGCCGCAATAAAAGAGGTCGACACCGGTGAAGGCGATGCCCGAAACCGTCATTGGCGTGTCCATGCCGATGACGAAAGCGGTCAACGGCCAGAGGCCCAGCAGCGACAGCGCACCTGTTGCGATGAAGCCCTTGTAGAGCGCGCCCATGATGCTCTGGTCCGACCCGAGTCGAACAAAGAACGTGCCAATGATCGAGGTGACAACGCACATGGCGCCGATCGCGAGCGGATATAGCAGCATGGGCATCAGGATGTCCTGGCCGGCGAAATAGATCGACGCCAGCACCATGGTCGCGACGACGGTGACGACATAGGTCTCGAACAGGTCGGCGGCCATGCCCGCGCAGTCGCCGACATTGTCGCCCACATTGTCGGCGATGGTAGCGGGGTTGCGCGGATCGTCCTCGGGGATGCCGGCTTCGACCTTGCCGACCAGATCACCGCCGACATCCGCGCCCTTGGTAAAGATGCCGCCGCCCAGGCGGGCGAAGATTGAGATCAGCGACGCGCCGAAGCCCAGCGCGACCAGCGCATCGACCACCGTGCGATCCGAAGTGGTGTAGCCCAGCAGACCTGTGAGAATTCCGTAGTAACCAGCAATCGACAGAAGCGCGAGCCCGGCGACCAGCATGCCAGTGACCGCACCGGAGCGGAATGCCATGGAAAGGCCGGCGGCGAGACTTTTGCTGGAGGCTTGCGTGGTTCGCACATTGGCCCGCACCGAGACGAGCATGCCGATGAACCCGGCAAGACCCGACAGCACCGCGCCGAGCAGAAAGCCCATCGCCACCGCAATGCCGAGCAGCAAGGCGACGATGACGAAGATCACGGCGCCGACAATGGCGATGGTGGTATACTGGCGGGTGAGATAGGCTTCCGCGCCTTCCTGAATGGCGGCGGCGATTTCCCTCATGCGGGCATTGCCGGTATCTGCCGCAAGCAGTTCGCGGGTGGTCCACGCGCCATAGACGAGCGAGAGCACGCCGGCGGCGATGATTAGCCAGAGCAAGTTATCCATTGTTAACCGTCCCAGGATTGTTATTGAGGTCGGGCGCCATAGCCGCTTTTGTTCGGTGACCGGTCGGCCCCGAGAACCTAGTTTCCCCGTAAGGCTGGAAGCCAGCGGGAACATGCCAAATTTGCTTGTCCTGCGCAACAAGATAGGCGGCATGTCGCGGCTTGGGCCGGATCAGTCGAAATGGTCATATCCCCGCCGCGAAAAGACGAGCGGTGCGCCGTCGCGGCCGATTACTCTGACCAGGTCTTCAGGCGCGGTGTCCGCGCTAATGGGGGCGGTGATCTCGCCGATGAGCGTTATGCCGGACAGGCCGGCGGCTATGGCGGCGCGGCTGAGCGCGTCGGCCTCGCGTCCCGGCACCGCCATCAGTATTTCGTAATCGTCGCCGCCGCTCAGCATTATCTCCAGCCATTTCGGCTGTGCTGCCAGTTGTTCGCCGGTTTGGGAAAAAGGTATGCGCGTCGCATCTATTGTGATGCCCACGCCCGATGCGCGGCACAGGCGCGAGGCGTCGAGCAGCAGCCCGTCGGAGATATCGAGCGCTGCCGTCGCATGCTGGCGCAACGCTGGCGCAAGCGAGGTTCTCGGCTGTGGCCGCGCATAACGGCCAAGCAGAAAGGAGCGGTGGTCTGCATCGATCTGCCAGCCAGCGCAATCGGGATCATTCGCCCGCAACCGCAGACCAAGCGCCGCATCGCCGATCGTGCCGGTCACATAAAGCAGGTCTCCCGGCCGCGCGCCGCGGCGCTGCACCATCTGCCCGGAGGGAACCGCGCCGATCGCCGTGATCGTGACCACGAGGGGCCCCGGGCTTCGCGTCGTGTCACCGCCGACGAGCACCATGCCCGAGTCGACCTGGGCGCCGGCGAGGCCCTGCGCGAATCCACTCAGCCAGTCATGCGGCAGGTCATGGGGGAGCGCCAGGCACAGCAGATAAAAGCGCGGGTCGGCGCCCTTTGCCGCCAGGTCCGACAGGTTGACCCCCAGCGCCTTGAAGGCAATGTCGCCGGGGGCATCGTCGGCAAAAAAATGCACGCCAGCTATGAGCGTGTCCGCCGTCACGACGAAATCCTCACCGGGCGGCGGGCGCATCCAGGCGGCGTCGTCGTTCAGGCCAAGTGCTTCAGGCCGGGCTTCGCTCAGAGGCGCAAAAAGGCTTTGGATGAGGTCTTCTTCGCGCATGAACCAGGGTCCCGGCGATTGTTACGGGGCGGCGCGAGCACAGACCCGCGCCGTACCGGTGCAGCTCCACTCATCGGCACCGAGCAAATTGGGGAACGGCGCGCATTCCAGATCCTTGCGGGCAACGCGCGTCACTTCGAAGCCCGTCGACTTCAGGACGGTCTCGCGTTCCTCGATGTTGCGATCGAGGCTGCGGGTGGCATAGGCGCGGGCATTCTTTTCGCCCAGGCTGACGATTTCGGTCTCGATGGGAAAACAGATCACCCCGGACTGGGCAAGAGCGTTCATGGCAAGCAAGGCCATCGCGAGCGAAATGCTCACGGCAAGAGCGAATGCGACGCAGAACAAGCGCATGTAAAGAGCCTTTCAAAACTCGGTGGTGGCGAAGCCGCTTCTGATTAGGCCATTACGGCAAACTGTGCAATCAGGCAAAGGCCGCTATTGCCCTGTATCGAGCGCACGTGGCGGGGAAGTTCAGGCCGAGGGCTTATCGCGGTCCACGCGGGTCCAGAACGGGCCAAGCAGTGCCGGTGCCGCCTGCGGTCCCGCCGCTGGACGGATGCCATAGACGCTTTCGATGCGGGCTTGCGTGAGTACCGTTTCGGGCGGGCCGATCGTCAGGAGCCGGCCGCCGCCCATCAAGGCCACACGGTCGCTGAACTGCGCCGCAAGCCCGAGATCGTGAAGGACGGCGATGATGGCCGCCCCGGCGCGTGCCTGTTCGCGCAACAGTTCCATGACAGCGAGCTGATGATAGGGATCGAGCGCTGCAATCGGCTCGTCGGCGAGAAGCACAGGAGCACGCACGGCGAGCGCGCGCGCAATCAGCACGCGGGCCAGTTCGCCGGCCGACAGAGAATCAGCCCGGCGCTGCCGCATGGCCGACAGCCCGGCTGCGGCAATGGCGTCATCGATCGCTGCGCTATCTTCCGATGCCAGCCGCCCGATGGCCTGCTGATGGGGCAATCGCCCCAGAGCCACGACATCGTCCACGCGCATAGGCCAGTGAACCGCCTGCCCCTGAGGCAGATAGGCGATGAGCCGCCCGCGCCGTCGCATCTGGATGGCGCGCAGTTCATTGCCGTCGAGCTTTACGCTGCCCGATGCCGCGACCAATCCGGCGATAGCGCGCAACAGGCTTGTCTTGCCTGCGCCGTTGGGCCCTATGAGCGCCACCAGCTCGCCGCGGGCCATACTCAACGTAACCGGATGCACGATCTGCGTTCCGGCGAGCGTCACGCTGATATTGTCAAGTTCCAGAAATGCCAGGCTCATTCAATACCCCCCTGAACGGCTCACAGGACGGCGGGGCGGCCCTGCCGCTCACGCAGGATGAGAAACAGAAAGAAGGGCACGCCGATCATGGCGGTGAGCACGCCCAGTTTCAATTCAGCGGTACCAGGGGCGATGCGGACGACACAATCCGCGGTACTGAGCAGGGCTGCTCCGGCGAATGCCGAGGGCACCAGAAGACGGGCCGGATCATAATTGACAAAGGGGCGCACGAGATGAGGCACGACCAGCCCGACAAAACCAATGACGCCGGAAACCGCCACGGCAGCACCGGCACCCAGGGCAACGGCCAGGATGATACGGATCTGGGCGGCGCGGATGTTCAGGCCCATTGACCTCGCGGTGTCCTCGCCCAGTGTCAGCCCCAGCAGGGTGCGCCTGTCAAAAAGCAGCAAGACCCAGCAGATGGCGAGGAACGGGGCCGCCAGCAGCAGATGTTCGCTGGAGCGGTCCGACAGCGAGCCGAGAAGCCAGAAGGTGATCTCGATGATGGCGAACGGGCTGGGCGCGAGATTGAGCGCCAGCGCTATGAGGGCGCTGGCGAGGCTGGAAAGCGCGAGGCCGGCGAGGATGAGCGTCAGCACACGCGAATCGCGCCCGGCGATGACCACCAGCGCGGCGACCGACAGCATGGACATCGCGATGGCCGCCAGCGGCACTGCAAGGGTGAATGCGCCCGATGTGCCGAAATAAAGCGTCATCACGGCGCCAAGCGCGGCGAAGTTGGTCGTGCCGAGCAGGCTGGGCGAGGCCAGCGGATTGCGCACGAAGCCTTGGAGCGCAGCGCCGCACATGGCGAGGGTAGCCCCGATCATGAGGGCAAGGGCGGTGCGCGGCAGGCGAAGCTCCCAGACGATTGCGGTTGACACATCGTCGCCGGATCCGACAAGAGCCATGGCGACATCGACCGGGGACAGATCGGCCGGGCCGATCAGCAGTGAGGCGAAGCCCGAAAGCCCGGCGAGAATGGCGAGAAGCGCTGTCAACTTGTCATGTCCGGGAAAACCGAGATTGCATATCGGCGTCATGGCCGATGACTGCGCCACTCTAGCCCCTGATCGCCGGCGCGCAAAGCCGGCTCGATGGCGCAGCCTCGCAGCTATTGCGGGGACGGCCTCGCGCTTTACTGATTGACTGCGGCGACCTGGGTGCGAACCGGTGCGCGGTTCATCAGGTCATCTATGCGCGCGCGCTCCTTGCGGAACTCGGCAAGCAAGCGTCCCTGAAGCTGGCGCGAACGCGGCACCTGGATCTTCATCGGGTCGGTGAACCGGCTATCGACCAGCACTTCGTAGTGCAGGTGCGGGCCGGTGGAGACACCGGTCGAACCGACATAGCCGATGACCTCGCCCTGAGCCACGCGGGCGCCTTGTGTTACGCCTTCGGCAATACGCTGCAAATGGGAATAGGTGGTCTGATAGCCGTTGCCGTGACGGATGCGCACGCGGTTGCCATAGCCGCCGCGGCGGCCGGCGAACTCGATGGTGCCAGCGCCGGCAGCAAGGATGGGCGTGCCCGGAGGCGCTGCCCAGTCAACCCCCGTATGCATTCTGCGGGTGCCGAGAATGGGGTGGCGCCGGTAGCCAAAGCCCGATGTGAAGCGGCCGCCCTTGACAGGCTCACGCATGAGGAACTTGCGCGAATTCGAACCCTCATCATTGTAGAAGTCGACGGTGCCGTCAGGCGTGCGGAAGCGATAGTAGCGGTAAGTCTCGCCATTGACGGTCACGGCTGCGAACAGCAACTCTCCCGGCTTGTCCGAGCCATCTTCTCCGCGCTCCATATCGAAGAACATCTCTATCCCGTCGCCGTACTGGGTCTTGCGCTTGAAATCCACGTCGTAGGCGTGAATGCGCAGGAAATCCATGATGAAGTCGGCCGGGATGTTCTGCATGCGCGCGGCGTGAAAGATGCTTGCATACAGGCTCGCCCGCGTGGGCACGGTGCGGCGCCGCGACTGGGCGATTGCGGCGATCTGTACGGGATCGTCGGTCGCGGCATAATCACCGGCCGCCGTGCGCGTGACGCTGACGATGTGGGTAAGTCCGCTGAACAGGCTTATGCGGATCGGGTCGCCTTTGTTCCCCGGTTTGTTTTCCTGGCCGGCCGCCTGGGGCGCTTGGGTGAAGCGCAATTCCTGACCGACCTGCAACTCGGCGGAACCGGGCACGGCGTCCATGGCGCGGACGATGGCCTTGGCCTGCCAGTCCTCCGCCCCGCCGTCACGCAAGAGGCCGAACAAGGTGTCGCCTGAGCTGACGATGACCGAGCGGGTCTCCAGCGCCGGAGCGGCCTCCCCCTCGCCATCGGTCTTGGCGACGACGGTTATGTTCGGATCCGCGGCTGTCGGGGCGACCTCGATATCGGCGTCAGCCGCGTCGGCGGTTGTTTCAGCATCGAACTCATAGCCGGTTTCCGCAAAGACCGCTGCGGCTTCAGCGACGAACTGTTCGGCCTGCTGAATGGGAATTGATAATGTGTCGAGCACCGGCAGGCGGTTGCCGGCCATCTCGATATAACTTACCGCCGCATTGTCCGAACTTGCAGTTTCCGGCTTGGCCTCGGCGGCGGACCTGGCGAGCGGTGTCTTGCTTGCATAAAGGTCAAACGGGTTGAGGTTCGGAATGGATTCGGTGTCGGGCGGGTTCTCGGTCGAAAGCGAAGCCTCGATCAGCATGTAAGGCTTGATGTCGATGAACTCACCATCGGCGCGGCTCAGAATGACGTTGTCATGAATGACGTGAGTCGTGGTCACGCCCTTGGCGGACATTTCGATGCGATCGGTCTTCTGGCCGAAGGCGATGCTGGGCTGATCGGCGACCATGCGTCCCATTTGCTGCGGCTGAAACGCCGACACGCTGGCACGCGTGATCGACGAGATCATGCCACTGCCGTCTTCCACATCCATCGACGCGTACATGACGACCGCGATGACGCAGATGCCGGCTATTCCGACGATGCAAGTCGACACGATCCACTTCAGACGCCAGATGATGTTTGTCTGTCGCGGAAGCGAACTGCCGGTCGAGGTTCTTCCCAGAAAGACCTGAGGCAGCCTCGCTTGATCGCTGTTGCGGATCAGCGCGTTTTTCGGCCGCGTCGTTTCGTCCCTCACGCTCTTATTGCCCCGTTATGCTTCTTCAGGATCCGCCCGGGTTTATCTCGGGCTTTCATACTGCTCGATCAGAACTGCATTCACCACATCAACCCTGTGGGAAGCGCATTCTGATACACGTTGCGCGCCCCGTCAGAGCTGCCCCGATATACGTCGCGGATTTGATCCTTGCATATGGCTGTGGCCGCGATATTTGTTGTTCCCGCTATTCACAGCGACTCGTCGAATTGTGGATATCTTTCGCCCCAATTTAAGGCGGTGAAATGGCGCTACCGGATCAATCGGATTTTTTGGAAATTTTTTTTGTCAAATTAAGGGTTCCTTTACGCTCACAGCCATTATATAGGGAGGTCGAGCGAGCGAGAGTTGACGGAATGCCTGGTTGGGCGACGAAGTCGACGCGAAAAAATCTCACTCGCCAGACAAAAATCCTCACCAAAATGTTGACAGGGCTCTGTCGGCTTGGTAGGTTGGGGATCTGGCCGGTTCGGATTTGGACAAAATCCTCTTGAAATCGGGCAGTTTTCAATCTAAATCGCTGATGCGGGGGCATCCTTGAAGATCGATAAGATCGCAGTCCCTTCAGTGCTAGAAATGTTTTGGAAGGCTTTTGCCTTCTGCGCCCTTGCGGTTCTCCGCTGTGTGGCGCCGCTCTTTGACAAAGTGGTTATATTCAAGGAAGAGAAACGTGGACGGCGGAGTTCTTGCGAGGCTGTATCTCAACAGCCGAATGAGACTTCGACTATCCTGCGTTTCAATCGCCTCCCGAACTCCCACCATTCGACCCAGAATGGTATTCGGGACATGGCGATAACATAGGACTCCTATAAAATTCCTATAAACTAAACGCAGCGGTCATCGGGATCCTTTAGCCGGGCATCCCGAGACAAGTCGGAATCAAATTTTCAACTTGAGAGTTTGATCCTGGCTCAGAACGAACGCTGGCGGCAGGCCTAA
>DAIMZI010000019.1:0-40538 GCA_036734025.1 Dichotomicrobium sp.
GAGCCCGTCCTACTTCACCCGCGTGTTCCGGCTGAGCTTCCTGGCGCCGGACATCGCCAGGGCCATCATCCAGGGACGCCAGCCGCCCGGGTTCAGTGCGATCAAGCTCATTATGACGCCGTGCGGCGGCTGTTCACATTGCGACTTGCGTTGCTGCCGTAGGTGGGCGAGCCAGTGCGCCGGACGGCTCGCGCTGGGCTGGTCAGACCAGCGCCGCCAGGAGACTTTGGTCGGTGCCGTGGCCTGACAACGGCATCAAAGGGGTCTTCCGCGACCCGTCGCGCAGGCCGCACGCGGGTAACCCGCGGAGACGACGGACAGAGTTCGAATTCTGCGAGGAAAGACATGAAATCGTTTTAATACAACGACTTGATGGCGGAGGGGGTGGGATTCGAACCCACGAGACGGTCTCCCGCCTGCCGGTTTTCAAGACCGGTGCCTTCAACCACTCGGCCACCCCTCCAGCGTTACTCACCAACGATCTAGCAAACCCCGTGCTTGCTGAAAACCCAAAGTTGGCACCGGATTGGCACCGGAACATGAAATCAGGCCGCTCATTGTTCGCTTTTTGATCCCATGAGCGCCGATCGCGCTGGCAGTTTCGCGGTCGTCGGTGTCGAACAGGTGCGCATAGGTGTTGAGCGTGATGCTGGGCTTGGCATGCCCCAGCTGGTGGGAAATCTGCACAATGTCGAGCTTCGCCGCGATCAGTGCCGATGCGTGCGTGTGGCGAAGCGCATGAAATGAAACCCTTGACAGATTGAGGATGATAAAGGCGCCTCGCCGCGAAGACACCCAGCATCCGGCGCCCACTCACTTCGCCAGTCAGGCGGTGCACGGCGGATGTCCCTGTCGATACGCTCGGACGGTGTCTCTGGCGGGTTGGATTTCTGTCTCTTGTTCCACTCATGAGGTATGCACGATGAGCTCGAAATCCTGTGTCCCTCAAGCCGCTGGTTTGGTCTCAAAAGTGTTGTTGTCGGACACTGTGTATGTTGACAGCACTCTTCGTCGATCAGAAACGGGTCACGCACAAGCTGACGGCGGCAGTATTGAAAGATGACTGTGCGCCATTTTTGAATGTCTGTAGTCGAATGTTTCCTGGGCTCAAAACCCAATCAGCTTATTGATGCGCGATAGCAAATCATGATGCCAATGGATTGGCAAACCCCGCGCCAGCAGCAAAGCCCGGCCCGCACAGGCAGTCATCGCGCTTCCAGAGGCTTACTGCATCGCCTCGAAGATCAGCCCGGCGGCAAGCGATCCGGAAAGGGCAAAGCTCATGTAAAGAGCAAATACCTGACGCTTCACGAGCGCCCAGACGGCAATTGCAGCGGGTATGCTCGACACCCCCCCAGCCACCATGAAAGCGAGCGCGGCACCCGGCGACATGCCCTGCTCCAGCAGACCCGAAACCAGTGGCAGAGCGGCATAGCCGTTTAGATAGGCCGGCACGCCGACGAGCGTGGCGATCAGGATCGGCATTATGCCCTCGCCCCCGACCAGCGCTACTACCTGACCGGCCGGCACGAATGCGAGCATCAGACTTTCCAGCAGGAATGCCAGCGTCAGCCATTTGCCGAGGAATAAAGCGGAGCGGCGCGCCTCGCGGCTGAACTTCTCGCGCCTGTTGCTATCGTGCCAGAAGCGCCAAACCGGCGGGCTCGGATTGCGGATCACCGCCCCGCCACAGCCGCCACTGCCGATGCCTTCGCGCAGCGGCGTGCTCAGCATGCCCGATCGCACCGCCCATGCGGTCACACCGCCGCCGAAAAGCCCCAGTCCGATGGCTGCGAGCGTCTTGGCCACGGCGAAATCGAACCCCAGCGTGCCGGTCGTCAGGGCGAACATGGCTGGGTCCATCACCGGCGAGGCGAGCCAGAACGACATGACTGGCGCCAGCGGCACGCCCATCGCGAGCAGAGCGGCGATAAGCGGAATAACCCCGCATGAGCAGAACGGCGAGAGCGCACCCATCAGCGAGGCGGCGAGCACCATGACGGCCATGCGGCCCTGAAAGGCGCGCGCTATCAGATTGTCCGCCCCGCTCGCAGAGGCGTAGGCCGCGATCAGGACCGAGGCCAGCAGCCAGGGCGCGACATTCAGCAAGGCGCGCAGGGTGAACTCGGCGCTGGTCAGCGCCTGAGTGGTATCGACAAGTGCCAGTCCGGCCAGAATCAGTGCCGTAATCAGCCAGACGCGATCCAGCGAGGCTGAAAAACGGCGAAGGCCAAGGCCGAGTGCTGTCATTGTCGTCCCTCTTGGGTTGTTGACCTGTGATAACCTGGGTTCATGCCGCATCGGTCGTGTCTACAGCCACGCCCTTGCAACACTCTTGTTCAACGAAAGCGAACACGCCGCGCAGGGCTGCATAATCCGCCCGGTTGATCACCTCGCGCCCCTGGCGGGTCTGGGTAACGAGGCCGGCCTGCACGAGGGCATTCAGATGATGCGTCAATGTCGACAGGGGCAGCCCGGCCAGGCGCCCGACATCGCCGACATTAAGGCCTTGCGGGCCGGCGCGAACCAGCAGACGGAATATGCCAAGTCGCGCTTCGTGGCCAAGGGCCGACAGCGCCTGAGCTACGTGTTGTTCATTCATGAGGCTAATCTATCCACATTTCTAGTTATGTCAAGATGTCGAGCAAGCCAGGCCATCTCCTGCCCTCGCGTTCAGCGCTGGACATGCAGTGTGAGCGGGTGCGATATTCATGCGCGCTTTTGCGAGGCATTGGGGAACAATGATGAAACGAATTTTCTTATCCAGAATGATTATTCTTGCTTTGACCGTCATCGCGTTCGGTTTTGTCGGCACTGCAAAGGCTCAATACAATGATGAGCCCGATCCCCGCGAAATCGTCGAGGGCATCATCGGCGGAATATTGAGCGGCGTGGAAAAAGACGATGAAGACGAATATCAAAGCCGCTGCGAACGACTGGAGCGCAGGTGCGATGATGGCGCGGACTGGGCCTGCGACCGTTATGAGGAACGCTGCGAGTAAGGGCTGATCAAGTCCGATCGCGCGCGCTTCGTGGCTGGCACGACCGAATGCAACTCGGGCGCTTGAAGGCTTATGTCTGCGGACGCCAAAAAGGCTGCCGGGCCGAGCCGTGGCCTGTCGTCTGGTTCCTTGTGGGCCGCCCTTGCGAATGTGGCTGCACAACTCCCTGACAAAAAAGCACAAAATCGGCTGCCGAATTTTCGCCGCTTTCCGCCGTCACGGCGTTGTGCAACGCAATATGAATTAAGGAAAATCACGTGCGTCAGTTTTTTGCAAGACATGGATCCCGCCTGCTCGGCGCAGCGTTTCTTGTCGCTGCCCTGCCTGTGGCGGCGGCCGCTGCACCTTTGAGCGAGCTTGAGCTGCGCCGCGCGGTCAGCGGTAAGATCGTCTATATCGCCACGCCGATCGGCGCGGAAGTTCCGATCAGCTATCGACCGAACGGCACTATGACCGGCCGCGGACTGGCCAATTATGCGGCCCTCGCCGGAGAGATGGCCAAATCGGATCGCGGCCGCTGGTGGATCGCCAATGGCCAGCTCTGCCAGCGCTGGACGCGATGGCTTGACGGTCGCACCCACTGCTTCCGCCTTACGCGCAACGGCGAAACCGTGCGCTGGCAGCGCAATGATGGCCGCGTCGGGACAGCGCGTATCGGCGGCTGAGCGCGTCTACGGACCACCTGGAGGGATCGTCTCCATGAATGCGGGCCGCGCCTGCAGCCGTTCATAATATGACGTCACGGCTGGAAAGTCGGCCCGCTCCACCTCCAGCGAAAACCACCTGTGCACCATTACGCCGACAGCACAGTCCGCGATTGTGGGCGTTGCGCTGGCCACGTGGCCGCCGGTGCGCTGAAGCTGATCATCAAGCACGCGCAGCCTGCGCTCGCACGCAGCGGTGGCTGCGGCAATGGCCTGAGGACTGTCATGCGGAGGCGATTTGACGAGAACGCCCATCATCAGGTCGCGGACGTGCGGTTGAAACTCGGCCAGCAGCCAGTCAAGCCACTGGTCGATGAGCGCCCGTTGACGGATATCGGCAGGATACCAGATCTGCGCCCCTGAGCGGGCGGCCAGATAACGCAGGATCGTGTGCCCCTCCCAGAGGATGAAGCCGCCGTCATCCAGGGTGGGCACCAGGGCGTTGGGGTTCAGCGCGAGATATTCCGGCGAGTCGGTCGGCGTGAAGCCGCGACCATAATCGAGACGGTCGATGCTGAGGCCGAGTTCGGCAGCCAGCCACAAAACCTTGCGCACGTTGGAAGAACTTACGCGACCATAAATCTTGATCATTGTCTTGCGACCGGAGCTTGTGGGTGGATGCCTCGTTGTACCTCACGACACGGGCGCATTATTGGCCCCAGACCCGGCCACATAGTCAAGGCTTCGTTTGCGCCTGATCGGCTTTCCCGCCGGTTTGGTCAGGGCCTGTGCCTGTTCGCGGCTGTCTGCCAGCGCCAGCTTCAATATGATCGCTGCGTGATGAGCGCTGCGCCCGGTGCCATCGGCGATCTGATGCCGGCAGGAAAAGCCGTTGGCGATAAGCAGCGCATCGCGCCCACCCTTGCGGATCGCGGGAAACAGCGACAATTCGGCCATGGCGAGGGAGATGTCGAGGTTCTCGGCCTTGTATCCGAAACTGCCGGCCATGCCACAGCAGCTCGACTCGATGCCCTGCGGCGCAAGCCCTGGAACCTGCGACAAGGTGCGGGTCATGGCATCCATCGCGCCGAATGCCTTTTGATGGCAATGGCCGTGAACCATCGCTTTCGCCTCGATCGTGCGCAGCGGCAACTCCCAGCTCTGCGCGTCCATTTCGCGGGCGATATATTCCTCCAGAAGAAGCGCGTTCTCGCTCAGCCGGCGGGCATCATCGCCAAGGCGCATCTGCAGGAACTCGTCGCGCAGGCCCAGCAGGCAACTCGGCTCAAGCCCGATGACCGGCACGCCGCGCGCAACGAACGGCATGGCCGCTGCAACCACCCGCTGCGCCTCGCTGCGCGCCTTGTCCACCAGCCCGGCCGCCAGAAAGGTCCTCCCGCAGCACAAGGGCCGTTCGCCCTGGGCCTGCAACAGATGCACCCGGCGGCCGGCGGCAACCAGCACATCGACTGCGGCGCGCAGATTGGCCGGCTCGAAATAGGTGTTGAATGTGTCGGCGAGCAGCGCGACTTCAGGGCCGCCTTCGGGGCCTGCTGCGAGCTTCATGCGAAACGGCCGCGAGCCCCAGCGCGGCAGCCGCCGGTGCGCGGAAAAGCCCGCCGCCACTTCGGACAGCTTGCCGAAAGTCGGCACGAGATCACGCAGGTTGAGCGCCCACCATGCCTTGCTGGCGTAAGGCGCGTAATGGGGCAGGTAGGCGACAAGCCGCTCATGCAGGCTCAGCCCGCGCCGCTTGTTCGCCGCATGCAGCACCTCGATCTTCATCTTCGCCATATCGACGCCGGTGGGGCATTCACGCCGGCAGCCCTTGCACGAGACGCACAGTTTCATGGTCTCCAGCATCTCGGGCGCGGCAAAGGCGTCGGGGCCGAGCTGGCCGGAGATGGCCAGGCGCAGCGTGTTGGCGCGGCCGCGCGTGGTGTCGCGCTCGTTGCGCGTCACGCGGTAGGACGGGCACATGACGCCGCCGGCCAGCTTGCGGCACGCGCCATTGTTGTTGCACATCTCCACCGCGCCCTGAAAACCGCCACCGGCGCCCGGCCAGCCGCTCCAGTCGAGCGCGGTCTCCATCGGCGGCACCTGATAATCGGGCTTGTAGCGAAACAGCATGCGATCATCCATGCGCGGCGCATCGGTGATCTTGCCGGGGTTCATGCGGCCGTGCTCATCGAACAGCGCCTTCACATCGCGGAACATGCGCTTGGCCTTGCGCCCGAACATGACGCCGTGAAATTCCGAGCGCACCATGCCGTCGCCGTGCTCGCCGGAATGGCTTCCCTTGTACTTGCGCACCAGGGTGAACGCTTCTTCGGCGATACGGCGCATGGTCCGCACGTCATTATCAAGCTTCAGGTTGAGCACCGGGCGCACATGCAGACATCCGACCGAGGCGTGGGCATACCAGGTGGCGCTGGTACCGTGCCGCGCGAACACCTCGCTAAGCTGGGTGGTGTAGTCGGCCAGATGCTCCAGCGGGACGGCGCAATCCTCGATGAACGAGACCGGCTTGCCCTCGCTTTTCATCGACATCATGATGTTGAGCGCCTGCTTGCGCACGTCCCAGATGGCCGATTGCAGCTCGGCGCCGACCGCCTCGACCACGCTGTGGGGATGGCCCAGATCGCTCATCAGATCATCGAGCGTCTTCAGGCGGCGCAGGTTCTCGACCTGCTCATCCTCGGCGAACTCGACCAGCAGCAGCGCGCCGGGCTCACCACGCACGAAGCGTCGGAGTACCGGCTGGAACATGGCGATGCTGCGCGCCAGCCCGAGCATCGTGTCATCGATCAGTTCCACGGCCACCGGTCCCAGCCGGACGATGTCGCGCGTGGCTTCCATGGCGGCGCGCAGGGTGGGGAAATGGCAGACCCCCAGCGCCCGGTTGACGGGCAGGGGGGAAAGCTTCAACTCGATACGTTTCGACAGCGCCAGCGTGCCTTCCGAGCCGATCAGAAGCTGCGCCAGATTGTGCGGCCGGTTGCTTGGCAACAGCGCATCCAGATTATATCCGCCGACGCGGCGTGAAACTTCGGGGAAGACGCGGCGGATGGTCTCTTCGTGGCGCTCGCCCATCTCCAGCAGAGTGAGCATAAGATCATCATGCGCACTGGGCGTGCCGGGCGTGTCCAGGGCATCCTTCATCGGCCCGAAGCACATTTCCGAACCATCGCTCATCACCACGTCGATGGCGCTGACATTGTCGCGCATGATCCCGTAGCGCAGCGAGCGCGTGCCGCATGAATTGTTGGCCGTCATGCCGCCGAGAGTGGCGCGGCTCCCCGTGGAGATGTCCACCGGGAACCAGACGCCCTGGGGCTTCAACTGACGGTTCAGCTCATCGAGCGTGATGCCAGGCTGCACGCCGCAACTCATCGCGCCGACATCGTGAAACAGTATGCGGTTCAGATGTTTGGAAAAGTCGATGACGAGCCCCTCGCCCACGGTCTGGCCGGCCTGGGATGTGCCGCCGCCGCGCGCGGTCAGCGGGATGCCTTCATCCGCCGCGATCCCGGCAATGGCGAGGACATCATGCTCGGTGCGCGGGATCACGACACCGAGGGGGAAAACCTGATAGAAGGAGGCGTCGGTGGCATAGCGCCCGCGATCGAAATCGCCGAACAGCACCTCGCCTTCGATCTCGTTTTCCAGCCGGCGGGCCAGCGCGCGGCGGGCAGTGTCATTCAGCAATGCAGGCATGCAATATGATATCCCGGGTGAAGAGTGAGCGATGACCGGCGACAACAAGAGCGAGAACAGACCGTCATCAGGCGCAGGCGCGTCCGCAGATCACCAGCCATCATGGCAAGACATTGTCGCATTTATGAGCCGGCCTGACAGCTATCCAAACCGGCCGCAGAGCATAAGAAAAATTGAAACTCATATCTCGGTGGTCTTTCTGGCGGGCGAGCGCGCCTACAAGATCAAGAAGCCGGTGGCTTTTCCGTTTCTCGATCATACAACGCTTCGCGCCCGTCATCTTGCCTGTTGCAACGAATTGCGGGTTAACCGGCGCACCGCGCCCCAGCTTTATTTGGGGCTTGTTCCGATCACTGTCGATGTCAGGCGTGCCCTTGCTCTGGGCGGGGAGGGGCAATGCATTGAATGGGCTGTGGAAATGCGCCGTTTTCCCGATAGCTGCCTTTATGCCGACCTGCTTGCGCAAGGCGGGTTGGGCCGTGACGATTTCGCGCAACTGGCACGCGAGGTGCGCGCTTTTCACGCCCGTATCGACCGGCGTCTGGAGCCGGGCGCGAGCCACGGTGCGCTGATGCGGCTGATCGGCGAGAATTCGCATGACATGGGCCGGTTTCCCGGCCTGTTTGCGCCCGGCGATGTGACGGCGCTGGCGCAGCGCTCGCACGAGGCCCTGTCGCGTCTTGAGCCGCTGATGACAAGACGCGCGATGACCGGCTTCGAGCGTCATTGCCACGGCGATCTGCATCTCGGCAATATCGTGCGCCTCGATGGCCGCCCGGTGCTGTTCGATGCGGTCGAATTCGATGATGACATCGCCACCCGCGACATACTCGATGATCTGGCGTTTCTGCTCATGGATTTGTGGGCGAGCGGCGCGCGCGAGGCCGCCAATATCGTGCTGAACGCCTATCTGGTCGCGGACGGCGACTTCAGCAATTATGCCGGTCTGGCCGCATTGCCGCTTTACATGAGCGCGCGCGCCGGCATCCGGGCGAAGGCGGCGGCCTTCAGCGGCAGGAACGACGAGGCGGCGCATTATTTCGCGCTGGCGCAGCAGCTTCTGAGCGAGCCCGAGCCGGTGATGATCGCCATCGGCGGGCTGTCGGGCAGCGGCAAATCGACCCTGGCAAGAGCGCTGGCGCCGGGCCTGGGCCGGGTCCCGGGCGCGCTCGTCCAGCGCAGCGATGTCGAGCGCAAGACCTTCTTCGGGCACAGCGAAACCGAGAGCCTGAGCGCGCGGGCCTATGCGCCGGCGATCACCGATCATGTCTACCGCCAGTCGGCGAAGAAGGCGTCTGCGGGGCTGGCGGCGGGCCATGCGGTCATCCTCGATGCGGTCTTTGCACGCGCGGGCGAGCGCAACGCGATTGCACGGGTCGCCGCCATGCGGGGCGTAAAATTTCTGGGCATCTGGCTCGATGCGCCCGCCGACCTGTTGGTGAGCCGGGTCGAATCGCGCGAACTTGACGCGTCAGATGCTGACGCCCGGGTGGTGCGCGCTCAGCTTGACTATGAGCTTGGCGACATCGGTTGGCGCGTGCTCGATACATCCGGCGGGATGGCGCAGGTGAGTGCGGCCGCCCGGCAATTTCTGGCAAATGAAGGGGTAGTGCTGGCCGATTGAGCCGGCGCAAAGACGGGGACGACACGCGGCAATCCAGTAAAGAACGAAGACTCGCGGGTGTTCGTTCAGTCTCGCGCGAGGAACAAAACTTGCACATCGAGCGAAGATTGCCACGGCGATGTCGATATGGAATAAATGCGAGATGATGAACGGGCAAGGCCGCACCTTGATGAGCGAATAACCGCGCAGCGGAGCAGAAAAGGACGGCCGACATGAGGGGACGGGATATGGACAAGCAAAAGGCTCTGGAAGCAGCGCTCGGCCAGATCGAGCGCAGCTTTGGCAAAGGTTCGATCATGCGCCTTGGCGCCGCGGATCAGGTCGTCGAGGTTGAGGCAATCCCGACCGGCTCGCTCGGGCTTGACATCGCACTGGGTGTCGGCGGCCTGCCCCGCGGGCGCGTGGTCGAGATCTTCGGGCCTGAATCATCCGGCAAGACCACGCTGGCGCTGCATGTCGTCGCCGAGGCGCAGAAGCTTGGCGGCGTTTGCGGCTTTGTCGATGCCGAACATGCGCTCGATCCGTCATATGCCCGCAAGCTCGGGGTCAATCTCGAAGACCTGCTGATCTCCCAGCCCGACACCGGCGAACAGGCGCTGGAGATCACCGACACGCTGGTGCGTTCAGCCGCGCTCGATGTGCTGGTGGTCGACTCCGTGGCCGCTCTGACCCCGCGCGCCGAACTGGAGGGCGAGATGGGTGACAGCCTGCCGGGTCTGCAGGCGCGGCTGATGAGCCAGGCGCTGCGCAAGCTCACCGCGTCGATCTCCAAATCCCACACCATGGTGATCTTCATCAACCAGATCCGCATGAAGATCGGCGTCATGTTCGGCAACCCAGAGACGACGACGGGGGGCAATGCGCTCAAATTTTATGCCTCGGTGCGCCTCGACATTCGCCGGATCGGCCAGATCAAGGAACGCGACGAGGTGGTCGGCAACCAGACCCGCGTCAAGGTGGTCAAGAACAAGGTCGCGCCGCCATTCAAGCAGGTCGAGTTCGACATCATGTATGGCGAAGGCGTCTCCAAGGTCGGTGAACTGATCGATCTGGGTGTCAAGGCCGGCGTGGTGGAGAAATCGGGCTCGTGGTACTCCTATGACAGCCAGCGCATCGGCCAGGGTCGGGAAAACGCCAAACAGTTCCTCAAGGACAATGCCGACATGGCCCAGGCGATCGAACGCGCGATCCGCCAGAACGCCGGACTGATCGCCGAGCAGATCCTCGATGTCGCGCCCGAAGACGAGCCCGGCGAGGACGGCCCGGAACCCGGCGTCAACGGCGCAGACAATGGCGCAGGCAACGGCGCAGGCAATGGCGCAGGCCGCGCACGCCCGCGAAAAGGCGCAGGCAACGGCACCGCCTGAGCCAGTCTGCTTCTTGTCGTCGCGCGCAAGACATCCTACAGTCCGCGCAAATGGCGCAACCCGGGCGCGCCTTCTTCCTGCGATGCCTGGCATGCGCGAGCTTGAACATGCCGAAGCGAACCGTTTGCCCGTGCGGCGCAATCGGCCAGCCCGCCGGCAACACATGTTGGAAATGACATTGCACCATGGCGCGCGTTAACGACATCCGCTCGGCCTTCCTGAAATTCTTCGAGGCGCGGGGACACCAGATCCTGCCGTCCAGTTCGCTGGTGCCGCGCAACGATCCGACCCTGATGTTCACCAATGCCGGGATGGTCCAGTTCAAGAACGTCTTCACCGGCATCGAGACACGTCCCTACAGGCGCGCCGTGACATCGCAAAAATGTGTGCGCGCCGGTGGCAAGCACAACGATCTCGACAATGTCGGCTACACCGCGCGCCACCACACCTTTTTCGAGATGCTCGGCAATTTCTCCTTCGGCGATTATTTCAAGGATGTCGCCATCGAGAATGCGTGGGAGCTGGTGACGCGCGAATTCGGCCTGGATCCCAAACGCCTGCTGGTCACGGTCTACGCCGATGACGACCAGGCATTTGATCTGTGGAAGAAGATCGCCGGCCTACCAGAAAGCAAGATCATCCGCATCGCCTCATCCGACAATTTCTGGGCGATGGGCGAGACCGGCCCATGCGGCCCATGCTCGGAAATCTTCTTTGATCATGGCGACAAGATACCGGGCGGCCCGCCCGGCAGCCCTGATGAAGACGGCGACCGCTTCATCGAGATCTGGAACCTGGTGTTCATGCAATATGAGCAGGTCAGCGCCGACAAGCGGATCGATCTGCCGCGCCCGTCCATCGACACCGGCATGGGTCTGGAGCGCACGGCGGCCGTGTTGCAGGGTACCCACGACAATTATGACATCGATCTGTTCCGCACGCTGATAGCGGCCTCCGAAGACGCCACTGGCGCGTCGGCCACGGGCGCCGGCAAGGTCAGCCACCGGGTGATCGCCGATCATCTGCGCGCCACCAGCTTCCTCATCGCCGATGGCGTGCTGCCATCAAACGAGGGCCGCGGCTATGTGTTGCGCCGGATCATGCGCCGGGCGATGCGCCACGCCCATCTGCTCGGCGCCAGCGAGCCGGTGATCTACCGGCTGGTGCCGGTGCTGGTGCGCGAGATGGGCCAGGCTTTCCCCGAGTTGCACCGCGCCGAGGCGCTGATCATAGAGACGATCAAGCTGGAAGAAGGCCGCTTCATGCGCACGCTGGATCGCGGCATGCATCTGCTGGGCGAGGAAACCGACGACATGAAATCGGGCTCGACGCTGCCCGGCGAGGTGGCCTTCAAGCTCTATGACACTTATGGCTTTCCGCTCGATCTGACGCAGGATGCGCTGAAAGGCCGTGGCATCGGCGTCGATATCGAGGGCTTCAACGCCGCCATGGCGCGCCAGAAGGCCGAAGCGCGCAAGGCCTGGGCCGGCTCGGGCGAGGCGGCGACGGACCAGCTCTGGTATGAACTGCGCGATGAGCTGGGCGCCAGCGAATTTCTGGGCTATGGCACCGAGACGGCGGAAGGCCAGGTTCGCGCGCTGGTGAAAAATGGCAAGCTGGTCAAGCAGTTGCGCAAGGGCGACAGCGGCATCGTGGTCCTCAATCAGACCCCGTTTTATGGCGAATCCGGTGGTCAGGTCGGCGACCGCGGGCTGATCACGGGGGCGGGCGGCGCGCGCTTTCGCGTCGATGACACGCAGAAAAAACTGGGTGATCTGTTCTGCCACACAGGCGAGGTGGAAAAAGGCCCGCTGCGCGTTGGCGACATGGTGGAGTTGCGTGTCGATCAGGCCCGGCGCAGCGCCACCCGGCGCAGCCATTCCGCCACCCATCTGCTGCACGAGGCGTTGCGCATGGTGCTGGGTGAGCATGTGGCGCAGAAAGGCTCGCTCGTCGAGCCGGGCCGGCTGCGCTTCGATTTCTCCCACCCCAAGCCGATGAGCGCCGATGAGATCGCCGCGGTCGAGGATATCGCCAATGCCATCGTGCTCCAGAACGATGCGGTCAGCACCCGTCTGATGAGCGTGGATGATGCCATCGCCAGCGGCGCGCTGGCGCTGTTCGGCGAAAAATACGGCGATGAAGTGCGCGTCGTCGCCATGGGCCGCAAGGATGACGAACAGGACGGGGGAAAGCCTTTTTCCGTTGAGCTTTGCGGCGGCACCCATGTCGCGCAAACGGGCGATGTCGGCGTGGTCGCTGTGATCAGCGAAAGCGCGGTTTCAGCGGGCGTGCGCCGTCTGGAGGCGCTGACCGGCGACGCGGCCCGGCGTCATTTGCGCCAGCGCGATGAACAGATCCGCCAGGCCGCCGACCTGCTGAAGACCCAGCCACATGATGTCGTCGAGCGGCTGCAGAGCCTGCTGGAGGAGCGCAAGAAGCTGACCCGCGATCTCAGCGAGGCCCGCAAGAAGCTGGCGCTGGGCGGCAATGGCGCCGGCAGCGGCAGCGGCGATGATGCGGTGCGCGATATCGGCCGGGTGAAGCTGCTCGGGCGCACGGTGCAGGGCGTGTCCGGCAAGGACCTGCGCAGCCTGGTGGATGCGGGCAAGCGACAGATCGGATCAGGCATCGTCGCCATTGTCGGCGTCAGCGACGACGGCAAGGCGGGGATTGTCGTGGGCATCACCGAGGATCTGACCGAGGCCTATGACGCGGTTGATCTGGTGCGCGCCGGGGCCGAAGCGCTGGGCGGCACGGGCGGCGGCGGGCGGCGGGACATGGCGCAGGCCGGCGGGCCGGACGGTGAGCGCGCCGGCGCCGCCATCGAGGCGATTGCCCGGCGCCTGGGCGAAGCGGTGAGCGCCTGAAGATAAAATTACTGGCAATCGATTTTAATTAACGTGATTATCCCTTCTCGCCAAGTATGGGGATAATCACGTTGAATAATTGAGCCGCAGCAATCGCATGATCTTGATGGCGTCGAAATTGAGCTCGCCCAGCAGCTTGCGGAACCCGTAAAGCAAGACGTCAAAACAGCCATTATGAGCAACGAATGCCTGTCTGTCGGTGTAGATTGAGAGTTGCTTCTGCATTTTTCCCTTCCCCCGCCAAACTCAACCCCAATCATGCAAATATTAGCATTGGTCAGGGCTGATTTCAGCGGCGAAAGAGCGATGCCTTAATCTCAGGACGACATTTTCACCTGCATGTTTTCGGCGATCTTGTCGAGGAACCCCTCGGTCGACAGCCAGCCCTGCTCATCGCCGATCAGCAGCGCCAGATCCTTGGTCATGAAGCCGCTCTCGATGGTCTCCACGACCGTGGCCTCCAGCTTATCGGCAAAGTCGGTCAGAGCCGCGTTGCCGTCCAGCTTGCCGCGATGCTTCAGCCCGCGCGACCACGCGAAGATCGAGGCCGTGGAGTTGGTCGAGGTCTCCTTGCCCTGCTGGTGCATCCGGTAATGCCGCGTGACGGTGCCGTGCGCGGCCTCGGCCTCGATCGTGCGCCCATCAGGCGTCGCCAGCACGCTGGTCATCAGCCCCAGTGAGCCGAAGCCCTGCGCCACGGTGTCGGACTGCACATCGCCGTCATAGTTCTTGCACGCCCAGACATAGCCGCCCGACCATTTCATCGCCGCAGCCACCATGTCGTCGATCAGCCGGTGTTCATAGCTCAGGCCCGCGGCTTCGAACCGGTCCTTGAATTCGTCGTCATAGATAGACTGGAAGACATCCTTGAAGCGGCCGTCATAGGCCTTGAGGATGGTGTTCTTCGTGGACAGATAAAGCGGATAACTCCGCTCCAGCGCATAGTTCATGCAGGCGCGCGCAAAATCGGCGATCGATGCGTCCAGATTGTACATCGACATGGCGATGCCGGCGCCGGGGAAGTCGAAAACGTCGTGCGCAATACGCTGGCTGCCGTCGGCGGCCTCCCAGCTTATCGTCATCTTGCCGGGGCCGGGCACGACGAAATCGGTGGCGCGGTACTGATCACCAAAGGCGTGTCGGCCGATGATGATCGGCTGGGTCCAGCCCGGCACCAGACGCGGCACATTCGTGCAGATGATGGGCTCGCGAAAGACCACTCCGCCGAGAATGTTGCGGATCGTTCCGTTGGGTGAGCGCCACATCTTCTTCAGCCCGAACTCTTCGACGCGCGCCTCATCGGGGGTGATGGTGGCGCATTTCACGCCGACATTGTGCTGCGCTATGGCGTTGGCCGCATCGATGGTGATCTGGTCGTCGGTCGCATCGCGGCTCTGGATCGACAGATCATAATAGAGCAGTTCGATATCGAGATAAGGCAGGATCAGCTTGTCCTTGATCATCTGCCAGATGATGCGGGTCATTTCATCGCCATCGAGTTCGACGACAGGGTTTGCGACCTTGATCTTTTCCATGATGAGCCTTTCGAGAAAACCGCCGGACCGGGAACGGACGCCCTCGGTGCGCGGCACCATAGCCGCGAGTCCGGCGCACGCCAAGACGGGGGCTGACAGTTTTGCGGCGATGCGCTGTGCTGCGCAAAAATCCATGCGCGGCGGCTTTGATGCTGGCCGGGCTGCCGGTCTGCGCCTATAAACCGGGGTCGATGAGCCAAAAACCTGTGCATAACCTGGCGGGCAATGACCTGCTGCGAAAGCCGCCCGAAGCGCCTGCCATCATTCTCGTGGAGCCGCAGCTCGGCGACAATATCGGTGCGGCTGCGCGGGCGATGGCCAATTTCGGGCTGGGGGAATTGCGCCTGGTTTGCCCACGCGACGGCTGGCCCAGCGAAAGCGCCCGCGCCTTTGCCGCCAACGCCGCGCCGGTGATCGACAAAGCATTGATTTTTCAGTCGGTCGAAGACGCCATTGCCGATCTGCATTTCATCATGGCGACCACGGCGCGCCCGCGCGGCATGGTCAAGCCGGTCGCCAGTCCGCAAACCGCGATGGCGGAAACTTTTGCGCGGACAAATGCTCGCCAAAATTGTGGGGTTCTGTTCGGCAAGGAAAGTTCAGGCCTTGTCAACGATCATGTCGCGCTTGCCGACTGGGTGGTGATGGCGCCGGTTCATCCGCGTTTTGCGTCGATCAATCTTGCTCAGGCCGTCTTGCTTGTCGGTTACGAGTGGCGTAAGCAGTCCGAGGAAATGCAGCTTGGGCGACAGACCGCGTTTGATGGTCCCGCCCGCGAAGGCATGCCCGAATTTGCCTCGCATCCGGCGGCTCAGGCGGACCTTAACGGGTTGTTTGATGACCTGGAGCGGGAGTTGGATGCATCAGGCTTCCTGCGCCCGCCGGAAAAGCGCGGGGCGATGGTTCGGAACATCCGCAACATGATCAAGCGGATGAACCCGACAGATCAGGATGTCCGAACTCTGCGGGGTATTGTGGCATCTTTGACACGGCGCCATGAACGGCACCGGGACGATGATCAGAAACTGTCTTAGTTGTGCCGTGTTTGTGGTATTGCGAATTAGAAACATGAGTTCGATCTCGCGTAGAATGCGGGCTAGGGGCGAAGAATGAAACGATTAAGTATTGCAACGTTTTTCGCAGCGGTCGTAGCCATTGTCGGCGTCTGGGCCGACAGCGCCGTTGCTGAAGAGAAGGGTGAGTTGAGCCTTCGTTCGGTGCGCCTGATCACGGGATTTGCATTGACGACGATCCCGAGCGAGATCAAGGAAGCTGACGGTACGGTATTCAAGATTGATCGAAGCGATATGTCCAAGGTCCTCGTGCCGATCGATGATGCGCGCCGTATCATAGGCGTGGCGCGTCTGTCTGCACACGCTCAGCTATGCGACATGCCGCAGCTTCAGGCCCAGAATTATCTGGCCATGATGCGCGAGGAACAGGCCAAGAATATCTGGACCAAGGAGCAGCTGCTGTTCATCAACCGGTTGCATCTGTTCACGGTCATGTGGCTAAGCGGCAATGTCAAGTTCGTGGACAAGGGCGATGGCACGCAGGAAGCGGAGATCGTCTCCGATCCTGACTCGACCAAGACGAGGGAGTGCACGGACGAGGACCGCGCGCGCGTACAGACGGCGATCGAGAACTTCGTCAAGTCGACCGAGCGTTCCTGAGCGTCGAGCGATCCATATCGGCATGGCCGTCATTGCTACTTGAGCTTGTACGCTTGGGTTGCATTGCGCCAGGGCGCTCGTGAAAGTTGCGATGATATCCGGCTTTGAGCGCGATTGCCGCGAGCTGGGTCTTGAACGGGCCTGGCGGCGAGGAAGAGGGCCGGACCGGTTCGTTCTCCCCCAGCCGATTGACAACGCACCGCCCCGGCGGTACATGCTTCAGGCAGGCCCGTTGGGGCCTGCTTTCGTTTCGGGTCCGCGGTGATCGGTGATTGTCTTTGCGATCGCGCTCACCTGTCGCCCTGTGCAGCAATGCGCAGGGAGAGGAAGACCCGGTACATATTTTCGCAGCCGTATTTTCCCATCTTTGGAGCCTGTCAATGACCAAGCGCATAAGCGCCAAGCATAAAATCGACCGCCGCATGGGCGAGAACATCTGGGGCCGCCCGAAAAGCCCGGTCAACAAGCGCGAATACGGCCCCGGCCAGCACGGTCAACGCCGTCGCCAGAAACTGTCCGACTTCGGCGTGCAGTTGCGCGCCAAGCAGAAGCTCAAGGGCTACTACGCCAATATCAGCGAAAAGCAGTTTCGTGCCGTCTATGCCGAGGCGACGCGGCTCAAGGGCGACACCTCGGAAAATCTGATCGGGCTTCTGGAGCGTCGGCTGGATGCGATCATCTACCGCGCCAAGTTCGTGCCAACCGTCTTCAGCGCACGCCAGTTCGTCAATCACGGCCACGTCAAGGTCAACGGGCGGCGTGTCAACATTCCGAGCTATCGCTGCAACATCGGCGACATCGTGGAGTTGCGCGACAAGGCCAAGGGGCTGACGATCGTGCTGGAAGGGGTGCAGAGCCCCGAGCGCGATGTGCCCGATTATCTCGATGTCGATCATACCAAGATGACGGCATCGCTGGTACGCGTGCCGCAGTTGAGCGACGTGCCCTATCCGGTGATGATGGAACCGAACCTGGTCATCGAATTCTACTCGCGCTGAGTGCGCGTCCGCGCGCGCGTGGCGGCAGTGCGGGTAGTGTCTCGCTCATGTCCTGCGCTACCATTGTGCCGTGTCCGCGTGCGTGCCGGCAGGGCGCTTCGGCCCGCATCCCCGGCGTGTTCTAGAATTCTTCCCGGTCGGGGATCCGGTTGAACGCGATCTTCGTGCCGACATGCCCGGCGCTGGTCTTCAGCGGCACACCGGCCGTGATCGTTCCCTTGCCAAATCGCGTGTTCAACCGGTCCATGCTTACAGAAAGCCGCGCGTTCCTGTCGCGCTGCGGCTCGCCGGCGCCGAACAGGTCGAGCGTGATCTGCTGCGGCTCCAGCAGGTCATGCAGCGTGACCGCCACCTTTTGCAGGCCCGCGATGCGGCCGGTGCGCATCATGCCCGCCCACATGTCGCGCAAATGGTGCACAAAGGTGAAATCATCCTGCGATGGGGCAAACGCCCGCTGATCCTCGAAGCGCCACCGCTCCACGCTCTTGCACTGCAAGGTGAGCCGGCACGCATGAAGCCCGTACCGGCGCATCCGCGCGGCCGCCTTCACCGTGAGCTGGCTGGCAATCGCATGGGCCTTGTCCGGAGAACGGTGCTCGGGGTCCAGCACCCGGCTGTGGCCGATTACCCGTTTGCGCGTGGGATAATCGGGCACCTCATAGCCGCGCAGCCTGTACCAGAACCGTTCGCCGCCGATCCCGCCCCAGATCAGGCGCGCATGTTTGGGCGACAGGTGCCAGAACGCTTCCACGCTGGTGATACCGGCGCGCCTCAGGCGCTCTTCCATGCGCACGTTGATGCCGGGCAGGTCGGTGAGGCGCAAGGCGAACAGCCGGTCACGATAGTGCCCCGGCTCGAGAACGCTCAGCCCGTCGGGCTTTTGCAGATCCGAGGCGATCTTGGCGAGGAACGCATTGGGCGCGATGCCGATCGAACAGCTGATCGCGGGTCCGATCGCAGCTTCCATTCCCCGCTTGATGCGCGCCGCCAGCGCGCAAGCGTTCTCGCGCTCGCGCTCCTTGCCGAGCAGCAGGCAAGCCGCCTCGTCGATCGAGCAGATCTTGCTGACATGCAGATGATTTTCCACCTCGTCGAAAATGCGGTGGTGATAGGCGACATACAGATCGTGGCGCGCCAGCACGCAGACCAGATCGGGGCACAGCTTCTTGGCCTCATAGATCTTGGTGCCGGTCCTGATGCCGAAGGCTTTGGCCTCATAGCTTGCGGCGATGGCGCAGGTGGCGTCGGTCCAGGCCGGGACGACGGCCACGGGCTTGCCGCGCAGGGCCGGATTTTCCTGCTGCTCGACGCTGGCGAAATAGCTGTTCAGATCGATGAACAGCCAGCGCAGATCGGGCACGGGGGCAAAGGTCGAGCGGGGCGACAGATGTTCCATAGCCATAAGCCATGGCGCATGGCCGCGCGCCCGTCAAGAACAAAGAAGGAACAAATTGCCTCAGCCGCGGATCAGGGCCATTTGACCTCAGGCGGCATCGAGGAGAGGATCGAGTCCACATTGCCACCGGTGCGCAGGCCGAACATCGTGCCGCGATCATAAAGGAGATTGAACTCGACATAGCGCCCGCGGCGGACCAATTGTTCCTCGCGGTCGGCCTTTTTCCAGCGCAGATGCATGTTGCGCCGTACAAGCTGCGGATAGATGCCAAGGAAGGCGCGCCCGACCGACTGGGTGAAGGCGAAATCGGCCTCCCAGTCGCCAGAGTTCACATAATCATAGAATATGCCGCCGATGCCGCGCATCTCGCCGCGGTGCTTCAGGTAGAAATACTCGTCGCACCATGTCTTGAAGCGCGGATAGTCGGCCGGCGCGTGGCCTTTGCAGGCAGCCTCCATCGCGGCGTGAAAATCGCGCGTGTCGCGGTCGTCCTGGGTGCGCCGGCGATCCAGAACCGGCGTCAGATCGGCGCCGCCGCCGAACCAGCTGCGCGAGGTGACGACAAAGCGGGTGTTCATGTGCACGGCGGGCACGTTCGGATTATGCGGGTGGGCAATGAGCGAGATGCCCGATGCCCAGAAATTCGGATTTTCCTCGGCCCCGGGGATTTCCTTGCGGAATTCGGGTGCAAAGGTGCCATGCACGGTCGAGACATGAACGCCGACCTTTTCGAACACGCGGCCCTTCATCATGGCCATCGTGCCGCCGCCGCCGGGCTTGCCGCTGTGGTCGGTGCGCTGCCAGGGCGTGCGCTCGAAACGCCCGGCCGGAAGCCTGGCTTGCGGGCCGCTTTCCAGTTCGTCTTCCAGCTTTTCCAATTCGGCGCAGATGTCATCACGCAACCTGGCGAACCACGCGGCTGCGCGCGCCTTGTGTTCGTCAAGCCCGTCCTTGGGCATGGGCGTTTCAGAAGCCGAATAGTGCAAGCTCATGATCTTTGCGCCTTCGCTCAGGTCTTGGGAAAACCATGTGTCTGTCTGAGGGCTTCAGCTAACACCATCGCAGCGCAAACCGCAATATTGAGCGAGCGAAACCCATCGCGCATGGGAATGCGCAGCCGCGCGTCCGCGGCTTCGTGAACATGGGCGGGTACGCCCGCGCTTTCGCGCCCCAGCAGCAGATGATCATCGGCGCGAAAGCCGAATTCGTGATGGCGCTCGCTGGCATGGGCGCTGAGCAGCACCAGACGGCTGCCACTGGCGCGCTGGGCATCGCGGTAATGCGCCCATGACGCATGAAGGTCGATCTCGGCGTGTTCGATATAATCGAGACCAGCCCGCCGCAGTGCCCTGTCGGAGATGTCGAACCCTGCGGGGTGGATCACCGCCACGCTCACCCCCAGACACGCGCCAAGGCGCAGGATGGTGCCAGTGTTCTGCGGGATATCTGGTTGATACAAAACGAGTTTCACGCATGCCCCCTGCCTGATCCGGCGCGCTCCCGAGGTCTGTACAACGAGCCCGCACCCACCCCTTGCGCCACTTTGTCACCGTATTTGCGGTGGACGCCCCCGTTGCGCGGCCATATAACGCAGGACACACATGAGATTTGTGAAATCCTGCACTCCATATCTAACCGTAGAATGGCAGGTGATCTCAGATTGAAAACAAAAGGATTTACCATGGCGGTCGATGCTGAAGATCCAAACCGGCGTGATTTCATCCACATCGCTACCGGCACATTCCTGGTAATCGGTGCCGGAGCGGCCCTGTGGCCACTGCTTGACCAGATGAATCCCGATGCCGGCACACTATCGTTGGCGACTTTGCAGGTGGATCTTTCGCCCATCGAGCCTGGTCAGGCGATTACGGTGGTCTGGCGTGGCAAGCCCGTGTTTGTGCGCAATCGCACGCCCGAGGAGGTCGACGCTGCGCGTGCCGTAGAGGTGTCCGAGCTGCGCGATCCGAAGGTTGATCTGTATTCGTCTTTGAGCGATCTGGACGCGACAGATGAGAACATCACCAAATCGGGACATGAAAACTGGCTCGTCGTCATCGGGATCTGCACACATCTGGGCTGCATTCCCAAGGGTAATCGCCCGTCGGAAAATCGTGGCGAATTTGGCGGCTGGTTCTGCCCGTGCCACGGATCGCACTATGACACTGCCGGACGTATTCGTCTGGGCCCGGCGCCGCGCAACCTTGCGGTGCCGCCTTACGAATTTCTTTCCGATTCAACGATTCAGTTAGGCTAAGGACAGTACATGGCTCACGAATCCACTTACAAGCCCAATACTGCAATAGAGCGCTGGCTCGATCAGCGCTTGCCGATCCTGAGGTTGCTGCATGATCAAATCACGGCTTTCCCAACGCCGCGTAATCTCAATTATCTCTGGACCTTTGGCGGCATACTGACGTTTCTGCTGGCGGTGCAGATCATCACTGGCATCGTCATCGCGATGCATTACGTGCCGAGCGTCGATCAGGCGTTCGAGTCGATCGAGAAATTGATGCGCGACGTCAATTACGGCTGGCTCATGCGCTACACCCATGCGGTCGGCGCCTCGCTGTTCTTCCTCGCGGTCTACATTCACATGTTCCGTAGCCTCTATTACGGCTCCTACAAGGCTCCGCGCGAAGTGCTTTGGATCCTCGGCGTGATCATTTTCTTCCTGATGATCGCCACCGCCTTCATGGGCTATTCGCTGCCATGGGGTCAGATGAGCTATTGGGCGGTGACCGTGATCACCAACCTGTTCTCCTCGCTCGACTCGATTATCCCCGGTCTTGGCACAGCGATCGTGCAATGGGTGTGGGGGGGATTTGCCGTTGGCGATCCGACGCTGAACCGGCTGTTCAGCCTGCACTATCTCTTTCCATTCCTGATTGCTGCCGCCGTAGGTCTGCATATCTGGGCGCTGCATGTGCCGGGCAACAACAATCCGACCGGCGTGCCTGTCAAGGATGTCAAGGCCGATACGCTGCCTTTCCATCCGTATTACACCGTCAAGGACGGGTTTGCGCTGGCGGTATTTGCCCTGCTGTTCGCCTATTTCGTGTTCTACATGCCCAATTATCTTGGACATCCGGACAATTACGAGCCGGCCGATCCGCTGGTAACGCCTGCACACATCGTGCCTGAATGGTATTTCCTGCCGTTCTACGCCATCCTGCGCGCGATCCCCGACAAACTTGGCGGCGTCATCGCCATGTTCGCAGCCATATTCGTGCTGTTCTTCATACCGTGGCTGGACTCTTCACCGGTGCGCTCGACGTCCTACAGGCCGATCTATCGCTGGTTCTTCTGGTTCTTCGCATTCACCTGCTTGGCCCTCGGCTATCTGGGTGCAAAGCCGGCAGAAGGCATCTATGTGGTCGCCGCGCAATTCTTCACCACCTATTATTTCGCGCACTTCCTGGTGGTGATGCCGATCGTCGGCCGAATAGAGACGCCGCGATTACGACCGCCGAGCATTGCGGCTGCATCGTCGGGCTATGATCCATCGGGAGGTGGCGAGCAGACGCAGCCAATGCCAGCATCTCCGGAGAAACGATAATGGCGGATAAATCGCAGACAGGCGCTCAAGGCGGATCCAGGCCGCAAGGTTTGGCCCGCGCCATCGCGGCGCTGCTTCTTGGGGCCATGGCGGTTGCATGGCACTCACCACAGCCCGCGCACGCCGCCGGCGAAGAAGTCGAGGTCGAGCGTCTCGACTGGACCTTCGCAGGACCGTTCGGCTATTTCGACCAGGCTCAGCTTCGTCGCGGTTATCAGGTCTACTCGCAGGTCTGCATGTCGTGCCACGGGCTGTCGCTTCTGTCATATCGAAATCTCGGCGAGCCTGGTGGTCCGGAGCTTCCTGAAGCGCGCGTTCAGGAGATCGCTGCCGAAGCCATGGTCACTGATGGGCCCGACGAGGATGGCGAGATGTTCCAGCGGCCTGGGCGGCCTTCCGACAGGTTCGTGTCGCCTTATCGCAACGACAAGGAAGCTGCGCTCATCAACAATGGCGCTGTGCCGCCTGATCTGTCGGTGATCGCCAAGGCCCGCGCCGCTACTGCCAGCGCCGCCTGGTATATGCAGCCCTATGTCATCTTGCGCGACATGGCGACCATGTATCAGGAGCATGGGCCAGATTATCTCCATGCGCTGCTTGTCGGCTATTCCGATACGCCGCCAGAGGGCGTCGATTTGAGCCCCGGCATGAACTACAACCGGGTTTATCCTGGTGGCCAGATCGCTATGGCGCAGCCGCTTTACGATGACATTGTCCCTTATGAAGACGGCACGCCCACGACAGTGGACCAATATGCCAAGGATGTGACGACTTTCCTCATGTGGGCTGCCGAGCCCCGGCTTGAGGAACGCAAGCAGCTTGGCGTCAAGGTCATGATCTATCTGCTTATCGTGACCGTGCTGCTGTATCTGTCAAAACGGTTGTTGTGGAGCCGCGTCAAGCATTGACGATCTTCATGAGCGGAGCGGCTGCGGCTGCTCCGTTCATTCCTCGGGCCTGATCAAGCGGCACGAATTTGCTGATCGCCCTGGCAGGTGCCCAAGCTTTCCCGAGATAGTTCAAGCCTTCGAGCCGGAACCAGCGCGCATGGTCTGCGCGTGCACGAGCCTCTTCATCATCCGCAGCTGGCGCTCGGACAGGCTCATCGCGACACCGACCCAGCGATCGCCCAGAAAGACCATCTCCTCATAAGCGATAGGCTGTGATCGCCGTCTGGCGGCGAACACGGCGCTGGCGGCGCTGAAGCGCGCCGCGATCCGCGCCAGGTAATCGTCCATCTCGCGCAGGCCATGCCCGTCGTCGACCACGCGGGCCATCAGACCATGGCGCTCCAGCTCATCCGCGCTCATCAGCGTGCCATCGAGTATCATGCGCTCCGCTGCCGCCTGGCCGATGCGGCGCGACAGGAACGTGTAGGCACCCATGCCCGGGAACAGCCCGTATTGGATTTCCGGCAGGCCAAACCGCGCGCTCTCCTCGGCGACGACAAGATCACAGGCCAGCGCCGCCTCGAAGCCGCCACCCAGCGCGTCGCCCGCAACCAGCGCCGCCGTAATCATGGGCGCTCCAAGGGCGATATAATTCTGATAGATGACATCGATGCAGGCCATCGCATAGTCGCGCAGCGCCGATATATCGCCGGCTTCGACGCAGGCGGTGAAATATTGCAGATCACCGCCCAGATTGAAGACGCCGGGAAGGCGGGACGCGAGCACAGTAAACCGCGCCGCGTGTGCTGCTTCGTCCGGATGGGTTTCATGAAACCTGCGCAAGCTGCGCTGAATGGCCACCATATCGGCCAGCAGGCGCCTTGTGTAGCTGGGCCGGTTCAGGTGGCGCTGAAAGCCCCATACCGCGCCCAGTTCCGGATCGTATTCAAGTTCAATCTCGCGCAGATCGAGTTCGCCGAGAATTGCCGTCAGACGCTTTACGCCATCGCTGAAATCAATGCCAGGAGCACGGCTGGTGATCGCTCCACCCGTATTGCGCGAAACAACTTCGCGCGCCCCTACCGTACTCTGCCCAAGCGATGCATGCAGCTGCGCCTGCGCCGTCAGCGAGCCGGTAGGAGGATAATCGGGCTGTGGGCGTTGCTGCGAGAGACTTCGGGGGGATGAGGGGGGAGAACTTTGGCTGTTTTCGAGTTTATCCGAGGCGGCATGAGGCGCCGCCGATGCGGCAGTAATCGGAATTCTCGCCATGCTTAACGCAAACCTTCAAAAATTCATACAATCAAAGATAGCATCAAGGTCTGCGTTTTGCCACCTATAAGTGCATTTGCGCGGCGCGACAATCTGGCGCGCGCGGCAAAGCGCAACTGCGCGCCGCAGCCGCGGGCATCATGCCGCGTGTGTGCTGTCCCGCCTTCCGGGTGCTCTCTTTGCAATAAGGCCGGACGCGCCATGACGCACGCAGCCTCATAATTTCACATGAATGAGCCAGTGCCAAAGTAAATTTTAACAATTTGAGCGAAAAAATCTCGAGATTTTGCTCCTCTTCTTCGCATCGGCGTAACGCGGAATTTAATCATTGTGAGAGCATAAACATCCGTAACCGTAGATTCACTGTATGCTCGCCAATATACGCATGGATTCATAGACTTGCACCAATCCCGGAAATCGCAAACACAGCGATAGGCATGTTCGACAGTCCCTACATCGCCATCATAGATGACCTCGCCACGAACCGGGCCTTCCTGGAACGGCTGGCGTTCAGTGTTGACGAAGTCGATTGCGTCAAGAGCTTTGCCAGCGCAACGGAGGCACTGAACGATTTTGCCCGCTGCGTTCCCGATCTGATCGTCACGGATTTCAACATGCCGGGCATGAACGCGGCCGAATTTCTGACCGAACTGCGCCGCAACCCGGGCTTCAATGATACGCCCGTCATCGTGGTCTCCAGCCAGGAGCGCCGCGACATCCGCTATCAGGCGCTGCAATGCGGCGCCACCGACTTTCTCACGACGCCGGTGGATACGCTCGAATTCCGCACGCGCGCACGCAACCTGCTGCATCTTGGGCTGCACCAGCGCATGTTGCGCGCCCAGACCCACAGATTGCGCGACAGGCTTGTGATTAACCGGCTGCGATCGCTCAAGGACATGCAGCGTACCCGCGAGCAGATGATCGGCATGATCGATTCCGTGCCCGCTATTGTCTACGGCGTCGATGAACAGGGCGAATGCCTGTTCGCCAACCAATACTGCCTCGATTTCAACGGTCTGGACGGATCCGGCGATCTGGCCCGCTCCAACGACATGATGGAGCGCATTCACAATACCGGCGTACTCGACGGGCTGCAGGGCAGCGTGGCCAAGAGCGCGGAGGTCGAATTGTGCGATATCGACGGCAACTCGCGGAGTTTCCTAGTGGTCGGCCGGCGCGCGCGAGACGGCGTCGATGATTTCGGCATCGCCAAGATCGTCTCGGCGATCGATATCACCAGCATCAAGCAGGCCGAGCAATCCATGCGCATCGCCAAGGAGGAAGCCGAGGCGGCCAACCGCGCCAAGAGTGACTTCCTCGCCAACATGAGCCATGAACTGCGCACGCCCATGAACGCCATCATCGGCTTCAGCGAGGCGATGCGCTCGGGTCTGTTCGGCCCCATAGGCAACCCGCGCTACCAGCAATATCTGGGCAACATTCTCTACAGCGCCAGACATCTGCTCTCGATCATCAACAGTATGCTCGACTTTGCCCAGATCGAGGCCGGAAAGGTGCGGCTGGAGGAAGAAACCTTCGATCTGTCGCGGCTGCTTCAGCAGATCGCCGATGTCATGGCCGAGCAGTGCGAAGCGCAGGGCAATCATCTGATCATGGATGTCGGGCCCAGCCTGTACATCCGCACCGACGAGCAGAAGCTGCGCCAGGTCATCATCAATATGCTGTGCAACGCCGGCAAGGTAACGCGCAACGGCGTCATCCGCTGCATGGCGCGTGCCGACGAGGCGGGCCTCGAAATCGCCATCAGCGATACCGGCATCGGGATGACGGAGGCCGAACAGGTGATCGCCATGTCGAGCTTTGGCCAGGTCGGCGAGCATGGCTTGCGGCGCGGTGGCGGCACGGGGCTGGGATTGCCCATTTCGCTCGGTTTCATGAAGCTGATGGGCGGCAGTCTGACATTGCACAGCGTCAAGGGCGCGGGAACCACCGTCAGCCTGAAACTTCCCCCCAGCGTTCTGGACACAGCACAGACGCAAGCTGACAGCGGCGCAAGGTCCCCGGTGCGCGAAGCGGGCAAGGTGCTGGAACCATCCGGCCCACTGGCTGCGGGCAACGGACGATAAACGGCATGAATACGCTTGTCACCAGACGTCTCGCCTACAGCCTGCGGCGTGCCCGCGCCGCGCTGGCACACGCCCGGCTGGCCGAGCCGCTCGAATTCAAGCAACTCATCATCCGACTGGTGATCGGCGTGTTCACCACCGCGTGCGCGATCATCAGCGCCCGCACAGGCGCACTGGACGCCGGACAGATCACCATCCTCACGATCTTCATACCCAGCGCCTGGCTGGTCGCGGTCAGCTTTATCGTGCACTTTGCGTTCTGGTCCGGCCAGACCACGATCCGGCGCAGCGCGACCATCGGCTATGACGCGATCACGCTCAGCCTGTTCATCTATTTTGCCGGTGAGCCCGCGTCGCTGTTCTTCCCGGTCTATCTGTGGGTGATACTGGGCAATGGCTTTCGCTTCGGCATCGCCGCAATGTACGGATCGATGGCAGCCAACATCGTCTGCTTCGCGTTCACCGCATGGGCCACGCCGCATTGGCATGAAAACTGGCAGTTCTCGATCGGCCTTATCCTGGCGCTCATCATCATCCCGGTCTATGTCTCCAAGCTGATCCGTGAATTGCGCCACGCCATGGCCAAGGTCGAGACCGCCGACCGCGCCAAGAGCGATTTTCTCTCGGCGATGAGCCACGAGCTGCGCACGCCCCTCAACGCCATCATGGGGCTGTCCCAGGTCCTCGACCGCACCGCGTCCTCACCCGATGATCGCTCGCTCGCGGTCTCGATACACCGCGCCGCATCGCGCCTGCTGAGCATGGTCGACATGATCCTGAATTTCCAGAAGGTGCAGAACCGCGCGGTCGAGATCGAGGAAAAGCCCTTCGATGTAACGGCGTTGCTTCATGCAACGACGGCCATCCTGCGTCCCATCGCCCAGTCAAAGGGGATCAGGCTTCATGTACGGTTCGCCTCGGCCATTGATCCGCTGATCGCCAGCGACGCCGATCATGTCGAGACCATTCTCATGAACCTGATCGGCAATGCCGTGAAATATACCAGCGAGGGTCATGTCCAGGTGTCGCTGAGCCAGACCTTCGAGAGTGAGCACGACGCCACCTTGCGCATCAGCGTGCGCGACACCGGCATGGGCATCGATCCGCGCGATCATGCCGCCATCTTCGGCCGCTTCACCCAGACCCGCGCCACCGAGCGGGGACCAGAAGGCGGCGTCGGGCTGGGCCTGTCGATGTGCCAGTCACTGGTGGACCTGCTTGGCGGGCAGATCGGCTTTACCAGCGCGCTGAACGAGGGATCGGAATTCTGGTTCGAGGTGCCGGTGCGCCGTTGCGCGCCGGACCAGCCCCCGGCCGCGACCGCATGCGAGAATATCGCCTTCCTCACGAGCCGCGCCGATTTTCAGCGCTTGTCCGGGAACTCGGGTCCCGGCGCGCCAGTGTGCGGCAACTTCATCGCTCAGCCTGGTGAATTCATCCACGCTCTGGCGCCCGGCGAGTTGTGGAGATATCTGCTCATCATCGACCCGGATGGGCTGAACGAAGCCGACAGCACGGCGATCCTGACAGCGGCCGGGCGCGCCCCCATCCCGCCTGCCATAGCCCTGGTTGGAAGAAGCGCGCGCAAGACTGCCCAGCTCTGCGACATCGCCTCAGCCGTTCTCGAGGATCCCGGCAGCCCCGAGGCACGCGGTGTGCTGCACACGCTGGGCCACTGGCATGGCATGTCGCTTGCGCAACTGAGTGAGCATGCTCCGCCTGCGCCTGCTGTGCGCTCGCTTCGGGTGCTTGTGGCCGATGACAATGCGTTCAATCGCGAGGTCGCCAGAAGGCTTCTCGGGCTCGATGGCCACCAGACGGTAATGGCTGAAACCGGCGAAGCGGCGTTTGACGCCCTGTTGCGCGGCGGGCTCGATTGCGCCTTCATCGACATCAACATGCCCGGCGGCGACGGGATCGAGATCTGCCAGCAATATTTTGCCGCCTTGCCCGCAGACGCGCGCATCCCCGTATACGCCATCACGGCGGATGTGTCCGAGCGCACGAAATTGCGATGCCTGAACGCCGGCATGACGGCAGTGCTGCACAAGCCGATCAAGCTTGATGAACTACGCGAACTTGTGACCCGCCATGCAGAAGCCGCGCCGTTCCGCACATCCGTGGCGGGCAGGTCCCTGGCGAGCGGCGCCCGCACGCATGACGGCGTGAGCCCTGCGCTCGACCCTGAGCGCATTCGCGAACTCAACCTCCTGTTCGGCGCCGAGGCTTTCCGCTCCTCACTGCTGGACGTGTTCCGGCGCGATATACTGAGCACCATGCGCAATTTGCGCCGCGCCATCAGAAACGGCCAGAGCGCGCAGATCAGCAGCATGACGCATGCGCTCAAGAGCAGCGCGGGGAACATGGGCGCGGTGCAACTGAGCGCCATCGCCGGCACAAAGCAGGCCGAGGCTGGACGCATCGGACGCAAGGAATTCGCCGAACTCATGCGCGCCTATCGCCGGTTCGTGCGCGAGGTGCGGGTCCTTCTGGAAAATATGGACGATGCGGATGCGCGTGGCGGGCTGGTCGATGATCCTTATGCCGCTTTCGCGCTCGGTGATGGCGCCTGCGCCCCGAACACGCCGCGCGCGCTCAACTGAGCGGCGCCGGTGCCCCGAGCGCCAACCGGCAATCCGCTGCGCCGGTGGCCATATAATCTTCCGCGGTATCGACATCGCGTAGCTCATCGGCAAACGCGACCCGCAGGCCCGCGCAGCGTTGCAGCGTATCGCCCATGGCGTGCGGGCCGGACCAGCGCACACCGGCGAGCCGGCCGCGAGGCCGCATGCGCCGGTTGACGCCGATCAGCCAGAAGCCCCCGTCGTCGGATGGCCCGAGCACCAGATCATGCCGTTCTAGCAGGTCCAGCGCGCGCGCGACATGGCTCGTCGTGATGCCGGGAATGTCGCTGCCGATGATGAGCGCGTGGCCGGGGCGGGCTTGTTCCATGAGCCGCTCCATGCGCGCGCCCAGATCGCCGACGCCCTGGCCCGCCCGCGCGACGGACGCAGGCCATGCAGGGCTGCTTCGTCTCTCATCCGGGGTGATCGCCAGCACCAGCCGCCAGCGCGGATCATGGCGCAGGCGCGTGATGGTGGCTGCGACATTGGCGCGAAAGAACCGTAGCGCAGGGCCTGCGCCGATCTGGCTTGCAAGCCGCGTCTTGACCTGTCCGCGGCGCGGCTCCTTGATCATAATGAAGAGCCGCGGCGTCGTTGCGATGGGCGCGCGCGCGCGACTTCGCCCCGCCATCAGCCATAAAGCTTGACGATGTAGCGCGGCGGTACTCGCAGGAAATAGAGCGTGAGGCATGACAGGTTGCGCAACATTCGTTTCACATAGCCATCACGCCGATAGCGCACCGCGCAGGTCAGCGCGCGTGAGCGCAGGAACGTGATCTGCCGCCGCCCGATCCGGCGCACGATATCGACATCTTCCATCAGCGGCACATCGCTGAAACCCCCGATGCGCTGGTAATGCGCCTGCGCGATGAGCAACCCCTGATCGCCATAGGGCAGACGGAAGATGCCGCAGCGCAGGCTGACAAGGCTCTCAAGACATCTTGGCCAGAAACCGCGGTCATCGAGCGCGAAGCGGAATGCAGCAGCCATGGGGACGCCGTGCGCCGGATCATGCTCGCGGGTGAAGCGTTCGACCTCATGGTGCCAGCCGGCTTCCAGCGCGGTGTCGGCGTGGAGGAACAGCAGCCAGCGACCTTTCGCAGCGCTTGCGCCGGCGCGAAACTGTGTGCCCCGGCCCATTGGGGCGCTGATGAACCTGGCGCCGACGGCCTCGGCGATCTCGCGCGTCTCGTCGCTTGAGCCGCCATCGACCATGATGACTTCGCTGATCAGCCCATCGACCACGCCGGGCACGAGCGCGGCGAGGGTCCTGCCGAGATTGCTCTCGGCGTTCAGCGTGGGGATGATCACGGATAACATGGCCAGGATCATACGCGCGCCGACCTTATCCACAAGCGTTTTTTGCCGGGTAGGCAGCAATGTTCTTGTTATGTTCAACCGGCGCCGCTAGACTGTGTCCATGAGCCATCAACGCCCCGAGCGCGCCCGCCTGCACGACGCCAGAACGATGGACGCGCAGCGTCGGCGCGGCCGAGGTGCATGCGCAAACGCTTCGGGCCGCTTTGAGGGCGAGCGCCGCGATGTGTTCGACGACGGCTGGGAGACGCTCGCCAGCCTTGAAGCCCTGCGCACCGAGGTCAGCGAGGAGCAGGCGCGCGCGATCATCGCCACGAATGACAGTCCCGACATCGGCTTTGACCAGTCGATCAATGTCTATCGCGGCTGTGAACACGGCTGTATCTATTGCTTTGCCAGGCCGACCCACTGCTATCTGGGCTATTCGGCCGGACTGGATTTCGAGACCAGACTGGTGGCCAAAACAAACGCCGCCGAGCGTCTGCAAGCCGCGCTTGCGTCCCCGCGTTACCGTGCGCGCGCCATCATGATGGGCACCAACACCGATCCCTATCAGCCCATCGAAAGGCGCTATCAACTCACACGCCAGGTGTTGAAGGTGCTGGCGCATACCAACCATCCGGTCGGTATCGTCACGAAATCGGCCATGATCCTGCGCGATATCGACCTGCTTGCGCCGATGGCGGCGAAGGGACTGGCCCATGTCGCCATTTCCGTGACCAGCCTCGACCACCGCCTGTCGCGCAGCATGGAGCCGCGTGCGAGCAGTCCAGCCCGACGGCTCGAAGCGATCGCGGCTCTGAGCGCGGCCGGCATTCCCACGCGGGTGATGGTGGCGCCCGTCATCCCCGCGCTCAACGAACCGGAAATGGAGGCAATCATCGCGCGCGCAGCAGATGCGGGAGCGACCAGCGCCAGCTATATCGTCGTGCGCCTGCCGCTGGAGGTTGCGCCGCTGTTCCGCGAATGGCTGGAGCAGAACTTCCCCGACAGGGCCGCGCGGGTCATGTCGCTGGTGCGCGCCATGCGTGGCGGCAAGGATTATGATGCCGATTTCGGCACGCGCATGAGTGGCGAAGGCGCGTATGCGACGCAGATCGCGGCCCGTTTTTCACTCGCGCTGCGCCGCCATGGGCTGAACCGGCAGCGCGCGGCGCTGCGAACCGATCTGTTCCGTCCGCCAGCCGGCGACCAGTTCGATCTGTTCGGTTGATCCCGTTGCGCGCACGGCAAGCGGCGCAAGGCACGCGGGCCGACAGGCAGGTATCCACAACGGGGCGCTTTGATCTTGCCGCTCGGCCAGCATCACGTAAAACTTAATGCCATGATGAAGCCAGGGCGAACACGCTCTCAGCCGGATCTGCGCCACGAGCATGCCGCTTGCAAGCAGCATTCGGGCCTGATTGCCGGCGTCGATGAAGCCGGGCGCGGGCCCTGGGCCGGGCCGGTCGTGGCCGCCGCGGTCATCCTCGATCCGTCTTCCATTCCTGACGGTCTGGATGATTCCAAACGGCTGAGCGCCGACACCCGCACGGCTCTGGCTGCTGCGCTGATGGCCTCGGCGCATGTCGGGGTCGGGATCGTCACAGTCGATGTCATCGACGAGATCAACATTCTGCGCGCCAGCCTCAAGGCCATGTCCCAGGCTGCCGCCGCGCTGCCCGTCGCGCCTGCCTGCCTGCTGGTCGATGGCTGCCATGCGCCAGTCGCGCCCTGTCCGGCGCGCGCAATCACGGGCGGCGACGGCGTGTCGCTGTCTATCGCCGCCGCCTCGATCATCGCCAAGGTCACCCGCGACCGGATCATGCAGCAACTCGGCGATGAACTCCCGCATTATGGCTGGGCGCGCAACAAGGGATATGGCACGCCCGAACACGCCGCCGCGATTGCCCGTCACGGCATCAGCCGGCATCACCGCCGATCATTCGCGCCGATCCGCCGCGCCATGGCGGACCGCGATGATGCTGTGCACTGAAACAGGGACGGATGAGCTGTGCCTTGTTGGTCACACAGCGGCTCTCCAGCCTCAGGCCAGCTTCATACGGTGGTGAAAGCCTAGCAGCGCGCGTATATATAGCTGGCACGCCAAGTGCGCAGCGAACCTGAGGAACGAGAAGACAAGAGGCGGATCATGAGGCTGTCGGCGCCGTCATACATCATCTACATTCTTTCCGTGGCGTTGATCGTGCTGCTTATTCTTGCGCGCTATTTCGGTGTTGAAATTCCGGTTCTCTCCACCATCGTTCAGCGCAGCCCGTTTGAAATCGCGCTTGTAGCCTGGGGACTGTTGTTTTTGGGCGTCACATTCCGGCTTTAGGCGGGCTTGGTGGGGGCGCGGCCGGGCTCAAGGTTTGATTGGCGGCCGCGCGGGCACTGACATTTGCGCCATTTGCGTTAATATCGTCACCGTAAACCGCCGCCGTCAGCCGGACAATGTAATGAATTCAGCTTTCAGGCCCGCAATTGCCGCCGTTACCGCCGCGGCATTCCTGGCATCCACATTCTCGACATTGCCAGCCGCACCGGCTGTTGCGCAAACAGCCGCGCCGGTATCGGTTCAGGCTTGCCGCGCGCTTCGCGACGAGCAACTGCGCGCCGAGATCGAGACGATCAGCACCACCATCATACGCGCCGAACTGGGGCAGATAAATTATGCCGCCATCGTCGATCGTTACTGGCGCGAGACCGACATGGACCGGCGCGTCGAGGAACGCGTAGACGCCGCCATAACGGAAGTACGCGCCGACACCACCTGGCTGGACCGCGCCTATTCGACCATCAGCCGCGAGCGGGCGACCGAACTGGCGACCGCTGTCGCCGAGCGGACCTACCAGTCGGGGCAATTTCAGGCCGCAATGGCCGAGCTGATCAACGCGATCGGCAACGATATCGGCGCGCGCATGGAGCAGGCCGCCGCACAAAGCTCCGGCCCGGCCGTGGCGTGCATGCAGCTTGCACTGGAATCGCGCTATGGCAGCGCGCTCGCTCAAAGCTTCGAGACCCAGAGCGACAGAACGCTGAGCGCCGCCGCCGATGCCGGCGGTACACGCATAGAAACCACCGACCTGCTGCTCGAGGGTAGCCAGTCCATCGCCGGAGTGCTGCTCATCATGTCGCGGCGTCTGGTCAACCAGCTCGTCACGCAGATGGGCCGGCGTCTGGCGGGGGCGATCGTCACGCGGATCGTGTCTTCACTGACGCTGATTGTCGGTCTGGCGCTGATCGCCAAGGATATCTACGATGCGGGCAAGGGTATCTTTCCGCTTGTCGAAGAGCGGATGAAATCTTCTGAATCCAGGCAACTGGTCAAGACCGAGATCGCCAATTCGGTATCGGAATATGTGAACGGCAATATCGATGCGATCTCGCAGGATACCGCGGTGCGCTTGTTCGCGGTATGGGAGGATTTCAAGCGCCTGCACGACGCGCTGCTTGCTCTGGCCGATGAATATCCCCGCTTCGCCACCTTCCTGCGCGGCGTCAAACCAGGCCAGATCGCGCCGCTGGGCGAGATTGTCCAGATCATCATCGCCGGCGAGGGAAAGGCCGGCGTGCTATCGCGGCTTGCCGATGACACGCTGAGCCAGGCCCTTCAGACGCTCGGCCCGGCCGGCCTCACCGTCGCGCGGCAGACCCGCTCGATCGACGCCGCGCTTGCGTGGCAGGATCTGGCGGGCGACCGGCTGGGCGATGTCGTGCGTTATGATCTGTATAGCCGGCTGAAGCCCGACCAGATTTCCCGTGCCCAGTTGGAGCGCCTGCTTGCGCTGGGCGATGCTGCGGCCATTTCCCGGCTGGCGGGGCTTTCCGCCCCGGTGCGCGAACAACTTCTGGCGTTGCAGCCCGACCAGGTGCGCGGGCTCGCCAGCCAGCTCGGCGAGCGTGAGTTGCTGGCGCTGTCGCGCTATGAAGCCGAACTGCCGCCGCTGACCGCACGCCGGCTTATGCAGGCCGTGGCCGAGCAGCCCGAGCGCATGGCCACACTGAGCCGCGTGGGCGTGCAGGATGCGGTGCTGAGCAGCCGCGACCAGCCTGCGGCCATCGACATGCTGCTCAATCCCGGCGGCTATTTCAGCCTGTTCCAGATGGCCGGCGATTTCTCCAAAATGCGCAATGGGGCGGTGGGACCGAGGGTTTTCATCGAAGCTTACATGAGCACGGTGATCGCCGCCTTCGTTCTGACGCTGATCGTGCTGTTCCTGATCCTGCGTCTGTTCCGCGGGCGGCGCACCACGGTGATCGTCAAATCCGAGGACGGCAAGGTTATCGGACGCGGAAAAGGATGAAGTCGGGCATGCAGGGCAAACGGGGGCTCGTGAAATGACGCTGTACACGGTTGACCGGCTGTCGGACCGCGAGGTGCGCGAAGGCGAGCTTATCGCGGCCTATGCTGTGACGGCGGCAAACATCATCAAGGATATTCGCGAGAAGATAACGAACACGTTCGGCGGACGCATGTTGCGTTATGAAGATCTCGTGGAGCGGACGGTTGAGCGTGCGCTTGCACGGCTGGAGGAGAAAGCCGCCGAGCGCGGATATGACGGATGTCTTGCGGTCCGCATAGGGCATCCGAACCTGGTCGAGGGCGGGGTCGAGGTCGTGGTTTACGGCACTGGGTTCAACTACAAAAGTTGATGTTGATGGCTGTTCCGGGCAATCGCCAAGGCCCCGTGTGCTTTGGCCGCGCAGCAGGCTGGCGATGCTGATGCCGTCTATGGCTGATGGTATGAGGATGGTGGCGCGGGCGGCCGGTATTTCGGCATTGCCGCGATCTTCGGCGACCTCGCGCGGCACGGCAGGATGCGAATGAGGGCCGTCATGCCTTGTCGCGGCGCGCCGCAGGCGTCAGGGCGACCAGCCAGTCGCGCGCATGCCGCTGCGGATCGGGATGAGTGATGATGTCGCTCACCACAGCCGCCGAGTCGGCCCCGGCCGCGATGACTCCGGGCGCGCGGGCGAGCGTAATCCCGCCGATCGCCACGAGCGGCAGCGGCGCAACGGCCTGTTTCCATTCGCTGATACGCTCCAGCCCCTGAGCGGGCCAGACCATTTGCTTCAGCGCCGTCGGATAAATGGGCCCAAGCGCCACATAATCGGGCCGGGCGGCCAATGCGATGGCCAGTTCATCGCGGCTGTGTGTGGAAAGCCCCAGTTTCAGCCCGGCAGCCCTGATCGCGCGAACATCGGCGCAAGCCAGATCTTCCTGGCCCAGATGCACGAAAGGCGCGCCCAGCGCGATCGCCTCGCGCCAGTAGTCGTTGACGACCAGGGTGCAGCCATGAGCCTTGCAAACGCCAAGAGCACCCGCGATCTGCGCCCTCACATCATCCAGACCGGCGTTCTTTATGCGCAGTTGCACAAGTCTGATGCCGCATGGAACCAGCCGTTCAATCCATTCAAGACCTGGAAGAACGGGATAAAACGGTTGAAGCATGGCTTATCCGAAACTCGGCGTGCCCGCGACAGGCGTGGACGGGCTGGCCATTTCGCGCGTCGGCATGAGGCCGGCAAGAAACGCTGCGCGCCCGGCACGCACGCCGAGCGCAAAGGCGCGTGCCATGGCCTCGGGATCACCGGCCTTGGCAACAGCGGTGTTCAGCAACACGCCGTCATAGCCAAGCTCCATGGCGCGCGATGCATGAGATGGGGCCCCGAGACCGGCATCGACGATCAGCGGCATGTGGGGAAAATGAGAACGCATGGCGCGCAGGCCGAAAATATTGTTGAGCCCCTGTCCCGAGCCGATCGGCGCGCCCCATGGCATGAGCACCTCGCAGCCGGCATCGATCAGCCTTTCGGCGATGCTGAGATCTTCGGTCGTATACGGAAAGACCTGAAATCCATCGCCGCAGAGGATGCGCGCAGCTTCAAGCGTACCGATGAGATCGGGCTGAAGGGTGTCGTCATTGGCGATCACCTCCAGCTTGATCCAGCTCGTCTCGAAGACCTCGCGCGCCATCTGTGCCGTGGTCACGGCTTCCTTTGCCGTGTGGCAGCCGGCGGTGTTGGGCAGTACTTTCAGCCCGGCCTCGCGGATCAGCGACCAGAATTGTTCGCCGGCGCGCTCACCTGCTGCTTCGCGGCGCAGCGATACCGTCACGATGTCGGCGCCGGAGGCCTTCAGCGCGCGCTGGAGAATGGCGGGCGAGGGAAAAAGCGCGGTGCCCAGCATGAGCCGCGAGCGCAGCACCTGAGAGTAAACACGCAGGTCATCACCTTCAGATTGAGCCGCGCGCGTCATGCTGTCCGGGCGGGGTTGTTTGTTCAAATACGTCTCCTGGACATTTCCCAAGCGCCGTGATCAAGGATTGGCCGGCTGGTCAGGGCGGCTTCGGCGCGCCGAACCCATGACGCAGGTAACGCCGTGCGCAATGCCGATCAGCCGGTGCACCTGGTCAACCTCCCTGCCGCGGGGTCAGGATTTCCACTTTGTCGTCATCGCGCAGCCTCCGGCTCTCGCGCTCGCTTGCGGGCACGAAATCGCCGTTGAGCGCGGTCGCGATGACAACGCCGTCATAACCCATGACCGAGCACAGCTCCTTGAGGTTTGTCGCTGCAATGGACCGGGCTTCACCGTTGATGATGATGTTCATGGATCACCTCTGAATGAATCAGGCCGGTTGTGAGATATTCCGCGACCAGTTCTGCCAGCGCTGGCGCCGTCAGATAGCCGTGGCGATGCACTCCATTTACATAGATGTGGTCATTTCGGAGGATAATGCGAGGGATATTGTCGGGAAAGGCCGGGCGTGCATCCGCGCCCAGCTGAACGATGCGGGCTTCGCCGAGGGCAGGGTGAAGCGCATAGGCGGTGCCCAGCAGATCGAGCGCCGAGCGCAGCGTCACCGGGCCGCGATCTTCACTTTCAAGTTCCGTCGCGCCGATCATGTAGCGCCGCTCACCCCATGGCACGACATAGATTGGAAACCTCGGATGGAGGACGCGCACAGGGCGCGAAAGTTGTACCTCCCGGCATTCAACCACGATCATCTCGCCACGCACACCGCGCAGATCGGCAAGCTGGTCGCGCGCTTCCAGACCGCGACAATCGATCACCAGATCAGGCTTTGCGCCCGACCCGGCAGGACCGCCGTCAACACCGAGACGCACATCAACACCGATATCGTGCAGCCTGTCGAGCAGGGATTTCGCGGCATTGGCCGGCACGATATGCGCCTCGCTGCGATAGAACAGGCCGGAGGAATAACGACCCTCCAGAGCCGGCTCCAGTTCAGTGATCCGTTCTGGTGCAACCCATTCAAAGGCCCCGGTTAGCGCAGCAAAGCGGTTCAGTTCGGCTCGGTCGCGCGGCTGGGCCAGAACAAGGGTACCCGCCTGGATCACGCCGATATCCTCGCGCAGCCAGATATCGAGCGAGCGCAGTCCCAATTCGCGCACGACCGGCTCGGAGATCTCGGACTCGCAATATGGCGCGAGCATAGCGCCACCGAGGCGGCTGGCGGCAGCCGAAAAAATCTTGTTGGTGCGCTCCAGGACGCGCACATCATGCCCCGCCCGGCGCAGGACAAGCGCTTGCCAAAGACCGACAATGCCTGCGCCTATCACGTCAATTCTGGCCATTCATTCAGCCTCAAATATCTGTCTTCGGGGCGGCTGAAACACGCGATCCATCCCCATGCGCTCAATCACCCGATGCATGGCCCTCGCGCCGCGGGTCGACGCCCGCCTCCAGCACCGCGCCCCGCCTGAGGATCATGTGTATTCCAGAGGTCATCGGCGCGAGCCGCACCTCATGTCCGTACTCGCGCAACGCATCGGCCAATGTCTCCTGTCCTGCTTGCGCCTCAAGTTCGACCATGGCGCCGCGTGTCGCGAAGCCGGGCAGTGCCACGGCGCGCTGAGGATCCAGCCCCCAGTCAAGCACGCCGAGCAGCGATTTCAATACATAGGGTATGATCCGCACCCCGCCGGGAGAGCCGCTCAGCACGTGAACATCGCCATCCTTGAACACGATGGTAGGCGCCATCGAACTGCGCGGACGCTTGCCCGGGCTGACGCGGTTCGCTATTGGCCTGCCGGTGGCATCGCGCGCGATGAATGAAAAATCGGTGAGTTGATTATTCAGCAGGAAGCCTTTCACCATCAGCCCCGAACCAAAGGCCCGTTCGATGCTGGATGTCAGGACTACGGCATTGCCGCGTTCATCGATCACGCTGACATGGGTCGTGCCGGGCGCTTCGGGTCTCGCGTCGCCATCAGCCGGGGGCTGGGCACCCGGCGGATCGCCTGGCGGATAGACGCTGCCTGCGGCTTCTGGACCGATCAGTCTGCGCCGCGAGGCGATATAGGCTTCATCGAGCAGACCGCCGGGGACATCGACCTTGTCGGCATCGGCCATGTAAGCCGCGCGGTCGGCAAAAGCCAGCTTCAGTGCCTCTGCTACAAGATGCATGCTTTCAGGCCGGAGCGGCTCGCCACTCAGATCGAAGGGTTCGATGAGACCCAGCACCTGAGCGATCGTGAGGCCGCCCGAGCTTGGCGGCCCCATACCGCAAACACGAAAGTCGCGATAGCGCGTGCAGATCGGGACACGTTCGCGCGCTTCATAAGCTGCCAGATCCTCAAGTGCAAGGCGCCCCGGCCGAGCCGCACCGCGTATAGCACCGACAATCGAGCGCGCAATCTCGCCTGTATAAAAGACATCGGCACCTCGGGCTGCAATCTGCTCCAGCGCCTGCGCTAGTTCCTCGTTGCGAAGCCTATAGCCAATCTGGCGCGGCGCCCCTGATGGATCAAAGAAGTAGGCACGGGCGTTTGGCCCGAAGGCGTCGATCCCGGCATCGCCGATCAACTCATGCAGGCGCGGGGAGACGCGGAAACCTTCCCGCGCCAACGCGATCGCCGGCGAAAACAACTCCGGCCAGGGCAGGGCGCCATGGCGCTGATGCGCCAATTCCAGCACTTTCAACAGACCGGGCACACCAACCCCAAGCCCGCCACGGCTCGCAGCCGCAAAGGACAGAGGTTTGCCGTCTGCATCCAGAAACAGACCCTCGTCCGCCGCCATCGGGGCTGTCTCGCGCCCGTCATAGGAGCGAAGTTCCCGGCGCGTCTCATCCCAATGAAGCAGGAAAGCGCCGCCACCGATACCCGAAGATTGCGGTTCGACCAGACCGAGGACCATCTGCGCAGCAATTGCAGCGTCGATGGCATTTCCTCCACGGCGCAAGATCTGCAGCCCGGCGCGAGCGGCCAGCGGATTGGCCGCGACGATCATGTGCCGGCGCGCGCTCACGAGGGGTTTTGCCAACAATCCCGTGGCGGCTTCGGGTTCTCTTTGCGCGCCAGCGTCCTGTGCCGGTACCGTCTGCGGCAAAACCAGCATGAACGCCGCAAGCAGGCAGAAGAAGCCGGCGGCCTGCAAAGGAAATATCGAATGAAGCTTCTTGATCGCCGGCATGGGCTGTCCGCTGTTACGCAACCTAACTGATCAGATATTGGCCAAGGTGATGCCAATGAGCCCGGATGGGCGTGCAGACGGTGGCAAGGGGGCACACGTCATCTTCGGGGGGGCAAGGGGGGGCGATGACTTCAGCCCATGAGCGCACTGCCACGCTTTACCTGCGCAATACGCATCCTGCCTACCGTCTGCACGTCTCGGTGTCTACTCTGCCTGCATGACGCTACACGGCGGCAAACGCGCAGCGCATCTGGTGGAGTAGACGAACGCTTGGCACGAGTGACGCCGTCGTTCTTTGTTTGTTCTAGCTTGACGCCGCTTCGGAGTCAAGTGAAAAACAGGAACAAAACAGGAATATTTATGTCGCCAGAGTGCGGCTGAAGGGCTGCGTGTCTCGGCGTCTCAACATGGCCTTCGCGCGTTCTGCGCTCTTGCATCGGCGCGCGGCTCGGATTAGCTTTTGCACGTTGGCCGCTGTAGCTCAGTTGGTTAGAGCGCTAGATTGTGGATCTAGAGGTCCCCCGTTCGAGCCGGGGCAGCGG
>DAIMZI010000020.1:0-35049 GCA_036734025.1 Dichotomicrobium sp.
GCGATGCGCCCACTGCCGGCTTCGCCGGCTACGATGTTGGCGCGCATCTCACCGATGGAGGCTGGCGGTTGCGGGGCGTGCCTGCCGGTCTCGTTCATGGTCGATCCGGGCCGCCGCCGGCTTGCGCCCCGTGCACCTGTGACTTCACCTTTTCCAGAACACGCGCCGCCTCGCTGCCCTGAATGCGGGCGATGTCGTCTTGATATTTCAGCAAGGTGCCGAGCGTGCTGTCCACCGCTTCGGGATCGAGCGCCACGCAATTGAGCGACACCAGCGCTTGCGCCCAATTGATCGTCTCGGCCACGCCCGGCGTCTTGTAGAGATCCATCTGGCGGATCTCGTGGATGAAGGCGACGATCTGGTGCGTGAGTTGATCGCCGGCCTGCGGCACGCGGAGCCGGACGATAGCCATTTCGCGCTCGACACCGGGAAAATCAACCCAGTGATAGAAGCACCGCCTGCGCACCGCATCGTGGACCTCGCGGGTCCGGTTCGAGGTGAGGATGGTGATCGGGGGCACCTGAGCGGTGATGGTACCAAGCTCGGGAATGCTCACCTGATAATCGGCCAGCAGTTCGAGCAGGAAGGCCTCGAAGGGTTCGTCCGCGCGGTCGAGTTCATCGATCAGCAGGACCGGGGCGGTTCCGGTTTCGGATAATTCGAGCGCGCGCAACAGGGGCCGCTTGAGCAGGTAGGGCTCGGTGTAGATGTCGCGCTCTATGGCGGGCAGATCCTCGGTTCGTGTGCCCATTCGGTGTGCGGCTTCCACAGCGCGAATGTGCAGGAGTTGGCGGCTGTAGTTCCATTCATAGACCGCCTGGGCGATATCGAGCCCTTCATAGCATTGGAGCCGGACCAGCGGCCGGTCGAGCGCCGCGGCCAGCACCTTGGCCAGTTCGGTCTTGCCGACGCCGGGCTCGCCCTCCAGCAGCAGGGGTCGGCGTAAGGTGAGGGCGAGGAACACCGCCGTCGCCAGCGCCTTGCCGACGATATAGCCCCGGGCGCGCAGCAGGGCCTCGGTATCCTGGATGTTGCCGGGGAGCGACGCGTGGTCCTTGCCGTGGTGCTCGGGGGAATGCGCCATCAGGCCGCGGCTTCGACCGCGCGCTCGGCCATCACGGGGATCAACGCCGCGCGATATTCGGCGCTGGCATGGATATCGCTCAGCAGGTCATCCGACGGCATGGTGATCGACCTGACCGCTTCGGGCGAGAATTTCGCGCCGAGCGCGGCTTCCAGAGCCTGCGCGCGGAATACGCCATTGGCGCCGGCGCCGGTCACCGCGACCCGCACAGTTGAGGAAAATGTTCCAAACCGCGCCACGAACACGCCCACCAGCGCATAACGCGATGCGCGCTGTTCGAACTTGGCATAGCCCGCGGCGGCGGGAATGGGGAAGCGCACCTGGGTGATGATCTCGCCGGGTTCGAGCGCCGTGGTGAACAGCCCACCGAAATATTTGTCGGCTGAGATGTCGCGCTTGCTGGTGACGATCGTCGCGCCCAGGCCCAGCGCGGCGGCCGGATAGTCGGCGGCCGGATCATTGTAGGCGAGCGAACCGGCGATGGTGCCCATGTGGCGCACCTGGGGATCGCCGATGCCGCCCGCCAGCTTGGCCAGCGCGGGGATGGAGCGGCGCACCGCCTCGCTTTCGGCCACTTGCGCATGGCTGGTCATGGCCCCGATGATGATCGCGCTGCCGGATTTCTCGATGCCGCGCAATTCCGCAATGCCCGCGAGATCCACCAGGCTGGAGGGCGCGGCCAGACGCTGCTTCAGCGCCGGGATGAGGGTCTGGCCGCCGGCGAACAGGCTGGCCTCCGGATTGGCCGTCAGGATGCTGAGCGCATCGTTCAGATTTTCCGGACGAACATATTCGAACTGTCGCATCCTCTCCCCCTTCTATTCGGCGGCCATGGCCGGCGTCGCGTTCATGATCGCGCGCCATACCCTCTCCGGCGTGGCCGGCATGTCGATGTGGGCGACGCCATGATCGCGCAGCGCGTCGCATATCGCGTTGATCACGGCGGGCGGTGCACCTATGGCGCCGGCTTCGCCGCAGCCCTTTACGCCCAGCGGATTATGCGTGCACGGCGTGTTTGTGGTCGTGACGCGGAATGACGGCACATCATCGGCGCGCGGCATGGTGTAGTCCATCAGCGAGCCGGTGACGAGCTGGCCGTTCTCGTCATACAGCGCGTGTTCGAGCATCGCCTGGCCAATCCCCTGGGCCAAGCCGCCGTGAACCTGTCCTTCCACGATCATCGGATTGACGACGTTGCCGAAATCATCTGCGGCCACGAAAGAGACGATGCGTGTCTCGCCGGTACGCGGCTCCACCTCGACCTCACAGATATAGGTGCCGGCCGGGAACGTGAAGTTCTTGGGATCGTAGAAGGCGGTCTCCTCGAGGCCGGGCTCCAGTTCTTCAAGCGGGAAATGATGCGGGACATAGGCCGCAAGCGCCACCTCGCCAAAGGTTTTCTGGCTGTCGGTCCCCTTGACCTGGAAGGCGCCGTTTTCAAAGACGATATCGGCTTCGGCGGCTTCCAGCATGTGCGCCGCGATCTTGCGTCCCTTTTCGACGATCTTGTCGAGGGCGTTGACGATGGCGGTTCCGCCGACAGCGAGCGAGCGCGAGCCATATGTGCCCATGCCGAACGGCACCCGGTCGGTGTCGCCGTGAACGATCTCGACCTGCTCGGAGGAAAGGCCAAGCTTGTCCGCGACCACCTGGGCGAATGTGGTCTCGTGACCCTGCCCATGGCTGTGCGAGCCGGTGAATACACTGACCGAGCCGGTCGGGTTGACCCGCACGGTGGCGGCTTCATAAAGGCCGGCGCGGGCGCCGAGCGAGCCGACCAGATTGGACGGTGCGATGCCACAGGCCTCGATGTAGGACGCCACGCCAATGCCGCGCAGCTTGCCGCGCGCCTTCGCCTCCTCGCGGCGTGCTGCAAAACCGGCATAATCGGCAAGCTGCATGGCCGCATCGAGGCTCGCTTCATAGTTGCCGGTGTCATAGACCACGGCGACCGGCGTCTGATAGGGGAACTGGTCTGGCGCGATGAAGTTGCGCCGGCGGATTTCGGTCTGATCGAGGCCAAGCTCGGTGGCGGCCTTGCTCATCAGCCGCTCGACGATGAATGTCGCTTCCGGGCGGCCGGCGCCGCGATAGGCATCGACCGGCACGGTATTGGTGAAGACGCCCTTCACATTGGTGTAGATCGCCGGGGTGGTGTACTGGCCGGCGAGCAGCGTGCCATGCAGCCAGGTGGGTATGCACGGCGCGAAGGTGGACAGATAGGCCCCCATGTTGGCGAGCGTGTCACAGCGCAGGCCGATTGCCTTGGCGTTTTCGTCGAACGCCATCTCGGCATGGGTGATATGGTCGCGCCCATGGGCGTCGGAGATGAAGCTCTCGGTGCGCTCGGCTGTCCATTTGATCGGTCGGCCAATGCGCTTTGCCGCCCATGTGACCAGCGCTTCTTCGGCATAGTGGTAGATCTTGGAGCCGAAGCCGCCGCCGACATCGGGCGCATAGACCCGCAATTTGTGCTCGGGGATCCCCAACACGAAAGCCCCCATGAGCAGGCGGATGACATGCGGGTTCTGGCTGGTGGTGATGAGCGTGTGGTGATCGAGCGCGGCGTCGTAAATGCCGATGGCGGCGCGCGGTTCGATCGCGTTGGCGATCAGCCGGTTGTTCACCAGATCGATGCTGGTGACATGCGCGGCGCGCGCAAAGGCTTCATCGGTCGCGGCCTTGTCGCCGAGTTCCCAGTCAAAGCACAGATTGTCGGGCGCTTCCTCGTGGATCGCGCCCGCGCCGCCAAGCGCCGAGCGCATGTTTACCACCGCGGGCAATTCGCTGAATGTGACGTCGATCAGTTCAGCGGCGGATTTGGCCTCGTTGAGGCTCTCGGCGATGATCGCCGCGATCGGGTCGCCGACATGGCGCACCTTGCCATGGGCGAGAATGGGATGTTTCGGCTCACGCATCGGGCCGTCGCGTCCCGTCACTTGCCAGCCGCAGGGCAGCCCGCCGACTTCGGCGAAATCCTCGCCAGTGAAGATCGCGACGACGCCCGGTGCAGCCTTCGCCGCGCTCGTGTCGATACGCTCGATGCGCGCATGGGCGAGGCCCGAGCGCAGGAAAAAACAATAGGTCTGGTTGGCCTGATTGATGTCGTCGGTATATTTGCCAATGCCCTTGAGGAAGCGCTGGTCCTCGCGCCGCTTCATAGGCGCGCCAATTCCGTCGATGTTCATGTCACTACCTTGATTGCCGGCGCTCAACTCGTGCGCCTCCTGCCCGATGCCTGTCCTCAGGCGGCGGCCTGCTGCTGGCCGGCCGCGATCTGTATTGCCTTGACGATATTGTGATAGCCGGTGCAACGGCAGATATTGCCCTTCAGCCAGGAGCGGATCTCGTCCTCGCTGGGATTGGGGTTCTTGGCGAGCAGATCGACCGCCGACATCACCATGCCCGGCGTGCAGAAGCCGCATTGCAGTCCGTGCGCCTCGCGAAATGCGGCCTGCATGGGGTGCAACTCGGCGCCATTCGCCAGCCCCTCGATGGTCGTGATGCGCGCGCCGTCGGCCTGGGCGGCAAAGACCGTGCAGGCTTTCACCGAATTGCCGTTCAGATGGATCACGCAGGCGCCGCACTGGCTGGTGTCGCAGCCGACATGCGTGCCGGTCAGACCGAGGCGGTTGCGGATGAAATCCACAAGCAACGTGTTGGGCTCAACCTCGGAAGCAACGGACTTGCCGTTCACCTCCATGGTGATATGGGGCATGCTTTCCTCCCTTGAGGCGCTTTATTGTTACCGTGGCACGTTCTTCTGACGGGCTCTTTTTCAGTGCATTCAGGGTAGGGCAAAACCATCTTTCAGGCTAATGCAAAATATAGCGCAATTGCCGCAATCGCCGCGCCAAGCAGCAACCAGATCCAGCCCGGAATGCTCACGGCGGAAGTATGCAGCGGGGGTGCACCGGGGCTTTCCACCTCATGGGCGAAGTTCTCGAAGAACTTGTTGGCGAGCGACTTTGCCGTGGCGTCGATCAGACGGCTGCCAAGTTGCGCAATCTTGCCGCTGACCCTGGCATCGACATCATAGATCAGCAGCGTTCCGCCATCTGCGGGCTCCAGCCGCACATCCGCGCCGCCCGAGGCCGCGCCGGCCTGACCGCCGCTGCCGCTGCCGCTGATGCGATAGGAGGTCGGCGGATTGAGATCGGACAGGCTCACATCGCCGGTGAAGCGCACGCTCATCGGCCCGATCTTGACGCTGGCGACGGCGCTCAGCTCGTTTTCGCCCTTGCGCTCCAGCTTCTCGCAGCCGGGGATGCAGCGGCGCAGCACATCCACATCATTGAGCTTGTCCCAGACCTCGGCTTGCGGGGCGGGCAGATGATGAGAGCCGGACATCTTCATGGTAGCAGACCTTAACGGCTGGGCGGCTGGAACGCCAGTGCGGGCGCGCCTGTGGACGCGAGGTGTCTTGACATCGGGCGACAGTCTGGCCGCGTGCAAGCTCAGGTCGGCGATGAATGCGCGCTGTAACCTATCAGCCGCCAGCCATCAGCGGCAGGCCACTGCGCGCGCGCTCAAGCCGTGCCGTCATGTTCCGCTCACGCGTATCTGCGCCGTATCACCGGGCGCTACCGAACCATGAGCGCGGATGTGCGCCATCACCACGTCCCAGATAGGCGGGCCCTGGGTATCCTCGTTCACGCTTGCCCAGCCCGAGACCACATATTCGCGCCCCGCATCGATCCTTTCGCCGGTACGCAGCAGCGTCAGATCGCTTATCCGCTGGCCGATCGGCTTTGATATGTCGATCGCATAGCTGAGGCCGCCGACGCGCACCATGTCGCCGCCCTGCTGATAATAGGGATCGGGGTTGAACAGATTGTCCGCCACCTCTTCGAGCACCTGGTGCAGGAAGCCGCCGTTCATGCTGATGCGATAGGTGTTGGGGTAGGTGATTGCGGTGACGTTATAGACGTCTTCTGCGGTTATCGGATCACCCGAAAGCACCGATGCGCCCCAGCGGAAGCCCGGCGAAAGCGCGATCTCGGCGTCGCGCTGTTCCAGCATCGCCTCGCAGATGACGTCATCGAACGTGCCGTTGAAGTTGCCGCGCCGATAAAGCGTGGTGTCGGCCTGTCCGAGGACCTCCGAAAGCGCCTCTTCGTGGGGCGCGCGAATGGCGTCTATCGTCGCGGTCATGGTCTTGTCCGGCGTGATGATGTCGGCAAAGACCGGGATCAGCCGGTAGCCGAAATCAGCGACGCGCCCGCCCTTGATGTCAAGATCGAGCCTTGAGACGAACTTGCCATGGCAGCCCGAGGCGATGATCAGGGTCTTGCCGACCCGGACCGGCTGCGGCAGCGCATCATGGGTGTGCGCGCTCAGGATGACATCGATGCCATCAACGCGCGAAGCGAGCTTGCGGTCAACATCAAAACCATTGTGCGAAAGCAGGATCACCAGCCCGGCGCCGTCAGCGCGCGCGGCTTCGACATTCTTGCGTATCGACTCTTCCCGGATGCCGAACGACCAGGAGGGCATCATCCAGCGCGGGTTCGCGATCGGCGTGTAGGGGAAGGCCTGGCCGATGACGGCGATCCTGGTGCCGGCGCGCTCGAACGTGGCGGCCGGCTCGAACACGGCCTCGTCCCAAGTTGTGTCGCGGATATTCTGCGCAAGGAAGGCGAAGTCGAGCTGTTCGACGAGCTGCTTGACGCGCTCTTCGCCCAGCGTGAATTCCCAATGGCCGACCATGGCGTCGGGCCGCAACAGCGCCATGCACTCGGCCATGTCGGCCCCCAGGCTGCGCATTGCCGTGAAGCTGTTCTGCCAGGTGTCGCCGCCATCCAGTAGCAGGCAGTTGCCCTCGCCGCGCTCGGCGCGGATTGCCGCGATCACGCTCGCAACGCGGTCCAGCCCGCCCATGCGGCCATAGCTGCGCGCCAGTTTCGTGAAGTCCTCATGCGCCAGCGCATAGGCAAGCGGCGAGCCGGCGTCGATGCCGTATTTGTCGAGCAGTGCACGCCCGGAAATGTGCGGCACCAGCCCCCTGGCATCTCCGACCCCCAGATTGATCTCCGGCTCACGGAAATGGACCGGCTTCAATTGTGCGTGGAGGTCGGTGATGTGGATGATGGACAGCGTGCCCACCGGCGCCACGTCGAGCAGCGCTTCCTGGGTGAGCGGCTGTTGCGCCAACGCGCGCGTCCAGCCCGCTGGCAGGAGTGTTGCGGCAGCAGCCGCCATATGAACGAAATCGCGCCGTGTTATCATTGGTTTGACCACCTGCTGATGCTCGCGCCAGTCACGAGCACCACACGGCGGCGGCGCTGCGCCCCCGTTCATGTCTGCTCGTTTGCTGGCCGGCCACTTGGGGCACTGTGTGCCCGTCCGGCCGTTCGATCAGTTCACGGTGATTTCTTCGCTCGCCGTGGTCACCGTGCCGTCATCGTCAACCCAGGTGAAGATCAGCGTTCCCGAGCGCGCGGGCCTGAACTTGAAATGGAAATAGGGGTTGGCCGAGATCGCTGGCTCGATATCGCAGGCAAACACCACCTGGCCTTCGAATTCGCATTTGAACGAGTTGATGATACTGCGCGGGATGACGTTGCCGTTGCTGTCCCTGCGCTGGCCCGATTCCATCGTATGGGCGATCAGGGTGCGTACGTCGATGACATCACCTTCGCTTACTTCGGTCTTGTCCAGGCGAATGCGTGGTTTGGTTGCCGACATGTCAGGTCTCCATGAATAGCGAAAAAAAGATTATGATCAGGTCGTTGGTGCGCGGTGAAAGGCTCAGCCCCCGCAGCCGCCGATGGTGACCTTGACCTCCTTGCTGTTCATGTAGAATGAGCCATCGCTCATCCTTGCCACGGCCACCACGTTCTGGGTGCCAGAAAGCCTGATGCGCGTGGTTGCGACCGCCTCGCCTGACATCGGCGAGAACTGAAACCTGGCCACGCCCGGGCGCGGGTTGGCGTCGGCGAGGACGAGAACCTCCTCGACATAATCATCGGACGACATCGGGCTTTCCACGCTCAGCGACATGGGCACCGTGTTGCCGTTCTCCGCTATTTCCGGGAGATCGAGCAGAACCCGGCCTTGTGCAGGCTCGACACCGCCCGTGAACGACTTGATGAGCTCTTCTGCGCCATTGCCCGCGGCATATGCGGACGACGGCAACCGCGACATCACCGCCGACGCTCCCAAAAGGGCCGCGCCCGCAGCAAACATCTGCCTGCGGCTTATCATTAATTTCATCCCTTGCTCCTCCTCAATCTGCAGCGTGCTCTGGCGCGCCGCATCCCTGTCCTGTCGCGACAGCATTGTTATTCTTCTTGTCACGGCCCGGACTGGTCTTGCGCTGGCATGAGCTGAATACCGCGCCGTGCACTAATGAACATTCGCAGTATGCGATGTCCTTATTGATCGCGCAAGCCTCGCCGTCGGCGTGCCGCGAAGAATCTTGAGTAAACGGAAGTCACGCTGATTTTTCGTTTCTTTCAACCGGATTAAGTGTAGCATGCGAAGATCAGAATATGATGCGGCCTGCGGTATAAGCAGGTTCGATACAATAAATGGGAGGAAGACAATTGAGCATGAGATCTCGATTAATCGGGCGTGTTGCGCTCGTTGCAGGCTTTGCCGTGGTCCTCGTTGCTGCAACCTTCGAACCTGCCAGCACACAGACCCAGGAAGAGACCCAGCGCGGGCTTGAACGCTTCCGCAACATGCTGCGCGAAGACCCGTGGTCTAACCCCGGTCTTCTCGATGCCGACCGCGGTGAGGCGCTGTGGACGACGCCGGCCGGGTCCAACAACGTCACTCTGGAAACCTGTGATCTCGGGCTCGGGCCGGGTGTGGTGGAAGGCGCCTTCGCTCAGTTGCCCCGCTATTTCGAGGATGTCGGGCAGGTGATGGACGCGGAAACGCGCATCTTGTGGTGCATGGAGACCATCCAGGGCCGCGACATGGCGGACTTCCGCAAGAGGCCCCATCCAGGCGGCGCGCAACCGGTCAAGGATGTCGGGGCCATCGCGACCTGGGTGGCGAGCAAATCGGCGGGCATGCCGTTTCAGCTTGATCATTCGAGCGAACCGCTCAAGGCCGCCGTGGCATTGGGCGAGCAGTTGTTCATGCGCCGCTCGGGTCCATTCGACTTTGCCTGCGCCACATGCCATGCCGAAGAGGGGCAGCGCATACGACTTCAGGAACTTCCCTATCTCTCGGAGCCGAACGCAGCCAAACGGGTTGTCGGTGAGTGGCCTGGCTACCGTGTGTCGTCGACCCATGTCATGACCATGCAGCATCGTCTTTATGACTGTTACTGGCAGATGCGCTTGCCAAAGCTCGAGTTCGGCTCGGAAGCCTCGGTGGCGCTGACGGCCTATCTGGTTTCCAATGCAGAAGGTGGCGCCGTCGCTGCGCCTTCCATCAAACGGTGAGGGGAAGAGACATGCGCTACGTTATAATGATTTGTGCCGTATCCGTGATGGCGGGCGGCGTCGTGTTCGGCGTTCATGCCGCCGACAGCGGGGCGAAGGTTCAAGCCGTGCTGGAAGCCGCCTTCCCGGGCGCGGATGACGAGTTTAAGCCCCGCCTCAGCCAGGACAAGACGATGGAAGCCTGCACCAAGGCGCTCAATGCGCCCGATGCGGCGACTGCCGAGGCGATCATGGCCGCGGCTCGCGAAAGCGTCGTCTATCCCGAAGACGGCCAACTCATCGGCGATTGGCAAAATGGTGAGAAGCTGGCGCAATCGGGCTATGGCATGCGCTTCAGCGACTATCCGCCGGCGCGCGAGTCCGGCGGCAACTGCTACGCCTGTCACCAGTTGACGGAGCAGGAGGTCAGCTACGGCACGCTTGGCCCAAGCCTGCTTGGCTACGGCAAGCAGCAGGGCCATACGCCCGAGGCGATCAAGGCGGCTTATGAGAAGATCTATAATCCGCATATCGTCCTGCCATGTTCGACGATGCCGAGATTTGGCACCAATGGCGTGCTCAGCGTCGATCAGATCAAGGACCTCGTGGCTCTTCTGATGGATCCGGAATCCCCGGTCAACAAATAGGCCGACCCGTGAGGCGCGGATCAGCCATGTCTCACTAACAAGTCGCGAGAAGCCCGAGGTGCACGCCTCGGGCTTTTTTTATCGCATGTGCATTGCGCCGGCGGCCAGTCTTTGATTTCGATCAATATTGGCATGGTTTCGCGGCGCCCACACTTGCAGATACATCATGGCGCAACTTATATATTTGTCGAAACCTGGCGGCCGATATCATCCCGATACCGAACGCGAGGTCTGGACGACATGCACAGTCATTGACCTGGAGGTGATGACATGAACCCGAGACCCATCAATCCATTCAATCCGCTGGGCGAATCGCGCCCGAACGCCGAGAAGACGGGAGACCTGAGCGATCCGTTCCAGTCCATGCGCCGTGAGATGGACAGGCTGGTCGATACGTTTGCGCGCGGCTGGGCCGCGCCGTCACTCGGCGCTACCGCCTCCGGCTATCTCTCGCCGAGGATGAATGTCAGCGAAACGTCGGCGGGGCTGGAGTTGACGGCGGAATTGCCGGGCGTGGAGGAAGGCGACATCGATGTTAGCCTTGCTGAAGGCGTGTTGACGCTGAAGGCCGAGCACAAGGCCGAGCGCGAGGAAAAGGACGAGGCGCGGCGATATCATGTGGTCGAGCGCAGCTACGGCACCTTCCTGCGCCGCTTTGCGCTGCCGTTCGAGCCCGATGCCGACAAGGTCGAGGCCAGCTTCGAGAAGGGCGTGCTGAAGGTTGTCGTGCCGCGCCTGCATCCCTCGGAAAGCCAGATCCGCAAGATCGCCATCAAGAGCAACTGACCCGGCGATGGGAGGAGGTGCGAATACATCTCCTCCAACGCCCACCACAAGCCGGGCGCCTCAGCCGCGCTCGCGCAGCAGCCGCGATTTCTGCCTTTGCCAGTCACGGACCTTTTCCGCCTCGCGCTTGTCGTGAAGCTTGCGGCCCTTGGCCAGACCCACCTGCACCTTGGCGATGCCACGATCATTGAAGTACAGCTTGAGAGGCACCAAGGTCATGCCTTCGCGCTGAATGGCGCCGATCAGCCTGGCGATCTCGGGCTTTTTAAGCAGCAGCTTGCGGTGGCGCCGCTCATCATGGTTGAAGCGGTTGGCCTTGCGATATTCGAGGATCGAGCTGTTGATCAGGTAGATCTCGCCGCCTTCCGCACTGGCATAGGATTCGGCGATGTTCGCCTTGCCTTCGCGCAGGCTCTTGACCTCGGATCCCTGCAACGCGATGCCGGCTTCGAAGGTCTCGATAATTTCGTAGTTATAGCGCGCCTTGCGGTTTTCCGCGATTACCTTGCGCGCCTCCTCTCTGGGGGCCATGGCCTTGCTTTTTTCGAAGTTCTTGGCGTCAGGTCAATCCGGCAGCAGCCAAAGCCGCCGCGACGATCCGGCGCGAGGTTTCACTGATAGGCGCGAGCGGCGGGCGCGTCTGCGCGCTGCACAGTCCCAGCAACTCTGCGGCATATTTGACCGGGCCGGGATTGGACTCCACGAACAGCGCATCATGCAGCGGCATCAGCCGGTCATGCAAGGCCAGCGCCGTGGCGAAATCTCCCGCCTGGCAGGCATTCTGGAACCGTGCGCACAATTCCGGCGCGACATTGGCCGTGACCGATATGCACCCCCGGCCGCCATGGGCGTTGAAGCCCAGAGCGGTCGCGTCCTCGCCCGAGAGCTGTACGAAGTCCGGCCCGATCGCCAGGCGCTGCTGGCTGACCCGCGCCATGTTGGCCGTGGCGTCCTTCACGCCGACGATGCCCGGCAACTCCGCCAGCCGGCGCATGGTCTCCACCGACATGTCAACAACGCTGCGACCCGGTATATTGTAGATGATGAGGGGAATGTCCACCGCATCGACGATCGCCTTGAAATGCTGATAGAGCCCTTCCTGGGTCGGCTTGTTGTAATAGGGCGTGACGCTGAGTACGGCGGCGGCACCGGCTTTCCTGGCGTGTTCGGTGAATTCGATCGCCGATGCTGTGCTGTTAGAGCCCGCGCCAGCGATCACAGGCACGCGCCCGGCGGCCTGATCGATGCAGACTTCGACGACCAGCTTGTGCTCCTCATGGGTGAGCGTCGGCGATTCGCCCGTGGTGCCCACCGGCACCAGCCCGTGCGTGCCCGCCTCGATCTGCCGGTCAATGATCCCGCGAAACGCCGCCTCATCGAACGCGCCATCGCGAAAAGGCGTGATCAAGGCCGTGAATGACCCGGTGAACATTCAGATTTCCTCCCTGCCGGCTGGCTTGCGCACAGCCCTCCCGCGCCCCTTTCGCCAGGTCTGCCGGGGCGGAAAATCCCTTTTGCTGGCGAGACGATAAAGATTTGCCCGGGGTGGGGCAAGGAAAGGCTTTAACTGCTCATCAGTCGCGGCCATGCGGCCTCAAAAGCCATTATTCCGCCGGATTTATGCAGATGGTCGAAGGAAGATATGACGTGCAGGGCACGGTTTGGTTCGTGTTTTTTCAAGGGGATGGGTGGTATTAGCGGGAACAAGGCAAAGGCGCGGCCGGGCATCATGTTGTCTGTCGCCGCGATTTTCGGAGCGGCTTTCGGCGTAATTGTTGCGATGCAGCCGTGGCAGGGCGATAAGCAGGACTCAGAGGCAGAAAGAATTTCGTTGATGCAACCTCAGGCAGAGGTTGCGCCGACGCCGGACCAGACCACGGGTGCGTCGGTGGTCGTGCCTGTGATCACGGATGCGCCGCCCCCGACACCGCCTCAGGACGCAAGCGCTGAAACGCCGCGCCGGAGCGATGCCCGCGTCGAGGTCGCCGCGTTGGAGCCGGCTGATGCTGCCGCACCGAGCGAACAGGCGGCGCAAGAACCCGAAATCGTAGCTGTGCCGGCGCGCGAGCCGCTCAGCAAGGCCGAGTACGATGCGATATTTGCAAAACTCGAAGAGCGTCGCGTCAGCGATGACGATATCGCCGCGCTGAAGGAAGCCGTGCGGCTGTTCTACCGCGAGGAATTCGACCAGGGCGTGCCCCAGGTCACGAAGATCAAGGATCCGGTCGCCCGCAAGCTGGCCCATTGGTATTATCTCCGCGCCAGCAAGGGCCATGCGCCATTTGCCGACGTCATGTCCTTCCTGCGTGACAATCCGCTCTGGCCAAGCAAACCGCTGCTGCAGCGAAGTGCTGAATTGTCCGCATTCTTTCAGTCGCCGCCCGCACAACAGGTGATCGCCTATTTCGATGAATTCCCGCCGGCTTCGGGCGTAGGCAAGGCAGCGTTGGGCTCGGCGTTGCTGTCTCGGGGCGAAAGGGAGCGCGGCGCGGCGCTGATCCGCGAAGCGTGGCGCAGCGATGTTCTGGCCGATGGCGTGGAGTCCGCACTGCAGGAGCGCCATGGCGATCTGCTCAGCGGGGCTGATCACAAGACCCGTGTCGACTGGTTCCTGCTTCAGGGAAATCGCGGTCTCGTGCCCGATGCGCGCCGTCTTGCCAAGATGCTCGACAAGGATGAATTGATCTCGGTAGCAGCCCGTGCGGCTGAGGTGACCCGCGCCCAGTCATCGGGCCGGGATTTGTACCGCCTGCCGGAAGATGTGAAGACCGAGGCGCCGGTGCTCCTGAGCCGCATCAGATGGCTGCGACGCAACGGGGAAATGACGCGCTCACGCGATCTGCTCGCCGCCGCGCCGACAGATGCCGCGGCGCTGGTCGACCCCTCCGCATGGTGGGCCGAACGGCGCATTCATGTGCGCTCCGCGCTCAACGGGAGCGATTACAAGACCGCCTATGCCATTGCCCGCGATCATGGCGGTGCCAGCGGCGATGATCTGCTGGAGGCTGAGTTTCTTGCCGGCTGGATCGCCTTGCGCTTTCTTGACATGCCCGCCGAGGCGTCACAGCATTTCAAGGCTGCCCGGGGCGGCGCCGAATTGCCGGCCGAGTTCGCCCAGGTGGATTACTGGCGCGGGCGCGCCGAACTGGCGCTTGGCAATCGTGCGCAGGCCGAGTTGCATCTGGCTGAGGCCGCGCAGCATTTTCACACATATTATGGCCAGCTAGCCCAGGCGGCGCGCACAGGCAATCCGTCTCCTGCCCCTGCGCGCGCGCCGGTTGTGCCAAGTCCTGAAGATATCGCGGGATTTAGCGGCAACGATGCCGTGGCGGCGCTTTTCGTCGCCCGTCAGGCCGAGTTCGACTCCTTCACCTCGCTGTTTCTTTATGAATTCGCGCGCGCGGTCGAAATGCCCGGCGAAATGACGCTCGCGGCGGAACTGGCCAGTCGGATCGCGCCCATCAACGTGCTCGTGCGCTTCGGCAAGGTGGCGCTCAATCGCGGCTTTGCTGTGGAGACCTACGCCTACCCGGTCGATCTGCCTCAGATCGCCGTTCCCGATGGCGAGAGCGCCGTGGAGCAGGCGCTTGTCTTCAGCCTGACCCGGCAGGAGAGCGAGTTCAATGCCGCCGCAGTGAGCCGCTCTGGTGCGCGCGGTCTGATGCAGATCATGCCAGCGACCGGGCGCATGCTTGCCCGCCAGAACCGGATGAAATATTCCGCCGCGCGTCTGAACGATCCCGAATATAATGTCACACTGGGGAGTTCGTATCTGCGCCAGTTGCTCGCCCAGTTCGACGGATCCTACATCCTGACGCTGGCCGGTTACAATGCCGGGCCGGGCCGTGTGCGCCAATGGACTGGCGAATTCGGTGATCCGCGCAAGTCCGAGGTCGATCCGGTCGATTGGGTCGAGCGCATCCCGTTCACCGAGACGCGCACTTATGTCCACAAGGTCATCGAAAGCCTTCACGTCTATCGGTCGCTCTTGAAAACGGACGCGCCCGCCCGCGGGATCGTCGCTGATCTGCACCGCGGACGCGGCAGCACCAGACCCGCGCCGGTTTATGCAGGCGCGGCGGCGGAATAGGCTCGCCGCGAGCGCGCTGCCGGTAGTATGGTCATGGGCGCATGGCTGGTCATCGGGATGTGGCCATGCAGTTCAAGCCGCATCGGAGCGTGTTAATGGCCAGCAGCAGCAAGAGCCCGAAAAAGACCTGGACCGACCTCAGCTACACCAGCTTTGACGGGCTGCGGCTCGGCGCACGCAGATATGGCCGGCCGAACCCGCAGACGCGACCCGCCGTCTGTCTTGCGGGTCTGACGCGCAACTCGCGCGACTTCCATACGCTGGCGACCTATCTGGCCAATGATCGCGATGCGCCGCGAGAAGTCTACACGCTGGATTATCGTGGCCGCGGCATGTCGGAACATGATGATGACTGGCGCAATTATTCCCCTTTCATCGAGCTGCTCGATACGCTCGACTTCATGGCCACCGTCGGGCTGCATGACTGCGCGATAGTCGGCACCTCGCGCGGCGGGATCATCGCCATGCTGATGGCCGTGGTGCGCCCCGGGATGATGGGGGTGGCTGTGCTGAACGATATAGGCCCGGAGATCGACACTGCGGGGCTGGCGCGGATCATGGGCTATGTCGGCAAGGTGCCTCAGCCATCGACCTGGGACGAGGCCGTTGATCTGGTCCGGCAGATCAACGAACGGTTCTTCACGGAGATGAGCGATGATGACTGGGAAATGTTGGCGCGCCAGTCATTCGAGGACGACGGCAGCGCCCCGGCGCCAAGCTATGACCGGCGGATCGCCAAGGCGCTTTCGGAAATCGACATTTCCAAGCGCATCCCGGATATGTGGGCCTATTTCGAGGCCATGAGGCGGATCCCCGTGCTGGTGTTGCGCGGCGAGAATTCCGATCTGCTGAGCGTTGCCACCTTCGAGGAAATGAAGCGGCGCCACCCGCATCTGAGCGGCGTCACCATTCCGGCGCAGGGCCATCCGCCGCTGTTGCTGGATCGGCTCAGCATCGGCGAGATCAGCCGGTTCCTGAACCGTACCGATCCTGTTGTCGAAGTCTATACGCCGGTTCCGTATGAGCTTTATCCGCGCGAAACCGCAACTCGCACATGAATTCCGACAATTCGGAGCGAACGGTTTTGGTAGCGGTGGCAAGTGACATAGAGAGGCCGCTCCCGTGCATGACAGGAACGGCCTTAAATCACGTCAGATGCCGGCCCTGGCCTCAGGCCAGAGGGCATGCAACTTATTCCGGCTTGGGGGCCTCGCCGCGGCGCGCAGCTTCTTCTTGCGCCTGCTTGACCAGAGCCGCCTGACGCTGCTGGATGGTCTCCATGAGCTGGCGGCGTGCGGTGCGGTATTTCTCGTTATCGACTGGCTCGCCATCAAGGGCTTTCGTGAAGCCCGTAAGCGGCACCGGAAAACCGATAGGCTTGCCGGCAATGTTCACCGCAGCGACGATGAGCTGTTGGCCGGACTTGAACTGGCTGACAATCTCTTCGGTGGCTTCGGTCTCGGCGGTGCAGCCACCGATATGACAGATGGTGAAGCGCAGCTTGATCGGCTCGTTCTCGTCGATCTTGGCCTGTACGCCCGCAGGCAGGGCCATGCCGAGCGGCACCATCACCATCACCGTGCGCTTGTCCTGTCCCTCTACCTGGCGCAGCGCCGCAGAAACCAGAACACGGCCGGTATTGCCATCGATGCGCTCATGGTGGGTAAGACAGACATCCAGCGTCTTACCTTCTTCAGCCAGGCTGGGCGCCTTCTCGCACAGCTTGACCCATGCGTCCTGCGGCGGCTTCGCCGCTTCAGCCGGCGCATCCTGCGCCATGACCGGAGCGCTCAGCGCGATCCCGGCGAAAAGAGCCAGACCAAGCGCACCACGCCCGACCAAAGCACCCAGACGCCTCGTTTCCCGTTCAACATTCACCATCGAATTAACCTTTCGCAACTCGTGTGCAGATTTTTCAAATCGGCGTCGTCGTCCCTGATAAGGCCCACGCCTGAACCACAAATCGGAATGCATTCAAATGAGGCATTCGCGTGACAGTGTGTCCATCGTGCCTGGCACTCAGCATGCGACTGCCGATCTTGCGCCAGTGGCGCCTGTTTTGGCTTTCGCCCCCCGGCTCGGACCTGTGCCGTGTCCTGCCGTCTTCGAATTAACCCAATCAGGGCCTCAATGCCATGCAAAGTTTGCACCGCCTGGTGAGGGTCTGCCTGCTGGACTGGACGGTCGACCGCTTTTTTGCTTTTTTTATGACGACATGAAGTTTCACATGCGCGGCATGGTCTCGACCAATTCCTTGTGGGAAATGAACTCCGGCCAGCCTGAAGCCTGCATTTGTTGAAAGACGGCAATTGATGAGCGCACCAATGGCGATGATGACCAGGACGCTGGGACTGATCGGGCTCCTGATGGCGGCAGGATTTGCGGCCATGCTATCGCCGGCACATGCGCAAGGCTCGCATGCCATTGCGATGCATGGCGAGCCGAAATATGCGGCGGACTTTGAAGCGTTCGATTATGCCAGCCCATCTGCGCCAACTGGCGGGCGGCTGACGCTTGGCGTGCTCGGTACCTTCGACAGCCTCAATCCGCTGATCGTGCGCGGCGTCGCGGCGCCGGGTGTGCGTACCTACGTCTATGAAAGCCTGATGGCGCGCGCGCTCGATGAGCCTTTCACGCTTTACGGCTTGCTGGCTCAGAGCATCGAGACGCCGTCAGATCGCAGCTGGGTGGCCTTCACGCTGCACCCGCAGGCGCGGTTCTCCGACGGGCAGCCGGTCACCGTCGAAGACGTGATCTTCTCTCATGCACTGCTGCGCGATCACGGCCGACCCAACCACCGATTTTATTATTCAAAGGTCGCCAGGGTCGAAAAAACCGGACCACGCACAGTCAGGTTCATCTTTGAGCAGGCCGGCGACCGCGAGATGCCGCTGATCATGGGGCTGATGCCGGTGCTTCCAGAACACGCGGTTTCAGCGCAGACCTTCGAGCAGACAAGCCTCGATGCGCCGATTGGCAGCGGGCCTTATGTGCTGGATCGGATCGATGCCGGATCGCGGGTGGTCTACAAGCGCAATCCCGATTATTGGGGCCGGGATCTGCCGGTCAATCGCGGGCACTACAATTTCGACGAGGTCCGCTACGATTTCTTCCGCGATGGCAACGCCATGTTCGAGGCGTTCAAGAAAGGCGATGTGCGCTTCACCACCGAAAGCGACCCCGGCCGCTGGGCGCGCGCTTACGACTTTCCCGCTGCGCGCGAAGGAATGGTGAAGCTGGGCGAGTTTGAACTGGGTGTCCCCGCCGGCATGACCGGACTGGTTTTCAATACACGGCGCCCGCAATTTGCCGATCGGCGTGTGCGCGAGGCGCTGGGGTTGCTGTTTGATTTCGAATGGCTCAACGAAAACCTGTTTCACGGGCTTTACGAGCGCACACAGAGTTATTTTGCCCAGTCGGAGTTGTCCGCGCATGCCCGTCCGGCCGACGAGCGCGAGCGCGCTTTGCTCTCACCGTTCATGGATGACGTTCTGCCTGCGGTGATGGAGGGCACGCATACCCAGCCGCGCACGGATGGCTCGGGCCGCAACCGCCAGCAGGTGCGCGATGCGCTGCGTCTGCTTGCCGAGGCCGGCTATGAACTGCGCGACGGCGTGCTGTTCAACGCGCAGACCGGGGCAGCGTTCACCTTCGAGATCCTGGCGGCCACGCGCGATCAGGAGCGGCTGTTGCTCAGCTATGCCAGATCGCTTCAGCGCGCGGGCATTTCTGCCGAGCTTCGACTGGTCGATTCCGCACAATATCAGGCGCGCAAGACCAGCTTCGATTTCGACATGATCCAGAATTACTGGGGCGCGTCGCTGTCACCGGGCAATGAGCAAAGCTTTCGCTGGTCGCGCTCGGCCGCCGATACCGAGGGCTCATTCAATTTTCCCGGGCTCAAGAGCGAGGCGGCCGACGCCATGATCGCCGCCATGCTTGCGGCCGAGGACCGCGAAAGCTTCGTCTCGGCGGTGCGCGCGCTCGACCGGGTGCTGATCTCGGGCCATTATGTGGTGCCGCTGTTCCACCGCCCGAAACAATGGGCCGCGTTCTGGGAGCCGCTGCGCCATCCACAGACGACCCCGCTGAGCGGCGTGCATCTCGACACATGGTGGATGGAAGACGGCACGGAGCCGCCAAGCTGACCGACCGCGACGCCCCCTTGAGCATCAGTCCGGAAATTCCCCGAAAGCCGGTTCCGCCCGGCTTCAATATGGCCGCCTATAGCCTGGCGCACGCCCGCACCAACCCCGACAAAACCGCCTTGATCGTGATCGCCGATGCCGGATCGCCGCCAGCCGAAGTCTGGAGCTTCGCGGCACTGGAAGATGCCATATTGCGGCTGGGTACGGGTCTGCGCTCCAGCGGTCTTGAGCCCGGCGCCAGGCTCATGATCCGCCTGGAGAATACCAGCGATTATGCCCTGTGCTTTTTCGCCGCCATCGCCGCCGGCCTCGTGGCGGTGCCGGTTTCTGATCAGCTCACCGGCGCGGAAGCCTCGCTGCTGCTCGCCGACAGCCGCGCCGAGGCGATAGCCCTAAGCCCCGATCTGCCCGTTAATGACATTCCCGCAGATGTCACGATCTTTCAGCCCCATGATCTGGTGCGAATGCGTGCATCCCGGCGCGGCGCCTTTGCGCCCACCAGCGCTGAAGACCCCGCCTTCCTGATCTACACGTCCGGTACGACAGCGCGGCCAAAGGGCGTGCTCCATGCGCATCGCTCGGCATGGGGGCGCAGTCCCATGTATCAGGGCTGGTATGGCTTGAGCGCGCGGGACAGGATGCTGCACGCAGGCGGCTTCAACTGGACCTACACGCTTGGCACGGGGCTGACCGACCCGTGGGCCTGCGGGGCAACGGCGATCATCTACACCGGCCAGAAGTCGCCCGAGATGTGGCCGCGGCTGATCGCCGATCACGGCGCGACGATCTTCGCCGCGGTCCCCAGCCTGTATCGCCAGATACTCAAATATGGCGATGTCGCGCCCGGTGCGTTGGGCGTGCTGCGCCATGGTCTGAGCGCGGGCGAGACGCTGCCCGACACGCTGGCCTGGCAGTGGCGCGAGCGCAGCGGACGGCTGATCTATGAAGCGCTCGGCCAGAGCGAGATATCGACCTACATCTCGTCTTCGCCAGGCACGCCGCCCAAGCCCGGCCATGTCGGCCGGCCTCAGCCCGGACGGCGCGTCGCCATACTGCCTTATGAGGGCGGCACTGAGCCCGTGCCGCTGGGCGAACCCGGGCTGATCGCGGTGCATCGGTCCGATCCGGGGCTGATGCTGCATTACTGGGACCGCCCGGAAGAAGACGCCGCCATGCGCCGGGATGACTGGTTTCTCGGCGGGGATGCCGGCGTCATGGCCGAAGATGGCTATGTCGCCCACCTGGGCCGCGACAATGATCTGATGAACGCGATGGGCTATCGTGTGTCACCAGCCGAGGTGGAGGCGGCGCTTTGCGCGCATCCGGGCGTCGCCGAGGCGGCTGTGGCCGAGATCGAGGCGCGGCCCGGCGTGCGCATCATCGCCGCCTTCATCGTGCGCACGCCTGGCGAGAACGTTGGCGCGGAGGCGCTTGAGGCGTTTGTCACCGAGCGGCTGGCGCGCTACAAGCGCCCGCGCGAATATATGTTTGTGGAGACTTTGCCGCGCACGGCGAATGGCAAGCTGCGCCGTTCGGCCCTCAAGACATAGCTTCAATAAAGCCTGGCCGATGAACCAATGAATTTGGATGGTCGCCAATCATATTCCTTGGGAAAAAAGTTGAAAAAGGCTGCGTTCATCGCGCAACAAGCTCATTGCCGGCGGCTAGCGCCATTTAAAGCTTGTGCTCAGGCCGCCGCGCCGGGCCGGTCCGCCAGCCGCACGATGTCGGCCATTATCGCGTTGAGCTGAAAATCCTTTGGTGTGTAGACCGCGGCGACACCCGCCGCCTTCAGGGCGCGCGCATCCTCATCGGGAATTATCCCGCCCACGATCACCGGCACATCGTCGATTCCGGCTGCGCGCATCCGCTCGATGATATCGCGCACCAGCGGCATGTGGCTGCCCGACAGGATCGAGAGCCCGACAACATGAACGCTCTCCTCCAGCGCGGCATTGACGATCTGGGCAGGCGTCAGGCGGATGCCTTCATAAACCACCTCCATGCCACAGTCGCGCGCACGCACCGCGATCTGCTCGGCGCCGTTGGAGTGGCCATCGAGGCCGGGTTTGCCGACCAGCAGCTTCACCCGGCGGCCCAGCCGCTGCGAGACGTTTTCAACTTGCGTGCGGATCTGTCCGATATCGTGGGAGGAGGTGATCGTGGTCGCGCCAACGCCCGTCGGCGCGCGGTACTCACCGAAGACCTCGCGCAATGTCGCGCCCCATTCGCCAGTGGTGACGCCGGCGCGCGCGCAGGCTATTGACGGCTCCATGATGTTGGCGCCCTGTGCGGCGGCGTCGCGAAGGCTGGCTATGGCGCGGCGCGCCGCCTCGGCGTCGCGCGCTTGGCGCCAGGCGTCGAGCCGCGCGATCTGCTCGCGCTCGACATGTTCAGCCACCGTGAGAATCGCGCCCTCTTCGCCCGCAGACAGCGGCGAGGCTTCGGTCTCGGTATATTTGTTGACGCCAACCACGATCTGCTCGCCGCTCTCGATGCGCCGCAGCCGCGCGGTATTGGACTCGACCAGCTTCTGCTTCATGTAATCGAGGCCGGACACAGCGCCGCCCATCGCGTCGATCCGGGCCAGTTCCTCGCGTGCTTCGGTCTTGAGCGCCTCCACCATACGCTCGATTTCCGCCGAACCATCGAAGATGTCGCCGAATTCGAGCAGGTCGGTCTCATAGGCGACGATCTGCTGAAGCCGCAGCGACCATTGCTGATCCCACGGGCGTGGCAGGCCCAGCGCCTCGTTCCAGGCGGGAAGCTGGACAGCGCGGGCGCGCGCCTTTTTCGACAGGGTCACGGCCAGCATGGATAGCAGCATGCGGTAGACGTTGTTTTCCGGCTGCTGCTCGGTCAGGCCGAGGCTGTTCACCTGAACGCCATAGCGGAAGCGGCGCAGCTTCGGGTCGCTTACACCGTAGCGCTCGCGGCAGATCTCGTCCCACAGATCGACGAAGGCGCGCATCTTGCAGGTCTCGGTGATGAAGCGCGCGCTGGCATTGACGAAAAACGATATCCGCCCGACGACCTGGGGGAAATCAGCCGCATCCACTGCGCCGGAATCGCGCACGGTGTCGAGCACCGCCTGCGCCGTGGCGAGGGCGAAGGCAAGCTCCTGCACCGGGGTCGCGCCGGCTTCCTGAAGGTGATATGAGCACACATTGGTCGGGTTCCACTGGGGCACCTCGCGCCAGGTATAGACGATGACATCCTTGATCAGGCGCATCGACGGTGCCGGCGGAAAGACATAGGTCCCGCGCGACAGATATTCCTTCATGATGTCGTTCTGCACCGTGCCGGTCAGGCTGGCGCGATCTGCGCCCTGCTCATCGGCCAGCGCGATGTAAAGCGCCAGCAGCCACGGGGCGGTGGCGTTGATCGTCATGGAGGTATTCATGGTGTCGAGAGGGATGCCGTCGAACAGCGTGCGCATGTCGCCGAGATGGCTGATCGGCACGCCAACCTTGCCGACCTCGCCCAGCGCCAGCGGATGATCGGAATCATAGCCTGTCTGGGTCGGCAGATCGAATGCCACCGATAGCCCCGTCTGCCCTTTAGCGAGATTGGTGCGGAACAATTCGTTCGATGACGTTGCCGTCGAGTGTCCGGCATAGGTGCGGAAGATCCACGGGCGCTCGCGCGCTTGCATCTCATCGGTCATGGGCAACTCCGGCAAATTCGAAACGCCCGGCGCGCGGGCCCGCGCGGGACTTGTCCGAACCCGCGCGGGAACAGTTTAGCGTCGAAGCAAGCCGAGGACGAGAAGAACAATGACTGCGCCGACCGAAGCCGCGATGATCGTGCCAAGCAGGCCCGGCGCGATGACGATATTGAATACCCCGAAAAGGTAGGTGCCGACGAATGCGCCGATGACGCCGATGATGATGTTGCCGACGAGGCCCAGCCCGCCGCCGCGTACGATCATGCCGGCGAGGAAGCCGGCGATCAGCCCGACCACGATCAAAATTATGAGTGCTTCAAGGGAAACCGGCATCTATCGCTCCAATCGTTATGGGTCCGTCTGGTCCGGCCCGTTTGTTGTCTGCGCTCCAGTGTGCGGCAGCCTAAACCAGTTTGCTGTGGTGCAAAATGAATTTTTGCAGTTGCGCTCAGGTGGCGACGCGCATCGCAGCGCATGCCATAATGCTGGTCGCTTGCGGCTGACCACCCCTTCGGAGGACGGATATATGCGGACATTTACTGCGTCCCTGACATTCATACTGACGCTCATTCTCGGCGCGTTCGCTTTTGCCGCCACGGCCATTCAGCAGCCAACGCTGATGCGTGAGTTCCTGAGTATGGCCCGCCATGTGCCGGAATATTTCAACGAGTTGGGCTTGTCGGATTCATATCTGGTGTGGGTCGATATCCTGCTGGGTGGCGACAAGCTGGTGTTCATCGGCTATCTGGTTGTCGCGCGTATCGTGGTAGGCGTGTCGGGCGCCTTGCTGGGCAGCCTGTTCGGTATCGGCGAGAGCGCGAGGCCCCGCTCGAAACGCGATGCAAGCGCCTTTGACGGATGGGACTGAGCGATGACGGCCCGGCACATGCGGGCTTGAGGATGGGGAGATGATCTGGGACCCGAAAAACAGGTATCAGCGCAGCCGTGTGCGAGCTCTGGTGGCGGCGCGCTGGCGCGCTCAGCGGCGGCTGGAGCAAAAAGACGGCGATGGTGGCGACAAGAAGGAAGCTGGCGGCGAAAAATCCGGCGCTCAGCCTGATAAAGAACCCAACGCGCGCGCACGAACTCTCGCCGATCTCGGCCTCGGGGTTATCGGACTGTTGCTCTTTTTGCTACTGATCGCCTTCATCGTGGCCATCTGAGAGGTTGGCGGGCCCGGTGGCAATATGCCCTGTGGCGCCACGCACGCAACTTGCCATCTAATGATCATGTTGCAAGTCCTGCTTCGGGGAGTGTGAAATGCCAATGAGGCCGCTGAGCGACGAAGCCATGGGCGCCGAAGCCATGGGCGCCGACGTGCTGGTTGCCGGGGGCGGACCTGCCGGTCTGGCTGCGGCGCTCGCTCTGGCCCAGCACGGCTGCCGCGTGGTGTGCGCCGGCCCGCCTGTTCCGCCGGCCGGATCCGGCGACACGCGGACAACGGCGCTGCTGGCCCAGTCGGTCGATTTCCTTGATCAGATAGGCGTATGGCAGACGTGCCGGCAAGATGCTGCGCCGCTGTCGGTTTTGCGCATCATCGACGATACTGGCCGGCTGCTGCGCGCACCCGACATCAGCTTCAGATCGAGTGAACTGGGGTCAGAACCGTTCGGTTACAACATTCCCAACCGCACGCTCGTTGCCGCGCTCCATGGCGCAATCGAAGGCGCGGAAAATGTGCGCTACATGCCGACGGCGCGGATCGTGTCGGTGGAGTGCTGGCGCGATCAGGTCCGCTTCAAACTGGCCGAAGGCATGCAGCTTGCCGGGCGGCTAGGCGTCGGCGCGGACGGGCGCAAGTCCATCAGCCGCTCGGCCGCGGGCATAGAGGCGCGCGTGTGGGCCTATCCACAAACAGCAATCGCCTGCAATTTCGATCATGCCGAGCCGCATCACGACACGTGCACCGAACTTCACCGTGCAGCCGGGCCGTTCACCGTCGTACCTCTGCCCGGCCGATCATCCAGCCTTGTCTGGGTGGAAACGCCACAACAGGCATCGCGTCTGATGCGGCTGAGCGATGAAGACTTCGCCGCGGCGATCGAGCAGCGTCTTTACTCGGCGCTCGGCCGGGTCACACGGGTGGGACCGCGCGGCAGCTTCCCGCTTTCCGGACTGATCGCGCGTCAAGGCGCGCGCAAGCGGGTGGCGCTGGTCGGCGAGGCCGCGCATGTCGTCCCACCGATCGGCGCGCAGGGGCTCAATCTGGGCTACCGCGATGTTGCCGATCTCGTGCAGGTGGTTGCGCGCGAATTGGCCCGAGGGGGTGATATTGGCGGCGAGCGGGTGATGAGCGCCTATAATGATGCCCGCCGCGGCGATGTGCGCACCCGAACGCTTGCCGCTGATCTGCTCAACCGCACGCTTTATACGGAGTTTCCAGGCTTCCAACTCGCCCGGGGCGCCGGGCTGCATATGCTCAACGCGTTGGGACCTCTGCGCCGTCTGGTGATGCGCCAAGGGATCACACCGGGCCGGGCGGCGCGCTGAAAGCGGTCATGCCGGGTCGATATACGGCGTGTGCAGGCGTCTTCACGATGATTGTCGTGCGTGTCAACTCAACCGCCGAGCTCGTGAGAGCGGAGTGAACCGCCTTCGGCTGGCTGAGCTGGGCATAAAGCCACAGGCATCCCGCCGCCGCGAGGAGCGCCGCGACCAGGCCAACGCCAACCAGCGCCAGACGATTGGCACGGTCGCGCTGCTGCCTGCGGTTGAATTCATAGGCAAAATGCCGGTCGCGGATCGCGTCCGGCCTGATCGCCTGCGCGATTACCTTGGGCGCTGGCCGATCGGCTGCCGCGACGTGCTGTTCCAGCCTGTCTGCCTGCTCGCCGTCGAACTCGTCCTCGATTTGCGATATCCAGTCGGCATGTGCTGCCGCCTTCGCCGGGCGTTCGGGCTGGACATCGTCTTCGCCGATGCTGGCTTTTTGCTCGATACGCTCGCGCAGCGAGCTATGCCCGCGCGGTGTCGCCGCGATCAGCAGGCTCACCCGGTTGCGCAGATCCGAGACGCCTTCATCCAGACTTTTCTGGAGCATCTCGGTGCGCGTGCTGAGCGAGCGGGTCTCCTCCACGCAGATGCCAATCCGGCTCTCAAGCCGGTCCAGCCTGGCCACGGGAAAGGTCAGCTTCATATCGGCGGCCACGCGCTTTGCCGTGAGCGCGGCAGTCTGGCGGGCAACGGCGGCGCCGGTGCGGATGGCGAGTTTTTCCGAATCGCGCTTGATCAGCGATATCGCGTGCTTCGAGCCCTCCATATGCTCATGCAAATCGTTCAGACGGCTTTCCAGCTTTTCGATGTCGGTCCTGGCGGCGATCTTCGCCAGATGGACCCGCGAGAATTCACCGAGGCGGACGTCCATCGTGCTGAGCAGCTCGCGCCCGCCGCGCACCTGACGCGCAGCCATTTCATCGAGCTTGAGTTCCAGCGCCGCCACCCGCTTCAGCACTTCGCTGGCATCCAGTTCACTCTTGTCGCTGTCAAGCGTGGCATCGAGCCGTTCACGCAACCGAGCGAAATGCTGGGCGATCCATTTCTGGCTGGGCGCATCGAGCGCCAACGTCATTTTGTGCTGCGTGTGCTCGTCGCGTGGCGCGGGCCGTTGCGGTTTGGCGAGTAAGGCCGACAAATCGGCCAGCCCCTGCGCGATGCGTTCTTCATAAAGGCGTGTCTGGTCGGAGCGTGTCCATTCCCGCCAGGCCTGATCGCGTTTGCTCGCGGCGCTCGCGCGCGGCTTGCCGCGACTGTCGTCGCGATCAGCGGCCAGAGCCGCGCTGAAGGCGGCAACCTTATCCTGCATTCCGTGCACGCCGGAGGCTGCGCCGGCGCGGTCGTCTTCCATCTCACCCAGATGTTTCTTCAGATCTTCAAGCGCCTGAAAATGCGCTCTGGAATAGCGGCCGCGCGCGACGACATGCTCGGCTGCGCGGCCAGGTCTTTGCGCGTCTTTGTGGGGATCGAAGCTGGACATCGTCGATGACCTTGAAAATGGGACGAGGGCATCTCGCGCTCTTTCGAGGGCCCGCGTGCGTGTGAAATCCTGTCAAAGCTTGACTGAGCCGGCAGCGCCCCCCTGACGCACAGCCGCCTTAACATCGCAAATGCCCATTCGTGATTAGACTTAAATTGAAGTATTGAAGTAAACATTCGGTAAAGCAGGCGAGCCTGATGCGACAAAAATTGCAATTTTCTTCAAATTTGCAAACGCACGGCTTATCTTCCGCCGCATTCAGGCCAAGCGCGGCCATTAGCATGATGAACAAGGCGAAGGCCGTATTCGCAAGGCGAAGGCCGTATTCGCAAAGTCTCGTCCCGGGAGGATGACATGAAACCGATAAACCGTTCGAGGCGGCACCCCGGCGCAGTTCTTATGGGCGCATCCTGCGTGCTGCTCCTTGCCGTGGGGCTGGCGGGAGCGCAGGCCCAGAGCTTTCCCGAGGAAGATAGCCGCTATTCCATGACCCCTGTCGAGGATGGCTTCCTGCGTCTGGACACGCGTACCGGCGCCATGTCGCTCTGCCAGCGCGAAGAGGGGGCATGGGTCTGCAAGCAGATCGCCGATGATGCGCCCGCGCCAAGCGCAGATATGTCCGATGCCGCCCGTGAGATCGAAGCGCTGCGCGAGGAGAACCGCCGGCTGCGCCTTCAGCCCGGCCAGGGCAAGCGGTCAAGCGAGCGGCTTGGCGAAGCGCCTTATGCAGGCCCGCCATACAGCGACAGCCCGCCCAGAACGCCGGAGCGCGAGCGCAGCCAGTTGCCGAGCGAAGAGGAGGTCGATCGGATGATGGACCTGATGGAACGGTTCATAGAACGCTTCAAGGGCATCATCGAGCGCCTCGAAGGCGAAGGCCGCCGACCGATCTGAAGCGCGCCCAAAAAGCCCGATGCGGCGTCAATTTCACTCTGGCATGGGCGCAATGATAGCGGTAGCCTCGCAAAGATGGCCGAGAAGAGTTCAAAGGACCCGCCCGCCGATCCGTCTTCCCTCCGGGACCTTGCCCAGGCGAATGCCACGATCGAATTCGCCACGCACGGGCCGGGTTTTGTCGATATCACCGCGCGGGTCGCAGGTTTCATTGACGAGATTGGCGCCGTGCAGGGGCTTCTCAGCGCGTTCATAGCGCACACTTCCGCCTCGCTGACCATCCAGGAAAATGCCGACCCGGCAGTGCAGCAGGACCTGCTCGACGCGCTGGCGAAACTGGCCCCCGAACATGGCCAATATCGTCACGACACCGAAGGTGCCGATGACATGCCGGCACATATCAAGACGATGCTGACATCGGTCAGCCTGTCGATCCCGGTCTTCGAGCGGCGTCTGGCGCTAGGCACATGGCAGGGGATCTTCGTCATCGAACATCGCGCGAGGCCACAGCGCCGGCGGATCGAACTGACCTTCATCGGTTCGATGGGCGCGCCGTGAGCGGACCGTTTTCCGCAAGCTGCGCGCCCCGCTCGGAACGGCGACCTGTTGGCAACACTCAGCTTCCTGTTGACAGTAACGTTAATGCGACGGCTGGTCTGGATTCTGCCAGAAGTTTAGATAGTTTCCTCAATATCGACAGTGCCGGCGATATCTGCGCGGGGCGTACAGTAAGGGACAAAGCCGAATGAAGACGGGCCTGATTTTGCAGCGTATCCTGCTGGCTGAAGACGACGAATCGATGCGCCGGTTCCTGACCAAGGCGCTGGAGCGCGCGGGCTACGAGGTTCGCGCTTTCGGTGACGGCGCCAAGGCTTATCGCTGCCTGAAGCGCGAGCCGTTCACCCTTCTGCTCACTGATATCGTGATGCCGGAGATGGACGGGATCGAACTGGCGCGGCGCGCCGCCGAACTGGACCCGGACCTGAAGATCATGTTCATCACCGGCTTTGCCGCCGTCGCGCTGCACCCCGAAGCGCAGACGCCGCGCAACGCCAAGATCCTCTCAAAGCCGATCCATCTGCGCCATCTGGTCGATGAGGTCGATCGCCTGCTGGCCGCCTGAACCCGATCAACCATGCCCACCGTGCGGCCGGGTCGCTCGCGCCCCGATCAGATCACCCGCAACAGCGCGTGGCGCTTCTTGCCCATTGACAGTTTGACGGCACCGTCGACCAGATCATCAGGCCCCAGCTTGGTGCGGTCGTCCGTTACGGGCCTGTCATTCACACGCGCCCCGCCGCCCTTGATCGAGCGGCGCACATCGCTGTTGGTCTGGCCCAGTCCGGCGCGCACGAACGCGCTGAGCACACCGATACCGCCTTCCAGCTCTGCCCGGCTGACATCGATCGTGGGCAATCCGCTCGCAGCCGCGCCCTGTTCGAACGTCTCGCGGGCGGTCTGCGCGGCGGCCTCGGCGGCTTGTGCACCGTGCGCCAGCGCGGTGGCTTCACTCGCCAGACGCTTCTTCGCCTCGTTAAGCTCTGCGCCTTCCAGCTTTTCGAGCCTTACGATCTCATCGAGCGGCAGTTCGGTGTACAGGCGCAGAAAACGTCCGACATCGCTGTCCTCGGTGTTGCGCCAGAATTGCCAATAGTCATAAGGGCTGAGCAGATCGGCATTGAGCCAGACCGCGCCGCCCGCCGTCTTGCCCATCTTGGCGCCCGAAGCCGTGGTCAGCAGCGGTGTGGTGAGGCCGAACAGCTCATGGCCCTCGGCCCGCCGGGCCAGCTCCACGCCATTGATGATGTTGCCCCACTGGTCGGACCCGCCCATCTGCAGCCGGCAGTCATGGCGGCGGCGCAACTCGAGGAAATCATAGGCCTGAAGGAGCATGTAGTTGAATTCGAGGAAGGTCAGCGGCTGTTCACGCTCCAGGCGCAGGCGTACCGAATCAAATGTCAGCATGCGGTTGATCGTGAAGTGCCGGCCATAATCGCGCAGAAACTCCACATAGCCCAGTTCGCGCAGCCATTCTTCATTATCGACATAACGCGCGGCATTGTCCGACGAGCCGAAATCAAGAAACTTGTCGAATGTGCCACCGATGCTTTTCTTGTTCTGCTCGATCTGTTCAAGGGTGAGCATCTGGCGGGTTTCGTCCTTGCCAGACGGATCACCGATCTTGGTGGTGCCGCCGCCCAGCAGCACAATGGGCCGATGACCGCAGTTTTGCAGCCAGCGCAGCATCATGATACCTGTCAGATGGCCGACATGCAGGCTCGACGCCGTGAGATCAAAGCCTATATAGGCGGTTACTGTCTCCTTGTGGGCAAGCGCATCCAGACCGGCTTCGTCCGTGCATTGATGGATGAAGCCGCGCTGCGACAAGGTGGCGAGAAGCTCGGATCTGTATCTGGCGGTTGTTTTTTTGCTGCTCTTGGCCAATGAGGATCGCTCCGCAGGTTTCAGGACGCTTCGGGAAACTTGTTTTGATCTGCACGGGTTGCCGTGGCATGTAGCAGCTTTGGGGGTGGAATGCATCAGGACAAATCCAAAAATCCCGTGACAGCACTGGGCATGATGAGCGGCACGTCCATGGATGGGGTCGATGTCGCCGTCATCGTCACCGATGGCGAGCGTATCGCCAGCGTCGGCCCCTCGGCGACCAGACCATATACCGCCGATGAACGACGCCTGCTGCGTTCAGCAGGCGCGGATGCTGCTGGTATGGAGGATCGCAACGCCAGACCCGGCTCGCTGGCGCAGGCCGAGGCCATGATCACGCAGGCGCACATCGAGGCTGCTAAAGCCTTTCTGGTCGGCCATCCCGAGCTGGCCGAGGAGATAGCGGTTATCGGTTTCCATGGCCACACCGTGTTGCACCGACCCGAGGCCGGGCTTACCGTGCAGATCGGCGACGGGCAGGTGCTGGCCGAGGCGCTGGGGCGCACGGTTGTGCATGATCTGCGCGCTGCCGATGTCGCGGCCGGCTGACAGGGCGCGCCGCTGGTGTGCGCCTATCATCAGGCGATGGTCAAGGCGTCGGGCCGGGAGATTCCGGCCGCCGTGCTGAATACCGGCGGGGTCGCCAACCTGACATGGGTCGGGGCGGGCGGCGAACTGCTGGCCTTCGATACCGGGCCCGGCAATGCGATGATCGATGAATGGGCGCTGCGCCATACCGGCGAGCCGATGGACAGGGACGGCGCGCTGGCAAACCGGGGGGAAGTGGACAAGGCCGCCTTGCAGGCGCTGGAAGCCGATGAACGTCTGCGCGCCTATTTCCTGGCGCCGCCGCCCAAATCGCTCGACCGCGGCGATTTTGTCCACAGTGCGCAGGCCGTCGCGCATCTCAGCCCGGAAGACGGCGCCGCGACCTTGTGCGCCTTTGCCGCCCATGCGGTGGCGCTTGCGGTTGCGCATCTGCCCGGCTCGCCGAAATGCTGGATAGCCAGCGGCGGCGGCGTGCACAATCCGGTGCTCATGCGCGAGTTGCGCAAGCGCGTTGCGGAGGATCTTGTCAGTGCCGACAGTATCGGCTGGCAAGGTGATTTTCTCGAAGCCCAGGCGTTTGCCTATCTGGCGGTGCGCAGCCTGCGCGGCCTGCCGATCACGTTTCCCGGCACGACGGGCGTGCGCCAGCCCATGACCGGCGGCCGGCTGGCCATGCCCCAGCGCGCCGCATGATGCGGTGTCGCCGCCCTGAAGGATGACCGATGAGCGAACCGCTCCCCTTTCGCCGCGACATGAACTTCACCTACGGGACGCCTGCCGAGATAGCGCCGGGCGTGCGCCGTATCGTTGCGCCTAATGCCGGGCCGCTCACCTTCAAGGGAACGAACACCTATATCGTGGGGCGCGGCGAGGTGGCGCTGATCGACCCCGGACCCGACAGCGATGATCACCGCGCGGCAATCCTGTCGGCTTTGGCGGGGGCGGGCGAGCGGGTAAGCCATATCCTGATCACTCATACCCATCTCGATCATGTCGCCGGGCTGGCGGCGATGCAGCGGGCCACCGGCGCGCTGTCGGTGGGGTTCGGCTCCAAAGGGCTGCGCCAGTCCGATACGCTCGGGCCGGGCGGCGCGCGCTTCGCCGATGATGGCTTTTTGCCCGATGTGACGCTGCACGACGGCGACCGGCTCGCCGGTGCGGATTGGGAGTTCGAGGCCTGGCATACGCCCGGCCATGCGCCAGACCATCTGTGCTTCTCGCTGCCGGGTACGGGTCTGATGTTCAGCGGCGATCATGTCATGGGATGGAACACCAGCGTCGTCGCGCCGCCCGAAGGCAATATGCGCGATTACCTGGCCTCGCTGCACCGTCTGCTGGCGGCTGATCATGAGGTTTACATGCCCGGCCATGGCGGGCGCATCTATGAGCCGCAACGTCTGGTCAAGGCCTTCATCATGCATCGGCGCTGGCGCGAGAATGAGATCGCCGAGCGCCTGCGCGAAGGCCATAGCAGCATTGCGGCCATCACCGCGCTCGTCTATGCCGGCATCAGGCCCGAACTTGAGAGAGCTGCGCAGCTTTCGGTCCTGGCTCATCTGGAGCACATGGTTGAGACCGGCCGCGCAAGGTCGATCGGCCGTAACGGTCTCGACGGTCAGTATTTGCTCGATGATGGCGCCTGAGCCCGCCCGCCCCGCGCCATCACCGAGGTGAGGCGATGCAGTGGTCCGAAGAAGGCGTCGTGCTCAGCGCCCGGCTTCACGGCGAGACAAGTGCCATTGCCGAAGTCTTCACCCGCGACCATGGCCGCCATCTGGGGCTGGTGCATGGCGGACGTTCAAGGCGCATGCGTCCGGTGCTGCAACCGGGCAATCTCGTAGCGTGCACCTGGCGGGCCCGGCTGAGCGAGCATCTAGGTGCGATGAGCGTGGAACTGGTCCAGCCCTTTGCCGTCAAGGTGTTTCATGACCGGCTGGCGCTGAGCGCGCTGGGCTGGATCTGTGCCGTGACCCGCCTGCTGGCTGAGCGTGATCCGCACCCGGCGCTTTATGGCTCGCTGTGTGAGCTGCTGGGGGCCTTGGAGCACGTTGATGAGTGGCCCGCGATGCTGGCGCGGTGGGAATTGCAACTGCTCGGGGAGATGGGCTTCGGGCTTGATCTGAGTGCATGCGCGGCGACGGGCACGACCGAGGCGCTTGCCTTCGTCTCGCCGCGTTCGGGCCGGGCGGTTTCGGCTGATGCCGGCGCGCCTTATGCCGAGCGACTGTTGCGGTTGCCGGCTTTCCTGCTGGATGAGGCGCTCTCGCCGGAGGCGGCGGACATCATCGTTGGGCTTGAACTCACCGGCTATTTCCTCGAACGCCACGGCTTTGCGCCGCAACGCCAGGCCATGCCCGCAGTGCGCGGGCAACTGGTGCGGCTGCTGCGACGTTCATCCGGGGACGGGCCGGCGCGCGCCTGAGCCGCTCAACCGGGAACAGCAACCGAGAAGCCAAGCCATGTTTCTTCAGATCCTGATCGGCTCGATCACACTGGCGGCAAATGGCCTGCTGATCTTCGGATTGACAACCGATGTACTTGTCGATTTCCTGACGCGACTGCGCCGTAGTTGAAGCCCGTGTGCTCATAAGCCCAACGAAACCGACGCACCAGTCACCACCATGGCATCACTCCCGCAAATCGAGTTGCTGGCCGAGTTGAGCGAGGACGACGAGCAGGCGCTGACTGCGCCGCTCATAGACTTTTCGCTCGACCATGGCGTGGTGTGGGAGCCTGAGCCGCTCAATCTGGTGCTGCGTCATGAGGGCCGGATCATCGGCGGCCTGCGCGCCAAGATACAGCTTGAATGGCTTTACGTATCGGTGCTGGGCGTGGAGGCGCAATGGCGCGGTCGGGGCTTTGGCGGCGCGCTGCTGGCCAGGGCGGAGCAGATCGCGCGCGAGCGTGGCTGCCGGGGCGCGTGGCTGAATACGTTCAGCTATGAGGCGCCGGAATTCTACCGCAAGCAGGGCTATGCCCAGTTCGGCGTGCTGGACGATTTTCCGCCTGGGCGACAGCGGCTGTTCTTCATGAAGCGGCTGGCGGGGTGAGGCGAGGCGAGGCGGATGTGGTTGGCGCGCGCCCTACGTGGATAGGCTGGATATCAAAAATTCGTATCTATTGGACTAAGTCGCCATACTGTCTTACCCTGTCAAGAAAAGTTGTGACGAGAGCATCATCGATTTCACTCAAATCAGTGAACACGGCGCCATTCGGAAATTCAAAACGCTCTTTCCCATCTTCAAGTTGATAAAAATCCAATATACGCCCTTTATTTATATTTCTGAAATATATTGAAAATTTTTCAATCCAATCCTTTTTGTCAATTTGCTGTATCAAATCAAAAGAAACTAATGAATTAGTATTGTGCGCCAACTTGTTTTTGCAATAATTGAAAATTTCTATCTCTCTATCGGTGGTTATTATTCTGGGGTCTTGATCCTTAGAGTTTTGATGCTGATCAGAAAATCCTATTTTCCCGCCTTTTTTTGAAATTTTTTCAAAAATATTGCGCCCTAAAGATTCAATAAATCCTTCCATTATTATAGGCCTAAATGAATTAATCATTTTCTGACTAATCCTGCCAAGCCCTTGCTCCTTTAAAGCTAGTCTGCAAAGCTCATCGGAGGGGTGTGTTAGCTGATTGAGCCACCATAATTGGAGCCGCTTTTCAACAAGACTCAGTTTGGCAATTTCTCTAATGGCTTCTCGATCGAAATTTTCCTTCCGTAAAATATCGAGAATTTGATAATCACGATCAGTAACTCCATTTTCGGCAATTTCCTTTGTATTTATTACGGCGAATGGTTCGGCATCCATCCTGTGTCGAATATCAACGTTTGTAAAAAATATATATTTTATTCCATTTGTGAGTATTCCAACAAATACTCTATCCATATCGTCAAAATATCTTCTTAATTGACCTTGTTCATCTCTTAATTTTGAACTCAGAGGTTTGCACTCAATGGCAATAAAATAATCATCATCAGTTTTAATAGCGTAATCAACTCTGCTCCTTTCTCCATTTGGCCCAGCTATGCGCAATTCTGGCAGAACTACGCCAGGTTGCCTGGTATCATATCCTAGCAAAAACAAAAAAGGATCGATCAGATAATTCTTGACTGACTGTTCATTAGGGCAGCGCATCATTGCATCTACAGCATAATTGGAGTGATCAAAAATAGATTTTCGAAATTTTTTCGACATGACCTGATTTCCGGATGTTCAGATTTTTCAACCCATGTAATTTACATAATATGTAAATCAAATATGGCTCATCCCGTCAAACTCTACTTGAAGTTCATGTCACACCTCGATCACCGCCTTGCCACCTCGCGGCGACTCCGCTAACCAAATCCCATGAACCAAACTCCGCCACCGCCCCCCGC
>DAIMZI010000021.1:0-31725 GCA_036734025.1 Dichotomicrobium sp.
TTCGCAATCTTGCCATTGCTTTCAATGACTTCAAGCTCGATCGTGAAGACCTGGCACGGCAGGACCTGTCGGTTCTGGACGATGAGGCCGAGCTTGGCCTGCTAAAGAGGCTTGCCCATTATCCGCGCATCGTCGCCCAGGCGACTCAGGCGCACGAACCTCATCGCATCGCATTTTTTCTACATGAGGTTGCAAGTGACTTTCACACACTTTGGAATCGTGGCAAAGAGTCGCCACATTTGCGATTCATTGTCGAGAGTAACCAAAATGTAACTATGGCGCGAGCAGCGCTTCTCCTGGCGGTCGCGGATGTCCTGCATAGCGGCTTGGGAATATTGGGTGTTGACGCCGTGACGGAGATGCGCTGAGCGCAGCGGGTCTTTTCGCTTTTCGCCTCTTAGCGTGGCCTGGTGTACCGATCTTCCTCGAGGGTCGAACGCGGCCGCGCAGGGAATGTTTAGCTCAACGGAATTCGAGGCAAGGGGTTCATTCATGCCAAGGTCAGACGATCCTAACGGCTTTCCTCCGAACCGTGGGGGGCGTGGTGCGCCGTCGGCATACCAGCCCAGGCGCCAGGGTGAGGGCGCAGACTGGCGATATCCTGACCCCAACGAACGTTATGCAGCGCAATATGACGATCAGGAACGCCGCCCGCCGCGGCGCGAAGAACCGTATTATGAGCCCGAACCCGCCCCCTCGCGCCAGGCGCGCGCTCCTTATGTCGAGGATGATTATCGCGGCCCGGCCGAGCCACCCGCAGATGATCCGTTCGGCTGGGACGATCCTGTAGCCAGCGCCCCGCGCGATGACAGCCTGTTCCGGCGCATAGCCGGCTCGCGCGACGATGTCGGCTTTGACGATTTCGACATGGGCAGCGATCCGCGCCGTGCTGATCCGCACAATGCTCACGACGATTATTTCGAGCCCGATTTCGGCGCGGACGATTATGATGATCCGCACCAGCCATCCCCGCCGCAGGACATGCATGATCGCTTCTTTTCCCGCGACGCGGTCGAAGAAGAGCCGCCGTTGGCGCGCGATCCCGGTTCGGCCAGCATCTACGATTTCGATGCGCACCGCTCCGGCGCGCGCCCGGTCGATCACGGCTATGATGATCCCGAGCCTTGGGACGAGTATGACGAGGCCGGCGCCGCGCCCTCCGCGGTGGCTCCGCGCGCGCACCGCGGCGCGCCAGTCGACGATCTGGATGCCGATTTCTTCGATGACGAAGATGACGACATCGAGTTGGCCGAGCCCCCGCGCAAGAAGGGCCGGACAGCGCTGGTAGCCGGTGTCCTCATCGGCGCGATCGCCGTGGGCGGTGGCGCGGCCTATATGTACAAGAGCTTCGAGAATGGCGATCTCGCTTCGCTTGAGCCGCCAACGCTGTTTGCCGACAGCACGCCGGCCAAGGGAGATCCTTCCGACCCTGGCGGCCGGGAGTTCCCCCATGGCAACAAGCAGATCTACGACCGGCTTTCGGGGGAGCCCGCACAGCCTGTCAGTGAAACCCGTACATCTGCGGTCTCTCCGGGCATTCCTGGTATTGTGACCACGGGCCCGGAAGCCTTGCCTGACACGCTTGAAGAGCGTATCGAGGCGGCGCTGCGACAGGCCAGCCGCTCAAGCGAAACCGACGCAGCGCCTGCTGATACAGACGCCCCGCGTGCCGTGCGCACCCTCGTTGTGCGGCCCGACGGCAGCGTCGAAGCGCCCCCGGCGGCAGATCCGGCGCCGGCAACCACCGCGACAGCCGGCATCGTGACCACGACAAGTGGCCCCGCGACCCGCTCCGAGCCCGAGCCACGGCGTGAAGCCGCGCCGGCTGCCGAACGTCCCGCGCAGCCCTCGGCTACTCCCCGGCCGCCAGAGCAGGCGCCCGCCCAAGCCGCGCAGCCCAGCGCACCGGCACAGCAGGAACGCCGGGTCGCCTCGCTTGAGCCCGCCCAGTCCGTTGCGTCAAGCCCGTCGACATCAGGCGCAAATCCCTATTTCGTGCAGATCGCGGCGCGGCGCGGTCAGACCGATGCCCTCGCGGCATTTGCCGATCTCCAGCAGCGATATCCCTCCATTCTCGCCGGGCTGACGCCGACCATCAAGCGTGCCGACCTTGGCGACAAGGGCGTGTGGTACCGGCTGTGGGTGGGGCCGCTGAGCTCCAAGGGAACGGCGGATGGCGTGTGCGACAAGCTCAAGTCGGCCGGTCTCAAGGGCTGTTTCGTGCGCACCGAATAGACCCGTATCCAAGGATATGCCTTGCGCGCTTTCATCAGCGGCTGCGAAACTGTCACGCTGAGCGCGAAAGAGCGGGATTTCTTTCGCGCCGCCAGACCGTGCGGGCTGATCCTGTTCAAGCGGAATTGCCGCGCGCCTGATCAGGTGCGTGCGCTCGTTTCCTCGTTTCACGATGCCGTGGGCGAGCCCGGTGCGCTGATCCTCGTCGATCAGGAGGGCGGCCGGGTTCAACGCCTCGGGCCGCCTCATTGGCCGGCCTATCCGGCGGCTGCGCACATCGCGCGGATCCATGCGCACGCGCCCGAGCTGGGGCTGGAGGCAGCGCGGCTTGGCGCCCGGCTCATGGCGCATGATCTGCATGCGCTGGGGATCACGGTCGATTGCGCGCCGGTGCTCGATGTCCCGGTCAAAGGGGCGCATGAGGTGATCGGCGACAGGGCCTTCGGCGATGCGCCGGATGAAGTGAGCGCTCTCGGGCGGGCGGTGGCCGAGGGTCTGCTGGCCGGCGGGGTGCTCCCTGTCATCAAGCATCTGCCCGGCCATGGGCGCGCCAATGCTGACAGCCATTTTTCGCTCCCCGTCATCGACGCCACGCTGGAAGACCTGTGTGCACACGATTTCCCGCCTTTTGCCGCGCTGCGGGACATGCCGCTGGCGATGAGCGCCCATGTGCTGCTGCGCGCATTGGATGGCGCCTGGCCCGCGAGCCTGTCGGAAACGGTGATCAGGGATGCGATCCGCGGCGAGATCGGTTTTGATGGGCTGCTGATGTGCGATGATCTCGGCATGAAGGCGCTGCGCGGGCGCGTCGATGAACTGGCGTCGGGGGTGTTGCGTGCAGGTTGTGACGTGGCCCTGCACTGCAATGGGAAACTGGCGGATATGGAAAGGATCGCCGCCGCCGTGCCGGTTCTGGCGGGTAAGGCGCTTGCCCGTTTCGAGCGCGCCGGCACCTTTTTAAAGCCGCCCGAGCCGCTCGATGAAGCAGCGGCGCGAGCGCGATTTGCCCAATTGCTGGCGGTTGCGGCGTGAATCAGTAACAATGCAACTGGGTGTAGCAGGCACGTCGCTTCGGCGTGGTGCGGGGACGGATCAATGAAAGCGCGAGACAAGGCGCCTCAGCCGGAGCACGGCGGGCAGGTGCGCGAAGAGTTTGAGCCCGGCGAGATGCTGGTCGTCGAGCTTGACGGATTTTCCGGGCCGCTCGATCTGCTGCTCGGGCTGGCGCGGCGCCAGAAGGTGGACCTCGCCAAGGTCTCCATGCTGGCGCTTGCGGAACAATATCTGGATTTCATCGCGCAGGCCCGCGGCATGAAGCTGGAGCTGGCCGCCGACTATCTGGTGATGGCGGCCTGGCTGGCTTATCTGAAATCGCGCCTGCTGCTGCCCGAGGAAGAGACAGAGGATGACGGGCCGAGCGGTGCGGAACTGGCGGCGCAACTGGCCTTCAGGCTGAAGCGGCTGGAGGCGATGCGCGAGGTGCTGGGCCGTATCATGGCGCGCAAGCGCCTTGGCATCGACTTTTTCGGCCGCGGCATGCCCGAGGGCATTCGCACGGTCCGTGCCGGCCGCTATGGCGCCAGCGTCTATGACCTGCTGAAAGCCTATGCCGAACAGCGCCGGCGCGGTGCGGTCGTGCCGCACAGGGTCATCAGGCGCAAGGTGTGGTCGATCAAGGACGGGCGCGTCCTGCTTGCCCGGCTGGTCGGAGAGCAGGCCGCATGGGCGCCGATCGAGGATTATCTGCGCGATTATCTTGGCGATGCCGAAATGGGACGAACAGCGCTGGCGAGCACGTTCGGCGCGACGCTGGAGCTTGCTCGTGAAGGCTTTGTCGAGTTGCGCCAGGCGCAGCCCTTCGGGCCCATCCATCTGCGCTGGCTGCGTGAGCGACCCGCAGATCTGATCGAGGCGCACGGCGAAACCAGGGATGAAGCGGCTGCAGGCGAGGCAATGGCGCCATCAGGCTTGAAGACGGGGAGCGGACGCACGTGAGCCCAAAGAACGACGATAACAAGCACAATGACAAGGACGCGGGCACGGCAATGCTGCCGCTGGCGCTACCGGCAAATGTCATGCGGCTGCCCTCAGCAGAGAGGCGCGAGAAACTGCGCATTCTGGAGGCCCTGCTGTTTGCCGCAACCGAGCCGCTCGATCCGTCGACCCTGAAGAAATATCTTGCCGTGGATGATGATATCGAGGCTCTGCTGTCCGAGCTTCAGGGCCATTACGGCGGGCGCGGCGTGAACATCGTCAATGTCGCCGGCGGCTGGGCCTTTCGCACGGCAGAGGATCTGTCCTTCATTCTGGAGCGCCATGCGGTTGAACAGCGCAAACTGTCGCGCGCCGCTCTGGAGACGCTGGCCATCATCGCCTATCATCAGCCGGTCACGCGCGCCGAAATCGAGGAAGTGCGCGGTGTCACCACTTCCAAGGGCACGCTTGATGTGCTGATGGAGACCGGATGGATCAGGATGCGCGGACGCCGGCGCGCGCCCGGGCGTCCGGTAACCTACGGGACCACCACGGCATTTCTCGAACATTTCGGTTTCGATACGATCAAGGATCTGCCCGGCCTCGCTGAGCTCAAGGGCGCCGGGCTTCTCGACAACAATCTGCCACCTGGCTTCGTCGTGCCGGAGCCAGACGACTCGGCCGCGCTTGGCCCCCATGAAGACCCGCTCGGCGATGATCCGCTCGAAGACGATCCGCTCGATGTCATCGGCGATGACGCCGCCGCGCTAAATGCCGAAGACGAGGTCGAAGGCGAGGTTGCGCCGGAGCAGGGCCTGCAAAAGCGCAAGTGAGCCTTGGCAGCGGGTGGGCCAGCGACCATTTTACTTTTGCCGATCGGGCCGGGGCGGGCGTGACCCCTTATCCGAGCCTTTTTGAAACCGCAGCGCGTTCGGTCCTGCTATCCTCGGGCCTGATCGTTTCACCGGGCAGATATTTTGTTGGCGCAAAAGAGATCATCGGCCGATCCGCAGCGTGCCGAAGAACAACCTTCGCGGCGGCGCAAATCAGCAGCGACTTTTGCTGCGTCGATCACGCTTGAGCATGTGGAGCGCCGGTTCGGCGATCTGGTCGCGGTCAACCGTGTCAGCCTGGACATAGAGCCCGCCGAGATCATCTGCCTTGTCGGCCCCTCGGGCTGTGGCAAGACCACCTTGCTGCGGCTCATCTGCGGGTTGGAGCCGCTCGACCACGGGCGCGTGCTCGTCGATGGCAAGGAGATCGCCGGACCATCGGTCTGGGTCGCGCCGGAGCGGCGCAGCATCGGCATGATGTTTCAGGATTTCGCCCTGTTTCCGCATTTGAAGGTCATCGAGAATGTCGCTTTCGGCCTCAAGGGGCTGGGGCGCGAGCAGGCCATGCGCGAGGCGCTGGCCGCACTCGATCGCATGGGGCTTGCCGATTACGCGCAGGATTATCCTCATGTGCTTTCAGGCGGCCAGCAGCAGCGCGTTGCACTCGCCCGCGCCATCGTGCCGCGCCCGCGCATCATGCTGATGGACGAGCCGTTTTCCGGTCTCGATCCGCGCCTTCGCGCCAGCCTGCGCGAGGAGACGCTGTCAGTGTTGAAGGAGACGCGCTCGACCTGCGTGATCGTCACCCACGAAGCCGAGGAAGCGATGCGTCTGGGCGACCGGCTGGTCGTCATGCGCAGCGGACACGCCGTTCAGGTGGGCTCGCCAGCGCAAATCTACGAGACGCCCGCCGATCTGTTCGTCGCGGAGATGTTTTCCGAGGTCAATGCCGTGCCGTGCGAGGTGTCATCGAGCGTTGCGACCAGTGTGTTCGGAAAGGTGCGCACGGCGCCGCATGTGCCTGATGGTCCCGCCATGATGTGTATGCGACCGCATATGTTCCGATTTGCATCCGATGGTGCAGGCGCCCGCGCACGAGTGCTCGATACGCGGTTTCTGGGAGATGATGCGCTGGTCCGCCTTGGCGTGGCCGGGCTGGAGGAGCCGGTGCTTGTGCGCGTTGGCGCGGCATTCACGCCGGTGCGCGAGGCGATTGTCCATATCGCCATGGCACCTGATGTCGTTCATGTCTTCCCATACGCCGGTCTTCCCGGATGATCGAGCGCGCGGCCTGCCTGCGTGCCTGGCGCTGCTGTGGCCCCGCTTGCGGTAAAGCCGCGTTTCTGATTAAGTAGTTTGTTGAAAAGGCCTGCCCGAATGGTGCAGCCAATAATGTCATAGCCCGGGAGATAGGCGAGTATGGCACCGAGCTGGTTTCAAATCCTTATTGTCGTGGTGCTTCTTGTGCTGCTGTTTGGCCGCGGCAAGATTTCCGAATTGATGGGCGACGTCGCCAAAGGCATCAAGAGCTTCAAGAAAGGCATTTCTGAAGACGATGAAAAGCTGGAGGCGCAACGCAAGTCGATCGAGCACGACGGTTCCTCGGGCACCGAGGCCAAGGCGCACGCCCGCGAAGAGCCCAAGACCAGCACGTGAACTCTCAGCGCGCCAAGCCCGCTTGAGGGCATGAGTTCTGGCTGAGCGGGTGCAGACGACATAGCTTCTTCGGGGCTGGTACGCAGGCCGGAAGCCTGGGCTGGCGCACAATGCGCGGGCATGTTTTCTGGTCACGTCACCAAGCAGCGGTTTCGGTTCCAACAGGCCCGGTTGCGGGCAGGCGTGATGACACATGTTTGACATCGGCTGGTCTGAGCTTCTTGTCATCGCCGTGATCGCTATCCTCGTGGTTGGCCCGAAGGAGCTGCCGCGCATGCTTCACGCGATCGGCCAGGCCGTAGGCAAGGTGCGCCGGCAGGCCGACGAGTTCCGCCGCCAATTCAACGAATCCATGCGCGAGGCCGGAATGGACGATGTCCAGAAAGGCATCCGTGAAGTCTCCAACATGAATCCGGCGCGCCAGGTCAAATCGCAGATCGAGAGCGCCTTTGACGTGGACGGCAAAACCACGCCGAAGCCTGCTGAGGGCAAGCCAACGGCGCCTGAAGACACCACGCTCAACGGACCGCCCGCGCCACCCGCGCCACCTCCTGCGCCTTCATCGGCCGGGAAACCGGCCTCGGCCCCTGCGACGGACCAGAGCCATGCCGCGTCGGGCGAACCTGCACCGCGCGCTAGCGACGCCGGCCAGGCTGAGGCGCGCAGCGATCAGGCTGCGGGTCCGAAAAGCGCGGCTGGATAGCGCGGGGAAACACCAACGTGGCTCGGGACGAACACGACGACATCGATGCATCGAAGGCCCCGCTCATCGAGCATCTGATCGAGCTGCGCCAGCGGCTGCTGTGGTCCGTGGTCGCCATCGGCATCGGCTTTGTTGGATGCTTCTTCTTCGCCAAGGACATCTACAACATCCTGCTCGTGCCCTATCAGCTTGCTGTCGGCGAACAGGTGCGCATCGACATGATCTACACCGCGCCGCAGGAATTCTTCTTCACCCAGTTGCGCGTCGCCCTGTTCGGCGCGATCTTCGTCATGTTTCCCATCCTCGCGGCCCAGCTCTACATGTTCGTCGCCCCCGGCCTTTACCGCCATGAGCGCAACGCATTCCTGCCTTTCCTCATTGCCACGCCGCTACTTTTTCTGCTGGGCGCCGCGCTTGTCTATTTCGTCATCATGCCATTGGCGATGCAGTTCTTCCTGTCCATGCAGCAGACTGGCGAAGGGCAGGTGCAGATCCAGCTCACCGCGCGTGTCAGCGAATATCTCTCGCTGATCATGACGCTGATCCTGGCCTTCGGCTTTTGCTTCCAGCTTCCGGTGCTGCTGACCCTGTTGGGGCGCGCCGGGATCATCAGCGCCGAGGGTCTGCGCAAGAAGCGCAAATATGCCATCGTCGCCGTGTTCGCGCTCGCCGCCTTCCTCACGCCACCCGATCCCATCAGCCAGATCGGTCTCGCCCTGCCGACGCTGCTGCTCTACGAGATCTCCATCATCTCGGTCGCCTACAACGAGCGCAAGCGCCAGCGAGCCGCGCGCGATGCCGAAGACGGCGCGACGGCAGCCTGATGCCAGCCGGCCTGATCTTCCGAACACCGGTTTTCCTCATCTCCCCGGGCCATGCTGGACGCGCTGCGCGCGAATGCGTATAGCTGGCACGCCGGCTTTGCGCAGGTCGCCGGGCCGCCCCCCAAAACCATGTCCTGACGGGCTCACCATGCAAAGGGCGCAAACGTGTTCGATGTGAAATGGATCCGGGATCATCCGGAGGACTTCAATGCGGGACTGGCGGCGCGGGGACTGCCCGGCCAGGCTGACGAAATAATTTCGCTGGATGATGAGCGCCGCGCGGTCATTGCGCGTGTGCAGGCCGCCCAGACCAGGCGGAACGAGGCCTCGCGCGCGGTCGGCAAGGCCAAGAAGGCCGGCGATGACAAGGGCGTGCAGGCGCTGATGGACGAAGTCGCCGGGCTCAAGGGGGTGATGCAGGCTGGCGAGGAGGAGCAGCGGGCAATCGAGGCGCGCATTCACGATCTGCTCTCGCACATTCCCAATCTGCCGCTTGCGGACGTTCCCGTCGGCGCTGATGAAAGCGCCAACGTGCTGCTGCGAAGCTGGGGTGAGACGCCCGCATTCGATTTTGCGCCAAAGGCCCATTTCGAGATCGGCGAGGCGCTTGGCCAGATGGATTTCGAAAGCGCCGGCAAGATGTCGGGCGCGCGTTTTGCGGTGCTGCGCGCCGGCCTGGCGCGGCTGGAGCGGGCGCTCGGCGCTTTCATGCTGGATCTGCACACGAGCGAATTTGGCTACACGGAGGTTGTGCCGCCTTTTATGGTGCGCGATGAGGCGATGTTCGGCACCGCGCAATTGCCCAAGTTTGCCGATGATCTGTTTCATACCCAGGCCGGCCTGTGGCTGATCCCCACAGCCGAGGTCTCGCTCACCAACCTCGTGCGCGAGAGCATAATCGCTGCAGAAGACCTGCCGTTGCGCTTCACCGCGCTGACACCGTGCTTTCGCGCCGAAGCCGGTGCGGCGGGCAAGGACACGCGCGGACTGATCCGCCAGCATCAGTTCTCCAAGGTCGAACTCGTCTCGATCACGACGCCCGAACAGTCCGAGGACGAGCACGAGCGCATGACCGCCTGCGCTGAAGACGTGCTCAAGCGGCTCGGGCTCGCCTATCGCGTTCAGGTGCTGTGCACCGGCGACATGGGCTTTGCCGCGCGCAAGACCTACGACATTGAAGTCTGGCTGCCGGCGCAGGATCAGTACCGCGAGATTTCAAGCTGCTCGGTCTGCGGCGAGTTTCAGGCGCGGCGGATGAATGCGCGCTATCGCTCGGGCGACGCGAAACACCCGCATTACGTGCATACGCTCAACGGTTCGGGCCTTGCGATCGGCCGGACGCTGGTCGCCATCCTCGAGAATTATCAGGAAAAGGATGGCGCGGTACGTGTGCCCGAAGCTCTAAGGGCCTATATGGGCGGAGTGGAGCGGATCGAACCGCTTTGAATGGGCGGCGAAAGGCGACGTGACGCGAATGCGGATACTGGTAACAAACGACGACGGCATCGACGCGCCGGGCCTCGATATTCTGCGCACGATCGCGGGCGAGTTGAGCGATGATGTATGGGTGGTCGCGCCCGAAACCAATCAGAGCGGCGCGGCTCATTCGCTGACGCTGCATGAGCCGATGCGGCTGCGCAAGCTGGCTGAGCGGGTTTATGCGGTCAAGGGCACGCCGACGGATTGCGTGATCATGGGCGTGCGCTTCATCCTTGCCGACAGCCGCCCCGATCTGGTGCTCTCCGGCGTCAATTTCGGCCAGAACATCGCCGATGATGTCACCTATTCGGGCACCATTGCCGGCGCCATCGAGGGCACCTTGCTTGGCATTCCCGCAATCGCGCTCAGCCAATGCGTCGATTACCAGAACCGCGACATTGTCCATTGGGACACGGCGCTGAGCCGCGGGCCGGATCTGGTGCGGCGTCTGCTCGCCGCCGGCTGGCCAAAGGGCGTCTTCATCAACGTCAACTTTCCCCACCGCGCGCCCGACAAGGTTGGCGAGGTCGTGATCACCAGCCAGGGCAAGCGCGATCAGGACTTCCTGCAGATCGAAGACCGGATGGATACGCGCGGACATCCCTATTACTGGCTGGGATTTCGCACGCGGCTGTCGCCTCCGGGCGAGGGTACGGATCTGCGCGCCATTCAGCTTGGACATATTTCCGTCACCGCGCTCAATGTGAATATGACCGACGGCCCGACAACCGAAAAACTCAAGAAAGAGTTCGAGGACGATGCAGCAGAACGCCCGAGCGAGGGTGCCAGCGCCGGCCGCAAGGCGGGCTGAGCGGCCTTGAGGGGAGGGCGCCAGGTTTGCATGTTCGCTGCGCGTTCACACAGGCATGGCGGCGCTGATCAGGAAAGATGACTGACTCAGTCACGCAGATGGAACTGATCCTGCACCTGCGCCAACGCGGGATAACCGATCTGCGCGTTCTCAATGCCTTCGAAAAGGTGCCGCGCGAGATGTTCGTGCCATCGGGCTTCGAAGAAACCGCCTATGCCGATACGGCGCTGCCGATCGCTTGCGGTCAGACCATCTCGCAGCCCTTCATCGTTGCCTACATGAGCGAAAAGCTGGGGCCCGACCGCACCAAAGCCGTCCTCGAGATCGGCACGGGCTCGGGCTATCAGACCGCGATCCTGGCGCATCTGTTCCGCGAGGTCTTCACGGTGGAATTGCACGAGCCGCTGCTGCGCGCAGCCGAGCAACGCTTCGCCGCTCTCAAATTCGACAATATCGTGACGGCTATCGGCGACGGCTCTCTCGGCTGGCCCGATGGCGGCGTGTGCGAGCGCATCATCGTCACGGCCGCGGCCGCGCATGTGCCGCCTATGCTGCTCGATCAGCTGGCCACAGGCGGGCGCATGATCATTCCTGTCGGGGCGCAGGGCGCGTCGCAGTCCTTGACCCTGATCACCAGGGATGAGGCCGGTCTTCACCGCAAGGATCTGTTGCCGGTTGCGTTCGTGCCTCTGGTAGAGGGAGCGGGCGGACATGAAAGCAACACGGATTGATCGCGATTTTCCCGATCTGATGCGCTGTTAAGCCACCATTAACCGGTTTTCGCTTTACTCCTCCTAACAGCGGAGTGAGGGCAATGAGTCTGGTATTGCGGTTCTTCAGCCGGCAGGGGCGGGGCATAGCTGGTTTTGCGTCGGTGCTCGTCCTTGCGGTTCTGATAACAGGGTGTAGCGCGGACAGTGTCCGCCTCGACATGCGCAGCGAGGAAACACCGCGATTTTCGCGTGAGGATTCTCAGTCCTACCGGCGCTGGACAGGCGATGACGAGCGCGTGGCGCGGCTTCGCCGTGATGAGCGCCGAGCAGGCGAACGGCTCTCTACCGGGCGCATCGACCGGGCCGAATTGCCACCTGTCAGCGAGCAGCCGCGCTATGCGCAGACCGCGCCCTCTGCTGGCGATGAAGCCGCACGCCTTTATGCTCCCGCCAGCACGGTGGCTCGCGATGAGCCTGCGGACCTCTCGGAGCGCGCCTTCATCACGGTGCGCGAAGGCGACACAATCGACACGCTGGCGCGCGAACTGGAAACCAGCCCCGCCGCCCTCATTGCCGCGAATGATCTTGTCGGCCGGCAGATCACGCCGGGTCAGCGCCTCATCGTTCCTGTGTCCTCGGCCGCCACAACGGACGTGCCTCCAGAGGCCAGCCGTCCAAGCCTCGTTGCCATGCGCGGCGATTGGCGCGATGAGGGTGAACGGCGCAGGCGCAGCGAGGATTGGCAGCGTGAGCCGAGGGAGCATGACGCGCGCGGACGTGATGGCTGGGAGCGTGAGAGCCGGCCCCGGCCCGATCGCGAAGCACGCCGCGATCCACGTGGCGATGCGCCCGTGCGCGGTCAGCAGCACATCGTGCGTAGCGGCGATACGCTTTACAGCATCGCCAGGCGCTATGGCGTCAGTCCGCTGGTGCTTGCCGATTACAATGATATTGCCGATCCATCGCTCATCCGCATCGGCGAGCGGCTGCAAATTCCAGATGACGATTATCGTATGCGCCGGAGCGCGGCGCGCGAAGATCGCACGGCGCAGCGCCCTGAGCGGGTACGCATTGCCAGCCGCGCAAGCGAGCGTTCGCCAGTTCGCGAACCCGAGCCGCGTGCTACTTCGCGGCGTGAGCATGAGATCGACCCGTATGCTGACCCGCTCCTGCGTGAACAAGAAGCGCATGTGCGCCCTTACGCGCAGCCGCCGCGTGAGGCGGCGCCGTCTGCATCAGTCCCGACGCGCGAGCAGGCAACGCCAGGACCTGCTGTCACGCCGGTGCCGGAGCCGAGACCTCAGCCCAGAGCCGATTCAAGATCTGAGCCACGACCCGAAGCCAGACCGCAACCCGAAGCCAGACCGCAACCCGACGAGGACGCACGGCCGCGATCAGCGCCCGAGCCCGTGCGCCAGGCCGAAGCCCGCACGCCGGCGCGCACCAGCGCCGACTGCACCCAGAGCCTGCAAAATCCGCCGGCACTGAGCCGGGCCGGATTCCGCCGGCCGGCAACGGGCGCGGTGGTGACGCGTTTCGGCACCGCCCCGGACGGCACGCGCAACGACGGCATCAAGATCTCCGTGCCGCGCGGCACGCCGGTTCATGCAGCCGAGAATGGTGTGGTCGTCTATTCGGGCAGCGAACTGACGGGGCTGGGCAGGCTGATCCTCGTGCGCCACGCCGATGGCTGGGTCACGGCCTATGCGCATAATGACGAGGTGCTCGTTGCGCGCTGTGATCTCGTCGAGCGCGGGCAGGTGATCGCCAAGGCCGGCATGACGGGCTCGGTCACCAAGCCGCTGGTTCATTTCGAACTGCGCAAGGATGCCCGTCCGATCGATCCCGAGGCGCATTTCGCGGGCACGTCGTGATGCGGGCCCGCTCAGTCCAGCCGCATGCCAAGCTCGCCGGCCAGATCCTGGATGAACTGCCAGGCAACGCGGCCCGACCGGCTGCCGCGCGTCATTGACCAGGCCTTGGCCCGTGCTATCAGCGTCGCATCATCGACGGGCAATCGGTAGTGCAAGGCATAGCCGCGCACCATCTCCATGAATTCGTCCTGCGAACACTGGTGAAAGCCGATCCACAGGCCGAATCTGTCCGACAGGGAGACTTTCTCCTCCACGGCCTCAGCAGGATTGATCGCGCTTGAGCGCTCGTTCTCCATCATGTCGCGCGCCAGCAGATGGCGCCGGTTAGAGGTGGCGTAGAACAGCACATTTTCCGGCCGGCCCTCGATACCGCCCTCAAGCACGGCCTTGAGCGACTTGTAGGACGTGTCACCGTCATCAAACGACAGATCATCGCAGAACACGATGAAACGGAACGGCGCGCGGCGCAGATGCGCAAGGCAGCGCGGCAGGCTGGCGATGTCCTCGCGGTGAATTTCAACGAGCTTCAGGCCACCTGGAGTTTGATCGGTCGGAGCTTCAGTATCGGTTTCCATCGTCTCCAGGACATGTGCATGAACCGCCTTGATGAGCGAACTCTTGCCCATGCCCCGCGCCCCCCACAACAGCGCATTGTTGGCGGGATAGCCCGCGGCGAAGCGCTGCGTATTCGCCAGAAGCTGGTCGCGCATCGGCGCTATCGCTCTCAGCAGGTCGAGCTTGATCCGGTTGACCCTGGCGATGCTCTGAAACTGTTCGGGCGCGGTTTGCCACACAAAGGCATCCGCGCCGGCAAAATCCGGTGCGGGCGGCGGCGGTGGCGCAAGCCGCTCCAGTGCGGCAACCGCGCGCTCGCCGAGCGCCATCTGGCGCATCCGCTCATGCAGCTCCCTTGGGTCAAGCGGTTTGGTATCCATGTTCTCATTGCCTCTTGCTGTTGGGTTCAATCACCGTTATTCGGGCCTTTCGGCGCGAGCCCCTGCGAGCCACCGCGACGCCTCGGCAAAGACACACCAAACGCCTTTTGCCCGGTTTGGCGCGCACCACCACTCGCAACGGCGCAGCCGCATTCCTATCTGCCAAATGCGAGCAGATAAACGGCATTCGGTTGCATTGAGTGATAACGCCGGTATAGTCGCGAAAATCCCGTAATCTGTCACCACCACGCCGCGCGCGAAAAAAGGCGCCGGGCTCAACATAGAGTAAAGGACCGGATAATGTTCATCACCCCCGCCATGGCGCAGGATGCCTCTCCGGGCGGTACCAGCTTTCTGATCCAGTTGCTGCCGTTCATTCTCATTTTCGCAATCATGTATCTGTTGATCATCCGCCCGCAGCAGAAGCGCCTCAAGGCCCATCGTGAAATGGTCGCAAGCATAAAACGGGGTGATACGGTGGTGACCGCAGGCGGGCTGATCGGCAAGGTGGCGCGTGTCGTCGACGATTATCAGATCGAGGTCGATCTGGCGAGCGATGTGCGGGTGAACGTGGTGCGCGCGACGCTTTCTGAAGTGCGCTCGCGCGAGGATATCAGGGCCGCCGAAAAAGCCCGTCTGGAAGCGCGCCGCGCCGAGGAAGATTTTGACGAGGAAATCATCGAGGACCATGACGATGAGCCCGTCGGAGCGACCAATGGCGCATCGCGCCGGCGCAAGCCCGCGCCAGCCCGCAAGGCCACGCGGGCCAGCACCGCCAAGCCGCGCACGGCAGCATCGACACGCTCAACCAGCAGCAAGTCCACCGCCGCCAAGGCCCCGGCCAAGCCGCGTCGCAGCCGCGCCAAATCGGCCGATCAAACCGCTTCATCAGGCGATGGCAGCGACGCTTGAACAAGGCAGGTCCTGAGCGCAGGGCCCGCAAGGCCCGGCCCAGCCGGATGACGACAGATCAATTTGCCCAAGGTCACGAATGCTACATTTTTCCCGTTTCAAGATCTTCGCGATCCTGCTGATAGTGGCGACGGGCATTGCCTATGCCCTGCCGAACCTGTTCTCGCGCCAGGCCCTTGAGGGGCTGCCGGACTGGGTGCCAAGCCAGAAGCTGCATCTCGGGCTCGATCTGCAGGGCGGCTCGCACCTGCTGCTCGAGATGAACACGCGTGAACTCAAGGCCGATTGGCTTGAGGGCGTACGCGATGATGTTCGCATCAAGCTGCGCGGCGAGCGCATCGGCTATACCGGCTTGCGCGCCACGGAGAATGATGTGCGCGTGACCATTCGCGAGCCGGCCCAGTTCGAGGCCGCGCTGGCAGCCGCGCGCGAACTCGCCCAGCCGCTGGAAGGCAACGTCTTCACCGGCACGACCGGCACCGATATCGAGGTGAGCCAGGGCGAGGGCAACAGCTTGATCCTGACGCTGACCGAGCAGGCATTCAGCGAACGTGTGCGCACCGCCGTAGGCGCAGCCATCGAGACTGTGCGCCGGCGTATCGACGCGCTGGGCACGACAGAGCCGAACATCCAGCGCCAGGGCGAAAACCGCATTCTCGTTCAGGTTCCAGGCTTCAACGATCCCCAGCAACTCAAAGCGGTGCTGGGTCAGACCGCCAAGCTCGCCTTTCATCTTGTCGATCAGGGCATGTCGGTGGAAGAGGCCGTCAACCGGCGACCGCCGCCTGGCTCGCAGGTCTATGAAGCCGTCGACCCGCAGGACTCGCAATATCTCCTGATCCGCCGCCCGATCGTCAGCGGTGAAGATCTCGTGGACGCCCAGCCCGGCTTTGACCAGCGCACCAGCGAGCCGATCGTTACATTCCGCTTCAACACGTCGGGCGCGCGGCGCTTCGGCCAGGTGACAGCGGAAAATGTTGGCCGGCCCTTCGCCATCGTGCTGGACGAAAAGGTGATATCGGCGCCGGTCATCCGCGAGCCGATCCTGGGGGGCACCGGGCAGATATCGGGCAGCTTCACCGTCGCCGAGGTCACCAATCTGGCGATCCTGCTGCGCTCTGGCGCTTTGCCGGCGTCGCTCGAAATCATCGAGGAACGCTCCATCGGTCCAAGCCTTGGCGCGGACTCGATCGAGGCCGGCAAGATTGCCGGAATGATCGGCATGATAGGCGTGCTGATTTTCATGATCGTCGCCTACGGGCTGTTCGGCATCTTCGCCAATATTGCGCTGATCGCCAATCTGGCGCTCATCATGGGCGTGCTATCGCTGTTGCAGGCAACGCTGACGCTACCCGGCATTGCCGGCATTGTGCTCACGGTCGGCATGGCGGTGGACGCCAATGTTCTGATCTTCGAGCGCATCCGCGAGGAGCTTGCATCGGGCAAGACGCCGGTGGCTGCGGTCGATATCGGCTTCTCCCGAGCGCTCGGCACCATTCTCGATGCCAACATCACCACTTTCATCGCCGCGCTGATCCTGTTCTGGCTGGGCTCGGGACCGATCCGCGGCTTTGCGGTGACGCTGTCGATCGGCATCTTCACCTCGGTCTTCACCGCCTTCATGGTGACCAGGCTGATCGTTGCCTTGTGGATCCGGCGCTACCGCCCCGCCATGATCCCGATTTAGGAGCGTGTCATCATGATGCTCAAGCCGATCAGGTTTATCCCGCGCGACACCCACGTGCCCTTCGTCAACTTCCAGCGGCTTTGCGCGGGCATATCGCTGGTTGCTCTGCTCGCCTCGCTCCTGCTGTTCGCGTTTCAGGGGCTCAATTACGGGATTGATTTCCGCGGCGGCACTCTCGTCGAGATCAAGACCCAGGGACCGGCCGACATCGGCCAGTTGCGCGACAGGCTTGGCGGGCTGGGACTGGGTGATATCCAGATCCAGACTTTCGGCGCACCCGATGACGTGCTGATCCGTGTACAGGAACAGACCGGCGGCGAGCGCGCGCAGCAGGAGGTCGTCGAGAAAATGCGCGCGGCATTGGGTGATACCGTTGACTACCGTCGTATCGAGGTTGTCGGGCCGACAGTTTCACAAGAGCTCATCGAGGCGGGCATTCTGGCGGTGGTGCTCGCCCTGCTGGGTGTGCTTGCCTATATCTGGGTGCGTTTTGAATGGCAGTTCTCGGTCGGCGCCATTGCCGCACTGATCCATGACGTGGTGCTGACGATCGGCGTCTTCTCGCTGCTCCAGCTTGATTTCAATCTGTCGATCATCGCCGCCGTGCTCACAATCGTCGGCTATTCGCTGAACGATACCGTGGTGGTCTATGACCGCGTGCGCGAGAATTTGCGCAAGTACAAGAAGATGGAGCTGTCGCAGCTCATCGACCTGTCGATCAACGACACGCTGTCGCGGACCATCATGACTTCGGGTACGACGCTGCTGGCGCTGCTGGCGCTTTATATCTTCGGCGGCGAGGTGATCCGCGGCTTTGTCTTTGCCATGATCTGGGGCGTCCTGGTCGGCACCTATTCCTCGATCTTCATCGCCGCGCCGTTGCTGATATCGCTTGGCGTGCGCCGTGACTGGAGCGGGCTGGGCGGCGCCAAGCTCAAGGAGACCAAGGACAGCGAGAACACGCCGGTCTCGGCGAAATAGGCCGGCTGCTCCCTGGCCCTCAACCTCGCAATGGTGCGATAACAGATGCAGCGTCTGTGCGACAGGCTCCCGGTACAGTCCTACACTGCCGGCGGCTTCGTATTTGCAGGCGGCGATGTGCGCCACTCGGGCAGCGTGTTGATCATGCCCGATGGTGTCTATGCCTGGTCGCTGAGCGGCGCAGCAGATCTGGGAGCAGGGGATCTTGCCCCCGTTCTAGAGATCGCCGATCAGATCCAGTTCCTTCTGCTTGGAACCGGCGCAAACCAGGTCTTTCCCACAGCGGAACTGCGCGCGCGATTTGCCGGCGCGGGTCTGGGGCTTGAGGCCATGGACACCCCTGCTGCATGCCGCACGCTGCATGTGCTGATTGCCGAGGAGCGCCAGTTCGCCGCCGCACTGATCCCCGCTGGCGAACAATTCCGCGAAGGGCCGCTTTCATGAGCGCCGACGCGCGCCATGATTGAAGATCATGAATGATCACATCGCCGCAGACCTGGTGCGCCGCCACGACCGCGACCGCTACCGCGCCGCGCTGTTTGCCGGCCGGCCGGCGCGCACGCACCTGCTGAGCCTGTATGCCTTCAACGTGGAGCTGTCGCGCATCGGTGAGCGGGTAAGCGAGCCGGCGCTCGGCGAAATCAGTCTGCAATGGTGGCGCGATGCGCTGGAGATGGCGCGCTTAGGCGCAACGACCGGAAATCCGGTCGCCGATGCTCTGGCGCTGGCGCGCCACCGCTGTCTGCTGCCCGATGATGTGCTTGATGCCATGATCAATGCCCGGCTTGGCGATCTCGATATGCAGCCTCACGCCGAGCGCAAGGCGCTTGATCTTTATCTGGCGCATACCGCCGGCGCGCTTTTCCTGCTGGGGAGCTACATTCTTGGCGGGCGGGATGAAACGGCCTTGGCGCTGGCGCGCTTGGGCGGGCTTGCCTTCGGGCTGACTGGTGTGATACGCGCGCTGCCGGTTCATGCCGCACGCGGGCGCATCCTGCTGCCCAGCGATGCCCTTGCCGATGCGGGGCTTGACCCGGACATGCTTTTTCAGGGGCAGGGCGGGGAGGTTCTGGAAACGGTACTGGCGCCGCTGCGCGAAGAGGCCGGCGAAGCCCTGCGGGCCTGCCGTGCCGGATTTGCGCGTTTGCAGCCGCGTGTGCGCCCTGCCTTCCTGCCGCTGGCGCTGGTCGAAGCGCAGCTTCGTGCGCTGGCGCGTCCCGGGCGCGATCCGCTGCGCAACGTCGTCAGCCTGAACCCGCTTTCAGCCTTTGGCCTGATGTGGCGGGCCAATCTGCGCGGTAAGATCTGAGCGCGCAGCACCTGCTCATTCAGCCGCCAGCGGTGTCTCGCCAAGCCAGCCGGAAAGATCAGCCAGCGCACGCGACGACATAGACTGTTTGCGCGCCACAGATTTCTCCTTGCCGCGCAGCCTTCTGCCGTGCGCGTCATGGCTCGGCGTCGCGACCGGCGGAAACAGCCCGAAATTGATGTTCATCGGCTGAAAGCTGCGGGGGCTGCCCGCCACATCCTCAGCGCTCAGATGCCCGCCGGTGATGTGATTGAGCAGCGCGCCCAGTGCCGTGGATGGCGGTGGTGGCGTGGCTGTCCGGCCGAGCCGTTCATCAGCGGCGAAGCGCCCTGCCAGAAGCCCGATCGCGGCGGATTCGATATAGCCCTCCACCCCCGTGATCTGCCCGGCGAAGCGCAGCCGCTCGCAGGCGCGAAGCCGCAACACGCCATCAAGCAGTCTGGGGCTGTTCAGAAAGGTGTTGCGGTGCAGACCCCCAAGGCGGGCGAATTGTGCCTTTTCCAGCCCGGGTATCATGCGCAGCACGCGCGACTGTTCGCCATGGCGCATCTTCGTCTGAAAACCGACCATGTTCCACAGCGTGCCCAAAGCATTGTCCTGGCGCAACTGCACGATGGCATGGCATTTGGTGTCGGGTGCGCGCGGATTGGTCAGCCCCACAGGCTTCATCGGACCGTGGCGCAAGGTCTCGCGGCCACGACGTGCCATTTCCTCGATTGGCAGGCAGCCATCAAAATAGGGCGTGTCCTTTTCCCAGTCCTTGAAATCGACCGTGTCCGCCTCGATCAGGGCATCGACGAATGCCTCGTACTGCTCCTTGTTCATGGGGCAATTGATGTAGTCCGCGCCCGTGCCCGCTGGGCCTGGCTTGTCATAGCGCGACTGGAACCAGCAGATGTCGAAGTCGATGCTGTCCTTCAGCACGATCGGTGCAATCGCGTCGAAGAAGGCGAGTTCAGCCTCGCCCGTCAGGGCCATCACCGCGCGGCTCAGCGCCGGCGAGGTGAGCGGGCCGGTGGCAATGATCACCTTGTCCCAATCATCGGGCGGCAGTCCGGCCACTTCGCCACGGGCGATCTCGATGAGCGGATGGGCACTCAGCGCGGCTGTGACCTGCGCGGAGAACAGCTCGCGATCAACGGCAAGCGCGCCGCCGGCCGGCAACCGGTTGGCATCGCCCGCCGCCATGATCAGCGAGCCCGAGCGCCGCATCTCCTCGTGCAGGAGCCCGACCGCATTGTTCTGCCAGTCATCGGAGCGAAACGAGTTGGAGCAGACCAGTTCGGCAAAGCCGCCGGTCTTGTGAGCCTGCGTCATCAGGTTCGGGCGCATCTCGTGCAAGATCACGGGCACACCGCGGCCAGCGGCCTGCCACGCGGCTTCGCTGCCGGCCAGACCCGCGCCGATGACATGGATCGCATCAGGGATTTTTGCGTGTGTGTTCATGCACCAGACACTAGGCAAGTGATTCGCACTCGGCAAGACCGCCCGCGATGGCACCTGGCATTTTGATTGTTGCGCCCCCGCGACAACCGGTTTTATTTGCTATCACGGCTTGCCGTCCCGATTGGCTATCATGGATGGCGATGGTATAGGCATTTCAAGACAGAATAATTGTGGATATATTCCATGCGCGCAGTTTTGCTGCTGATCGCCGTTGCCGCGCTTGCCGGCTGCACCTACGAGCGCAGGCACGACGTCAAGGTGCATTACTCCGATTTCGGTACAATTGCGCCGCGCGGCAATACCGTTACAGTCTGCCATGCCTATGGATGCCAGGCGCAGACAAAGTTCCGCTTCACCCAGGCCGACATTGCCAAATTGCGCGAGATCTTCCGCACGATCATGAAGGCGGACACGCCGCATGAGGAACGCCGGGGCATCGCTTATTCCATAGCCTGGATCGAGACGCGCGTCGGCAAGGCGGTTGGCACCGAGACCAACCGGCCGGGCATGGATTTCGCCGGTTCGGGCGATCCGACCCAGCAAGACTGTGTCGATGAAGCAACCAACACCACAAGCTATCTGCTTGTCATGCAGCATAACGGGCTGCTCAAGCACCACAAGGTGGGCACGCCCTTTTCCAAGGGCAACATCCTGAGAGGCTTCCAGTACTGGCCGCACTGGACCGCTGTGATCACCGAGAACAAGACCGGCCAACGCTATGCCGTGGACGCCTGGATCTACGACAACGGCGAAAACCCGGCCATTGTCAAGGCAGAGGAATGGTACATCGACGATCTGGACAATCTGCCCGGCTCGCTGATGTGAGCGCCACGCAGGTCTATCAACTTGCCGCCGCCTGACGCCCGGCCAGACGCGCCTTAGCGCCGCTAATCAAAGCGGCACGTATCTGCTCAAGAGTGGCCCTCTTGCTCGCAGCTGTTCCTGTAAGCGGAATATGCTGGGCTCTGGCAATCTCGCGCAGTTGTTGTTTCCTGTCGATTGGGTTCAACTGACGCTTCAGGCCATCTTCGCCCTGTGTCTGAAGTAGAGCGACTAGGCTGAAAGCATCAGGATTAAAGGCTTTTTTCTGACGAGAGGTCTTGGCGGGCTTCTCTATTCTTGCGATGGCGGATGTCGGAAGAACGCTGACAAGCTTTTCGGCGAAATCAGGACGTTGAGCTGCCTCCTCAATAATCACATCGAACAGCCGCTTCAGGATTTCTTCAGCCTTCAATTCTGGCGCATCGCCTGTCGACCTATTTACGTTCATTCAGTTGTTATCTCCACGCCACTCCCATGGGCAACCAAAGGCAATACTGTGCGATAAAGAGCTTCTACATGAGATATGGCAGAGCCGTACTTCTGGCGAATTGGCTTGCGCGCATTTTGCCAATCAAAGGCATTGGCAATAGCTGCTACAGCGGGGACTCGGCACTGCAATATGGGATGGAAAGCGGCCACTTCTTGAATAATTCGTTCATGCAGAGCATTGCTTTGACACATGTTAGCCAACGTCACATAGCGCCTTTTCGACATTGGAACGTCGGCAAGCTTTTTAGGTGCTGAAATGTTTTCGATCATCTTGGAAATCCGGTCAACCGCGAATAGTGAGACATAATCAGGCCGGAAAGGTACGATGACACGATCCGCAGCGAGAAGCGCAGCGCGGGTCGAGAAAGAGATGCCCGGCGGGCAATCGATGATGACAAGGTCATAACCTTGCGCTGTGGCCTCAAGCAGAGTTTTGATGCGTCCAACAACCGCCTTTTCGATCATGCCAATGTTTTTAAGCTGTTTACTCAGACTGATCAGAATTTCGTGTTCACGGTCATCGATATCTAGCGAGCCTGTCATCAGATTGAGCGGAGGCTGTGATCCATCCCCCCTGATTAGGTCCGCAACCTCTTCGATGATGTAATTTGATGCATCAATCTGTGCGGCTTGTCGGATGATGGCGTATTGAGGCAAAAAATAATTGTAAATATAGTCTGATACCGTTTTATTAGCCTCCCTGGCCCTGACCCAGTGTTCGCCACCGAGCAATATCAGAGACGCATTAGCTTGTGAATCAACATCTATAAGCAATACCCGCATTTCACCCCATACCGAGAAAGCATGGGCAAGCATTGTTGCTATGGTCGATTTTCCTACACCGCCTTTACGGTTTGCTACTGCCAATATAATGCTCATCGCTCTCGATCTTTGACTGTTTAAGCAAGGCTGATTATTATCTGTGGGCAGATGAAAAGTAAATGGCAATGCTAAACTGAATTTCTTGCTATATTTGGTGCCTTGGTCTGCCGCCTGACGCCCGGCCAGCCGCGCTCTAGCGCTTGCGGCGCTTCTTGTAGGCGCGGGTTCCGGGACGGCCGGCGTTCGATCGCGGCCCTTCAGCCATCACCCCGGGCTTGGGCGTGCCATCGGCGTTGAAGGCCATGGGGTCTTTTGCCAGCAGCAGATCCTGCTCCTTTAGCCGCTTGACCTCGTCGCGCAGCCGCGCCGCCTCCTCGAATTCCAGGTTCGACGCCGCCGCCAGCATGCGCTTTTCCATATCCCCGATCACGGCCGCCAGATTGTGCCCGATCAGCGCCGACTGGTCGCGCTCTGCGAAGCCCGGACCGGCCTCCACGCTGACCCGGTCCTGCTCATAGACGCTGTGCAGGATGTCGTTGATGTTCTTGCGCACGCTTTGCGGGGTGATCCCGTGTTCGGCATTGTACGCCAGCTGCTTCTCGCGCCTGCGGTTGGTCTCCGATATGGCCCGCTCCATCGAGCCGGTGATCGTCTCGGCGTACAGGATCGCGCGGGCATCGACATTGCGCGCCGCCCGGCCGATGGTCTGGATGAGCGAGGTCTCCGAGCGCAGGAAGCCCTCCTTGTCGGCGTCGAGAATGGCGACCAGCGCGCATTCGGGAATGTCGAGCCCCTCGCGCAGCAGGTTGATGCCGACCAGCACATCGAACGCGCCAAGCCGCAGATCGCGGATGATCTCGATGCGCTCGATCGTGTCGATATCGGAATGCATGTAGCGGACCTTGAGCCCCTGCTCGAAGGCGTATTCGGTCAGGTCCTCGGCCATGCGCTTGGTGAGTGTTGTCACCAGCACGCGCCCGCCTCTGGCGATGACGCTGCGGCATTCATCGATGAGATCATCCACCTGGGTGCGTGCCGGGCGCACCTCCACTTCCGGGTCGATAAGCCCGGTGGGGCGGATCACCTGTTCGCTGAACACGCCGCCGGTCTGCTCCAGTTCCCAGCGGCCGGGCGTCGCGGAGACATAAATGGTCTGCGGGCGCATGGCGTTCCATTCGCTGAAGCGCAGCGGGCGGTTGTCGAGGCATGAGGGCAGGCGGAAGCCGTACTCGGCCAGCGTGGCCTTGCGCCGGTAGTCGCCGCGGAACATGCCGCCGATCTGCGGAATGGTGACGTGGCTTTCGTCCGCGAAGACGAGCGCGTTGTCGGGAAGGTACTCGAACAGCGTCGGCGGCGGCTCGCCCGGCGCGCGGCCGGTCAGATAGCGCGAATAATTCTCGATGCCCGCGCACGATCCCGTCGCCATCAGCATCTCGATATCGAAATTCGTGCGCTGCTCAAGCCGCTGCGCTTCCAGCAGCCGCCCGCTGGCGCTGAACTCCTCCAGCCGCTGCACCAGTTCGGCGCGGATCAGCTTCACTGCCTGGTTGAGGGTTGGCTTGGGCGTCACGTAATGCGAATTGGCGAACACCTTGACATAGTCCAGCTCGGCGGTCCTGTGCCCGGTCAGCGGATCGAATTCGGTGATCTTCTCGATCTCGTCGCCAAACAGCGACAGACGCCAGGCGCGGTCCTCCAGATGGGCCGGCCAAAGCTCTATCGTGTCGCCGCGCACGCGGAACGTGCCACGCTGAAAGCCCATGTCGTTGCGCGAATATTGCAGCGCCACGAAGTCCGAAAGGAGCTTGCGCTGGTCGATGCGCTCGCCGGGGCGCAGCGCGAAGGTCATCGCCGTGTAGGTCTCCACCGCGCCGATGCCGTAGATGCACGACACCGAGGCGACGATGATCACATCGTCACGGTCGAGCAGCGCGCGGGTGGCCGAGTGGCGCATCCGGTCGATCTGCTCGTTGATACTGGATTCCTTCTCGATGAACGTATCGGTGCGCGGTACATAAGCTTCGGGCTGATAATAATCGTAATAGGAGACGAAATACTCGACCGCATTGTCGGGGAAAAAATTGCGGAACTCGCCATAAAGCTGCGCGGCGAGCGTCTTGTTTGGCGCCAGGATCAGCGCCGGGCGCTGCGTCTGCGCGATGATGTTGGCCATGGTGAATGTCTTGCCCGACCCCGTGACGCCAAGCAGAACCTGGTCGCGCTCGCCCACGTTTGCGCCTTCGACCAGTTCGCGGATGGCCTCGGGCTGATCACCGCGAGGCTCGAATTCGGAAGCCAGCCGAAAGGGCACGCCGCCTTCGGACTTTTCCGGGCGCTCCGGCCGGTGCGGCGTGAACGCGGGCAGATCGCCCACGATCAGCGGGTGGCTTGAGATCAGCGCCTGCGGCGCTTCGGAAAAGCCAGATGGTCGCGTTTCTGCCATGACCTGAATATGGCGCGTGTCATGCGGCGCGTCCAGCGGTCAGCCCGCCTGTGTCCCCTGACGGCGCAAATGTGTCGAAAACTCGCGCATCATGTCGAGCGAGGCGCCTAGTTCGCTCCAATGGTCGGCCGGCAACTCCAGCATCATCACGACATCGTCGGGAAAAGTGAGGTTTGCCCAGATCTCGGGCCAGTTGATGGCGCCCCAGCCGAGCGGCAGGTGCAGATCGCCCAGCCCGTAGGCGATGCGTTCGGCGCGGCTGATGGTGAAAATGTCGTTCGGTCGGCCAAACGAATCGTGCATGTGCAGATGGGAGGCATGGGGCGCGAGCGGGCGAAGTTCATCGAGCAGCGCGCGGCCGTTGAACGTCGCATTGATGAAGGCATGGGAAAAATCTATGCAGCAGCGGATGTTCGGGTGCCCGATGGCCGCGAGTTCCCGGGCCAGGCGCGAGGGCAGGGCGGTGTGGTTGCGCGGATGGTCCATCGGCAGGGTCTCCACGGCGATGATGACACTGTGCTGCGCCGCCAGTTCGCCAGCCCGGCGCAGCGCCTCGCGCTGACGATCATAGGCCGCATCCAGCGCATCATCCGGCGCGGCGGGGCAACGGCCCGTGTGGATGACGCAGGTGCGCGCGCCAAGCTCGGCCGTGACCTCGATGCTGGCGCGCAGCACCTCCATGTGGCGCGCCAGCCGGTCCGGTTCATCGAGCAGGTTGATCGCGATGGGCCCATGCACGCTCAGGCCCACCTCGCGCCCGGCACAGACCCGCATCAACGCATCCATGGCCTCGCGCCGGATCTGCCCGTCAAGGATCACGCTGATCTTGAACAGCGGCAACTCGACGAGATCGATCCCGAGCGTCTCAGCCTCATCAAGGCCCGCGGCGATGGCGTCCATGGTCGTCGATGTGGTGCGTAGCGCATAACCGATCGGCGGCGGTTGCTGGCTCATGACTTGACGCTCATCGGTTAGGGTTTCTCGCAAAAATGACTGCGGCGGCATGTCCGCGCTGCTGCAGGCTAAACCATGGATGGTGGCGTGCGTTCAGCAGGCATTCACACTCTGCTTGATAGATTGAATTAAGAGTAATTGGTTTTTGTATCGAACAGATGTACGCTGATTATTCGTTAACTCCCCCGGCATCATGATAGAGGCGTGTCATGGCTGCATCTGTAGACAAGAAAAGCAAGACGAAGCGGTTCTGGAGGGGGCTCCTCATTGGTGTGTCGATCTATCTGACCCTGGTAGGGCTGATCATCTTCTTCTCATAGGCCGCGCCGGGCACTCGACCCGTACGGGCGGATGGATTGTCGGTCCTTGCCGCGCGGCTGTGGATGTCGCCTTTTGGCCTTTTCCATCAAACACCATCACTTATCGCGCCGCGTCGCCGAGCAGATCCACTCAAGGAAACTGGCGCTGCCACCGGCAACCGGCAGAATCAGCGCGGCCGGCTCGTCATAGCTGTGCAGCCGCCTGATTTCACGGCAGACCTCATCGGCGAGCGTGTGCGTCGTCTTCAATATCATGACCACTTCGTCGGCTTCGCTCATTTGCCCCTGCCACTCGAAAACCGCTGTCATGCCCGCGATGATGTTGGCGCAGGCGATGAGCCTTGCGGAGACGAGCGCGCGGGCGATCGATTTCGCCTCTCCCATGTCTGGAACCGTCGTGTAGACAAGCGCGACGGCCCCGGCCGGCCCCCCATCCTCATGCGTGCTCGTGCTCATGCCCATCCCTCATCGCTCTTGACTTTGGTCTTCCTATGGTGCGCTGTCCGGCTTCTGTCCAGGGCGCGTTCCAAGAAACCGGAGCTCATGAAACCGGAGTTCAGGAAACCGGAGTTGGTGAACGCGCGCTAAGTTTTTGTTCTGTCGCACTTTCGAAGCGCAAAACCGGTTCCCACTTTTGCCGAAAGTGCTCCGGGCTTGTAAAAAATCGGGATCGAGGCGGCGCGGATGCGCAATCACCAGCCGGTTGCAACAAAAATCGCCTTTCTGGCGAGCGAAGCCCCCGAAGCAGTCGCCGCCGCGAGCCGGTTGCGCGCGCGTTACGGCGAGGTGACGCCGGAGAATGCGCAAGTGGTGGTGGCGCTGGGCGGCGACGGCCTGATGCTGCAAAGCCTGCACCGGTTCATGGAACGCAATATTCCCATCTACGGCATGAACCGCGGCTCCGTCGGCTTCCTGATGAACGAATATTCCGAAGACCAGCTTTGTGAGCGTCTGGCGGCGGCGCACGCGAACATCATTCATCCGTTGCGCATGGTCGTCGAGGACCGCGATGGCGCGCGCCACGACGCCTTGGCGATCAATGAGGTGTCGCTGTTCCGCCTCAGCTATCAGGCCGCCAAGCTGCGCATCTCGGTCGATGGCGAATTGCGGCTCGACGAAATGGTCTGCGACGGGGTGCTGCTGGCCACGCCGGCCGGCAGCACGGCCTACAATCTGTCAGTGCACGGGCCCATCCTGCCGATAAACGCGCCGCTTCTGGCGCTGACGCCGATAAGCCCGTTTCGCCCCAGACGGTGGCGTGGCGCGCTGTTGCCCAACAGTGCGAAAGTGCGTGTGGATGTGATCGAGCCGGAAAAACGTCCCGTCGCCGCGGTGGCCGATCATACCGAAGTCCGCAATGTCGTCTGGACCGAAATCGCCGAGGCGCCCGAAATCTCGATGACGCTTTTGTTCGACCCCGGTCATGCGCTCGATGAACGCATCCTCGCCGAGCAGTTCCGCTATTAGGCCGGCTTCTAGAAATAGCTGGTGATCTGCTCCAGGTCGGGGCGTTCACGCTCTTCAGGCGCTATGAGCGGCGTGCCTATGTGAATGAACCCGGCCACCCTTTCATCGGCTGCCAGCCCGAGCACACCGGCGACGCTCTGGTCATAGGCATACCATTCGCTCAGCCAGTGGCAGGAAAAGCCGAGCGCGCTCGCTGCGTGAACCAGGTTCATGCAGGCGGCGCCGGCGCTCATCATCTGCTCCCATTCCGGGGCGCCGGGATGATAGTGCGGACGCCAGATCACTCCCACGACCACAGGTGAGCGGGAAAATCGCTCGCGCTCGATCTGCAGGCGCTCGCACGAGGCTTCGGGTTCGTTTCTCGCGCAGATCTCGGCCAGCGCCGCGCCCATGCGCACCCGCCCGTCTCCGGCAAAGACAATAAAGCGCCAGGGGACAAGCTTCTTGTGATCGGGAACACGCGCGGCGCAGCGCAGGATGATCTCCAATTGCTTCGCATCAGGCCCCGGCTCGTGTAGTTTACCCGCCGATACCGAGCGCCGCGTGAGCAGATGCCCAAGTACGGGGTTCATGTCCAGTGCATGGGCGGGCGTGCTCGCCAGCGGTGTTGCGTCTTGCGTCATGGAATGCTCCAGATGATATGCACTTCTTGCTGCGCGCGAGTTTAGAGGGGCCGGGCCAGCCCGGCAAACTTGGGAATTGTTGTGACATGCTGCTCTTGAGGTTTCCAGCTTTCATCACGAAGTGCGGCCAGTGTGCGTTCTCGGTTGTCCTGCTGCTGATCATGGCGGCGTCAGAGCCGGCCCGCGCGCAGACCCCGCCGCTGCCGTCGGCCAACCCGCTTCGCGCGCCTGCCGGGGCCAACCTGCTGCTCTCTGCGGTGCTTGGTCCGGGGCGCGAACCGATCAGCGAAGGTCTGGCATGGCGGATCATGGCCGGCACGCCGGCGACGCCGGGTGATGGCGATGTCGTCTGGCGCGGCTCCGATGCACGTCCGGAAGTGTCGTTGCGGCCCGGCACATACACCGTGGAGGTGCGCCATGGGCTTGCCAGGACGAGCGAGCGCGTGGAGCTTTCCGCGGGCGCGCCGTCACGCCAGGAGATTTCGCTGGGTGCGGGCATCCTCAATCTCTCCAGCACCGTGGAGCCGGGTGGACAGGCGCTGGAGCGCATCTTCTATGAGGTGCGCCGCGACGGCTATCAGGAGCCGGTGGCGCGCTCCAGCCAGCCGAGCCCGTCTTTCATTCTGCCCGCAGGGCGCTATCAGGTCAGCGCGCGGCTTGGCGTGGCGCAAGCCAGCGACGAGGTCGAGATCAGCCCCGGCGCGATCATCGGGCGCGGCCTTGCGCTTGGGGCGGGAAAGCTGCGGCTGAAGACGGTTCTGGCCAATGGCGAGGCTGCGCCTGCGGGCGTTTTCTATCATGTCTATGGTGAAGGTGGTGTCGAGGTGATGCGCTCCGCCCTGGCCGAGCCCGAACTGGTGCTGCCGGCCGGCGAATACCGGGTTGAAGCCCAGCTTGATGCGGCGCGCACCGAGCTTCGGCTGAGCCTTGCCAGCGGCGAGGCTCTCGATGAGGTCCTGATTTTGCCTGCGGGCGAGCTGCGGCTGGAAACACGGCTCTCGGGGCGTGCTGCGCCGATCGAGACCGGCGTCAGCTACACGATCACGCCGGCCGACGCGCCCGAGGCAGAAGATGGCGCGGCGCTGCGCTCGGCACAGGCCGACTGGAGGCTTTATCTGGAAGCCGGAAGCTACCGCGTCCGCAGCGTTTATGGCGAGGGCAATTCGGTCACCGAACAGCTTGTGACGGTGGCGCCCGGCACCAGCCAGACGCTGACGCTGACCCATGAAGCCGGCCGCGCCCAACTGGGGCTTGTACGGGTGGCTGGCGGCCTGACGCTTGGTCGCGTGCAATGGACGATCCGCGATGCACAGGGGCGCGAGGTGGCGACATCGCGCGAGGCGGTGCCCGAGCTTGATCTGCGCGCCGGTCAGTATGTCGCGCTTGCCGAGCGTGACGGCAAGGTGGAGCGCGCCGCCTTCACCGTTTCCCCGAACGAGACGACCGTGGTCGAGATCGTCGCGAAATAGCCGTCTTGGCGTGGCAATCTGCCATCAATGACATGAGCGATTCAACAAGGGCTCGCACGGCGTTGCGCTCGCGCCGCATATTCAGGGCCAGGGGGATGGTTCAGCGCATGGAGACAGGGATGTTTTGCAACCGGCTTGCGGGTGCGCTTGCGGCAATCCTTGCCGTCTGCCTCAGCACTGTTGCGGCCACGGCGCAGGCGCCGCAATCGCTTCCCCAGGCTGTCCTGGTCATCGACTCCTCGCGCAGCATGTGGGGACATATCGATCAGATCAACAAGGTCGTGCATCTGCGCCAGGCTCTGGGCAAGATCTTTACGGATTATGAAGACCGAATCGCCTTGGGCCTGTTCGCCTATGGTCACCAGAAGGATCAGGGTTGCGATGATTTTGGCGAGATCGAGCCGCTTTCAGCGATAGATGCCGCCGGCCACGCCGGTGCCGTGAACGCCATCGCACCCAAGGGGTCCACGCCGATTGCCGCCGCGCTGGAGGCTGCCGGCCTGAAGCTCGCCGATGCGCCGGGCGAGCGCCATATCATCCTGCTGAGCGATGGGGCGGACAACTGCAAGGGCGATCCCTGCGCCATGGCCGAAAAGCTGTCGCGGCGCGGCCAGCGACTGAGTATCCATACGATCACGTTTGAAAAGGATGCGAACGAGGAACTGACGGCGCTTGCTTGTGTGTCCGCGCCTTCAGATGGCGTGTTTGTCCATGCCTCCAACAGGGCTGAATTGGACAAGGCGCTGGAAGAGGTGTTCGCAAGGGTAGTGGCCCCGCCCAGCGCGCCAGCGATCAAGCCAGGCGGGCTGCTGTCGGACATTTCGCCGGGTGATCCCGTGCCGGTGCGCATGACGGCCTATCTCGGCGGAGGGAGTAACGAGATCCGTGACGGGCTGGTCTGGCGGGTCTTTGCCGGGCGCGCCGGCGAGGATGGCCGTTATCAGCTCCTCCATGAAAGCAGCGAGGCCCGCCCGCAGTGGGACTTGCATCCCGGCTATTATTTCGTTCACCTGTCCTATGGTCTGGCCCATGCCACCAAGCGCATCGATGTCATCGACGCGCAACCCATGCATGAGCAGATCAGCCTCAATGCCGGAGGCTTGCGCCTGCGTGCCGCCCAGATCGAGGGTACGCCGCTAAGCTCGGGGGATGTGAGCTTCGAGATCCTGTCGGAGGAGACCGACCAGTTCGGCAATCGCATGCGCCTTGTGGCAGATGCGCCGTCGGGACCGGTGATCCGGCTCAATTCTGGCGTTTATGGTGTGGTCAGCCGGTATGGCAAGAGCAACGCCGTGGTCGAATCGAAGGTCGAGATCAAGCCCGGACAGCTGGCCGAGGCCATTCTCATCCACAATGCGGCGAAAGTGACATTTCGTCTTGTCGAGCGGCCCGGTGGCGAAGCCATTGCCGACACCAAATGGACCATCCGGAGCGAAGCGGGAGCCGTGGTGCGCGAAAGCGCCGGAGCCTTTCCCACTCACGTGCTGGCTGCGGGAAAATACCGGGTCGAGGCCGAGCAGAATGGACGCAGCTACCAGCGCGAGTTTGAGGTCACCGGCGGCGGACTGGAAGAAGTCGAAGTGCTGATGCGCTGAGCACTCATCTGCGATAGTCGCCAACGGCCTGTTCCAGATCAGCACCCTGAAGGTTGGCCCTGCGCAAATCAGCGCCGGTCAGTTCGGCGCCGGTAAGCCGCGCACCCTGAAGATCAGCACCAACCAGATCGGCTGCGATGAGACGTGAGCGCGAAAAATTCGTTCCCCGCAAGCTCGCCCAGCTCATCTGCGCGCCAGTCAGATCAGCGCGCCGGAAGTCTGAACGGTCGAAAGTGGCGTATCGGAAATCGCGTACCCGCAGTCTGATGCTCGTGCCTTCGCTCGGCACGTCCGAAGCTTGTGTCAGGTCGGTGTCGGTCACGACCAGATTGCGCGCAAACCAGCTCGT
>DAIMZI010000022.1:0-30330 GCA_036734025.1 Dichotomicrobium sp.
GACCTTCAGGTTATGAGCCTGACGAGCTACCGGGCTGCTCCACCCCGCGCCAAAGAAAAAGCGAAAAGTCTGCGGTAAACTGCATATAGGCAGATGCAGCCTGAAATTAAGCCTCGCTTCATGGCGATGCCGCAGCAACTGGCTTTGCTGCGGATACCGGACGTCCCCGCGCCGACGCCGAAATTTCCGGCCTCATGGACGATCTGAACTGGACGGAGACGATCTGTCGGAAGTGCCTACGCCGCTCGAGCCTGATACAATTCGGCGCGTCTGATCGCGGAATGCTTCTGTTGCATCTTTTTTTCGCAAATGCAATGCCCTCGTGCCAGGATTTTCGGCTTCTGCGGATGAACCTGCCTTTGTGGATGCGCGCCCTCGTTCATTCGCATGCCTGCCGTCCTCAATCGCCATAATCGAGGCTGATGTCGAGCGATGCAGCCGAATGCGTAAGGGCGCCAACCGAGATCAGATCCACACCGCACTCGGCGATCTCGCGCACGCTGGCCAGGTTAACGCCGCCCGACGCCTCGACGATCATCCGCCCTGAAACCCGCGCCACGGCTTCGCGCAGCATGTCAGGCGCCATATTGTCGAGCAGCACCGCATCCACCGGCTCGGCCAGCACGACATCAAGCTGTGCGAGCGTGTCGACCTCGATCTCGATGCGCACCAGATGTCCCGCCGCCTGCCGGGCCCTGCGGATGGCCTGCGCCACGCCCCCGGCCGCGGCGACATGATTGTCCTTTATCAGGATCGCGTCGAACAGGCCGAACCTGTGATTGGCCCCGCCGCCAACGCGGACGGCATATTTCTCCAGCGCGCGCAGGCCCGGCGTGGTCTTGCGCGTACACACGATGCGCGCCTTCGTGCCGGCGACCGCGTCGACATAGGCGCGGGTGAGCGTCGCAATGCCGCTCAGGTGGCCCAGAAAATTGAGCGCCACACGCTCTGCGCCGAGCAGCGCATGCACCTGAGCGCGAATTCTGGCGAGGTTGGCGCCGGGCTCGGCCTGCGCGCCGTCCTCCACCAGCGCGGTGAAGGCGCAATCGGGATCGAGCATGGCAAAGGCCTCGCGTGCAAGCGCCATCCCGGCGATGATACCGGCGCGCCGGCTGATGATTGTGGCCGTGCCTACCTCGTCGCGCGCGATTGTCGCCGCGGTAGTGATGTCGCCCGCCAGCCCGAGATCTTCCTCCAATGCCTCGGCGACGTGCCGCGCAATCAGATCATCGGGGGGAGCGAGTATCTGCATGGGCCGTTGGCTTGTCATCCCGCGATCCGCGCCGGCTGCCGGACAAGGCTCATATAATCCGCACATGCTTCATTCGCCTGGGCGAGGCTCAGATAGGAATGCCGGCGCCATGCTGGCAAGGTTTCGGGAAAATCCAGTCGCTGATGAGCGCCCCTGCTCTCTTCGCGCGCCAGGGCCGCAACCGCGATCATGCGCGCGCTGACGATCATCGCCTGCAGACGCTCAGCATCAGGATGAGCCTTTTCCAGCGCCGCGAGCACGCCCAGGAGTTCAATCAAACCGTCGCGAGACCGCTCGACGCCGGCATGCAGGCTCATGGCGTGACGCAGGACAGCCACGGCTTCCCGCGGGCTGGAACCGGTGGCGGCAGGATCGCCGACGGCTTCGCCCAATAGCGTCGAAGGTGGCGGCAGCCCGTGCCAGCCGGGCGCGAAACCGGCAATGTCGCGGGCGATGCGTGCCGACATGACGACAGCTTCGAGCAGCGAATTGGAAGCCAGCCGGTTGGCGCCGTGTATGCCTGTGCAGGCCACCTCGCCACAAGCCCAGAGCTGGTCCAGGGTGGTGCGACCGTTACCGTCAGTGAGCACGCCGCCCATGTGATAATGCGCCGCCGGCGCAATCGGGATCGGCTGGCTGAGCGGGTCGATACCGACTTCGCGGCAGGCGAGGAAGATGCCGGGAAAATCGGTCTCGATACGCGCGCCCGGCTTCTGGCGGCAATCGAGGAACGCGCCGCGGCCGCCGGCCATTTCGCGGTGCACGGCCCGTGCGACGACATCGCGCGGCGCCAGTTCAGCCTCGGGATGCAACTCCTGCATGAACCGCTCGCCGCGTCCGTTGATCAATGTCGCCCCCTCACCGCGCAGGGCTTCGGTCGCCAGCGGCGCGGGATCGCGGCCGACATTCAGCGCGGTTGGATGAAACTGGACAAATTCCGCATCGCAGATCACCGCACCTGCCCGCGCCGCCATGGCCATGCCTTCGCCATATGATCCGGATGGATTGGTGGTGACCGCATAAAGCGCGCCAATACCGCCGGTCGCCAGGACCACGGCGCGCGCGCCGATCATGCCGGCATCACGTCCCTTGCCATCGCGCAGCCGCACGCCGAGCACCCGTCTGCCGTCAACGACAAGTTCGCGTGCCGCCAGGCCTTCGAGCAAACGGATGCTGGCGCATTCACGCGCTGAGCGAGAAACGGCTGACATGATTGCCGCACCGGCCCGGTCACCCTGAACATGCAGCACGCGCCGTGCACCGTGCGCCGCCTCTCGTGAGGCAGTCAGCCGACCCTGCGCATCGCGGTCAAACGGTACGCCGAAAGACAGCAGATCCTCGATCCGCTCACCGGCCTCCTGCGCCACCATGAGGGCCAGCGGCTCGTTGACAAGACCGGCCCCGGCCCGAACCGTATCCGCGAGATGGGCTTCGGGAGTATCATCTCCAGTGATTGCCGCCGCTATGCCGCCTTGCGCCCAGGCGCTGGATGACTCATGTCCAAGCGGCTGGGTGGAGACGATGATCACCTGCAGAGGGGCCAGCTTCAGCGCGGCGAACAGCCCTGCCAGCCCACCACCGACGACCACGATCTGTGCGTCACCACGATACGTTGCTTGCGCCATCCTGCTCGGTTTCCCCAAACCCGCCGGCTGCCCCGGTCTACTGGCGCAGGTTTATCATGCGCTCCACAGCAATGCGTGCCTTGCCTGCGACCGCGGGATCGACGATCACCTCGTCCTTCATGTACAGCAGCGAATCGAGGATCTTGGGCAGCGTGATCCGCTTCATGTGCGGGCAAAGGTTGCACGGACGCACGAATTCCACGCCCGGCGTTTCCACGGCGACATTGTCGCTCATGGAGCATTCCGTTACCAACAGGACCTTGCTCGGCCGGTTTTGCTGGACCCATTTTATCATGGCGCCGGTCGAGCCGGTGAAATCTGCCTCAGCGATGACCTCTGGCGGGCATTCGGGATGGGCGATGATGCGCACGCCGGGATCGGTCTCGCGATAGAGACGCAACTCTTCGGGCGTGAACCGCTCATGCACCTCGCAATGGCCCTTCCATGCGATAATCTCGACATCGGTCCTGGTTGCCACATATTTCGCCAGATATTCGTCGGGAATGAGCAGCACGCGCGGCGCGCCGAAGGACTCGACCACCTCCACGGCATTTGACGACGTGCAGCAGATATCGCATTCCGCCTTCACCGCAGCCGAGGTGTTCACATAAGTGACGATCGGCACGCCGGGATAGGCTTCACGCAGCGCGCGCACATCCTCAGCCGTGATAGATTCCGCCAGCGAACAGCCCGCGCGCGCATCCGGGATGAGCACGGTCTTGGACGGATTGAGCAATTTCGACGTCTCCGCCATGAAATGCACACCGCATTGCACGATGACATCAGCATCGGTCCTGGCGGCTTCCTTCGCCAGTTGCAGCGAGTCACCGACAATGTCGGCGACGCAATGGAAAATGTCCGGCGTCATGTAGTTGTGCGCGAGGACAACAGCGTTGCGCTCGGCCTTGAGGTCGTTGATCGCCTTCACATAAGGAGCCAGCGCCGGCCACTCGATCGCAGGAATGACGGAACGGACACGCTCGTACAAATGGCGGGTCTCGCGCGCGACTTCCGGCGTGTAGGCGAGCGGAAGCGTAGTCGCATCCAGCGGCGCCCCGAGGTCGCTGCGCTGGCGATGTGCGATATTGTCGAGAATAATCATGCCGACCTCCAGACTCCCATCAGCGTTCTTTTGCTCATTATGAGCATAAGTTAAGGCGCCAATCAAGAAATGCAAGTGGCAATTCAATCGTCCGCATAGCCGGACCATGGCCGTGGCCATGCCTTTCGCCACGGTGACATGACATTAGCGCATATCAGCCATGCACGTGCGAGATGGCCGGATGCACGGCTCGCAGTCCGGATTTACGGGCTTGAGCGCTGGATCAGGCGATGCCCTTGATTTCCTCGTAACTGAGGCTGCCGGGAACGATGGTAATCGGGATGGGGAATGATCCTGCGCCGGCACCCGCAGCCAATGTCGTGACCAACGGGCCAGGGCCTTTCTGATCGGTCGAGGCCCCGAGGATCAGGATCGCGATATCCTCATCCTCGTCGATCAGCTTCAGGATTTCTTCTGCCTTGGCGCCTTCGCGCACGACCTGTTCGCGCGGCAGCGCATCGAGCCCCCAGTTCTTCAGCTTGCGTATGTACAGCCGGAATACGGCCTGTGCCTTGCTCAGGCCCTCCTCGCGCTGGATTTCCTCTACCGCCAGCCAGTGCTGATACTCGCCCGGCTCGATGACATACAAGAGCACGATCCCGCCCCTGGTGCGTTCGGCACGGGCTGCGGCGAACGACAGCGCGGTTTCGCATTCTGGCGTTTCGTCGATTACGACGAGAAACTTGCGTCGGTGACCTTCGTCAAAGACGCTGCGTTTACTGATGGGCATTGGTGCTCCTGTCTATCAGGCGTTACGCCGCGCCGTTGCGACCCAGGGCCTCGGCCCAGAATACGCCACCTGCAGCAACCTTCGCCGTGCTCAAGCGCCACAGCATACTTAATTGCCGATGAAGCCGACAATATCCTTGATCTTGCTCATGTTCGGCGCGGCGATGGCGCGCGCACGCCGGGCACCCGCGGCGAGGACCGCGTCGATATGGCCTGGATCAGCCATCAGCCGGCGCATTTCGGCATTCACAGGGGCCAGCCTTTGCGCCGCCAGATCGGCAAGCGCGGTCTTGAACCTGGCGAACGTCGCGCCGCCAAACTCGCTCAGCACATCGGCAGAACTCTGCTGCGACAGCGCTGCATAGATGCCGACCAGATTGCGCGCCTCCGGCCGCTCGGCCAGCCCGGCTTCCTCGCCAGGCAGCGGTTCGGGATCGGTCTTGGCCTTCCTGATCTTCTTCGCCAGCGTGTCGGCATCGTCCGTGAGATTGATCCGCGACATGTCCGAAGGATCGGATTTGCTCATTTTCTTGGTGCCATCGCGCAGCGACATGACGCGCGCGGCCGGTCCCGCTATCAGCGGCTCGGGCAGCGGAAAGAAGCCTTCGGGAAAGCCATGCTCGGCGCAACTGTCGGCCAGATCGACGTTGAACTTCTGGGCAATGTCGCGGGCCAGCTCCAGATGCTGTTTCTGGTCATCGCCCACCGGCACATGAGTGGCGCGGTAGACCAGAATGTCGGCGGCCATCAGACACGGATAAGCGAACAGCCCGACCGAGGCATTCTCGCGGTGCTTGCCGGCCTTCTCCTTGAACTGGGTCATTCGGTTGAGCCAGCCGATGCGCGCCACGCAATTGAATATCCATGCCAGTTCGGCATGGGCCGAAACCTGGCTCTGGTTGAAGATGATATGTCTTTCGGCATCGACCCCGGCAGCCAGAAAGGCCGCCGTCACCTGGCGCGCGCTCTCGCGCAGTTCAGCAGGGCCGCCCCACACCGCACGATCCTGCGTGATCGCATGCAGATCGACCACGCAATAGATGCAGTCGTGGCCATCCTGAAGCGCGACGAATTTGGTAATCGCGCCGAGATAATTGCCAAGATGGAGATTTCCTGTCGGCTGCACGCCGGAAAAAACGATTGGTCTGCTCATGCCGGTTCCTCCGCCGCCTTGGCGCGGTTATCGCGCGCCATCGCGACCCACGCAAGCCGCCACGCGCGTTCTCTGCGCGGTTTTTCAAGGGGTTCGTTGGAACCGCACTCCGGCGGCAACGTAATCAGCCGGCTCCGCGCCCGGTGAGGTTGCGCGCCAGGCTCTTCATGTTCGCCGCGCCAGTGGCATGGGCGATCATGCCGAAAATGAGCATGCCGCCTCCCACGAGCCCTGCCAGCGCGACGAGTTGCACAAGCACGCCGTTGGACGGCGCAAAAAGCGGCGTGAAGGCGTTCACCCCGGCATAAAGAGCCGCGCCCATCAGCAAGCTGGACACGATGATGCGCGGCGTGCGCCGCCGCAAGGTCTTGTCGATCTCGAAATAGCCGCGGCGGTAAAGGGTGATGCTCAACAGCAGCGCATTGACCCAGCCCGCCAGCGTCGTCGAAATGGCGATACCGACATGCGATGTGCCGTAAGGCGCCAGGACATGAAACAGCACCAGCGAGCCGGCAATGTTAACGAGCATGGATATGCCGGCATAGATCATCGGGGTTCTGGTATCCTCACGGGCGAAGAACGCCGGTGAAAAGACCTTGATCAGCACGAAGGCCGGCAAGCCCCCGGCAAAAGCCGCAAGTGCCATTGATGTGGCGATCGTGTCTTCAGCCGTGAAGGCGCCGCGCTCGAACAGCACACGGATGATCGGCTCGGGCACCACGAGCAGTGCCACCGCCGCGGGCAGCGTCAGCAGCAGGGCAAATTCCAGCGAACGATTCTGGCTATCGCGGACCGCGTTCATGTCTCCGGCCGCAAGCTTGCGCGACAAATCTGGCAGCAGCACCACGCCAATGGCGATGCCGACCACGCCCAGCGGCAACTGATAGACCCTGTCGGCATAATAGAGAAAGGAAACCGCACCCGACTGAAGAGAAGCGATGATCGTGCCGATCAGCAGATTGAACTGCATGATCCCCGCGGCGATGACGCCAGGTATTCCCAGCGTGATCAGCCGGCGCACACCCGGCGTGAGGCGAGGCCAGCGCAACCCCAGCTCCATGTTCATGTTGCGCGCGGCATAAGCGAGCATCAGCAACTGAAGTACGCCGGCAAACGTCACCCCCCAGGCGAGCAGCACGCCCGATACCGGCTCATCGCCCAGCCCCATCGCGATGGCGCCCGCAAGCACGCCGATGAGCACGACGTTGAGTATGATCGGTGCAGCAGCAGCGGCCGCGAAGCGTCCCAATGCATTGAGGATGCCGGACAACAGCGCTACGATCGACATGCACAGCAGATAGGGAAAGGCGATCCGGGTCAGCAGGATCGTCAGGTCGAACTTTTCCGGATTGTCGGAAAAGCCCGGCGCGATCGCATACATCAACCAGGGCATGAAGATCAGCGCCAGCGCGGTGACGAGCAGCAGCGCAAACATCAGCACCGCAAGCGCTTCTTCTGCGAACCGGCGCGCACCGCTTTCGCCCTCGCCCGCGAGCCGCCTGGCAAACAGCGGAACAAAAGCTGAATTGAAGGCGCCCTCGCCAAACAGCCGGCGAAAGAGATTGGGAAAGCGGAATGCGACGAAGAACGCATCCGCCACCCAGCCCGTGCCCAGCACCGCCGCGACCATGACATCGCGCACGAAACCGAAGACGCGGCTGATCATGGTCAGGCCACCGACAGTGGCGAATGAGCGGTACAGCAGCATGGACTCTCAACTAGCCGAGAGCCGGGGCAGCGGCAAGGACTAGTCGCGCCGGCATGACGAGTTCCGCCGAATATGGCTTTGCGGCTGCAATCGCCGCGCTCAGTTACGCAGCACGATGCAGGCCCCGCCGGCCAGGCGCAGCCTGTTGCACAGCCGCTCGGCGTCAGCGCGGGTCTGCGCCCCGATGCGCGCCTGATGGAGGATGCGCCGACCACGGCCCCGGTCTCGCGCTTGCAGCAGGATGGGCCGCATCTCGCCGATGATGCTGGAGTATCTGCTCCTCGTGCGCTCGAACGCAGCAAGCGTGCGGCTGCGCGAGAAGCCGCCGGCGATCTGGACGCCCCAGGGTGCTGACGGCGCGAGATCCTCGGGCTTGTCCGGCAGGCCCGCGAGGGTAAGCGCCAGACGCTGACAGGCCGTGGCGGCCTCATCGCCCGCGCTGAACATCGCCGGCTCGCCTTCTGCTCCGTCGCGCCACTCTTCTGGCGAGCGGCCGGTGATTATCAGGACATAATTCTGTGTCTCGAGCGGCAGTGCGGCCCGACGCCCCGCCAGCCAGTCGCGCACGCGCTGTTCTCCAGCATTATAGGCGGCGGCTGCCAGCCCCAGATTGCCGAATTCGCGGCGCAGATCAGCAAGGAACGCGCCCGACGCAGCCAGCGCGGACTTTGGTTCGAACGGATCATCGAGCCCGCGAAGAGCCGCCGTTCCCGGCATGAACTGGGCGATGCCCTGCGCACCCTTGGGGCTTATCGCATCGTCACGGAAGCGGCTTTCCTGCCAGATCAGGCGAGCGAAGAACACCGGCGGCAGGCCGTTAGCCACGGCCACGGGGTCGAGAAGGGGACAGATCGACCGGCCCCGCTCGCCCAACCGCTCAGGCACGGCGTCCTCGACAACCGAACTCGCGCCCTCTACAGCGTCGACCTCGGCAGGCTTGGCGGCAAGCCGCGCATCGGTCTTTGCCGCGCCGGCGTCGCCTGGTTCCACCGATTGGGAAAATGGCGGCCGAACCGACAGCATGAGCACAACCGCGCACAAGACAATCAGGGTGGACAGGAAACGCCGCACGCACGCTCCTTCAGCAGATCGGCCACCAGATCGGCGGCCGCGAAATTCTCAGCCCTGTGTACCAAGACAGCCGGTCAGCGCGTTCGCATTGCGCCGCAACAGCTCAAAATACATGTCCGGGCCATTTTCCAGATCAGCCCCGACCGGATCGAGAACGCCCGCGCGGGCAGTTGTCCCGTCGATCAGGACATCCACCAGTCTAGGCTCGAATTGCGGTTCGGAGAAGACGCAGGTTGCGCCAAGGTTTACGATCTTGTCGCGCAACTCGGTCATGCGCGCGGCTCCCGGCTGAATGTCGGCGCGCAGCGTGATCGAACCGGCTGCCGTCAGGCCGAAGCGGCGCTCCATGTACTGATAGGCATCGTGAAAGACGATGAACGGGCGCGACTTCACCGGACGCACCAGCTTTTCTATTTCAACGGTGAGCGCGTCCAGCCGCCCGATCATGGCATCGGCATTTTCATCATAGCGCGCGGCGTTGGCCGGATCGGCCTTGGCCATCACCTGCGCCACGATGCGCACGATCACGGCCGCATTTTTCGGATCAAGCCAAAGATGCATGTCCTTGTCGCCATGGGCGTGATGATCGTCATGCTTGTGGCCATGCTCCGCCTCGTGCTTGTGGCCGTGATCATGTCCGTGATCATGGCCGTGATCATGCCCGGCTTCGTGCTCATGGTGCTTGCCGTGTTCATGCCCGGCTTCGTGCGCATGGCTTTCCCATCCGCTGCCGGTGCGCACATCCAGAAGCTCCAGGCCGTCAGCCTCTGCAAGGGTGATAATGGTGGCGTCTTGCGCCAGCGTGTCCAGGGCATCTTCAAGAAATGTCTCAAGTCCCTCACCGATCCAGAACACGACCTTGGCTTCTTCCAGCGCCTTTGCATCGGACGGCCGCAGGCTATATTCATGCGGACTGGATGCGCCCGGAATGATCAGCCTGGGCTCGGTAATGCCCTGGGTGACACCGGCCACGAGTGAATGAACCGGCTTGATCGAGACCGCTACAGGCACCTGGGCCCGGGCTGGGCTTGCCTCAATCAGCGCCAATGCTGCGAGCGCGGTAACAGCTAGACCTGCGGACTTGAACATGTGATCCTCTTGCTCGGTTGATTGCGTAACTTTATAACATATTGCGCATATGCAGAAAGAAGGCAAGCAGTGCTGAAAGGCGCTCCGGAAAATTTCGACATCGCCGAAAAGCCGCTCGTCAGCGCTGCCGACCTGGGCGTGCGCAAGCGCGGCAAATGGCTAATTCGGGGCGTCAATCTGAGTGTGCGGCGCGGTGAAATCGTCACGCTCATCGGCCCGAATGGTGGCGGCAAGACGACGACGGCAAAGGCGCTTCTCGGCCTCGTGCGCGCCAGCGAGGGTCATATCCGGCGGGCGCCTGACCTGCGCGTCGGCTACGTGCCCCAGCAACTGACGATCGACTGGACCTTCCCCTTGAGTGTGCGCCGGCTGATGAGCCTCACCGCCCCATGCCAGCCCGAAGACATGCACGATGCACTCAAGCGGGTGGACATCGCCCATCTCGTCGATGCTCCCGTGCAGTCGCTCTCCGGGGGCGAGTTTCAGCGCGCGCTGCTGGCTCGCGCCATCCTGCGCAAGCCAGATCTGCTGATCCTCGATGAACCCGTGCGCAGTGTCGATTTTTCCGGGGAGATCGCGCTTTACCGGCTGATCGCCGACCTTCGCGCACGCCTAGGCTGCGGCGTGCTGCTGATCTCTCATGATCTGCACATCGTCATGGCGGAAACCGACACGGTGATCTGCCTCAACACCCATATGTGCTGTTCGGGTACACCGGGCGTGGTCAGCGCCACGGAAGATTATCTGCGCCTGTTCGGTCCGCGCGCCGCGCCTATGCTCGCGGTCTATCGCCACGATCATGATCACACCCACGGGCCCGATGGGCGCATCGTGCGCGCCGCGCCGGATGCCGATCCAACCGACAAGCGAGCCGATCACGATGCTGGATGATTTCTTCACCCGCGCGCTGCTGGCCGGCATCGGCGTGGGCATACTTGCCGGGCCGCTTGGCTGTTTCATCATCTGGCGGCGCATGGCCTATTTCGGTGACACGCTCGCCCACTCGGCCCTGCTGGGCGTCGCGCTCGCCTTCCTGCTGCAGATCAACACCGCGCTGGCGGTTTTCGCCGTCGCTGCCTTTGTCGCGCTCAGCCTGACCCTGATGCAGCGCGCGCAGACCTTTTCCAGCGATGCCGTGCTTGGCATCCTGTCCCATTCCGCATTGGCTCTCGGTCTTGTCATCGTGGCCTTCATGACCTGGCTGCGGATCGATCTGATGGCGTTCCTGTTTGGCGACATCCTCGCCGTTTCAAGGAGCGATCTGGCGACGATCTATATTGGCGGAGCGACGGCGCTGGGTGTGCTGGCGCTGATCTGGCGGCGCCTGATCGCCGACACGGCCTGCCCCGATCTGGCGCGCGCCGAAGGTCTGCGCCCGGAACTTTCGCGGCTGATATTCATGCTGCTCGTGGCCGCGGTCGTGGCCATGGCGATGAAGGTCGTGGGCATATTGCTGATCACCGCGCTGCTGATCATCCCGGCGGCCAGCGCGCGCGCCTTCTCCGCCAATCCCGAGGCCATGGCGATGATCGCGGCCGGCCTCGGCGCGCTTTCAGCCATCAGCGGGCTTTACACGTCGCTATATTTCGACACACCTTCAGGCCCGTCCATCGTCGTTGCGGCGATGTGCCTCTTCTTGATCGGCCTGGTGGCGACAGCTCTGGGCAGCGAATGGATGCAAACCCGAGCAGGGCCCCGCAATGTCCGATAAGAAGCCAGACCTGACCCGCAATCAGCGCGTGGTGCTGGGTGCGCTCAACGAGGCGGCCACACCCCTCACGGCATATGAAATCCTCGATCGTGCCGGCGTGCGCTCCGAAGGGATCAAGGCCCCGCTCACCGTCTACCGGGCGCTTGAGAGGCTGATGGCGCGCGGCCTGGTGCACCGCATCGAGACGATCAACGCCTTCGTGGCCTGCGAGCATGCCCCCCATGCCGAGCCGAGCGGCTTTGCCATCTGCCAGGTGTGCCGGCGCGCGACCGAATTACGGCTGTCCGACTGCGAAGCTCATCTGACAGGCAATGCCACGAGCAAGGGATTTCACGTCGAGGCGATCAGGGTGGAACTGACGGGCCGGTGTGCGCAGTGCCGCGCTGGACCGCCGCAACGGGCCGCCTCAGACGGTTGAGGAACCCGCCCGGCGCGACAGGCGGCGGCGCGCCAATGCGCCGTGACGCGGCGCCAGTAGCATCGCCAGCGCCTGAATGATGCCGGCGACCAGAGCAATCGTGCCGGCAGCCGAAACGCTCGCCGAAGCGCCCAGCCAGATCGGCGCGAAGGCCGCGAGAAAATAGCCTGCCACCGCGCTCGTCACGGCGATGCCCGCGCTGAGCCAGAGCTGCGTCGCCAGCCGGTCGGTCAGCATGCGCGCCGCCGCAGCCGGGCAGATGAACATGGCGATGACCAGGATCGATCCCACGGCATCGAAGGCGGCCACGGCAGCGAGCGCGGTCATGAACACAAGGGCAAAGCCGACCGGTCCTGAGGCGATGCCGATACTGTCGGCGAAAGCGGCATCGAAGCTGGTGAGCTTCAACTCCTTGTACAGGGCCAGCACGAACAGGATGACGAGGGCGGCCACCGCCGCCATGCGAAACACCGTTTCCGGCAGGGCGGCCAGTTTCGCCGCATCGAGCAGATCGTCCCATGCCCGCCCCTCCAGCCAGATGGCGCTTTCCAGATTGCCATAAAGCGCGTGCTGGACATCCAGATGCACGCCGCCAGCGCCGCTGCGCTCAAGCAGCAGGACGCCGCCGGCAAACATGACCGTGAAGACCACGCCCATCGCCGCACCCGGCTCAACCCGGCCAAGCCGGCGCACCGCCTCTATCAGCCCGACCGCGACGAGCGCCGCGACACCTGCGCCAAGCATCATCGGCGTGGTGGCGGTTGACCCGCTCAGCAAAAAGCCGACCACGATGCCCGGCAGCACCACATGGCTGATGGCGTCGCCGATAAGGCTCTGGCGGCGCAGCACGAGGAAATTGCCAAGCAGCGCACAGGCCAGCGCGGCACACGCGCCGAGCACCAGGGAGGGCAGGTCATAGCTGAGAAATATCTGGCTGCTCATCGCTCCCCAACCGTCCTTGGCGCCAGTTTTCGCTCAAGCTCGGCGATCAGATCAGGCGGCAGCACATCGCCGATGGGTTGCAAAGACCAGCCGTCGAGACCGCTTGCCTCATCGGGATAATCGGCGCGGTAGCGGCTCCACAGGGCCTGATCGCGAACCGTCTCGGCGGCCGCGGCGCGCCCGACGTCGGTCAGGCTGCCATCGCCGGCAATCAGCCCGCGTGAGCGCAGGACACGCAGGGTCAGACGATCGAACACCGGCTCGCCGCGCGCCAGCGCAAGAAGCCCCTGCCGTTGATGAACGATGCGCTGAAAGCGCCGATGCGCAAGCCAGACCGCAACCACGCCGCGCACCGGCGACACCAGCATGGAAACCGCGAAGATCGCCCCGAGACACAGCACGATCAGGCTGCCTGTGGGAAGATTTGGTGCGGTGGCCGAGATCGCCGCGCCGACATAACTTCCGCCGGCGCCAATGGCGGCCGCGATCGGCACCATACGGTGAAGCCGGTTGGTCCAGAAGCGCGCCGTGACCGGCGGGATGATGGCCAGCGCGATGATCAGGATCAGCCCGACCGTGGTCAGCCCGATGACGATCACGCCCAGCAGGAGGCCGACGATCGCCAGATCCAGCCGGCTGGTATCATAGCCCACCGATGCCGCGAACTCGGAATCAAAGCACAGTAGCCCAAACTCCTTGAGAAAAAGGAATATCACGAAAGCGACCAGCGTGGCGGAGGCGGCAATGAACAGGGCTTCGCCTGCGAGCATGGACGCGGCTGAGCCCAGCAGAAAACCTTCAAGACCGGCCCGTCCGGAAACCGGCAATGTCTGAATCAGCGTCAGCAACACCACGCCCGCAGCAAAGAAGGTCGAAAGCACCGTACCGATGGCGGCATCCTCGCGCAGCCTTGTGGCACGGGTCATCCAATGGATGGCGAGCAGGCCAAGCCCGGCGCTGAAAGCAGCGCCCGCCAGCAGAACCGGCAGGTTGCGCCCCGTGCCGGTAAGCCAGGCGCCAAGGAGAAAGGCAATACCGACGCCGGGCAATGTGGCGTGGGAAATGGCGTCCGATATCAGCGCGCGCCGGCGCAGCAGGGTGAACACGCCGATCGCGCCTGCGCCCGCGCCCAACGCGGCCGCGCCGAGACAAACCACCATCGCGTTGTATCCCGCCTGAAGCAGGAGAATGTCGATAAGGCCGGCATTTGCCATCGCATGAAGCGCCTATCCGCTAGCCGACCCTTGCCTGTACCATCGGCATCGCCAGCGCGCCGCCATATGTCCGGCCCAGATTTTCAGGCGTGAAGACCTCAGCGACGGGACCGCTGGCGATGACCTCCCGGTTGAGCAGCATCACATGGTCGAAATAGACCGGCACGCTGGCGAGGTCATGATGCACGGCGATCACGGTCCGCCCGCGCTCGGCCAGATCGCGCAACACCCTGGCGATGGCCTGCTCGGTGGCTGCGTCCACGCCGGCGAACGGCTCATCCATGATGAACAGCCGGGCATCCTGCGCCAGCGCACGCGCCAGGAAGACGCGCTGCTGCTGGCCGCCCGAAAGCTGGCCGATCTGGCGCTCGGCAAACTGCTCCATCTTGACCGCGGCCAGACATTCGAGCGCGCGTTCGCGGTGCTTTCGTCCCGGCCAGCGGAACCAGCCGATCTGGCGGTAAAGCCCCATGAGGACGACATCCAGCACGCTTGCGGGAAAGTCCCAGTCGACGCTGCTTCGCTGTGGCATGTAGGCGATCCATTCACGGGCGCGCGAGATCTCGGCGCCGAATGATGTCACCTCGCCGGACAGGCGCGGGATCAGCCCGAGGGCGGCCTTGAGGAATGTCGATTTGCCCGCTCCGTTGGGGCCGACAATTGCCGTCAGGCTGGCTTCGGACGCATCGAGCGATGCGCCCCATACCACCGGCTTGGCGCCGTAGGACACGGTCAGCCCCCGCACCGCAAGCGGGCTTGATGATTTGGCCGCAGCAGCCGCTCCGCTTTCAGGCGCGATGAGGGTAAAGTCTCTCATGTTCAACTCCCTGCGCTGAGTTTGCCAAGCCGCCCGCGCTGTAGCGCATCGCCGCCCAGCGCCCGCGTGATCGTTGTGGCGTTATGGTCAATCATCCCCAGATAGGTGCCCTCATAGGTTCCCGGCGCACCCATGGCGTCGGAAAACAGCTCTCCGCCCAGCGACACGTCCGCGCCGCGAGCCCGCGCGCCGGCGATCACGGCCTGCACATTGCGATCGGCGACGGAGCTTTCGACGAAAACCGATTTTATGCCGCGCTCCACGATCATCTCGACAAGTGCTGCGATGCGCGCCAGGCCGGCTTCGCTTTCCGTCGAGATGCCCTGAACACCGACGACATCAAATCCGTATTCGCTCCCGAAATAGCCGAAGGCGTCATGTGCGCTAAGCAACACGCGGCCTTGCATCGGCACGGTTTGCAGGCGTTCGCGCTGATAGGCTTCCAGCGCGCCCAGTTCGGCGATGTAGGCCGCGGCGTTCTGCTCATAGATCGCCTTGCCTTCGGGATCGATGTTGCTCAGCGCATCGCGTGCGGCAATGGCGACGCGCGACCACAGCGCGGGAACGATCCAAACATGCGGATCATATCTGCCCTGATAGGTCTCGTTTGCGCGCAGAAGCTCACTGGGCAGGCTTTCGGCGAGCGCGAAGACGGGCTTTGCCGTCTTCAGCTCAAGCAGCAGGTCTTCAAGCTGTGCCTCAAGATATAGCCCGTTATAGAAAACCGCGTCGGCCTCACCCATCGCAACCACATCCGAGCGCGTCTGGCGATAGGTATGCGGATCGACGCCAGGCCCCATGAGGGTCCTGACATTGGCGCGCTCGCCGGCGATCGCCGCGACCAGATCACCGATCATGCCGGTGGTGGCGACGATTTCGAGCGGCTTGGCGACCAGAGCACGCGGGGCAGTCGCGACCATCGCCAGCAGCAGGATGGCGCTGAGCGATAAGCCGGCGCCACGCATCAGCGCACGAAAAAGAGATGGCATGGGGTTCCTTGTCATTCGCCGAGAGGGCACTTTTTGCAAATCATTCCTAATTGCATTAATGGGTAATCCTTCTGCCGAAGTCAAGCCGAGACTGGGCCAGAGACGCTATGCCGCAGCGGGCAGCATCATGCACACAGCAAGCTGCTTGCGTTGCGCTGATCGAAAACGCGCCTGCCAATCTGAGGCAACCGGCGATGCGGCAGGCAGTCGGCTCGGTAATGTCATTGCGCTGTCCGCCGGCCTGTTGCTGGCTTGCATCACTGAGCGAGCGCTCCAATCCGCGCACCGCTTGCGGACTTATGTTCCACGCGCGCATTAACTAAAACGGATCAGCGGCAACAGGGCGCGCTTTCAAGCGGCACGGCCCCCAACAGCGATACAGGCATTGCGCGATGAACAGCGAAGAAGCGCTCGCACTCCTGGCGCAGGGCAAGCAGGCATGGAATGCCTGGGCCGAACAGATGCTCGCGAAGAAGGAGCAGTTGAGCCAGGAAGGGCAATGGTCGGCGGACTGGTTCGGCGCGGGCCAGAACGCTCAGACAACCGCCTGGATAAACGCCGCAAGCACCGTTCTTGCCGGCCATGAATTTGCCGAAGGCGTGGACTTCGCCGGCTTGATCTTCCCCGGCCCAGCCGATTTCAGCGCTGCTGCGTTTCACCGGGAAGCCAATTTTTCCGGCGCGCGATTTGCCGACGCGGCGCGTTTCCTCAAGAGCCGCTTTGACGGCGCAGCGCGTTTTGAGGAAAGTCTGTGCGAAGGGATCGCCGATTTCGACGACGCCGCCTTCAATGCAGACGCGAATTTTTCTGCCGCGCACTTCGCGCTGTCAAGCGAGGGGCCCATGGCTGCGAGCTTGCGGTTCCAGCGCGTCAGTTTTGCCGGCAAGGCCGAATTCCGCGCGCTCAGATGTGCCGGCATCGCCGAATTCCACAAATCGGTGTTCGCCGACGGCGCCCGCTTCGATGAAGCCGGCTTCGCCGCTGGCGCCGGATTTGACCGCATCGAGGCGAACGGGGTCATGGCCTTCAACAAGCTAGTGTGCGACGGCCCCTTCAGCATGGTCGGGGCAAGTCTGGCGGGCGAAACCCGCTTCGTCGAGGCCAGGTTCGCCGAAAGCAGCTTCAACGACACCAGTCTTGGCGCCGACGCCTCGTTTCGCGCCGCGCGGTTCGGCGGCGATGCCAGCTTTGCGGGCTGCCGTTTCAGCGATGAGGCGAACTTTTCCGACGCCGCCTTCGCTGGTGTCGCCGATTTCTCGCACACCAGATTTGAGGGGATGGCGCTATTCGCCTCAGCCACATTCAAGGACGAGGCACTCTTCAGCAGAAGCAGATTTTCAGCAGACGGCGAATTCAACCGCGCGCGGTTCGATGCCGCTGCCGATTTCGCATCCATGCGGGCGAAGGCGGCATTCACTTTATCGGGCGCTCATTTCGCGGCCGTGCCGGATTTCAAGAATGCGCGGTTTTCAAACCCGCCAATCCTCGATCACCTGCGCCTCAGGGATCCGATGCGGCGCTTCCATCGCTGGAGTCGCGAAGAGGCAAGCCGGCGCGATCCCCGGCCCATCGCGATGCGCCTGATGAAGGTTGCGGGCGATGATCAGGTGGCCTCGCGCCTGCGCAAGCTGGCCGGGTTCGCCTACGCTGCGCGGGATCACCAGCGCGAGCATGAGCTGCGCGCCCATGAAATGCGCGCCAGCCGTTTCTGGTATGACAAGCCGATGGGCTCGGGCGGCGCGCGGTTCTGGCTGGGCTGGCTTTATGGCGGTATCGCCAATTTCGGCAGATCGATCTGGCGCCCGCTTGCACTGTGGCTGTTATCGGTCTTCGCCTTCGCCCTCGTTTATCTCGGCGCGCGCGATGCGCCGGTGGCTGCGGGTCCGGTTTCCGTCTTTCCGGCCCTGCCGCAGCGGCTGAACCTGGAGGCGCTGGCCGGATGGCTCGGCGATGTCGGCGCGTGGGCCTTTCACGGCGTTGCCGGACTTTATGCCAGCACAGCCTGCGTCGATGGCCAGAGCAGCGCCACATCCGAAGCGCTCTATCTGGCGCTCAAGAACGCCTTCTTCTTTTTGCCGTGGGAAAGCGACCAGGCGGCCCAGCGTGTCTATGGTTGTCTTTACGGACTCACCGAGACGGGCAGCGCCCTCGTGCCGCTGTCGGTGTCGGTCGCCGGGCTGGCGCAGAATCTGCTATCGCTGCTGTTGCTGGTGCTGATGGCGCTGGCGATGCGCAATATCGTGCGCTAGCTCTAGCTCTCATTGTCACGGTGGTACCCCCTAGGAGAATTGAACTCCTGTTTCCAGGTTGAAAACCTGGCGTCCTAACCACTAGACGAAGGGGGCTTATGCGTGACTTCGTCCCAATCGTATATTCATACTGCGCGCGGCTGACAAGCCCCCTGCCCTATCGCGGACAATGCGGATTTGTCACATGGCGCGGTGTTTACCCTCCCACGCGGCCCTTGGGGATGGCGATATCCTCGATCACAAGCTCAATGCGCTCACGCCCGTTCCAGTGATCGCGCTGCAGCTTTCCGGCCACATGCACCGGGCGATCCTGCTGCGACAGCAGAAAATCGCCGATCGGCGTGCCGACCACGCGAAAGGCAACAGCACCGATCTGGCTGCCATCGCCTGCGCGCAGCGAACAGCGCAGATGCGTCTCGCCGATGCGCTTAACAAAACCGATCCGGTGGCTGGGGAGGACGAAGCGCGGGGCGGGATTGCCGGCACCGAATGGGCCGGCACGTTCGATCATGTCGATCAGTTCGCTGGTCGCGGCCTGCGGCGTCAATGCGCCGTCAATTTGCAGCCCTGCTTTCGCCCGCGCGGTGTCGACGCGCCCGCGCAGCGTCTCGTTGAAAAGCTCGCGCAGGTCGTCCAGCCGGTCACGCGCGATGGTAATGCCTGCCGCCATCTCGTGTCCGCCGCCAAACTGGGCCACCCCTTTCGCGACCGCGCCGCGCACCGCCTTGCCCAGATCCACACCCGGCAGCGAGCGCCCCGAACCTGTTCCCGCGCCGGTGCCATCATCCCAGCAGAAGGCGAAGGAAGGGCGCTGAAACCGCTCTGTCAGGCGCGCCGCGATGAGCCCGACCAGTCCCTTGTGCCAATCGGGCGAGCCGAGCATCAGGACAGCCACTTCGGGCGTGGCCTCAAGCTCGGCCTCGGCCTGCGCCATGGCCTCGTCCACGGCGCGCGTCTCCATTTCGCGGCGCTCGGCGTTGAGCGCATGTAGCCGCGCGGCGATGTCGGACGCCTCGGCGGGATCATCGGTGCTGAGCAGCCGCGCCCCCAGCCCGGCGTCGCCGATCCGCCCGCCGGCATTGATCCGTGGGCCGAGCAGATAGCCAAGGTGATAGGTGTCGGGCGGCTTGTTCAGCCCGGCGATATCGGCAAGCGCCGTCAGCCCCGGATTGCGGCGGTGGCGCATGACCTTCAGGCCCTGGGCGACGAGGGCACGGTTGACGCCGGTCAGCGGCACCACATCGCATACGGTGGCCAGCGCCACCAGATCGAGCAAGCCCATGAGATCGGGCGCAGCTGACTGTTCGTTGCGCCCGGTTTCGCGCAATTGCCGCGCCGTCTCGACAAGCAGCAGGAAACAGACGCCGGCAGCCGCCAGATGGCCCTGGCCGCTCAGATCGTCCTGACGGTTGGGGTTGATGATGCCGATCGCATCGGGCAACTCGGCATCGGCCTGATGGTGATCGACGACGAGAACATCGGCCCCCATCTTGACGGCGGCCGCGATCGGCTCATGGCTGAGCGTGCCGCAATCCACCGTGACGATCAGGCGCGCACCTTCGCCGACAAGCTGTTCCATCGCCGCGACATTGGGGCCATAGCCTTCGCCGATACGGTCCGGAATGTAGATCCGCGGCTCCAGACCGTGGGCGCGCAGATACCGTGCGAGCAGGGCAGAGGAGGCGGCCCCGTCGACATCATAATCGCCAAAAACCGCGACCTTCTCGCCCGTGACGATGGCCCGCACGAGGCGTTCAGCGCCTTTTGACATGTCGCGCAGCGTGGCTGGATCGGGCATCAGCGCGCGCAAGGTCGGTTGCAGCCAGTCCGCGACATCAGCGGGTCCGGCGCCGCGCGCGGCGAGCAGCCGGCCCACAAGTTCGGGCAGACCGTGGCGCTGGCAGATGGCGGTCGCCACCGTATGCTCATCGGGCTTAAGCCGTTCGCTCCACATGAGACCCTTCACCGAACGGCGCACACCCAGGAACGCAGGCGCGCCGATCTCGTCCTTCGGGACGGCGGCGGTTTTTGCAGGCATGGATCACCCCGGTGATGTGGCCGCAAAGCGCAGCGGAAAGAGCATAAGGTTGAACGTTAACCGATTCGACCGCTCAAGGGACCGCAGCCGCCCTGTTGTCAACCGCGCTCATGATGCTCGGTGCTCAGCCAGCGGACGATGCCCGCGCTGGCATGGGTGACGAGTGTGTGCGTCTCGATGACGCTCTCGCCAAAACGAACCCCGTCGAGCAGCGCGCCGCCGGTCACGCCCGTAGCCGCAAAAATGATGTCGCCGGGCACCAGATCGGCCCCGCTGCGCTTGCGTAGCGGGTCGCGCAGACCGCAGGCCGCCAGCAGATCATGCTGTTCCGGTCCAAGAGGCGTAAGCTGCACCTGGATCTGTCCGCCGAGGCAGCACAGCGCCGCGGCCGCGAGCACCCCTTCAGGCGCGCCGCCGACACCCATGTAGAGGTCAATGCCGCTACTCGCCGGATCGGCCGTTTCGATGACGCCGGACACATCGCCGTCGCTGATAAGCTGCACCGCCGCACCGGTGGCACGGATTTCGCCAATCAGATCGGTATGGCGCGAGCGGTCGAGCACGCAGACAGTCAATTCTCGCGCGGCCACGCCCTTGGCCCTTGCCAGCGCGTTGATATTGTCGGCTGGCGAGGCGTCGAGATCGACAAGGCCGTCGGGATAGCCCGGCCCCACCGCAATCTTGTTCATGTAGACGTCGGGCACGCGCAGCAGATTGCCACGCGGCGCGATCGCCATCACCGAAAGCGCGTTTGGCAGCGCCTTGGCGCACAGTGTGGAGCCTTCCAGCGCCACCAGAGCCACATCGACCGCAAGGCCGCCGGCGCCAACCAGCGCATCGGTCTGTCCGGGCGCATCGGTCAGTTCGTCCTCGCCGGGACCGATGACCACCCGCGCCTGCGCCGCCAACAGCAACAGCGCCTCCTGCTGGGCTTTCGCCGCCGCATCGTCGGCTGCCTGCTCATCGCCACGGCCGCGAAAGCGCGCCGCCGCCACTGCCGCGGCTTCGGTGATGCGCGCTGCATCGAGCGCCAGAACGAAGGGTAATGCGGAATAAGCCTGCTTCGCCGCCATGGTCGTCTCCCCGCTTCTGCCCCTAGCCACGATCATGCCGCCGGCCTTTGCCTGATTTGTGGGCATCCGACTTCATAGCCCGCCATCGCCACCGGGTCCAGCATTGAGCCGGGGCTTGCGGGCTACATCGCCTCGATGCGGATCACCCGGGGCGGACGGTCGATATGTCCGTCGGCCTCGATCGCGGCGAGCGAGCGGCGCACGGCGGCTTCATTCGTATGGTGGGTGATGAGGACCACGGGCACCGGCGCGCCCCCAGAGCCGCGCGCGGCCATGCCCGGCAGATCGGCACGCCCCCGGTCCTGCACGATGCTTTCCAGCGAGATGCCCTCCGAGGCCATGCGCCCCGCGATTGCGGCGAATGCGCCGGGGCGATCATAGACGGAAAGGGCGATGTAATAGCCGCCTTCATGGGCGCGCATCGCCGCCCGGCGATAGGGCTTGAGCCCAGCCACCGGCAGGATGAGTGGCGGCCTGTCGCCACTGCGGGTCATGTCGGCCAGGTCGCCGATGATCGCCGACGCCGTGGCGTGTCCACCCGCACCAGGCCCCACCAGCATGATGTCGCCGACAAAATCGCCGTCGATGGCAACCGCGTTGGTGACGCCGTCGACTTCGGCGATCGCTGTGTGTTTGGGCACCATCGTGGGATGCACGCGCTGCTCGATGCCGCTTTCGGTCTGCATGGCGACGCCAAGCAGTTTGATCCGATAACCAAGCCGGTCAGCCGACCTGATATCGTCGCTGGTGATCGATTCGATGCCCTCGACATAGATGCTTTCAAGCGAGATCCTCGTGCCGAACGCAAGACTGGTGAGGATCGCCAGCTTGTGCGCCGTATCGTGCCCGCCAATGTCAAAACTGGGATCGGCCTCGGCATAGCCCGCCGCCTGCGCCTCTTTCAGGGCGTGCGCAAAGTCACAGTCCTCATGCTGCATTCTGGTGAGGATGTAATTGCATGTGCCGTTCAAGATGCCATAGATCCGCTTGATGTCGTTGCCGACCAGACTTTCGCGCAGCACCTTGATGACCGGGATGCCGCCGGCCACGGCGGCCTCGAAGCGCAAGGCCGCTCCCGCGGCTTCGGCCCGCGCAGCCAGTTCCACGCCGTGATGGGCGAGCAGCGCCTTGTTGGCTGTGACGACAGGCTTGCCGGCATCAAGCGCGGCCTCGACGCTGGCGCGCGCGACACCGTCATGACCGCCGATCAGTTCGACGAAAACGTCGATATCCTCTGAGCGCGCCAGGTCGCGTGCGTCATCGAACCAGGTGAAGCCCGATATGTCGATGCCTCGATCCCTGGCGCGATTGCGCGCGCAAACGGCTGTGATCTCCATGGCGCGGCCGCAGCGAGCGGCGAGTTTTTCCCCATTCGCGTTCAGCATGGCGATGACGCCCGCCCCCACCGTCCCGAGGCCGGCCAGACCTATCCGCAAAGATTTCGGCATCGCAGGAGAAGTCCCGTTAGCGGCTTGAACCGAGGCAGGCATCCGCGCACCGGGCGCGCAAGCCCGAAGCCATCAGCGATTTTGCAAGGAAGCGAGCGGCACGACGTTGTGCAGGCTGGTGTCGATCTCGGACAGGAAGCGGCGGACATTGCGCGCGGCCTGACGAACACGCTGCTCGTTCTCCACCAGCGCAATGCGCACGTAGCCCTCGCCATATTCGCCAAAGCCCACCCCCGGCGAAACAGCGACGCCGGCCTTTTCCAGCAGCAGCTTGGAAAATTCCAGCGAACCCAGATGGCGCATCCGCTCGGGCAAGGGCACCCACGCGAACATCGTCGCAGGCGGCGGCGGCACGTCCCAGCCGGCGCGACCGAAGGATTCGACCAGACAGTCACGGCGGGCCTTATAGACCTGCCTTATGTCTTCCACACAGTCCTGCGGACCGTTCAGCGCGGCGGCCGCGGCCACCTGAATGGGGGTGAACGCGCCGTAATCGAGGTAGGACTTGACCCGGGCAAGCGCGCCGATGAGCCGCTCATTGCCGACCGCAAAGCCCATGCGCCAGCCCGGCATCGCATAGGTCTTGGAGAGAGATGTGAACTCGACGGCAACATCCATCGCACCGGGAACCTCCAGAATTGAAGGCGGCGGCGGCACGTCGAAATAGATCTCGGAATAGGCTAGGTCGGAGAGCACGATCAGATCGTTCCTGCGCGCGTAATCGACGACATCCTTGTAGAAGTCGCGGTCGGCCAGAAGCGCGGTCGGATTTGACGGGAAGTTCAGCACCAGCGCGGTGGGCTTGGGAATACAGTGGCGCACCGCGCGATCAACATGAACGAGGAACTGATCGTCCGCGGTCGCAGGCACGTGACGGATAGAGGCGCCCGAGATGATGAAGCCGAACTCGTGGATTGGATAGGTCGGGTTCGGCACCAGAATGACATCGCCCGGCGCCGTGATCGCCTGAGCCATGTTGGCGAAGCCTTCCTTGGAGCCGAGCGTCGCCACCACATGCTTGTCGGGATCGAGCTTGACGCCGAAGCGGCGCTCGTAATAGGCGGCTTGCGCCCGGCGCAGACCGGGGATGCCGCGCGACGCCGAATAGCGCGTGGTTCGTGGCCGCTGCACCGTCTCGACCAGCTTGTCGACGATGTGCTGGGGCGTCGGCATGTCCGGATTGCCCATGCCGAAGTCGATGATGTCATCGCCGCGCGCGCGCGCAACCGCCTTGAGCTTGTTGACCTGCTCGAAGACGTAGGGCGGCAGTCTCTTTATTCTGTGAAACTCGATATCCACATCGGCACCATTGGGTTGTGAGCCAGCGTCCTTGGCGTTCGGGGCTCGATCCTTCAGCCGCCATCATCCAGGACTGTCCGGCGCGGCGGAGCGCTCGAACTATTGCGCCTCGATGGCTTTCGCAGTTTCCTCGCTATGCGTTTCCTTGTCGTCCTTCAACTGCTTTATTACACTTTCGCGCTCTTCGGGGGTCAGACTGGGCGCCTCGACGCGCACCACCTCACCCAGATTTGGATAAGGCAGATTATCCACGCCGGAGCATGCCGACAAAGCGAGGCCGACAGACACGCCCAAAGCTGCAAGACAAGCCAATCTAAGTGCCCGCATTTCTTCTCATCCTGCCTTTGATCACGCCGGTGGCTAAAGTTCCACACGCGCGCCTCGTCTGCAACACCCATTATTAAGCGACAGGTCTTCGCGCATTGCCTATAATCCGAGCGGATCGGGGGTTGCATACGCCCTCGCAATCATGCCGAATCACGACAGAATATTATTCGTTTGGTTAGGGTGAAATATGGCGGATGGCAGCAAGCACGATGGTGGCAGTTCCGGCAAGGACGGCACCAAACCCGGTGGCGCGACGTCCACTGGCGAGAAATCGGGGCAAGGCACCCTCCCGGTCATGCGCAGTCCCGACGTCTTTCAGCGCAATTTCGCCATAGCCATCGACAAGGGCACACAGGCACTCGCGCGCCTGCTCAACGAAAAGACCCAGCGCTCGGGCCCTTATTCCATGTCGAGCGAAGTGGCCGAAGCCAGCAAGTCCCTCTCCGAGGTGATGGAAAAGTGGATGGCCGAGCCGGATAAGTTGCAGGCGGCGCAGACCCGTCTGGCCTCGGATTTCATCGAGCTATGGGGGCGGACCTACCAGCGTTTCCTCGGCCAGCAGGTAGACCCCGTGGTCAAGCCCGAGCCGGGCGACAACCGCTTCCGCGATGCGGAGTGGACCGACAACCCGCTGTTCGATTTCATGAAGCAGGCCTATCTGCTGACCTCGAACTGGGCCGAAGACCTGGTTGAGAATACCGAAGGGCTGGAAGCGCGGAAAAAACGGCGCGCGCAGTTTTATATCGAGCAGATCACCACGGCGCTGTCACCGTCGAATTTCCCGTTCACCAACCCCGAGGTGATCCGCACGACCTTGTCCAGCAACGCCGGCAATCTGGCCGCGGGCATGGGCAAGCTGCTGGAGGATCTGGAGCGCTCCGGCGACCTGCTGAAGATCCGCCAGACCGACATGAGCGCGTTCGCCGTCGGGCGCAATCTGGCGACGACGCCGGGCAAGGTCGTCTTTCAAAACGATCTGTTCCAACTCATTCAGTATTCACCGACCACGAGCAGCGTCCATGAGCTGCCGCTGATGATCGTGCCGCCATGGATCAACAAGTTCTACATTCTCGATCTGGTGCCGGAAAAATCCTTCGTCAAATGGCTCGTGGATCAGGGCTTCACCGTGTTCATGGTGTCCTGGGTGAACCCCGGCCCCGAGCTCTCCCAGCGCGATTTCGAAGACTATATGCGTGATGGAATTCTCGCCGCGAGCGATGTCGTGCGCCAGATCAGCGGCACCGGGCAGATCAACGTGCTTGGCTATTGTGTCGGCGGCACCTTGTTGTCCACCGCGCTCGCCTACAATGCCGCAAAGGGTGATGACCGGTTTGCCTCGGCATCGTTCCTTGCGGCCCAGGCCGATTTTTCCGAAGCCGGCGATCTGCTGATGTTCATCGACGACGACCAGCTTGCCGCCATCGAGACGCTGATGAGCGAGCGCGGCTATCTCGATGGTTCGCGCATGGCGTCGGTCTTCAACATGCTGCGCCCGCGCGACCTGATCTGGCCCTATGTCGTAAACAATTATCTGCTTGGCAAGGAACCGTTCCCATTCGATCTGCTTTACTGGAACTCGGATTCAACGCGCATGGCGCGCGCTAACCACAGTTTTTATCTGCGTGAATTCTATCAGCACAACAAGCTCGCCGCGGGAATGCTGGAAATGGGCGGGTTCAAGCTCGATCTGTCAAAGGTGAGCCTGCCCGTCTATCATCTGGCCACCCGCGAAGATCATATCGCTCCGCCCGGCTCGGTGTTCCGCAGCGCCCGGCTGCTGGGCGGGCCGGTGCGCTTCGTGCTGGCCGGTTCGGGCCATATCGCCGGCGTCGTCAATCCGCCCGAAAAGCACAAATACATGCATTGGGTCACGGATGAATACGCCTTCGGCAGCGCTGGCGCGCTTGATGAGTGGATGCAGGCCGCAGCCGAGCACGCCGGCTCATGGTGGCCCGATTATGCGCAGTGGCTCAAGTCCCAGTCGGGCGCGCATGTGCAGGCGCGTGAGCCCGGCACCGGCGCATTCCCCGCCCTGGAGGATGCTCCGGGCAGCTATGTAAAGGCCTAAGCAGCGCGCGAATAGGCCGGCACGTCCAGTCCATCGTCACTGTACTGGCGGATCTTGTTGCGCAAGGTGCGCACTGAAATCCCCAATATCTCCGATGCTCGCGTGCGATTGCCTTCACAGTGACGCAGCGTATCGAGGATAAGCTCGCGCTCGACTTCGGCGACAGTGCGTCCAACCAGATCACCCGGCCCCGCCGCATTGCGCAGAGTTACGGCCGGATCGAACATCAGATCGCCTGCCGAAAGAACATCTCCTTCGGCAAATATCAGCGTGCGCTGCATGACGTTGCGAAGTTCGCGCAAATTGCCCGGCCACGCATGATCTGCGAGCATGGCGGCGGCCGAGGCCGACAGGGCAGGCGCCCGCAGGCCGATCTCGGCGGCAAATCTGCTCAGGAAATGCTGCGCCAGCGGGGCTATGTCACCAGGGCGTTCACGAAGCGGCGCGACACGCAAGGCGAGAACGCCGAGCAGCCCGGCCAGCTCCGCGCCAAGCCTGCCTTCTGACGCCGGCCCGCACTCGGCGCCGCGCATAGTGCCGATCAGCCGCGCCCAGCAAGGGTCCGCGCTGTCGTGCATGAGCCGCACCAGCCGGTCCTGAGCCGGCCTGCTCAGACCACAGACATTGTGCAGCACGACAGTGCCGCCCGATGCCCGCGCCAGCACGCCGCCATCATCGTCCGCGTCGCCAAAAAGCTCGCTCATGTGGGCAGCTTCGGGGACCACGATGCAATCAAACACGATGAACGCCGCCGCGGCGCGCGCCGAATTGTCATGAATGTAGCGCGCCAGCGCGAGCCTGCCCGTGCCGGCATCACCGTGGATGATCATGCCCGACCGAGACATGGCGGCCCTGCGCGCCAGGGTGCTGAGGCGCACCGAAGCCGGATCGGCACAGATGAAAGGCTCGCACTGCATGACTGTCTCCCGATCGCCGCCGCGCATCGACCGGCGCCACAAGATGAGCAGTCGTCGGATTGCGCGCTGAGCGAAGAATTGTTCGATGGAAATGCAGGCTAGAGCGCAGGCTTAAACAAGGGATTAACAGGCGTACCAAAACCGGCCGGAAACGGTCATCTCCCGGCGGCGGATGCCTCGGTGTGGCGGAACAGCAGATGCGCCGGCGGCGGGTTCGCGCCCGCCAGCGCCTCATCCACCAGTCTTGCCGTGGCGGTCTCGATCGCGGCCTCGAGCCGGCCTCGGAACTCATTACGGCTCAGGCCAGGCGGGATGGGTTCGAGAAACTCCATCACGACGGTGCCCGGGTGCAACCGCCAGGCGCGGCGCGGCCAGAACAGGCCCGAGTTGACGGCAACGGGCACACAGGGCACATCGAGCGCTTCATAAAGCCTGATCACACCCGGTTTATAGGCTGGTGGCGCCCCAGGCATGCGGCGCGTGCCCTCGGGGAAGATGATGATCTGCCGCCCCTGCACAACCCGCGCGCGCGCCTCGCGGACCATCGCGCGCAGCGCCGCCATGGCGGCATCGCGCCTGATGGGGATCATCTCCATCTTGCGCGCATACCAGCCATAAAGCGGGATGGCGAGCAACTCCTGCTTGAGCACCAGCGCGCAATCCTGCAGAAATGGCCCCGGCGCGATCGTGTCCCAGGCCGATTGATGCTTGGAGGCGATCAGACAGGCGCCGTGGGGCACGTGATGCAGGCCGCGGATTTCCGACCGCACCCCACCGAGTACGCGCAGCAGCATGAGGACGGCGCGGCCATGAACCTTCCACACCGCGATGCACCAGCGGCGCGGCAGCGCAAACAGCGGCAGTCCGGCGATCATGAACAAGGCGGTCACCAGATAAAAGGCGACGTGAAATGCGAGCGAGCGCAGCATGCTCCCGCCCTAGGCCGCTGCGGCAGGAAAGAAACAGCGCGACACGCCGTGAAGCATGCCATTGCCCACGGCGAGCCTTGTCATCACGCAATGGGCGAGCGCGGCGGTGTATTTCACATATTCGCTGAGTACTAGCCGGAACGTGCCGCGATAGACGGTCCATTCCTCGATGCGGAATTGCGCCGGTGAGACAGCATAAGGCACCAGTTCGGTATACGGGAGCACGCGGCGCAACTCCACCAGGCTTCGCGGCATGTGATAGCTCGACGTGACCACGATCAGCGACTTGAAGCCGCGCGTCTCGATCCACTGCCGCGTCTCGTTGGCGTTGCTGATCGTGTCGGTCGCATTATGATCGAGGTCGATGCAGCATCTGAACAGGCGGCCGCCTTCGGGATTGACCTTCAGAAGCATGTCGCGTGTGGTCTTCGGGTGGACGCCTGATATCAACAGGCGTTTGGCGTGGCCCTCCGCGAGCAGTCTGATCGCTTCAGTGACGCGCGAATCACCGCCTGTGAGGACCACGATGCCATCGGATGCGCGCGGTGCTGCGGGGGGCGCATCGTCGATCATGCTGGCGAACACGATCAGTCCGGTTCCGGCAATCAGGCCGGTCAGCAGTACGGCGCGCACGAACATGCCCAGCGCGGCGGCAATACCGCCCCAGCTCAGGTGATGATAGGTTGATGTTTCTCCTTCAGAGCTCATCACGCGTCCGGCTTGTTGATTTCGGGACGGTCCACCACAACTATTCTGCTTTACTATCGCTTGCGCGAGTCGAGAATGTGGTAAACGCCGAAACGCGACGTCACCCGGCAAATTATCGCCACGGCGCCGACGACGGCGAACAGTAGCGTATAGCCCACCCAATCGAGCGTGCCCGCACCAAATACCCGGCGGATTTCCGCGTCGGTGGCCACCGATGTGCCGAATATTTCGGGCAGCATCGGCATCGCCACAAAGACAAGCGCGGCGAGGCTGGCGCCGCCCAGACCGGCCAGAATTCCGAGCATCTGGAAATGTTTTTCGAACTGGCGGGCGATGAAGGCCTCGCGCGCGCCGACCAGATGCAGCACCTCGACGATGTCGCGGTTGGACGACATGGCGCTGCGCGTCGCCGAAACGATGATGGCTGCCGTGGCCAGCGCCACCAGCAGAATAACGCCGATGCCGCCGGCTGCAAGCGCCCCGGTGACGCTGCGGATCTGCGCCTGCCAGCGGCGATGATCATCGAGCGCCGCGCCATCGAATTCGCTTTGCAGGGCCAATGAGAGGGCTTTCAGGTCGGGCGGGTTGCCGCGGTCGAGCTGTACTGCGATGAGCCGGGGCAGCGGCAGGGCATCGAGCCCGTCGACATTGCCCAGCCACGGCTCGACCAGATCATGCGTTTCCTTCGCGCTCAGCACACGCACCGCCTGGATGCCGATCTGCCGCGACAGGAATTCGGCGATGACTGCCAGTTGACCGTCGCTGGCCTCGCCCTCGATACCCGGGGTCACTTGCACCGTCACTTCGCTGGCGACGTCGTGGAGCCACGCCGAGGCCGAGCGGTTGATCATGTAGACCGCGCCGGTTGTCAGGCTGGCGAGAAAGGCCATGATGGCGATCACCACCACCAGCGATCGGCCCGCAACCGAGCGTGGCGGCACAATCGGGGAATGCCGGAAGGAAACCTTGGGCGCAGCCGTCGGCGGGTCGCGCACAATCGCGGGCACGGAACTGCGCAGTGAATCGACATTCATGGCCTTACCCTACAATCTGCAAAGTGCCGCGCTCAAGCTGAAGCCGCGGCGCGCCGAACTGTTTCATGAGCTGATAATCGTGGGTAGCGATGATGACCGACGTACCCAGCCGGTTCAATTCCACGAACAGCCGGAGCAGCCGGCGCGCCATCTGCGGGTCAACGTTACCTGTCGGCTCGTCGGCCAGCAACAGTTCGGGCTTGCCGATCACGGCGCGTGCGATTGCCGCACGCTGCTTTTCCCCGCCCGACAGCACCGGCGGATAAGCGTCAATACGATCGCCAAGCCCGACCCATTTCAGCAATTCGGTGACGTCATCGCGATATTCCGAGGGCTTGCGCCCGTGCACGCGCAGCGGCAGGGCCACATTTTCCCAGGTCGTCATGTGATCGAGCAGGCGGAAATCCTGAAACACGATGC
>DAIMZI010000023.1:0-30104 GCA_036734025.1 Dichotomicrobium sp.
GTGCAGGACCGATCGTCATCGGCCAGGCTTGCGAATTCGACTATTCGGGCACCCAGGCCTGCAAGGCGCTCAAGGCCGAAGGCTATCGGATCGTGCTGGTCAATTCGAATCCGGCGACGATCATGACCGATCCTGACCTTGCGGACGCCACCTATATCGAGCCGATCACGCCGGATTTCGTTGCTCGTATCATCGCGCGCGAGCGTGCCGAGCGGCCCGATGAACGCATGGCGCTACTCCCAACCATGGGCGGCCAGACCGCGCTCAACACATCGCTGGCGCTGTCACGAAACGGCGTGCTGAAGGCACACGGCATCGAGATGATCGGCGCCAATGCCGAGGCCATCGACATGGCAGAGGACCGGCTTGCCTTTCGCGAGGCCATGGAGCGGATCGGCATCGCCACGCCGCGCTCGATGATCGCGCATGATGCGGGCGACGCGCTAAAGGCGCTCGAATTCATCGGCCTGCCGGCGATCATCCGCCCATCCTTCACGCTCGGCGGCATGGGCGGCGGCGTCGCCTACAATCGCGAGGAATATTTGCAGATCATCGAGCGTGGGCTGGACGCCTCGCCGGTCAATGAGGTGCTGGTCGAGGAGTCCGTCCTCGGCTGGAAGGAATACGAGATGGAGGTCGTCCGCGACCGCAATGACAATTGCATCATCATCTGCTCGATCGAGAACATCGATCCGATGGGGGTTCATACCGGTGATTCGATCACTGTCGCGCCGGCTCTGACGCTCACCGACAAGGAATATCAGATGATGCGCAACGCCTCGATCGCGGTGCTGCGTGAGATCGGCGTGGAGACCGGCGGCTCCAACGTGCAGTTTGCGGTCAATCCGGAAGACGGCAAGCTGGTCGTGATCGAGATGAACCCGCGCGTGTCACGCTCCTCGGCTCTGGCGTCGAAGGCCACCGGCTTTCCCATCGCCAAGGTGGCCGCCAAGCTGGCGGTCGGCTACACGCTCGATGAACTGGACAACGACATCACCCAGGGCGGCACGCCCGCGTCCTTTGAACCGACAATCGACTATGTCGTCACCAAGATCCCGCGCTTTGCCTTCGAGAAATTTCCCGGCAGCACCGAAACCCTGACGACCTCGATGAAATCGGTCGGTGAAGTGCTCGGGCTTGGGCGGACCTTTCCCGAAAGCCTGCAAAAGGCCCTCAGGTCGATGGAAACCGGCCTGACGGGGCTTGATGAGATCAATCTCGAGGGGCTTGGGCGCGGCGATGACAAGAACGTCATTCGCGCCGCGCTGGGCACGCCTTCACCCGATCGCCTGCTCAAGGTTGCCCAGGCGCTGCGGCTCGGTGTCGATCATGAGCAGATCTACACCTCATGCCGGATCGACCCCTGGTTCATCGATCAGCTTCAACTGATCATCGACCGCGAAAGGATCGTGGCCGCCAACGGGCTGCCGGGCGATGCCGGCGAGTTGCGCGCGCTCAAGGCCATGGGCTTTTCCGATGCGCGCCTCGCCAGCCTGGCGGGGCTGACCACCGACCAGGTGCGCGCCCACCGCCACGGCCTCGGCGTCGTGCCGGTCTACAAGCGGGTCGATACCTGCGCAGCCGAGTTCAGTTCGCCGACCCCGTACATGTATTCGACCTACGAGACAGGGCTTTTCGACGCCCCGGTATGCGAGGCCGCCCCCAGCGACCGGCAGAAGGTCATGATCCTTGGCGGCGGGCCCAATCGCATCGGCCAGGGGATCGAATTCGACTATTGCTGCTGTCACGCCGCCTTCGCGCTCGCGGAGGAGGGTTTCGAGACGATCATGGTCAACTGCAACCCGGAAACCGTCTCGACCGATTATGACACGTCCGACCGGCTGTACTTCGAGCCGCTGACCGATGAGGACGTTCTTGAGATCATCCGCGTCGAGCAGAGCGCCGGCAACCTGAAAGGGGTGATCGTGCAGTTCGGCGGCCAGACGCCGCTGAAGCTCGCCAGCGCGCTGGAAGATGCCGGCGTGCCAATCCTGGGAACGGCGCCTGATGCGATTGACCTGGCCGAGGACCGCGACCGGTTCAAGATGCTGGTTGATCAGCTCGGCCTGCGCCAACCCAAAAACGGTGTCGCATACAGTATCGAGCAGACGATGAGCGTCGCTGCGCAGATCCGCTATCCTCTCGTGGTTCGCCCGTCGTTCGTTCTGGGCGGGCGGGCGATGGCCATTGTTCACGACGAGACGGACCTAAAAGACTATATCGAGAAGACGCTTGCCGAGTTCGTTCCCCATGATCTGAAGCAGAAATATCCGGTCAACCGGACCGAGCGCGTCGATGCGCTGCTCGCAAACAACGCCTTGCTGCTCGACACCTATCTGCGCGATGCCATCGAGATCGACGTGGACGCCATCGCCGACGGTGAGGATGTGTTCATCTGCGGTATCATGGAGCATATCGAGGAAGCGGGCGTTCATTCGGGCGACAGCGCCTGTTCGCTACCGCCGCATTCGCTGTCGGGCGAGCTCATCGCCGAACTCGAGGTTCAGACCCGCAAGCTTGCCGCCGCGCTCGATGTCGTCGGCCTGATGAATGTGCAATTCGCGATCAAGGACGGCGAGATCCATCTGCTGGAAGTCAATCCGCGCGCCAGCCGCACGGTGCCATTCGTGGCCAAGGTCATTGGTCTGCCGGTCGCGGGCATCGCCGCGCGCGTCATGGCCGGACGCCGTCTCAGCGAATTTTCGCTGGAGCGGCCTCGCTTTGCCCATATCGGCGTCAAGGAGGCCGTTTTCCCCTTTGCGCGCTTTCCCGGCATCGACCCGATCCTCGGACCCGAAATGCGCTCCACCGGAGAGGTCATGGGCATCGACACCGACTATGCCGCGGCATTCGCCAAGGGGCAGTTGGCCGGCGGCAACATCCTGCCGATGTCGGGAGCGGTGTTCATTTCGGTCAAGGATTCAGACAAGGACCGGATCCTCGGCCCGGCGCGCGATCTCGTCGAGATGGGGTTCAACATCCTGGCGACGCGCGGCACCAAGCGCCATCTGGAAGCCAATGGCATTGCGTGCGAAAAGATCAACAAGGTCCTGGAGGGCCGCCCGCACATCGTGGATGCCATGGTGAATGGTGAAGTTCATCTGGTCTTCAACACCACCGAAGGCGCCCGCGCCATGTCCGACAGCGCCTCTATACGGCGAACATCCTTGCTCCACCATATCCCTTATTATACAACATTAACTGGTGCGAAGGCCGTAACTCAGGCAATTCGCGCCATGAAGGACGGAATCCTTGAAGTCGCTCCGTTGCAGCAATATATCGCCCGCAAGCTGAGCTGACGAGCGAACTCCGCGTTCCGCCATCGCTGCTCCAAGGAAAAAAGAGATAATCGGACCTGGCAAGAGTATCAGGCCGAGGAGAGGCTTGAATGTCGGTTGATAAAGTCCCAATGACCGCAGAGGGCTATGCTGCTCTCGAGCAGGAAGTGAAGCGCCTGAAGTCTGTCGAGCGCCCGCGCATCATCAAGGCGATCGCGGAAGCACGCGCGCATGGCGATCTTTCGGAGAATGCCGAGTATCACGCTGCCAAGGAGCAGCAGGGTATCAACGAGGCCAAGGTCGCCGATCTCGAAGACAAGCTTTCGCGCGCGGACGTCATCGACGTGTCGAAACTTTCCGGCGACACCGTCAAATTCGGCGCCAGGGTAACCATCGTCGATGAGGACACCGACGAGGAGTTGACCTATCAGATCGTCGGCGACACCGAGGCCGATGTCCGCAAGGGTCGCATCGCGATCAATTCGCCGATCGCCCGCGCCCTGATCGGCAAGCGCGCCGGCGACAGCGTCGAGGTAATGACGCCCAAGGGCGGCAAGGGCTACGAAATACTGGGCGTTTCCTTCAAATAGCGCTTCGACGCCATGGCATCGTGACGCGAGCTTGCCTATGATCTGTCTTGTTACCGGGCCGGCCTGCGCGGCAAGAAATGAGTGAGAGGTCTTCTTGATGAGTTACCTACGCACGGCAATGTTGCTGGCGCTTCTGGCGGGGCTGTTCGTCCTTGTCGGCGGTGCGATTGGTGGCCAGACTGGCATGCTCATAGCCTTTGGCGTGGCCATGGCGATGAATTTCTTCGCCTACTGGAACTCCGACAAGATGGTCCTGCGCATGCAGAATGCGCAGGAAGTAGATGAGCGCGATGCGCCCGAGCTTTATGACATCGTCCGTCAGCTTGCGCGCAACGCCGATCTACCGATGCCCAAGGTCTACATCATGCACGAGGATCAGCCCAACGCCTTCGCCACGGGGCGCGATCCCCAGAACGCAGCGGTGGCGGCCACGACCGGGCTTTTGTCCAGCTTGACGCGCGAGGAGGTCGCCGGCGTCATGGCCCATGAGCTTGCGCACATCAAGAACCGCGACACGCTGATCATGACGGTGGCGGCGACGATTGGCGGCGCGATCTCGATGCTCGCCCAGTTCGGCATGCTGTTCGGCGGCTCGCGCGATAACAACAATCCGTTCGGCGTCCTCGGCCTTATAGCCATGGTCATTCTCGCGCCGATCGCGGCGGCGATCGTGCAGATGGCGATCAGCCGGTCGCGTGAGTACGAAGCCGACAAGGGCGGCGCGGAAATCTCCCAGCGTCCGCTGTGGCTGGCTTCGGCCTTGCAAAAGATCAGCTCAGGGGCCCAGCAAAAGGTCAATTATAATGCCGAGCGCAACCCGGCAACGGCGCACATGTTCATCATCAATCCGCTGTCCGGCGTACGCTTCGACAAGCTGTTCTCGACCCACCCGCCGGTTGAGGAACGTATCGCGCGCTTGCAGGCGCTGGCAGATCAGGCTCAGATCGGCGGCTCAAGCCAGGAGCAGCACGGCATGACGCGATCGCCGCGCCAGGGTCCGTGGGGCTGAGATCAGCCGGGAGAAAATCGTTCCCTTGTCCGGCTGGATCGGATCGGGGCCGGCGATGACGCCGCAGCGGACGCGCGGACCGCGCAAGCAGCGCAGTGGCAGCGCTGTGGCGCCCGGCGCCGCCAGCCCGAGCCGCTCACCGTCCGTTCCGGGGCTTGAAGTTCGCGAGATCGCAGCGCGCGTGCTGGGCGACGTGCTTGGCAAACGCGGCAATCTCGATGACGCCATGTTGCGCGCCGGCGCGATCGGCGATGCTCGCCCGGACCCGCAAAGTCCCCGCGACCGCGCCTTCGTCCGCGCCATTCTCGCCACGGCCTTGCGCCGCAAGGGCCAGATCGAAGTGGCGATCAGCCACTTCATCGCTTCGCCGCTTCCCGCTGAGCGGGGCGCCCTCGACGAGATCATGCTGGTGGCCGGCGCACAGCTTCTGTTTCTCGACACCCCGCCCCACGCCGTCATCAACATCGCCGTCGCCCAGACCCGACGCCACGCCGCCACGCGCCGTTTCGCCAAGCTGGCCAATGCCGTGCTCCGCCGCGTGTCGGAAAATCGCTCAGCGATCATCGCTTCCCAGGATGCCCCCCGCCTGAATACCCCGGCGTGGCTCTGGGATCGCTGGGCAAAAGCCTATGGCGCCGATACCGCCCGCCAGATCGCCACGCAGCATCTGGCCGAACCCGTTCTCGATCTTAGCGTGCCCGAGGATGCAGCCGGATGGGCTGAGCGGCTGGGCGGTGAACTGATCGCGCCGGGCACGGTCCGGCTGGAGCACAAGGGCCGCATCGAGGACATCGAGGGCTATCATGCCGGCGCGTGGTGGGTGCAGGATGTCGCCGCCACCCTGCCGGCGCGGCTGCTCGGCGATGTGCGCGCCAGACGGGTGGCCGATCTGTGCGCCGCGCCGGGCGGGAAGACCGCGCAGCTTGCAGCGGCCGGGGCGGATGTCGTCGCTGTCGATCAATCCCCCGGTCGGCTTGGCAGGGTGCGCGAAAATCTGGCGCGTCTGCGGCTGAGCGCTGAACTGGTGCAGGCCGATGCCACATCGTGGATGCCCGCCACCCCGCACGATGCGATCCTGCTGGATGCGCCATGCACCGCAACCGGCACGATCCGCCGCCATCCCGATATCGCCCATGTCAAGCGTGCCGAAGATGTCGCCGAACTCGCCGGGCTTCAGGCGCGGCTGCTGGATCACGCCGTGGCGCTGCTGCGTCCGGGCGCGAGGCTGGTTTATTGCACCTGCTCGCTTGAACCCGAAGAAGGCCCGCAGCAGATCGAACGAATATTGAGCGCCAATCCCACGCTGCGAGCGGTGCCGATAATGGCAGAAGAGGTGAACGGCAACAGCCACTGGATAGTCGGGCAAGGCTGGCTGCGCACGCTCCCGCATTATCTAGCCCCGCATGGCATGGACGGTTTTTTCGTCGCCAGGCTTGAAAAAACCGGTTGAGAACACCTGGCACACTAAATAAGCCACGATCTGTGTTTGACCTCTTGTGATACAGTCATGAGTTAATTCCGCATCGGTACGACAAAGACCATGGCGACTAGGGAAATAACCGAAAAGATGCGGCTCGCTGCCATCGCGGCAGGACATGCCGGTCGCGCGGCGATGACTACGCTCGTCAGTTCTACTCCAATGCGCTGGATGACCGGGCCGCCCCCGGCCCAGCAACTGCTGCTGGTGCCGCAGGACCTGCGCACGGCCGATGCCAGCCTTGCCGCCGAAATCTATGATGGCTATCTCGGGCTGGCGGGCACGGTCGCGCCGGTTGGCTCGCATTCGCCATTCGCCATCCGTCCGCCAAGCCTGTCCTGGCTGAAGGAACTGCACGCCTTCAGCTGGCTGCGCCATCTGCACGCCGCTCAGGACGATGTCGCGCGCGAGCGGGCACGCAACATGTTGCGCGACTGGCTCGGCCTTGGTGCTTCAATGCCCGATATCGCCTGGGAAACCGATATCGCGGCCCGCCGGCTGATCGCGCTGCTATCGCATGCCGGCTTCCTGCTGGAGCGCGTCGACAGCGCCCTTTATGACCAGTACATGTCGACGATCACGCGGCATCTGCACATGCTCTCGGTCGGCGGAAAAGATGACAGCCAGGGCTTGCCGAGGCTGCGTGCGACCATCGCCACGACGCTGGCGAGCCTGTGCATCGCCGAGTTCGAGCCCTACATCAACACCTACGTGCCTGCCCTGAACGCGGACCTGGACCGGCAGATCCTGCCCGATGGCGGCCATATCTCGCGCCATCCCGGTGCCCCGGTGGAAATCCTGCTCGATCTGCTTCCGCTGAAACAATGTTTCGTCGGCCGCTCGCAGGAGCCGCCGGATGCGCTCTATGAAGCCATCAACCGCATGATGCCGATGATCCGCTTCATGCGGCTGAGCACCGGTTCGCTGGCCCGCTTCAACGGCATGGGCGCCACCTTCGCCGATCAGATCGCCACCGTGCTCGCCTATGATGACACCCGCCGCAACGATGCGCTGATAGCGCCCAAAACCGGCTATGCGCGGCTGGCGCGCGGCAATGTCGTGGTTATTGCCGATGTCGGTTCGCCGCCGCCCCTGCTGGCGAGCGAGCGCGCAACGGCCGGCTGCCTGTCATTCGAGTTTACCTCGGGACTGCATGATATCGTCGTCAATTGCGGCGCGCCGCCCGAAGAAGACAGCGAATGGCAGATCGTTTCGCGTGCCACGGCCGCGCATGCCACGCTCACGATCAACGACGTGTCGTCGTCACGCCTCGTCAAGCGCCAGCTTCTCCAGCCGCCGCGCGAGATTTTTCTGCTCTCCAACCCCAAGTCGGTGGAGGCCGAAGCCGGCGTGGAAAACGAGGCGCTGGTGCTGCGCGCCGCGCATGATGGCTACAAGGACCGGTTCGGCCTGATTCACCAGCGCACATTGCGCCTGAGCCGGGATGGCGAGTGTCTTGAAGGCGTCGATCATCTGCTCGACCCGCGCCGCAATCACACAGCAGCCGTCGATGCTATGTTCGCTGTCCGCTTCCATCTGCATCCACGGGTGAATGTCGCCATGCTTCAGGACGGGCGGGGCATTGCGCTGGCGCTGCCCGACGGTGAACGCTGGCATTTCACGGCCAAGGGCGCCCAGGCGGACATCGAGGAGAGCATATTCCTTGCCGACCCGATCTTCCGCCGTCGCTGTTTCCAGATCGTGCTCAGCGGTCCGTGCTATCCCTCGCCGGTAGTCGAGTGGTCATTCCGCAAACTGCCCGCGCCTCCGGTCCAGCGTGGGCGCAGCGTCGGCCCGGCACGCGGCTGACACGCGACTCTTCAATCCGCGTCGAACTTGCCCTCGCCGTTCAGATCGGCGGCCAGCAGATGCCCGGCGCGGTCGCGCTTTGTCGCCAGATATGACACGTTCTGCGAGGTGGCGCGCCCGATGACGCGGTGGCTGGACACCACATTTAGCCCCGCTTCGCGCATGGCGATCACCTTTTCCGGGTTGTTGGTCATCAGGCGGACCTTGTCGAAACCAAGCTGGCGCAACATCGCTGCGGCAAAGTCGAACCGGCGCTGATCGAGGTCGAAGCCCAGAATTTCATCCGCCTCGAATGTGTCATAGCCGGCGTGCTGCAACTTGTAGGCGCGGATCTTGTTGGCGATGCCGTTGCCGCGTCCTTCCTGATCGAGATAAAGCACGACGCCGCCGTCAGCGGCAGCGATACGCTTCACCGTGCCGCGCAACTGGTCTCCGCAGTCACATTTTAGGCTGGAGAACAGATCACCGGTCAGGCAGGCGGAATGGATGCGCACGAACACCGGCCGCGACGGATCCGGGCGACCGATGATGACCGCCACCTGATCGCGCATGCCTTCGCCGCCGCGAAACACCACGAATTCGGTCTCGCCGACTTCTTCCAGCGGCACCGGCGCGCGCGACACGATCCGCGGCGCGTTCAGAACATGCTGGCGGTAATGTTCAATGGCATCGGCGTTGATGCTGACCACGCCGGCAAACCGGCTCTTGTCAGCGATCGGAATGACGACCGCTGCAGGCAGGAGATAGGCGAGCCTGATCAGTTCCAGACCGGCATTTTCCGCTGGGCTGGCAGGGCGCGGGATCGCGATCGTCAGCTTGGCGTTGGCCTGGCAAACGATATCGAGCAGCGTCTCGGCCTGATAGTCCTCGATCTCGATACTGCCCGGCACCAACACATTGTGGCCAAGCAGGCGTAGCCGCGCCGGAGACAGGACAAGCCGGGCATCGCCGCGCCCGAGTGTCCGCAGGGCCTCCAGCAGGCTCGTGTCGATCGATTCCGCGGCAACGCTCAAAAGGCTTTCGCCGCCGTGCGTAACGATGACGGGGCGACCAGAGCGGGTTTCGGCGAGCGCACGCTCCACCGCGACTTCCTTCGGGTCTCCCAACAGTCCGTTGAGTGCAGGTTCTGTCACTTTATTCGTCCTTTGAGCGGCAGATGCCGCACGATTTCACTTTTGAAGAGATGTCCGTAGGCGCTCGCTGAACTAGCTTCTCGTTGATCTGGCACATTTCGTGCCGTGCATTTGCCTAGTCTTTGCGCTCGCGGCGCCGGTGCCTCTGGCGCGCGGCTGTGATATAAACCCGTACCGCCATCTCTTGGTTTCATGGCCCGCGCGGAACGATTCATATCGGCCGCAGGAAAGGGAATGCAGTTGCCACATTCGGACCGGCCCGCTGACGCCGCGCTCAAGATGATCGAAGCAAGTGATCCGGGCGCATCCTTTGTCGTCGCCCAGCTCGGTCAAACGCTCGACGGGCGCATCGCAACGGAGAATGGCGCGTCCAAATATATCAACGGTGATGACGCGCTTGATCATCTGCACCGGCTGCGTGCCGCGGTCGATGCCGTGGTGGTCGGGGTCGGCACCATCGTCGCTGATGATCCATCCCTGACCGTGCGGCGCGTCCCCGGACGCAGCCCCACACGTATCATCATAGATCCAAACGGCCGCATCCCGCCCGCGTCCAAATGTCTGAGCAATGACGGCCCTCCCGTTTTCATAGTCGCTCGTAAAGACACACACATCGATAGTGGATTAACCCCGATTTTTGTCGGCGCTGGGGCGGGTGCGCCGCAATATGACGCAGGCCTGTGTCCCCACGGAATTGTTACTGCGCTGCATGAACGGGGAATGAAGAGGCTGTTGATCGAGGGTGGCGCCGTCACGGTTTCCCGATTCATCATGGCTGGCGCCGTCGACCGGCTTCATATCCTGATGGCACCGATGATACTCGGATCGGGACATTGCGGGCTCAATTTGCCGCCGATCCACTCGCTGGCGCAGGCCATGCGTCCACCGACGCAGATTCATCTGCTTGCCAGCGGAGACGTAATTTTCGATTGTGACTTGCGCAATGCAAATCAGAGGAGTTGCCCCCCATGACCGCCGCTGTTCAGCGAAGTGGATATTCAGCGATCGCCAAACTGCTGCATTGGCTGATCGCCGCGATGGTGGTTTTTATCATTCCCGCCGGCATCGCCATGGTCAATATTGGCCAGGGCGCACTGCAAAATCAGCTTTTTGATCTGCATCGGTCTTTCGGCATCGTCGTTCTGTCGCTGATGCTGATCCGGGTCGGCTACCGGCTCACATTCGGCGCTCCGGCGGCGGCCGCGGTTCTGACCCCGCTTCAGTACCAAATATCGTGGATCGCGCATTTCAGCATGTACGTGCTTCTGGTCGCGACCCCGCTGATCGGCTGGATCGGCACATCGGCCTACCCGGCCACGGTCAATGTCTTCGGCCTGTTCGCCATGCCCCATCTGATTGGCCCCGACCGCGAATTGTCCGAGGACCTGCTTGCAATTCACGGCTATATGGGCTTTGCGCTCGGTGTCATCGTGATCGTGCATATCGGCGCTGCGCTCTATCACGGGTTAATCCGCCGCGACGGAGTCCTGAGCCGGATGCTGGCCTGATCTCAGGTCGTTGCCGGCAGCGCCAGCAGGTCCGCATGGCCGATCAGACAGGCTTGTGCGCCGATGCGGGCCTGCCGCCAAGCGTCGAGCTTGGCCTTGTCCACACGGCCCGTCTGCGCCGCGGCATCGGCTATGCCAGATGCGAGCATGGCGATCAGCGCCGCATCCTGCCCGGCGCTCAGCCTCCAGGGGCTCGGCGCCGTCATGACGTCATAGCCGGCATTGTGAAGCGCCCCTGCCAGCGCCCCGATGGCTGCCGGACCGGCCGCCGGCCCAAAGCCCTTGTCGGTCTGCTGATGGGCAAGGAACGCGGCGTGCACAACATCGTCGGCAGCAAAAGGCGGCTCCCAGATCTCGGTCCCGTCATAACTGAGCACGGTATAAAGCGGCAGGCGCGTGCGCGTGAGGCTCATCACGAAGCGCGAAATCCATTGCTCCGATACCAGATCGAAGAAAGCCGAGGCGGTGACCAGATCGCATGGCTGGCCGGCGCCAAGCAGGTCATCGAGATCGCGGTCGAGATCGGCTTGCACGAAGCTCGCGTTGATGGTTATGCCATTGCGGCGAAGCTGAAGACCCGAGGCCGTTGCAACGGCTTCATCGGCCCACGCAACGAGAGCCATGCGCGCCGCAGCCAGCAGCGCCGGATCATGATCGACCAGTCGCCAATCCTGGCGCGCGCCCAGCAGCGGAGCGAGGGCGCGCAGGTTTGCGCCGGTCCCCGCGCCCAGATCGGTTATGGCCACATCCGAGCGCGCACCAAGGCGGCCGCCCAGCAGATCCGCCAGGCCCGGATCACGCGCGCGCGCGTCGGCGCCCTCGCGCAGGGACAGCCAGTCGGTGGAAAAACCGTCTTCCGGGGCGTTGATGTCGATACTCATTGCACTCCCTCCGGCGTGGCCGCGCCTGCCGCCCGTCTTATGGCAAGCGCTACCCGTGCGGCCGTATCGTCCCATGTGGGCAGGTGTTGGGCGTGCGCAAAGGCGCCATCGCTGAGCCGGGCACGCAGGCAATGGTCGCGCATCAACATTCGCAGCGCATCGCTGAGCGCCTCGATGTCACCTGCGGGCACAACCAGACCGGCTGTTGCCGGCACGGTCGCCGCCACCGCTCCTCCCGCGGTCGCGATGATCGGCAGGCCGCGCGCCATGGCTTCTGCAAACACCATTCCATATCCTTCATACCGCGACGCCAGCACGAACAGATCAGCCGCCGCGTAAAGCTCGCCGAGCTGCGCTTCATTCACCGCACCTGTCAATGTGATGCGATCAGCCAGCCCTGCCGCCGCGATCTGCTCGCGCAGTGCCGTGGCGGTGCGCCCGTCGCGATCCAGGCTGCCGGCGATGATCAGCACCCAGGGCAGATCACGCAGCCGGGCGAGGGCGGCAACGAGCACATCGAACCCCTTGCGCGGCACCACCGAACCGACGCTGACAAGCCGTGTCGGGCCGTCTGTGCTGCCGATGGCGCGCGCCGCCCGCTCGGTGCCCGGCTCAGCGATCGTGATGTCGGCGCGCGAGCAGCCCATGAGGTCCACCAGCGTGTCGGCTGTCGTCTGGCTGGTTGCGACAATCTGGCGCGCCAGCCTCAGAGCCCTGCGTTCGCCAGCGAGCAGCCTTTCGCTGTCGGCCTTGGGCAGACCGCTTTCCAGGCCTAGAGGATGATGCACAAGCGCCAGGATAGGCGCTCGCGAATGCGCAATGACGTCCTCTGACATGGCCCCATAAGCCAGTCCGTCGATCATCGCCACGCGGTGTGGCGGGACGCCGGCGAGCGTGCGCGCGCTGGTCGCAAGGTCATCCGCTCCGGGCGCAGGAAACGAGGCTGGCAAGGGCACATGGCGCACCGCGACGCCGTTTGCGGCAAGCAGCGGCATGATGCGCCGTGCATAGGCATAGCCGCCCGTCGGCGTGGCCAGATCGCCGGGGATCAGGAAATCGCACCCGATCACCCGCGCAATTGCCCTTCAAACGACGCCCGCGCCAGCGGTGTTTCAGACAGGCTTACGCGGATGCGCTCCACGCCTGCACCGTCTTCGCCCAGCTCGCCGCTCTTTGCGGCGCGCGCGAACTGGTCGAAAATGTGCCGGCACAGAAATTCGGTCGTCGTCAGCTTGCCGGAAAATTCGGGGATGTCGTCGAGGTTGGCATAATGCAGCGGCGCGAGCACCGCTTTCAGAACCTCGATCGCCCGGCCGATATCGACAACGATATTCTGGGCGCTCAACGCGTCGCGGTAAAATGCGACATCGACCACGAAGGTCGCGCCGTGCACACCCTGCGCTGGGCCGAAAATCGGATGGGGCAGGCTGTGCGCGACCATGATGTGGTCACTGACTTCTACACAATACATGAATGCTCCGTTATTTGCCGAGAAAGCTGATCGGCCAGAACTGTGGCATATCGACGGTCACGCCGAGCGACCGGGCGCATGTGCAGCCGCGCCGCCGGGACGAGCAGAGCTCAGTCATAGCGAACTGCCGTGGCAAGCCCGCTCGCCGCAGGAGCCAGGATCGCTGCGATCTGTTCTGGCAGGTCATCAAAGGCGACCTCATTGGTGATCAGCAGATCGAGCCGTGGATCATCGAGCATGGATATCGCCGCCTGAAGGCGTGCGCGATGGGACCAGTTGGCGCGCCGCGAAGGTGCGACATGCCCCACCTGGGATGAGATGAGCTGAAGCCGCTGGCTGTGGAACGCGCCGCCCAGAGGCATTGCGATACTCCTGTCACCATACCAGCTCAGCTCGATGATCTTCCCTTCAAATCCCGCGCTGTCCAGCGAAAGCTTCAGCCCGGCTTCGCTCGCGCTGGTGTGAAAGACGATATCGGCGCCGCCCGGAGTCTGCGCGGGCAGGCAGAAGCGCAGTCCGAAGGCGCTGGCGATATCGGCGCGCTGAGGGTCGATATCGACCAGCGTGACAGTCGTCCCCGGCATGCGCGCGGCGATCGCGCCGACGAGACACCCGACCACGCCCGCGCCGACTATCACAATATTGTGAGCCGCGCTGAGGCCTGCATCCCAAATCGCGTTCAGCGCTGTTTCCATATTGGCGGCCAGAATGGCGCGCCGCGGTGGAATGTGATCGGGTATGACGACCACCTGATCGGGATTTACGAGAAAGCGCTCCTGATGAGGAAACAAAGCGAATACAGTCTTTTGCCGCAGTGCAGAAGGGCCATCCTCGACGATGCCGACGGCCGCATAGCCATATTTGACAGGGAACGGGAACTCGCCTTCCTGATGCGGCGCGCGCATTCGCGTCCACTCGCTGGGCGGCAATTTACCCTGATAAACCAGACGTTCCGTCCCGCGGCTGATACCCGACCAAAGGGTGCGCACCTTGACTTGCGCCATAGAGAAGTCATCTTTGGCACATACCGCCAAGGCTACGTTCTTCAGTGCGATTCGTTGCGGCGCAACATAAACCATTGCTCGCGCAACCTCAGCGTCTGCCGTTCGTCTTTCGGCGTCCATCTGACTTCTCATCATATTGGCTCGCAAGGCAAATCGCACTTGAGCCTAAGTTTTGGGCAATCCTCACCGGGGGGGATTAACGGAGACCTATGTTGAAACACCTCAAGTTGCAGCGCAACATTTCCCTCGCATCCACTCCGGCCGGCACCGTTCCCTCCGGACTCCAGAAAGCAGGCACGCTCTCGAGGCGCAGACTTGTCATGTTTGCCCTCGTCAGCACAACGGTCGCCGCTCTCTGCTCCGCATGGGCCTATCTGCTCGTCGACCCGGCGGTATTTAGCGCGAACACGGGCAGCGAAAATGCGACAGCCACCTGGTTTGGCCCGCTCGAGATCGGCCTGATCATCTGCTTCCTCATTTCTGCGCCGTGGATGGCGCTCGGTTTCTGGAATGCAGTGATCGGCTTATGGCTGCTGCACGGTTCTCGGGACTGGAAGAGCGCGGTTGCGCCGTTCATGGCCGATGCCGATACCGATGCGCCGATCGGAGTGCGCACGGCGATCATCATCACCTTGCGTAACGAAGATCCGGCACGCGCCTTCACCAAGCTGGAAGCGGTGCGTCGAAGTGTCGAAGCGACCGGCCACGGCGCCCAGTTCGATTATTTTGTGCTGAGCGACACATCAGATCCGGAGACTGCCGCGCGCGAGGAAGCCATCTTCGCCGGCTGGCGCGCCGCGTTTGACGATGACAGCCGCGCCACCTACCGCCGACGCGAGGCCAATATCGGTTTCAAGGCTGGCAATGTCCGCGATTTCGTCGCGCGCTTTGGCGGCGCCTATGAACTGATGCTGCCGCTGGATGCCGACAGCCTGATGTCGGGACCGGCGATCCTGCGGCTCGTGCGCATCATGCAGGCCCATCCGCGCATCGGCATCCTGCAAAGTCTGGTGGTCGGAACGCCCGCGCCCAGTGCGTTTGCGCGCATATTCCAGTTCGGCATGCGCCACGGCATGCGTTCCTACACGATGGGCAGCGCCTGGTGGCAGGGCGATTGCGGCCCGTTCTGGGGACATAATGCGATGGTGCGCATCGCGCCGTTTGCCGAACATTGCGAATTGCCGCTGCTGCCCGGCTCGCCGCCTCTGGGCGGACATGTGCTGAGCCACGACCAGATCGAGGCCGTTCTCATGCGCCGCGGCGGATTTGAGGTGCGGGTGGTGCCGGTAGAGGACCAGTCGTGGGAAGACAATCCGCCGACGCTGCTCGATTTCACCAAGCGCGATCTGCGCTGGTGCCAGGGAAACATGCAATACTGGCGTCTGCTGGGCCTGCGCGGGCTGCTTCCGACCAGCCGGATGCAGGTGTTTATCGCGATCATGATGTATATGAGCGCGGTGGCGTGGATTGCGCTGATGATCATGAGTGCGGTGAAGGCGGTCACGGGCGGCATGCCGAATTTTGATGCGAATGTCGGTCTCCCGCTGTTCATCACCGTGATGAGCATGAGCCTGATGCCCAAGATTGCCGGTCTGGCGGATGTGATGATGACGGCCGGCGGCATAAGGCGCTACGGCGGGCCGCTGCGCTTTGGCGTGGGCGCGCTGGTCGAGATCGTGTTCATGATGCTGCTTGCCCCGGTAATCGCGTTCAGGATCACCACCTTCATGATCGGCCTTGTGTTCGGGCGCTGCGTTCAGTGGAGCGGTCAGGCGCGCGATGCCTATCAGCTAAGCTGGGCGACGGCGCTGCATGGGCTCTGGCCGCAGACGTTGTTCGGTTTCATTCTGCTTGGCATCTTTGCGGTTTATGCACCTGGCGTATTGCCGTGGGCATTGCCGGTGCTGGCGGGCCTGATCCTGTGCATCCCGCTCGCGGTTCTCTCGTCATCGCTGGCGATCGGCGCGCGTTGTGCCCGCTGGGGTCTGTGCGCGATACCAGAAGAAGCCGCGCTGCCAGTCGAACTCGCAAATGCCACTGTAGAGGGATTGCCGCCTCCGGAAGCGCAGGGCGCGCCGGTCTGGCCGGCCGTTTCGGTCGGTTGAACGCTTCACGGTCTGACCGGCCGGTCTTCGGGTTGCGCGACAGGCTGCGCGCAGCGACAGGAATCGGCCGGTCATTGCTCATCTATTATGCCAACCCGGTGCGCACCAAGCACATGCGCGGCCACTATGCGCAATTCATCCAGCCGCGTGATCTGGTCTTCGATATCGGCGCGCATGTCGGCGACCGTATCGGTGCATTCCGCAGGCTCGGCGCGATCGTGGTCGGCGTCGAACCCCAGCCTGCCGCATTTGCCTGCCTCAAGCTGCTCTATGGTCTCTCGCCGCGCGTCAGGCTGGTGCGCGCTGCGGTCGGCGCGCAGGCCGGCAGCGCCACCTTCAACCTCAATCTGAGCAACCCGACCGTCTCCACGGCTTCGGATGAATTCATCAGATCAGCACGCGAGGCGAATGGCTGGCAGGACCAAAGCTGGGAGCGCGCCATCACGGTGCCGGTCATCACGCTGGATGAGCTGATCGAAACTCATGGTACGCCGCGCTTCATCAAGATCGACGTGGAGGGTTTCGAACATGAGGCACTGCGCGGTCTCAGCGTGCCGGTGCGCGCACTTTCGATCGAATTCACGACCATTCAGCGCGAAATCGCGGTGGCCTGCATAGAGCGGCTGGCCGCGCTCGATGACTATGTGTTCAATTTCTCCCTCGCCGAGCAATTTCGCCTGGCGCTCGACCGGTTCTGCCCACCAGCAGACATGATAGAGACAATTCGCGGCTTGCCTCATGAGGCGAATTCGGGCGATGTCTACGCGCTGCGCGCCCGCGACATGGGCGTTTTCGCGCTGTGACGGGTAGCCAACCGAGTGCAGTAGATGAGCATCATTCATCCTTTCATCATGGCGGGCGGTGTTGGTTCGCGTCTGTGGCCGCTCTCGCGTGAGAGCTACCCCAAGCAATTCCTGCGTTTGCTCGGCTCGCACAGTCTGTTGCAGCAAACCTGCAAGCGTCTGGCACAAGCGCCGTTTGCGCCCTTTGGCGTCATCGGCCATGAGGATCACCGCTTCATCATCGCCGAGCATCTGCGCGAAGCAGGATTTGGCCAATCGCAGATCATCATCGAGCCGGTGCGCCGGAACACGGCGGCGACAGCGTCGACAGCGGCGCTGCTGAGCGCACGCCATCATGGCGATGATGCGCTGATGGCGCTTTGCCCGGCGGATCATGCGATCGCCGACCCCGATGCCTATGCCGAGGCCATGCGCGAGGGCGCGCCGCTGGCGCTTTCGGGCCGGATCGTCGTGTTCGGCGTGCGCCCGACATCGCCCCATACGGGCTATGGCTATATCGAGCTGCGCAATGGCGCACCGCCGCGCTTTGTCGAAAAGCCCGACACCGAGACGGCGGCACGTTATCTCGCCTCGGGCACTCATCTGTGGAATGCGGGGCTTGTCCTGTGCAAGGCAAATAGCCTGATCGCCGCGTTTGAGAGCCTTGCTCCCGACATTTTGGAGGCGTGCCGCGAAGCCCTGGCCACAGCTAGCCATGATCTCGATTTTCTGCGTCTTGGCGGGCAGGCATTCGCGCGCGCGCGCTCGATCTCGCTCGATTATGCCGTCCTGGAAAAATCAGATGCACTCGCCTGTGTGACCCTGGACGCCGGCTGGAGCGATATCGGCTCGTGGTCCGCGATGCGCGAATTGGCCGATGCTGACAGCGACGGCAATGTCGCCAGCGGCGATGTCGTCTTCCACGGCTGCGCGAATGTGTTTGCGCGTAGCGACGGGCCGCATCTGTCGGTCCTCGGGCTGAATGATTGTTTCGTGGTCGCGGCCGGTGACGCGGTTCTCGTTGCGGCCAACAGATGCGCCGATGAGGTTGGCAGGGTTGTGGAACGGCTGGCCTGTGGCGGCCATGCCCATGCCGTATCGAGCACGCGCACCCATCGACCGTGGGGCTGGTTTGATGTGCTGAGTGGCGGCGATGGCTATCTGGTCAAGAGCATTCTCGTTCATCCCGGCGGGCGGCTGTCGCTGCAAAGTCACCGGCACCGTTCGGAACACTGGGTGGTCGTCAGCGGGCGCGTCGAGGTTACGGTAGGCGAGAGCGTGAGCACGCTGTCGCAGAACCAATCCACTTACATCCCGCTGGGCGAAAGACACCGGCTTGCGAACCCCTTCAGCGAGCCGGCCATGCTGATCGAGGTGCAATCGGGCGGTATCCTGAGCGAAGACGATATCGAGCGGCATGATGATGTCTACGGACGCGCCAATGACACCGTCTGATGACGTGACGGCGGTCCCCGCGCCCGCGGTGGCCACGGCTGTCGGTTTCGTGGCGATCCTGCAGTGGGCGCTGCTGGCGCCGTTCACCGTTCTTGCCGGTGGCGTGCCGACGCTGCAACTGGTGGCGATGAGCTTTTTCATCGCGACACTCATCGGCGTGGTTTATCTGGCGGGCTCAAGCACAGCCCGGCGCGGTTTACGCCGTCTGAGCCTGCCTGCGGCGCTTCTTGGGACATGCGGCTTGCTGGGCTTTCATTTCTTCTACTTCCTGTCCCTAAGCCTCGCACCGCCGCTTGAAGCCAATCTCATCAACTATCTCTGGCCGCTGCTGATCGTGCTGTTTTCCGCGCTGCTGCCTGGCTCGGCCGGTTTGCGGTGGTGGCATCTGGCGGGGGTAACGCTGGGGCTGGCGGGAGCCGTGCTGGTCATTACGGGCGGGGCGAGCGGGCTTTCAGCGTCCGGGGCGTGGGCGGGTTATGCGGCAGCTTTCGCTGCTGCCTTGGTCTGGTCGTCCTATTCGGTTCTGTCTCGCCTGTTTCGCGGGGTGCCCAGCGTCGCCGTCACACTCTATTGCAGCGCAACGGCGTGTGCCGGCGCGCTGGCCAGCCTTGCTCTGGAACAGCCGATCTGGCCGCTCGATGCCCGCCAGTGGCTGGCGGTCGTGGGGCTCGGTCTCGGGCCGGTGGGGTTGGCGTTTTATGTGTGGGATTACGGCTGCAAGCACGGCGACATAAGGGTGCTCGGCGCAGCGTCTTATTTCGCGCCGCTCATTTCCACCTCATTGCTCGTCGGCTTCGGCCTGAGCGAGGCCAACCCATTATTGTGGCTCGCGGCCGTGCTGATCACGTGCGGTGCGCTTCTGGCCGCACGCGATCTCATATTCCGCGGGCGACCTCGCACTGCTGCCTAGCCATGCGCGCCGCTGTCTCAGCCGTGGCGCTTGTAGCGCGCCTCGGCGTCATTGGGATTCCCACGGCCTTCGTCATAGAACGAGGAAAAATGTGTGTCGCGATCTGCTCCGAACCGGTCAATACCGCCAGAGCTTGCGCGGCCCGGAGGCGGTCCGCCGCCCGGATCGGACCCGCCACTTTCATCGGATGATTTCCACTGCGTCGCGCCGAACCAGACATGAACGAGCTGATGCTCATCATCGGTAAGGGCCACCCCGGCGGCCTTGCAGCGTCCGAGAATGTTTTCGCGGTAGGCGCGGGCTATCGCCGCCGGCGTCTGTGACTGTTCGAGCCAGGGGTCCATCTCGTCAATCGCCGCCACGACGAAGGCGACATCCTGCGTGGCCAGACGCACGCGATGCTCGGCTGCGCGCGACAGGACGCCGGACACCGTGCGCTCCGGATGAAAGCCGTTTTCGAGCACTTCCCGGGAGATCAGATTGAACAGAAGCTGATACTCGCTCGGCGGCAGCGGTGGCGCCTTGGACGCCTCGTAGATGCGCGCGATGGAATTCTGCAACTCGCTCAGCCTCGTGCTGCTGGCATTTTGCGCGGGCGCCAGAACGCCGGCTGGCTGAGCGGCTGCTTGCGGCTCGCGGCGCACAGGCCCAGGCTGCTCGGCCGGCGTCTCGTCGATCTGATGCCGGCGCGGATCATAGACCCGGTGCGGGGGCGTCTCGCTCAGGCGCAAGCTGTCCGGCAGGTTCTGCGACAGAAAATTGAGGAAACCGCCGCATCCCGCCCAGTTGGTGCCGACAGTTTTGGGATGGCCAAGCTCCTTCATCGCCTGATTGGCAAGAAAGGCGATCGGTACGGGCTTGTCGGAAGCGTCCAGCACATTGATCACAAGAGCGACGATTTCAGAACCGACGGCGCGGAAATCTTCCATCAGTGCGCGCACTGCCGGTTCTTCCAGGGGACCGCCGAGTGAAGCCGTTCGCGCGCCGCGCTCGTATGCAAGCCCCTGCGGCGCCCGCCCGCCGAGGCCGTCTCCATAGCCCAGCGCATTAGCAGAAGGCCCGCGCGGCGAGGGAAGCGCGTCGTTGAGCAGGAAATTCACCAGATCCATTTCCTCGATCCGGCCATCGGACAAAGCCGCATAGGGAGCTGCGGTATGGTCATTTGAATAGATCACCGTGCGCCGGTCGAACGAGCGCAGCCTGTGCAGCACCGGCGTGAAATCCGCATCGCCTGACAGGATGATGAATTCATCGAACCGTGTGCGATGTTCGAGGAAGTCGCGGATGTCGATGGCCATACGGATGTCCGACCCGTTCTTGAGCTGGGCTGTCAGCGGCGGACAATCGACCACCTCGAAGCCGGAGCGGATGAAATGATGGCGCACGAAAATGAAGGAGTTGGGATCGTTGGGACCATCGCGCCCACCGCGCCGCGGCACCGGATTACCGTAGACGCGGTTGACCGCCATACGCTTGCGGCGCGGCGCCTCGTCATCGCCGCGAACCAGCCGGCCGGATATGATCTGCCCCAGCCAGCGCTCCGGCTCCTGGGCGAATCGCGCCGCCGCATCCTCGTTGCGTCGCTTCAGTGACAGATACACATTGTCGTAATCGACAAACAATGCGGAGAGGTGTGAGCCTCTTTGGTCCGCCTGCATGAGCTTACCCCGCTTCTGCGCGACCATGATGAGGTCACGCGCCGCCTTCTGCATACACTTGGGAACCTGAGCGTTGGGGACCTGAATGCCCGTTCCGGATATGCCGCCACGCATACCCGAAACTATAAATCCTGGCCTAGATCAGGCCGTTCGCCGGTTCCGTCTTTCAGATGCTCTGGACCTGAAGGATATTGCCGCATCCCGAGAATCAGGTGATCGAGCCGTGCGCCCCTGCGTCACTGTTGGCATTAAAGGCTAAACCATCCGCGTCGGCAAGCGCGGACAGGATCCATCACGTCAACCGCTGTCTTTTCCACATCATGCCCCCGATCAATACCTGTCTTTTCGGCGCCTTATCTCGGCCCAGACCTGATCGAGTGGCGCCCCCGCCATTCCAAGTTGGGACTGGATTTCGGCACTGTCGGGGCGCAGGAAAGGATTTGTCTCCAACTCGCGCGCCAGTGTCGTGGGCAGCGTCGGCCGCCCCTGGGCGCGTAAATCGGCCACTTCAGCGGCGCGCGCGCGCAGGGCCTCGTTGCCCGGCTCTATGCTCAGCGCAAAGGCGGCGTTCGCCTGGGTATATTCATGCCCGCAATAGATCGACGCCTCGCCGGGCAGGGCCATGATCTTTTGCAGCGAATTCCACATCTGCGCCGGCGTGCCCTCAAAGACACGCCCGCAGCCCATTGAGAACAGCGTGTCGCCGCAGAAGATCAGACCATCCGCCGGCATCCAGTAGGTGATGTGCCCCGTCGTGTGGCCCGGCGTCTCGATCACGCGAACTTCGTGGGCGCCGAACATGAAGCTGTCGCCCCCGCGGCAGACCTGATCCAGCCCCTCGATGCGGCTTTGCTCGGCGGCGGGTCCGATCACCCTGCATCCGCTTTCGGCCTTCAGCGGGGCGATGCCCTCGGTGTGATCACCATGGTGGTGCGTCACCAGTATGTGGCTGAGCCGCCAGCCTTTTTCATCGAGTGCGTGGCGCACGGCGCGCGCTTCCGGCGCATCTATCGAGGCGGTCAGCCCTGATTGCGCCTCATGGACCAGAACGCCGAAATTGTCGGAGCGGCAGGGAAACTGGTAGACTTCCAGCAATGTCATGGGTATGGGCTCGCCTTTGTTATTCCGGGGCCCTACAATAATAGTGCCGTGAGGGCGTTCAACGCCAGGTTTGCGGACTGGGGAAACGTGGATTGCCAACGACATGCGCCCGTCGATTGACGAACTGATGGCGTTTTATGCCTCGCGTCTGGGGCAGGCCGCGCGCCACATGATCGCGCAGCGGATCCGCTCGCATTGGGACGATATGCGCGGCATGAGCGTCGCGGGCGTCGGCTATGCCACACCCTATCTGCGGGCCTTTCGCGCCGAGGCCGAATGGGTGATTGCGCTGATGCCGCGCCAGCAGGGCGTTTGCACGTGGCCGCGCGACGGGCGCAACAGTGTCGCGCTTTATGATGAGCCGAAATTGCCGCTGCCGGATATGTCCGTGGATCGGCTGCTCGCGATACACTGCGTCGAGATGTGCGGGGCAAGCGAAGAGCTTGTCGCCGAGTTCTGGCGCGTCTTGCGGCCCGAAGGGCGGCTGTTGCTGGTGGTGCCAAACCGGCGCGGCATATGGGCGCGCACCGACCGTACGCCGATGGGCGCGGGTCGGCCCTATACCCATCGGCAGACCAACATGCTGCTCCAGTCAGCCACGTTCGTTCCGCTGGACAATCTGCCCTGCTTGTTCATTCCGCCGATGAGCTGGGGACCGGTGCTGCACGCCGCGCCCGCCTGGGAGCGCGCCGGCCGACGGTTCTGGCCGGCCGTGTCGGGCGTGCTGATGGTCGAGGCGCGCAAGGATGTGCACGGCGTGGTGCCGGTGCGTGATGCCGTGCGTGTGCGCATGCGGCCCGTGCCCGCAATGGGGCAACTTGCCACCGAACGTTCCCGGCGCGCGCTCAAGAGCGCTTCAGCAGGAAAACCGCCTGCGCGCCGAACAGGTTCTGCCAGCTTAGCGGCATGTCCATCGGCAGCGCCTTCCCGCGAGCGTTCAGCGCGACCGGCTTGACTATCCGCGCGCCGAGCATCTCGCACAGATCGACGAAATCCTTGATCGTGCAGAAATGAATGTTCGGCGTCTCGTACCAGGGCTCGGGCAGGCTGGCGGTGACGGGCATGTGGCCGCCGAAAAGGAGTTGAAAGCGGATCCGCCAATGGCCGAAATTGGGGAATGAGACGATCACATATTCGCCGATCCGCAGCAACTCGTTGAGCACATGCCGGGGCCGGCGTGTTGCCTGAAGGGTCTGGCTGAGTATGACGAAATCGAACGCGCGGTCGGGATAGTTCTGCAGATCATGGTCCGCGTCGCCCTGAATCACCGAAAGCCCCTTGGCCACGCAATAATTGACCCCGGTCTGGCTGATCTCGATCCCGCGCCCCTCGACCCCGCGCATATCCTCGAGCAGCTTCAGCAGTTCTCCCGTGGCGCAGCCGATATCGAGCACGCGCGCGCCAGGCTCGACCATCTCGGAGATGAGCAGGTGATCGACCCGTGTGACGGGCGTCGATGTCGGACGCTCCAGCGGTTTCATCCGGCACTGCCCGCACTGGCGCTCAGACGGCCGGCTGATTCGGGGGGCTCAAGGCCGCGTTTTTGCGCTGCTGCATTCAGGAAACCGGCGACCGCGCCGAACAATTCCGGCTCATGCAGCAGGAACGCATCATGCCCCTTGTCCGACGTGATCTCGACAAAACTCACATTCGCGGCAACGGCATTGAGCGCCTGGACGATCTCGCGGCTTTCGCGCGTGGGATAAAGCCAGTCGCTGGTGAAAGAGGCCACGCAGAACCGCGCACGTGTGCCGGCAAAGGCGGCGGCGAGGCTACCGCCATAATCATCGGCCAGGTCGAAATAATCCATGGCGCGGGTGATGAACAGGTAGGAATTGGCGTCGAAGCGCTCGACGAAGCTCAGGCCCTGATGGCGCAGATAGCTCTCGACCTGAAAATCGGCGTCAAAGCCAAATGTCACCCGATCGCGGTCCTGCAGGTTGCGGCCGAACTTGCGGTGCAGGGCATCACCGGAAAGATAGGTGATATGTGCGGCCATGCGCGCCACCGCGAGGCCCTTTCGCGGGATGACGCCTTCGTCCTGATAGCGCCCGCCGCGCCAGTCCGGATCGGCCATGACCGCCTGGCGGCCGACTTCGTGAAAGGCGATGTTCTGGGACGAGTGCCGCGCGGTCGCTGCGATGGGCACCGCGGAGAACACCTTTTCCTTGTAGCTGGCCGCCCATTCCAGCACCTGCATGCCGCCCATCGAGCCGCCGATAACGCTGAACAGGTCGGGGATGCCCAGATGCTCGATCAGCCGCGCCTGGGCGCGCACCATGTCGGCGATCGTGATCACGGGGAAATCCGGTCCGTAGGGGCGTCCGGTCTCCGGGCACACGGACGACGGCCCTGTGGAGCCCATGCAGCCGCCCAGCACATTTGCGCAAATGACGAAATAACGGCGCGTGTCGATCGGTTTGCCGGGGCCGATCATCGAGGTCCACCAACCCGGCTTGCCGGTCGCGGGGTGCAGCCCGGCGGCATATTGATCGCCGGTGAGTGCATGGCAAACGAGAATGGCGTTGGAGCGCGCATCGTTCAGCGCGCCATAGGTCTGGTAAGCGATCGAGAATGGGGCAAGGCGCCGGCCACAGTCGAGCAACAGCGGCTGATCCGCGCCAAATTCTGCGACGGCGCTTGCAGCGTCTGGGATGGGCACAAAAACTTCGCCAGCCGGCTGGATCACGTGAAAGGCTCCAAGGAGGCAGCGCCTGTCATAATGGCAGGAAGCGCATGGCCTCAAACAAAATCCGGCCGGGCGAAAATCGGGCCGGTGCGTGGAACCGCGGCCCTTTTAGCTATTTGTTTAACGTGGCTGCAAGCCGGCCGGCCAAATCACCACGACGTTCATTAATACCCTGCGCCGATTGCCTGTCAACTGCGCGGCGCAGCAGCATTTACACTGCGTTTCCATATGGAAGCCTGAGCGCCAAAGACAAGTGCAGCACTTTTTTCATGCCGGTCCGCCAGCGCAGCAGCAGCCTTGCATGGGGCTGTCATTAAGCAGATGATCGCTGAGCAACCCCTGAGCCGTGAGAGCCCAATGCAATATTCTCATAACAGCCCGACCGTGGCGCAGCATCAGACCTCGCTTGACGACCTGCTGAGAAGCCTCATGCGCAGCCCCTCGGTGGTTGGCGCCGAACACTCGTTCTTTCGCGTGCTCCAGCGTGAGCTTGAGGAGCGCGGTGCGAAGGTGACATGGTACGAGGGGCTTCTGGTGGCCCAGAGCGCCGAGCCGGGGCCGCTTAAATTTTCCGCTCATATCGACCGCCACGGACTGATCTGCACCGGCCCGAACGAGTTCCAGTATGCCGCCTTCGTGACGGGCGGCCGCTCCGACCTGCTTGGCAATTCGGTATCTGAAGAACTGATGCTAACCATCGCCGACCGGTTCGACAATGTGCCGGTCTATGGATATGAGCCATGGTCGGGCGCCTATCGCGGCGCGGGCGTCATCGAGCATGCCTATATCTGCGAATTCCGCAACAACCTCATCTTCGAGGTAAGCGGGCTGGGCCATCTGGTCGCCGGCACGCCGGTCGCCTTTCGCGACAGCCTGCGCATCGAGGACAGTCATTATGTCGGCCAGCTCGACAATGTGCTCGCCGTGGCGATCCTTGTTCACATGTTCGAGCTGGGCTTTCGCGGCACGGCGTTTTTCACCGCTCAGGAAGAAGCCGGCAGAAGCTGGCGCTATCTGTTGGAATGGTTTCGCCGTTTTGGCGGGGCGTCGAACAATCTGGTCGTGCTGGACATGAGCCCTTATCCAACCCGCGAGGAGGCCAGCCGCCAGCAGGTCGTCCTGCGCCACCGTGACGCGAACGCCGCCTTCGATGCCGCGATGACCGTGCGCATCGAGGATCTGTGCCGCGAGCTTGGCGTGGCCTTCGATTACAAGGATGTCTATATCGAGCGCCAGAACGAAGCGCGGATTGCCGCGGGCGAGCCGCCGCGTGCGCTCGGCAGCACCGAGTTGGGCCGGATAATCGCGGCATCGGGCGGCGTCGTCACCGGAACCTCGCTCCAGATCCCCACTTCGGGCTATCATACGATGAACGAGACCGCCAGCATCAGCGCTTGCAACGCTGTGGTCCGGGTGGTGCAGACTTATCTGAACGGTTGAGCCGATCAGGCAGCGCACCGCGCGATCGCGGTTTTCATTGCCATTACGGGCCGGCGCGCCTATCACGAAGGAACCATGAGCCAGAGAGCCGAACCCCAGATAGTGCCGCAAACAAGCCCGGTGCCGCGCCCAGGCGTATTGGACGTGCCGCCTTATGTGCCCGGCAAGAGCAAGCTTACGGGCGATGGCCCGGTCATCAAGCTGTCGTCGAACGAGACGCCACTTGGCGCAAGCCCGCGGGCGATCGCGGCCTACCGCGAAGCTGCCGCACATCTCGATCGCTATCCTGACGGCGCGGCCACTGGGCTGCGTGAGGCCATCGCCGCCCAGACCGGCCTCGACCCGGCGCATCTTGTGTGCGGCGCGGGCTCCGACGAGCTGTTTCATCTGCTCGCGCAAGCCTATCTCGGGCCGGGCGACGAGGCGATCTATACGGCCCACGGCTTTCTCGTCTACCGGATTGTCATCCTGGCTGCCGGCGCTACGCCGGTGATCGCGCGCGAACCTGATTTGCGCGCCAGCGCCGAGCAGATCATCGCGATGCTCAGCCCGCGCACGCGCGCGGTGTTCATCGCCAATCCCAATAATCCCACCGGCACCTACATGCCTGCCGACGAGGTCCGCCATCTGCGCGCGGCGCTTCCCGATCATGTGCTGCTGGTTCTTGATGGCGCCTATGCGGAATATGTCGGACAGGCCGACTTCGACGCCGGCTTCGATCTGGTGGCCGGGACCAGCAACACGGTCATGACCCGGACCTTTTCCAAGATCCACGGGCTGGCCGCCGCGCGGGTCGGCTGGGCCTATTGCCCCGAAAATATCGCGCAGGTGATCAACCGCATTCGCAGCCCGTTCAACGTTTCTGGTCCTGGCATGGCGGCGGCAATCGAAGCGATTCGCGATACCGAGCATGTCGAGCGCGCCATTGCCCACAACGCCGAATGGCGCGCGTGGCTGACGGCGCAATTGCGCGGCTGCGGCATTGATGTGGGCGAATCCCACGCTAATTTCGTGCTCGCGCATTTCGATGCCGACGGGGCAAGGACGTCTGCTGCCGCCGATGCCTGGCTGCAAGCGCGCCGCATCATCGTGCGCCGGCTCGATGCCTACGGGCTGCCAGACAGTCTGCGCATCTCCGTGGGGCTGGCAGAGGAAAACCGCGCGGTCGCTTCTGCCCTCAAAGACTTCATGGCAAGCTGAAGGCAGATGTCGGTTATGTTTGACCATATCGCCCTTGTGGGGCTGGGGCTCATCGGCTCATCGCTGGGCCATGCGATCAGGCGCGGCAGGCTCGCCAAACGCATTTCCGGGACCGCACGCTCGCAGCGGACGCGCGAGGCCGCTCTGGCGCTCGGCTTCGTGGATGACGTCCATCAAGATCCGGCCGATGCGGTGCGCGGCGCCGATCTGGTGATCCTGTGCACGCCGGTTGGCACCTTCGCCGATCTGGCGGCGCGCATCGCCCCCGCGCTCAAGCCTGGCGCGATCCTGAGCGATGCCGGCTCGGTCAAGTGCGCCGTGGTAGAGGCAATAGCCCCGGCCCTGCCCGAGGGGGTTCATTTCATCCCCGGACACCCGATCGCGGGCACCGAACATTCCGGCCCTGAATCGGGCTTTGCCGAATTGTTCGACGGCCGCTGGTGCATTCTTACGCCATTGGCCGACGCCGATGCGCAGGCAGTGGCGCAGCTTCGCGTCTTCTGGGAGGCGTGTGGCAGTTTCGTCGAGATCATGAGCCCCGAACATCACGATCTGGTGCTGGCGATCACCAGCCACGTGCCGCATCTTATCGCCTATAACATCGTCGGGACCGCGTCGGACCTGGAGACCGTCACCGAAAAAGAAGTGATCAAGTTCTCGGCTTCCGGCTTTCGCGATTTCACGCGTATCGCAGCTTCCGACCCGGTGATGTGGCGCGATGTGTTTCTGAACAATCGCGAAGCCGTGCTAGAGATGCTGGGGCGCTTCACAGAGGATCTTGCAAGCTTGCAGCGTGCCATTAGGTGGGGTGACGGCGAGGCGCTGGAAGCCTTGTTCACCCGCACGCGCGCCGTACGCCGCAGCATCATCGAGGCCGGCCAGGACACTGAAGCACCGGATTTTGGCCGCCCGCACGCCGGCGTGCCGAGGGCCTCGCAAGGCAAGAAGACCGCCTGAGCCAACTCAATCGATGCGGGCGAACCTTTCGCCATCAAGCCGCGACAGCGAGCCGGTGGCGATATCGAAGTGGAAACCGTCGAGGCGCAACAGGCCGGCTTCCACGGCTTCGGCCACCCATGGATATGTGCCGATATTTGCGAGCGTGAGCTTGACCACCTCGGTTTCATAATGTTTTTGCTGCGCACCATCCGCCGGCGGCACGGTGTTCCTGACGTCTGATGCGATCGCCATCCACGGCTCGACGAATTCTTGCAATTCAGGCGGCACGCCGGCAACCAGCGCCTTGACGCCGCCACACTGTGAATGGCCCAGCACCGCGATGCGCGAGACCTTCAGCACCCTGACAGCATACTCCAGCACGGCGCAGGTTCCCTGAGCGACGCCGCCGGGCATGTAGGCTGGCACCATCGCGGCAACATTTGTGGAGACGAATATTTCGCCCGGCCCGGCGCCGAAAATCTGACGCGGATCGACGCGCGAGTCCGCGCAGGCGATGACCAGCGTGTGGGGCGCCTGGCCTTCTTCCGCCAGCGTTTCAAAACTCTTGTGGTTGCCCGGCCAGATCTCGGAACGGAAACGACGATAGCCTTCGATCAGTCTGTCCATGCTTTGCCCCCATTAGATATTTGTCGAGCCAAGATATACAGCAAACAACGAAGTGTGTGACAGAGCAAAACCCGCCAACCAGAACCGGTTCCCACTTTTGATGAAAGTGCTCTAGGCGGAAGGGCTCACCGCGGGATAGATGATCTCGCCATTCAGGCCACGCTTCAGGGCGCGCACCAGATCCAGCACGCCGGATGCCGTGCGCTGTGTCGCATTGCCCGCCTCATCCAGACTGTCCGAGATCGTGCCAACCAGAACCGAGCCGACGACCACCCCGTCAGCCACCGCACCGATAGCCGCTGCCTGTTCCGGCGTCTTGACCCCGAAGCCGACCGCGACAGGCAGAGCCGTATGCGTCTTGATGCGCGCGACATTGGTCGCGACATCGGCCAGATCGGGCGCGCGGGTACCGGTTATGCCTGTGATCGAGACGTAATAGACGAAGCCGGAGGTGTTGGCGAGCACGGCGGGCAGGCGCGCGTCGTCGGTTGTCGGGGCGGCGAGCCGGATGAAGTTCAAACCCGCCGCGCGCGCGGGCAGGCACAATTCGCTGTCGGCTTCCGGCGGCAGGTCCACGACGATCAGCCCATCCACCCCGGCCGCGACGGCATCGGCCACGAAGCGTTGCGGCCCGTAATTGTAGATCGGGTTGAAATAGCCCATCAGCACGATCGGCGTGTCGATGTCTTCGGCGCGGAAGCGGCGCACCATGTCAAGGGTGCCCGCCATGGTCTGGCCAGCCTTGAGCGCGCGCTGGGACGCCGCCTGAATGGCCGGGCCGTCGGCCATCGGGTCGGAAAACGGCATGCCGAGTTCGATGATGTCCGCGCCCGCGCCGGGCAGGCCGCGAAGGATTTCCAGCGAAGTTTCGTAATCCGGGTCGCCCGCCGTGATGAAGGTCACGAGCGCGCGGCGGCCATCGGCAGCCAATGCGGCAAACCGGAGGTCGATCCGCGTATTTTCCGTCATGCCGTCACGCATGGGCTACATCTCCATGTCCAGATGCTCCGCCACCGCGAAGATATCCTTGTCGCCGCG
>DAIMZI010000024.1:0-27685 GCA_036734025.1 Dichotomicrobium sp.
GCTACATCTCCATGTCCAGATGCTCCGCCACCGCGAAGATATCCTTGTCGCCGCGACCGCACATGTTCATGACCAGCAGATGATCGGCTGGCATACCGGGTGCGATCTTCGTGACATGCGCCAGAGCGTGCGCCGGCTCCAGAGCCGGGATGATGCCCTCCAGGCGCGTGCAAAGCTGGAACGCCCCCAGCGCCTCGGCATCGGTGATGGCGACATATTCCACGCGCCCGCTCTCCTTCAGCCAGGCATGCTCCGGCCCGATGCCCGGATAATCGAGGCCCGCGGAGATCGAATGACCCTCAAGAATTTGCCCCTCGCCGTCCTGCAACAGATATGTGCGGTTGCCGTGCAGAACGCCGGGCCGGCCGCCATTCAGCGAAGCTGCATGTCCGTTGGGCACATCAAGCCCGTGCCCTGCGGCTTCCACGCCGATCAACGCGACGCCCGGCTCATCGAGGAACGGGTGAAACAGGCCCATTGCGTTTGACCCGCCGCCGATACAGGCGACCAGCGTGTCGGGCAAACGGCCTTCCGCGACCATCATCTGCTCGCGCAACTCCTGCCCGATCACCGACTGGAAATCGCGGACCATTGCCGGGTAGGGGTGCGGCCCCGCCACCGTGCCGATGATGTAGAAGGTGCTGTCCACATTGGCCACCCAGTCGCGCAGCGCATCGTTCATGGCGTCCTTCAGCGTGCCCGCGCCAGATGTGACGGGCCGGACTTCCGCGCCAAGCAGCTTCATGCGGAACACGTTGGGGCGCTGCCGCTCGATGTCGGTCGCGCCCATGTATATGACGCAAGGCAAGCCAAAGCGCGCCGCCACAGTGGCCACCGCCACGCCGTGCTGGCCCGCGCCGGTTTCCGCGATGATGCGGGTCTTGCCCATGCGCCGCGCGAGCAGGATCTGGCCGAGGCAGTTGTTGATCTTGTGGCTGCCGGTGTGGTTCAGCTCATCGCGCTTGAAATAGATTTTCGCGCCGCCGAGATGCTCGCTCAGTCGTTCGGCAAAGTAAAGTGGGCTGGGCCGGCCGGCATAATGGGCGTTGAGGCTGTCGAGTTCGGCGCGAAATGACGGGTCGGCCCTGGCGTCCGAATAGGCCTTCTCGAGTTCCAGGATCAGCGGCATCAGGGTTTCAGCGACATAGCGGCCGCCGAAGATACCGAAATGGCCGTTTTCATCAGGGCCTGCGCGGAATGTGTTGGGCGCTGGGGCCATGGTCTCGGTCATGTCATCTGCTCTCTGGTTGGCGTGGCCGTCGGGGCGCAGTTTGATCTCGCGGCGGATACGAACCGGGCAATGAGGCCGGCATCCTTCGTGCCTGGCGCGGTCTCCACACCCGAAGACACATCGACCAGATGCGCACCGGTCATGCGGATCGCCTCTGCTACGTTATCAGCGTTCAGCCCGCCAGACAGCATGAACGAGCCGGGCGGCTCGAAATCACGCAACAGGCCCCAGTCGAATCTTGCCCCATTGCCGCCTGGCAGCGCCGCGTTCGCGCCCGGCTTGGCGTCGAACAGGATCAGGTCGGCCGCATCGTGGGCCCGCGCGCCGAGCACATCGCTTTTTTCGCCCACCTTGATGGCCTTGATGACGGGCCGAGACGCGAGCGCGCGGAGCTGGGCGACACGCGCGGGGCTTTCCGCGCCGTGAAGCTGGATCATGTCCGGCTCGACAAGGCGCAGCACCGCGCTCAACTCGTCATCGGTGGGATCGACCAGCAGGGCGACACTGCGTAGCCGCCCGCGCGCATTAGCTGCCAGCGCGGCGGCCGTTGCCATATCGACGTGGCGCGGGCTCTTTGCAAAGAAGACAAGGCCGAACAGATCGGCACCCGCCGCATGCGCTGCTTCGAGCGCAGACATGGTCCTTATTCCGCATATTTTCACCTGAACGGACATGCAACAGCTTATCGCAGATGATCATGCATCTGGGCAAGCGTCACGCGCGCACAGGTCTTCTCAAGGCGGGGAGCGCCCGTTTCAGCGGCTGGCGAGCTGCGGCAGGTCTCTCGCTGGGGTTTCACCCCGTGACATCTGCGCTGCCTTCAGATCGCGCAAGAGACGATCCTGTTCGCGGCGCAGCACGAAGGCCTCCTTGGTGCGCAGGCGCGCCAGCTTTCGCCATTTGCCCTGTCCGAGCCATGCCGCCAGCCCGCCGAGGATGAAGCCTGTAAGCAACGCCGCAAACAGGAACACAAAGAGCGGACCCTGCAGCGCGGAAGCCGTATCCGGTGTGCTGAGCGGGTTGAGGATGAAGGTGACGGTCTGACGGTTCGCGACGGCGATGGCGATGACGATGGCGCCAATGAATGTCAGGACGAGCAGCCGGAAGATTCGGGTCACAACATGCCTCGTATGCAAAGATCCGCGCAGGCCGGGATGAGAAGTGCGTGCGGGTGAACTGTTTGCTGGGACTATTTCTTCTTCGGCTTTGCCCGGGGCTTGGCCGATGGTTTGGGATCCTGTTTTCCGTCATTCAGGCGCAGGCGCAAGTCCTTGCCGGTCTTGAAGAACGGAACGAACTTTTCTTCCACGGGAACCTGTTCACCGGTCCGTGGATTGCGGCCGTCGCGCGCCGGGCGATATTTGACGGAGAACGCGCCGAAGCCGCGCAATTCGACGCGGTCGCCGCGGGCCAGCGCCCCGACAATTTCATCAAAGACAACGTTAACTATCCGGTCTACGTCTCGCTGGTATAAGTGAGGATTTGCTGCGGCGATCTTTTCGATCAATTCAGACTTGATCATCGACAAGCTCCGCCTGTAGGAAAAGTGTTTGGTATTACACTAGTTTTCAGGCTGCCAGACTGAAACAAGTCCGTCAAGCGGCTTTCCTGCCGATGTCAGCGTGGCGCCGGCGCGCCCCAGAAATTCGAGTTCCGCAATTCCGCTGAGCCGCGCAAGCCCGCCGAGCGCCATCTGCAGCAAGCCGAAGCTGCTTTCGCGGCGCGGTTCCCAATCCCGCACACCGAGATCCTGCGATATGCCATGGGTCTCGTCCAGCCAGGCTCGCGCCTCGCGCTCGTCGCCGATGGCATCGACCAGCCCGCTGTCCAGCGCCTGACGACCGGTGTAGACGCGGCCTGACCTGATGTCGGCCAGGGCCGCCGCCGACAGGTCGCGGCGTTCCTCGACAATGTTCAAGAACCAGGTGAAGCTGTCTTGCAGTACCTGCTCGATGCTCGCGCGGGCGCGATCGTCTGTGGGCTGGAAGGGCGATGGCACGGCTTTCAGTTCGCCGCTTTTGATCTGATCGACGTCGATGCCGATATTTTCCAGCAACGTCGTCACGCGGGCCCACTGGAAGATGACGCCCACCGAACCGGTGATGGAATTCGCCCGGCTGATGATGTGATCAGAGCCAAGCGCGACCATGTAGGCAGCCGAGGTTGCCGCAGTACCGAACACCGACACGACCGGCTTCGTCTCGGCCAGCCGGCGCACCTCGGTATAAAGCGCTTCGCCGCCCGTGGTCGTGCCGCCGGGGCTGTCCACACGCAGGATCACGGCCTTGATGGCGGTGTTCTGCGACACGCGCTGAAGCAGGCGCTGAAGCTGGACGTCATCGCTGATGAAGCCGCTCACCGTGATGCGGGCGACGTGATCGCTGGTGGCAAACGCGGCCACGCCGTCGTCACGGTCGGACATGAATATGATCGCGATGACCGAAGCGACGGCGATCACGGCAAGGATGCGCCACACGGCCAGCTTGCGCTTCAGCCGGCGGCGCTCAACGATGGCATCGGCGTCAAGGCTCAAGGTCTACCTCTTCCATGCGCCGGGACGCAGCGAACGAGTGCGGCTGGGCCGCGAGCGCCGTTCGTTTTCCGGATTACTTGCCACCATCACTCTTGTGCTCTTCGTCGCTGCCCTGTGCCTTGTTGAGTGCAGCGCCAAGAATGTCACCGAGCGAAGCGCCGCTGTCGGTCGATCCATACTGGGCGACGGCCTTCTTCTCTTCGGAGATTTCCAGCGCCTTGATGGAGAGCGAGATCTTGCGGTTGTTGCGGTCGATCTGGGTGATCGCGGCGTCGATCTTGTCGCCCGGTGCAAAGCGCTCGGGGCGCTGCTCAGAGCGATCGCGAGATAGATCGGCGCGGCGGATGAAGGCCGTCATATCGCTGTCGGCCAGCTTCACCTGAAGGCCCGAATCCTTGACTTCGAGCACTTCGCAGGTCACGGTCGCGCCCTTCTTTAGATCGGTGGCAGCAGCAGAGAACGGATCGCCGCCAAGCTGCTTGATGCCAAGGCTGATCCGCTCCTTTTCCGGGTCGGTGTCGAGCACGACGGCGCGGATCACATCGCCCTTGGAAAAGCGCTTGATGGCTTCTTCGCCGGGCTCGTTCCAATCGATGTCGGACAGATGCACCATGCCGTCGATGCCGCCGTCCAGCCCGACGAAGAGACCGAATTCGGTGATGTTGCGGATTGCGCCCTCGATCTCGCTGCCCTTGGGATGGCTGGCGGAGAATGCATCCCACGGATTGTCCTGGGTCTGCTTCAGACCAAGGGAAATACGCCGCTTGACCGGATCGACCTCAAGCACCTGGACTTCCACTTCCTGAGAGGTGGACAGGATCTTGCCAGGATGCACGTTCTTCTTGACCCAGCTCATTTCCGAGACGTGGATCAGTCCTTCGACACCCGGCTCCAGTTCCACGAAGGCGCCGTAATCGGTGATGTTCGTGACCCGGCCGGTAAACTTGGCATCGACGGGATACTTGGCGTCGATCGCCTCCCAGGGATCAGCCTGAAGCTGCTTCATGCCGAGGCTGATACGCTGGGTTTCGGAATTGATGCGGATGATCTGCACCTTCACCGTATCGCCGACATTGACGATCTCGCTGGGATGATTGACTCGCCGCCACGCCATGTCGGTGACATGCAGCAGCCCGTCGATCCCGCCCAGATCGATGAATGCGCCGTAATCGGTGATGTTCTTGACCACGCCGTCGACGGTCTGGCCTTCTTCGAGATTGGACACGATCTCCGAACGCTGCTCGGCACGGGTTTCTTCCAGCACGGCACGGCGCGAAACGACGATATTGCCGCGGCGGCGATCCATCTTCAGGATCTGGAAAGGCTGCGGCGAATTCATCAGCGGTCCGACATCGCGCACCGGGCGGATATCGACCTGACTGCCCGGCAGGAACGCGACGGCGCCATCCAGATCGACGGTAAACCCGCCCTTGACGCGGTTGAAGATCACGCCTTCGACCTTCTCGCCCTTTTCATACTGCTGTTCCAGGCGCACCCAGCTTTCCTCGCGGCGCGCCTTCTCGCGGCTGAGCACCGCCTCGCCAAGCGCATTCTCGATGCGCTCCAGATAGACTTCGACATCATCGCCGACCGATAATGTCGGCTCCTTGCCCGGCAGCGCGAATTCCCTGAGCGGCACCCGACCTTCGGTTTTCAGTCCAACATCGATGACGGCGAGGTCCTTCTCGATGCTTATGATCTTGCCCTTTACGACCGAGCCTTCCTGATACTCCGCGGAGGAGAAGGTCTCATCGAGAAGCGCAGCGAAATCTTCGCGCGCCTGGTTCGTTCCGGCCGGTTGTGTGTTGGTGCCCTGCGATGGGGTCATCAAAACTCCTGTAACCCGTAAGTTTGTGTTATCGACCACTCCAGCAAAAGTGTCTGGGGCGAGCCGTTTGCCAATGAAAAGCGGCGGCTGGTCATGGCCCTGAAAGCCACAACCCATGCCACCACACCAAATTTGCCTTACTGTCCGATGACTATGCCCAGCGCTGGCGCCCTGTGCAAGTCCCAAGACATAGCGATTGCTTTGCCACTATGCTCGCCAGTCAGCCGATATCCTGCCAACGGGCGTCTATTCATCCGCGTTCCACTACCGATGCAACACGGTTTCAATGAGGTCAATAGCGGCCTTGAATGCTTGGTCTATATCCAAATTTGTCGTGTCGAGCAAGTGCGCGTCGTCGGCGCGGCGCGATGGAGCGATTGCCCTCTCCTGATCCCGCCGGTCGCGGGCCATGATATCGTCCATGATGGCTTCGGGCGTTACGTTCTCGCCGCGTGCGCACAATTCGAGATAGCGCCGACGCGCCCGTTCCCGCGCGCTTGCGTCGATATATAATTTTACATCCGCATCCGGACAAACCACCGTGCCTATGTCGCGCCCATCCAGCACCGCGCCGCCACGGCGTGCGGCGAACTGGCGCTGAAAGTCCAGCAGCGCGGCGCGCACGCTCGGGAAAACCGCAACGCGTGATGCCGCATCACCCATGCGCCGCTCACGCAGGCGCGGGTCATCCAGGCTCTGCGTCTGCAACTCGCGGGCCACCTGCGCCGCCGCATGTTCATCATCCAGCGCCAGGCCCGCTGCCATCATGTCACGGGCCACCGCACGATAGAGCAGGCCGGTATCCAGATAGGCCAGCCCGTAATGCGCGGCGATCCGGCGCGACACGCTGCCCTTGCCCGACGCCGAGGGACCATCGACCGCGACGATCATCAAGCGGCATCCTCAGGCACATGAAATTCGGCGCCCAGCCCGCGCATCATGGTGACGAAGCCGGGAAAGCTGGTGGCGATCATGCTCGTGTCATCGACCGTGACAGGCGCATCGGCGGCCAGGCCAAGCACCAGAAACGCCATGGCGATACGATGATCCATATGGGTTTCGACCAGACCGCCGCCGGGCACGGCGCTGGCACCCCGGACGATCATCATGTCATCATGTGCATGGGCCTCGACGCCGCAGGCCGTCAGCCCCGCCACCGTCGCCGCCAGCCGGTCGCTTTCCTTGACCCGCAACTCCGCCAGGCCCTGCATGCGCGTCTCGCCCGCGGCCAGTGCGCTGAGCACGGCCAGCACCGGATATTCATCGATCATGCGCGGCGCGCGCTCCGGCGGCACGATCACCCCGCGCAAGGGCGCATGGCGCACACGGATATCGGCGACCGGCTCGCCGCCGCTCACCCGATTGTTTTCAAAGACGAGATCCGCCCCCATTTCCAGCAGCGTTTCATAAAACCCGATCCGTGTCGGATTGATGAGGACCGATTCCACAGTGACATCGCTGCCCGGACACATCAGCGCGGCGGCCACCGCAAACGCGGCTGAACTGGGATCGCCCGGCACCGCGACCGGCCGGCCATGGAGCACGGGCTGACCCTTGAGGATTATCGCCCGCTCGCTTGCATGCGGCTCGCTGCGAAGCTCCGCGCCGAAATAGCTCAGCATCGTCTCGGTATGGTCGCGCGTCGGCTCCGGCTCGATGATCGTTGTTTCGCCCGGCGCGGACAGCCCGGCCAGCAGCACCGCGGACTTGACCTGGGCCGAGGCGACAGGAAGCCGATATTCGATCGGCACGAGCGCATCAGACCCGATCAGCGTCAATGGCAACAGATCGGCCGATGGGCCGGCTGAGCGCGTCTGGGCCCCCATCTGCCGCAGGGGGGCGAGCACGCGGCCCATGGGCCGACGTCGCAGCGAGTCATCGCCGGTCAGTTCAGCCTCGATCGCATGGCCGGCGATGACCCCCATCATCAGCCGCACGCCCGTTCCGGCATTGCCGAAATCAAGCGGCGCGGATGGCGCGCGCAGGCCGCCCAGCCCGACCCCGATGACACGCCATCCTTTCTGCGTGCGCTCGATGGATACGCCCATCTGTTGCAGGGCGCGCGCCGTGGCCATCACATCTTCTGACTCAAGCAGTCCCTCGATCTCGGTCTCGCCAATGGCAAGCGCGCCGAATATAAGCGCGCGATGCGAGATCGACTTGTCGCCCGGCACATTGACGCTGCCGTTCAGCGCGCCGGACCTGAGCGTGCTCAGAGGCTGTGGGTGTGTCATTGCCTCATTTCCATTCTGCATCGTGAGCTTCGATAACTTCGGGGCTGGCATGTGGATCGGGATGATCCCGAGCGCCATACAGCAGCGCCGGCCTGCCGGTGTCAATCACGGTCGCGCATCAAACCTGCCGTGATGAGTCAATTGGGCTTTGACACGGCGCTCCGGCGTGGTTACAGGGAAATCCATTTTTCATGACCGTGATGTGACAGGAATCCTGATGTCAGTGAAAGCTGCGCGTGGCACCAAGCGGCAATGCCAAAGCTGCAACGCAAGATTCTATGATCTGAACCGCGATCCGATCGTCTGCCCGATCTGTCAGACGCCGTTCCAGCTCAAGGGCGCTGCCGCCGTTGCACACGCTGCACGGGCCGCCGAGGCGCTGGAAGAAGAGGATGACGATGTCGCCCTGCTCGGCGATACTGGTGATGTCGAGGTGGTTTCGCTGGATGAGGCGGCGAGCGAGGAGGACGATATTCCCGATATCGAAGGCGATGATCTTGAGGATCTCGACGCCGATGCCGATCTCAAAGATGATGACGACGCCCTGATCCCCGACGATGAGGACGAGGACACGGACGTGACCGGCTTCATCGGGACCCCGCTCGACGACAAGAAGGACGATGATGTGTGAACGCCTGCGCCAACGGGTTTCCGCTTGATCGCCGGGGCGCAAGATTCTACACAACACAGACGACGACGCTGTTTGGATATGGGGCTATAGCTCAGTTGGGAGAGCGCGTGAATGGCATTCACGAGGTCGGCGGTTCGATCCCGCCTGGCTCCACCAGACGTCGCCCGTGACTGAATATCGCTGAAATTTGCTCGCGGTCTTTCGCCGTTGAGCCATTGACGCGCTGACCGGGACGGTGCCGCTGGCATGCGAGCCCGGGATGCCAACATCCGCCAGCGCGTTGCGCCCGCGGATGCAATTGTGCTTGGATGAACGCTCCGCCAACGGGAGCCCCTGGATTTATGTTCGATACACTCTCAGAACGCCTTTCCGGCGTCTTCGACAAGCTGACCCGGCGCGGCGCGCTCTCCGACAAGGATGTGAGCGCGGCCATGCGCGAGGTGCGCCGTGCGCTTCTGGAAGCCGACGTGGCGCTCGAAGTGGTGCGCGACTTCACGGATCGCGTGCGCGAGAAGGCTGTGGGCCAGGATGTCGTCAAATCGGTGACGCCCGGCCAGATGGTCGTCAAGATCGTCCATGACGAGCTGGTGCAGGTTCTGGGCTCTGACGCCGAGACGATCGACCTGAACGCCCCGTCGCCTATGGCGATCATGCTGGTGGGATTGCAGGGCTCGGGCAAGACCACAAGCTGCGCCAAGATCGCCCGCCGCCTGAGCGAGCGCGACAAGCGCAAGGTGCTGATGGCCTCGCTCGACACCCGCCGGCCCGCAGCGCAGGAACAGCTCCGTATACTTGGCGAGCAGGCCGAGATCGAGACGCTGCCGATCATCGAGGGCCAGTCGCCGACGCAGATCGCCCGCCGCGCCATGCAGGCCGCGCGGCTGGGTGGTCATGATGTTGTGATGCTCGATACCGCGGGCCGGCTGCACATCGACGAAGCGTTGATGGCCGAGATGGCCGAAATCCGCGATATCGCCGCGCCCCACGAAACGCTTCTGGTCGCCGACGCTCTGACCGGCCAGGATGCGGTGCATCTGGCGAAATCGTTCGACGAGCGCATCGGCATCACCGGCATCGTGCTCACCCGTGTGGACGGCGACGGGCGCGGCGGCGCGGCGTTGTCGATGCGCGCGGTCACCGGCAAGCCGATCAAGCTCATCGGCACGGGCGAAAAGCTCGACGGGCTGGAGAATTTTCACCCTGAGCGCATCGCCGGACGCATCCTCGGCATGGGCGATGTGGTCAGCCTGGTGGAGCGCGCTGCCGAGACGATCGATGCGGAAAAAGCCAACCGCATGGCCGAGAAGATGCGCAAGGGCGCATTCGATCTGGAGGATCTGAATACGCAATTGGGCCAGATGCAGAAGATCGGCGGCATGTCGGGCGTGCTTGGCATGCTGCCCGGCATGGGCAAGCTGCGCAAGCAGATAGACGGCGCGGCCCTCGATGACAGCGTCATCAAGCGCCAACGGGCGATCATCTCGTCGATGACACGTCAGGAGCGGCGCGCGCCAAAGGTGCTGAATGCTTCGCGCAAGAAGCGCATCGCCGCCGGCTCCGGTACCGAGGTTCAGGACGTCAACAAGCTGCTGAAGATGCATCGGCAGATGGCCGACATGATGAAGAAGCTTGGCCGCGACAAGGGTATGCTCAGCCGGATGATGGGCGGCGGGATGCCGGACATGCCGCCCGAGGCCATGGCGGAAGCGCAGAAAATGGCCCGAAGCGGCGCTGTTCCTTCGACTTTGCCAGGTCTTGGCGCCGGCGCGCCGGGCGGTCTGCCGGGCGGATTTCCAGGCGGCCTGCCCGGCCTTGGTGGCGGTGCGTTCGGCGGCGGCATGGCATCCGGCCTGCCCGGTCTGCCCGGCAGCAGAGCAAGCGCGGGGGGACGCAAAAAAAGCCGTAAAAAGAAATAATAGATACCCCGCAGGTAAGCGTATTGCCTTTCAATGAAAGGAAGAAGAGATGGCATTGCTCAACATAGCAACCGGGTTTTGTTCCGCTATTGCCACGATCATTGGGCTAGCTTTGATGTCGTCGGCTCTCGCTCTGTCTGCCAATTCGGTTGGTGTGATGTCCATCCAAACCATCACCATCGCGCAAGACACGCCGCTCGAAGCTGTGGCGAAAAGAGATGATGACGACGACGACGACGATTATGACGATGATGACGACGACGACTATGATGACGATGACGATTATGACGACGATGACGATGACGATGACGATGACGATTATGATGACGATGACAATGACGACGATGACGACGACGACAATGACGATGACTGAGATGACAGCTAGGGATGATCGTCGTCCAGATATCCGTCTTCCCGTCTTCTGATCATTTGAAGCCTGATCCGGCGCGGCCTCATGATCGAACGGTCATGACAGGTGCGCCAGAGCTCTGGCGCAAGAAATTTCGAGATCGATACAACCTGAACGACGAAAGAAAACCAAATGTCACTGAAAATGAGACTGGCCCGCGGCGGCACCAAGAAGCGCCCATTTTACCGCATCGTGGTGGCCGATAGCCGCGCGCCGCGCGATGGGCGGTTCATCGAAAAGATCGGCACATGGAACCCTATGGTCGCCAAGGACAGCCCGGAACGTGTGGTGCTCGATCAGGAGCGCGCCACGCACTGGCTGAAGAACGGAGCGTTGCCGACCGACCGCGTATTGCGGTTCCTGGCCGATGCCGGTCTCGCCGAGCGGCCCGCCCGTAACAATCCCAAGAAGGCCGAACCGGGCGCCAAGGCCAAAGAGCGGGCTCAGGAAAAGGCCGACAAGGCAGAAGCGGCGAAAGCTGCCGAGCAGGAGCCGGCGAGCGCGGATGAGCCTGCGGAACAATGATTTGCATCCGCGTTGCGAGGGGCCGGCCTTCGGGACAAGAGGCCTGGTAGCGGGGCGCATGAGTGCCGATGACATGGGTGCTGCTCAGACGGGCGCAACGGTCTTGAGCTCCGACCTTTTACACGCGCACGACTTTCGCGTGCGGCTGCTGGGCGCCGGTCTGTCGGACCCGGACTTTATCGGTTCGCGGGCGGACTGATGTCGGATCTGGACGCGCAGCCCGATAACCGGATGAAAGTGGGCCACGTGTCCGCCGCACACGGCATCCGCGGCGAGGTCAAGATCAGAAGCTATACCGAGCACGCGCGCGATATCGTCGCCTATGGCCCGATCAGAGATGAAAACGGCCGTGAGATCACGCTTGCCGATATTCGTCCCGTAAAGGGCGGCTTCGTGGTGGCGCGCGTTGCCGGTATCAGCGACCGCAGTGCGGCGGAAGCGCTGATCGGCACGGGCCTGTTCGTTGAGCGCGCCCATTTGCCCGAGCCCGAACCCGACGAATGGTATTACTCCGATCTCATCGGCCTGAGCGCGCACACGCCGGAGGGCGAGGGGCTCGGCAGGATCATCGCCGTACATGATTTTGGCGCGGGCGACATCATCGAGGTGGACCCCGAGGATGGCCGACCCAGCGTGATGATCCCGTTCACCCGCGAACATGTGCTGGATGTGCTGATGCCGCAGCGCCGCATCATCGTGCGCCCGCCTGAGGAGATCGAGGAGCAGCCGGAAGCGGATTGAGGGCGGTGCCGCAAGACCCTGCGCTTGACCCCACCCAGCCAACGAAAAATGCCCGGAACCGAAATTCCGGGCAAGTTAGGAGCGTAGGCAGGAAGAATGAAGTCTCGATCGCTCATGACCGGGGCGAGAACAGCGAGCTGACCCGCCCCGGCGCATGCGCTTTCAAGGGACGTTACATCCTCTGGCTACCCTGGCCGAACTCCGGATAGGCTTCCAGACCGAGTTCCGTAGTGTCGAGGCCCTGATACTCGGCTTCCTCCGACGGCCTGAGGCCGACGGTGAATTTGAGCAGCAGCCAGAAGAACGAGCTCGTGATGATCACGAACAGACCGATGGAGGTCACGCCGACCAACTGGCCCATGAACGAGGCGCTGGAGTTGGTGAGCGGCACCGCCATGGTACCCCAGATGCCCGCGATCAAGTGGACCGGAATGGCGCCGACCACATCGTCGATGCGCAGCTTGTCGAGCAGCGGCACGAAGAACACGACAATTACGCCGCCGATGCTGCCAATCAGGATCGCCATGATCGGCGAGGGTGTGAGCGGTTCCGCAGTAATCGACACAAGGCCGGCCAGTGCGCCGTTGAGCGCCATGGTAAGATCGACCTTGCCGTACATGATCTGAGTGAGGATCATCGCGGCAACCACACCGCCAGCCGCAGCCAGGTTTGTGTTCATGAAGATGCGCGACACGGAAGACGCGTCTTCGATCGTGCCGATGGCCAACTGCGAGGCGCCGTTGAAGCCGAACCAGCCGAGCCACAGGATGAATGTACCGAGCGTTGCCAGAGGCAAGTTCGATCCGGGCATGGCGTTGACCTGACCACCCGGGCCATATTTGCCCTTGCGCGCGCCAATGATGATGGCGCCCATGAGCGCGGCCCAGCCACCCGTCGAGTGAACCAGTGTCGATCCCGCGAAATCCTGGAATTCAGCGCCGGCAATGTCGAGTATCAGGCTCGTTTCCGCTCCCGGAGCCAGCCAGCCAGCACCCCATTTCCAGGCGCCCTGGATCGGGTAGATAAAGCCGGTAAGGACGATCACGAAGATCAGGAACGGCCAGATCTTGATACGCTCGGCCACTGTGCCAGATACGATCGAAGCGGCGGTGGCGCAGAATACCATCTGGAAGAACCAGTCCGATGCCGCTGAATAGCTTCCGGGATCATCAGACGGATCGGGAATTGACTTCGGCGTGAAGGAGCCGAAATAGCCGCCATCAACCCCGTCATACATCAAGTTGTAACCGACGATCCAGAACATCAGGCCAGCCACGGAATAAAGGCTGATGTTCTTGGTGCACTGCATGGCGACATTCTTGCTGCGGACGAGGCCGGCTTCGAGCATGGCAAAGCCAGCGGCCATCCACATGACCAGAAAACCGCCGATCAGGAACAGCAGCGTGTTGAACACATACTGTCCGTCCGCGGGAACTGCGGTCGACGCTTCAACTGCCGCTGGCGCGTCCTGCGCCAGGGCCGGGTCGACCAGGAGGGCGGCGGTCACGACCCCGAGGCCGCCTATACCCAATAATTTATAAAATCGACTCATCTGTTCACCTCAGTCCTAAAGTGCTTCCACGTCGGTTTCGCCGGTGCGGATTCGCACAGATTGCTCGATGGCGGTCACGAAGATCTTTCCGTCTCCAATCTGCCCAGTCTTTGCTGCTGTTGTGATCGCCTCCAATACCTTCTCCACACGATCAGACGAGACTGCGACTTCGATCTTGATCTTGGGCAGGAAGGTTACTTCATACTCTGCTCCACGATAGATTTCGGTATGGCCCATCTGACGGCCATATCCCTTGACTTCAGTGGCGGTCAAGCCTTCGACACCCAACGCGGTCAAAGCTTGTCGTACTTCGTCGAGCTTGAAAGGCTTGATGACTGCCGTCACCAGTTTCATGTTTATCTCCTTCGAACAGCTCTTAATCTTCACCACGACCGAAGGTCGGACCCTCTCGTTCCGAAAACCCGCCGCCCGCAGCTGCGCGAGGGCTGCTATTCAAAACCCGTGCCAAAAGACTGAAGTCCTTGTTTAAGCGGCAGAGTTTGAGCGGAGACGCGCGCAGGCACGTGACTCTGCGACAAGGGGGCGCCGTATCAGTCTAAAAAATAGGCATGAAGGACAATTTCTGGGCGTTTTGTGCGCAAGCTAGGCGGTTTTTGCCCGCGACTGCACTGAAATGCATCAGTCAGCGTCAGATGCCGGCACACAGGCATCAAGATCGCGGTAACAATTATGCTGTAGCGCAGCGAACACAGATTGCCTGTTTGTCACGCCTGCATACCAGCAAAGAGACCGTATTCGCGCAACAACGCTCAGTTGGGCTGGCGCTCACGGATCAGGCCTTCCTGCGCCACCGACGCCACCAGGACGCCGTCACGATCAAACACCGAACCACGGCAGAAGCCGCGTCCTGCGCTCGCCAGCGGGCTGTCCATGACGTAAAGCAGCCAGTCATCAGCGCGGAAGCCGCGATGAAACCAGAGCGAATGATCGAGGCTCGCCATCATCAGCCTGGGATCGAACAGGTTGCGCCCATGCGGCGCAAGAGCGGTATCCAGCAAGAAGAGATCGGACGCATAGGCCAGCACGCATTTGTGCAGGCCGGGGTCATCGGGCAGTGAAATGTTGGAGCGGAACCACACGCTGCGTTCGGCCTTGCGCTTTTCCGTCGAGATGAACTGCCTGATGTCGACGGGCCGCATCTCCACCGGCCTTTCACGCTCCCAGTACTTGCGGATCTGCTCCGGCAGCATATGCACCACCTCTTTCAGGATCTCGGCCTCAGAAGGCAGCGTGTCGGGATTGGGGACGTCGGGCGCCTCTATCTGATGATCAAAGCCGGTTTCACCGCGGTGAAACGATACGCCCATCGAAAAGATCACCTCACCGTGCTGCACCGCGCTGACCTGCCTTGTGGTGAAACTGCGTCCGTCGCGGATACGGTCCACCCGGTAGATGATCGGTCGGCTGGGATCGCCCGGCAGGAGAAAATAGCCATGCAGCGAATGGGCGCGCCGGTCCTCGTCCTCCACGGTGCGCGACGCCGCGACGAGCGCCTGGCCGATCACCTGACCGCCGAACACGCGCTGCCAGCCATCGGCGGGACTGCGGCCTCGAAACAGATTGAATTCGAGCGCTTCGAGGTCGAGGATGTCAAGCAGTGTGCCAGTAGCCTGGGTCATTATCGTTGCCTCATATGAATTGCTGCTTCTTGCGGCCGGCGCGACTGGGGCCATCTGAGGGCCGTGGCGGCGCACTGTCAAGAAGCGGGCGTACGCAACTTGCGCCTAGCAGGAGATGTCCGACATGGCCAATGAAACGGCTGATGACTTTGATATCGTTATCGGGGGCGGCGGCTTCATCGGGCTTGCCCTCGCGCGCGCGCTCGACGTTTGCGCTCCGGGGCGCTTTCGCGTTGCCGTCGTCGACAAGCTCGACCTGATCGCGCGGACTTTTCCAGCCGATGGCCGTGCGATGACAATTTCCACGGCCTCACGGCGCATGCTTCAGGCGATCGGCGTGTGGGACGAGGTCGACCCGCACGCTCAGCCGCTGAGCGCCATCGAGATCACCGACACGCCCTTGAAGGCGCCTTTCAGGCAGCCGCTGCTCCAATTCGACACGACCGTGGAGGATGATGAGCCTGCCGCCCATGTCGTGGAAAATGCAGTGTTGATGCGCGCGCTGCTGGCCAGGGTCGCGCAGAGCGATGTCACGCTTCTGGCGCCGGGGCATATCGACGAGCTCGTGTGCGAGCCGGATCACGTGCGCCTTCATCTGGGCGGCACCCGGGTTCGAGCCAGACTGTTCGTCATAGCCGATGGACGGCGCTCGCGGCTGCGCCGGATGGCGGGTATCAAGGCGGTAACGTGGGATTTTCCGCAGATGGGGCTGGTGACGAGCGTCGGCCACGAAAAGCCCCATCAGGGGCGCGCCGTACAGCATTTCCTGCCCGCCGGACCGTTCGCCATTCTGCCCATGACCGGCAACCGCTCTTCATTGGTCTGGACCGAAAAACCCGCGGACGCCGAGCGCCTTGCCGCATTGCCGGGGGATGCGCTGAACGAGGAAGTGACCCTGCGCTTCGGCCGCCAGCTTGGCGCATTGCAATTGCTGGCCCCGGTGCAGACCTTTGCGCTGTCGCTGAGCATGGCGCGCGATTTCGTGCGCCCGAACATAGCTCTGATCGGCGATGCCGCGCATGGGCTGCATTGGCTGGCGGGACAGGGGCTGAACCACGGCTTTCGCGATGTCGCCGCATTGAGCGAGGTGATCATCGAGGCACATCGGCTAGGCATGGATTTCGCCGGCCTCGCCAGCTTGCGCCGCTATGAGCGTTGGCGACGGTTCGACGCGGCCAGTTCAACCTTGATGATGGAGGCGCTCAACCGGCTGTTCGCGAACGATATCGGTCCGTTGCGGACACTGCGCGGGGTTGGGCTGGGCATCGTCGAGAGAATGGCGCCGATGAAGAAGCTGCTTGTCGAGGAGGCCGCGGGCACGACGGGGAAATTGCCAAGACTGATGCTGGGGGCGTTGCCCTGAAGGGTTGAGCCCGGGGCATGCCGTCTGCAAAGACGGCATGCCCCGGTTCTGTCGGTCAGCCTTGCGAGCAAGGGGCATTATCCTTGCTGCAAACTGAGCCTTAGCAGCCGTGATATCTCATGCAGCCATAGAAGTTGGAGTTGCCATAACCCCAATTGGCACCGCAACGCCTGCGCCAGTATCCGCAACGACCGTAGCGGCGCGTGCGGGAATAGCGATAATGATAATATGGCGGGGCGATATAGATGCCCAGACGCGGACCGCGACGATAACGGCGGTGACGGCGGTAACGGCGACGATGATACCGCCTGCGCCACCGATGACTCCTACCGCGACGCTTGCCGACTTCCTGGTAAAGACCCTGATCAGAATGGCTGAAGGTTTGCTGAGCCAGGCTCAGAGCCTGTTTAGGTGCAACGATCGCCGCGGCGGAAGCGCCGGACGAGCCTAAGATGGCAACGCCGATCAAAAGACAGACGGCGACCGCCAGATTTCTGAACCACATGGTATCCCGCTCCTTTTGGTTCTTGGGTTTGAAGTTATGCGAGGGCCTTTCGGCCACCGCACGGGATATCAACCAAGGCACGTAGATCGTCTATGTGTGCTTTTCCCCTTCCTATTCGGCACCTCAAGGTAACAGCTTTCTCGGGAAATAGCCATAACCCGTACGGAAGAAGCTCAATCGCGAGACTAACGCGCCATGGCGCTGGTGGCGCGCAGGCAACAATCGGCAGGACATGCCAGTGGAGGCTATTCCTCGATCTCGCGGGCTTCATCGACCAGCATCACCGGAATGCCGTGCCTGATGGGAAAGGCCAGCCGCGCCGAGCGGCTGATAAGTTCATTGGCAGCGCGATCATACTCCAGAGGCGTCTTTGTCAGCGGACACACCAGGATTTCCAGTAATTTGGGGTCGACCTCCGGGTCACTGGCCAAACTCTGCGGTTGATCCTTGTAGCTTTCATTCATGTCTTGTCTCCACGCGAACGACTGAACGCGGCCGCGCCCGTCGCCTCATTGCAATGATGTGCCAGACCCGTCCTCGGGCGATGCGATATCCATTTCAGCAAGCGCCATGAGCACTTCCGATCGGGTGCGCAAATCCGAAGCTTCAAGAAGCGCCTGTTTCTCTTCCGGGCCATAGGGGCTGATCATCGCCAGCGTGTTGATCAGCAGTTCCACCGGCGAGCGGTTGAGCGCCTGCCAGTCGGCACGCAGCTTGTGCGCGTCCAGATAGGTTCGCAGCACGCGCAGGAAGCGGCTGAGATTGACCTGCTCCTGGCCATAGCCGCGGATGAAGTCGTCGCGAAATCTGGTGTAGGACACTGTGCAGATCCGGTAGGGCTTGCCCGATGGGGCCTCCGAGACGACCTCGAAGCGCGCAATTCCGGTCAGGGTGATCAGCATGCTGCCGTCGTCGGTCTCGGAGAACGCCGTAAGACGACCCGCGCAACCGATCTTGCGTAATGCCGGATCGCGCCCTTCCACCGGATTGGTGTCGCTGGGCTTGTCCGGCTGAATGATGCCGATGATGCGCTGATTGCCGATCACATCGGCAAGCATCTGCAGATAGCGCGGCTCGAACACATTAAGCGGCAAGGACGAACGCGGCAGCATGATGCAGCCCTGAAGCGGAAACACCGGAATGGTCTGCGGCAGATCTGCCGGTCTGCGATATTGGTCGGTGACGCCGATCGGACCTACTCCCCAACACCCTGCGCGTTGCGCAGGCATTCATTGGGCCGAGGCCCGCTGTTGACTGTGGTTTCACTCAAGAAAAAAGCACCGCGGAGAGCCGTTTGCGTCCGTCGATGGTCAGGGGATGATTGCTGCCCCAGGCCTCGAAGAACTGTACGAGCTGCTCGCGCGCAGCGCCATCGTTCCAATTGCGGTCGCGCATTATGATGTCGAGCAACTGCTCCATCGCCTGTTCGCGCCGCCCCTTTGCGTGCAGCGCGATGGCCAGATCAAAGCGCGCCTTGTGGTCTTTGGGATTGTCGCTGACGGCTTTTTCCAGCGCGGTCGTGTCGCCCGCTTCACCCGATTTGCGCGCCAGCTCCAGCATGGCTTTGGCACTGGCGACTTCCGGCGCGTTCTGCTTCACTGGTGGAAGCATGGACAATAGCTGTTCGGCGCGGTCAAAATCGCGCATCGCCACGTAGCATTTCGCCAGACCCGCTATCGCGGTGGCATTTTCCTGATCATTGCTGAGCGCCTGGGCAAACAGGTTTGCCGCTTCCTCGATGTTTCCGTCATCGAGTGCGGCCTGCGCAGCTTCCATCTCAGAACCCGCAAACACGCCGGCCCCCGCGACCCGCTCGATGAAGCTTCTGATCTGGCTTTCGGGAAGCAGGCCCATGAACCCGTCGAGCGGCCGGCCGTCCTTGAATGCGAAAACCGCCGGGATCGACTGAACGCCCATCTGATTGGCGACTTCGGGATGATCGTCGATATTCATCTTGACCAGCCTGACCTTGCCGCCAGCCGCGCGTACGGCCTGTTCGAGCAAGGGCGTGAGCTGCTTGCAGGGGCCGCACCACGGTGCCCACAAATCGACCAGCACCGGCACTGTCTTCGAGGCTTCGATCACATCCTGAACGAAGGTCTGTGTGGTCGTGTCCTTGATCGCGGAATCGCCCGCCGTCTTTTGCGGCTGCTCTCCGGAAAGAATGAATGCCATGATCTGGATCCTGTATCGCGCAACTCTGCCACAATCTGCATCCGGCAGACGGGAAAATCAATGAGCGCGCTCAAATTCGGCGGCGCCTGCGTCAATCATCGCCTTCGATCGGGCCGCTCAGATCGACCAGCCGGGCCTCATGGCCGCATGCGCGGATAAACGTGAGTAGGCCCTCGCGCGTGATGCTGGTGGTCGCTTCATTCGTGAGCGGATGAAAATTCAGCCGGTCATGAGCCAGCAGGGCATCATCGAGAACCAGGCTTACGCGCTTGCCGGGATCGTTGATAATCGCAAATGGCGTGACGGCGCCGGGCTGCACGCCGAGCGCCTCGCGCAGCAACTCCGGCTTGCCAAAGCTCAACCGTCCCGACCCGATGCGCTTGTGCAGCGTCTTGAGGTCGATCGGCGTATCCTCCAGCGCGACGACCAGCCAGAGCCGGTCCTTCTTGCATTTGAGAAACAGGTTCTTGGCGTGGGCGCCAGGAATATCGCCGCGCAGACGCTGGGCGTCCTCCACCGTGAACAACGGCGGATGATCATGGGTCGTCGTGGCGATGCCAAGCTCATCGAGACGGCCAAGAAGGTCTTTGGGTGATGCGGTCATGATGTGCAGCTTTGATGTTCGACACACGGCGACGGATTGTCTGCGCAATCCACCATGCGCGGCGCAACTCGTCAACATGGTGCGTGATGAAGCGGCGCAGACCGATAATTGCGGCTCGCAAACTTCATAAAGATATGTTTATATCCAAACAGAAGCCACATGCGTTGACGCTTGCGCCTGGACGAAGCAGCACGCAGAACCAGCAAACGAACCGCACGATGCAAACCGAGACCATCATTGCACTGCTGAAGGCCGCCGGAGAGGTCACCCGGCTGCGTTTGCTCGTGCTGCTCGGGCGCGGCGAATTCAGCGTGAAGGATCTGACCCGTGTGCTCGGCCAGAGCCAGCCTCGGGTCAGTCGGCACTTGAAGCTGCTTGGTGATGCCGGCCTGATCGAGCGTTATCAGGAGGGAAGCTGGGTGCTGTTTCGGCTGGCCGATGCCGGTGCGGCGGTGGTGGCGATGCGCATGCTGATCGACATGATCGACAAGGATGATGACGTGCTTGTCCGCGATTGGGCCAGGGCGCAGGCGATCCGCGCCGAGCGTCATGCTGCCGCCCAGGCCTATTTCCGCGCCAACGCCGCGCAGTGGGACCATATCCGCGCGCTGCATGTGCCGGAGGAGGCGGTGACGACGGCCATGCAGGCGGTTCTCGGACCCCAGACCATACCGACGCTGGTCGATATCGGCACAGGCACAGGCCATGTGCTCGAAGTGTTCGCGCAGCAGGCCGAGAGCGCCATCGGGCTGGACATCAACCGCGACATGCTCGGCTATGCCCGCGCCCGGGTGGACCGGCTCGGCCTGTCGCATGTCCAGCTTCGCCATGCCGATCTGTTCGCTCTGCCGCTGGCTGATGGCTGCGCCGACGTGGTGGTTATCCATCAGGTGCTGCATTTCCTGGAACATCCCGGCGCTGCTATCACCGAGGCGACGCGGATACTGAAACCGGGCGGGCGGCTGCTCGTCGTTGATTTCGCCCCCCACGAACTGGACTATCTGCGAGAGAAATTCGCGCATCGCCGGTTGGGCTTTGCCCGTGATCAGCTTGTTTCATGGCTCACCGACGCGGGACTGCGCGCTGAACATTATCAGGAGCTGGAAAACGAGTCCGCCGACAGCGTCGAGAGGCTAACGGTGGCGCTGTGGCTTGGCGTGCGCCCGTCGCTTGTGAACCGCCTCAGGCCCGGCCGGAATGTCAGAACGAAGGAGATAAGTTTGTGACTGCGCTCTGTAACCGTCACCACGACGGCGAGCCGCAAGACAAGGGCTTGCGCGTTTCATTCGAGTTCTTTCCGCCCAAGAACGCCAGGATGGAGGAAATACTGTGGCAGTCGATCCGTCGGCTGGAGCCCTACGGCCCGCATTTTTCCTCCGTGACCTATGGCGCGGGCGGCTCCACGCGCGAGCGCACCCACGCCACGCTGGCGCGCATGCTGAGCGAAACGAGCCTGAGCCCGGCTGCGCATCTGACCTGTGTCAGCGCCACGCGCGCTGAAGTGGATGATGTCATCCGCGATTATCACCGGATCGGCGTGCGCCATGTCGTGGCGCTGCGCGGCGATCCGCCCGAGGGCGCGGGCAACGTCTATCGTCCGCACCCCGGCGGCTATGACAGTTCGGCCGATCTGGTGCGCGGGGTCAAGGCGATCGGCGATTTCGAAGTCTCGGTGTCGGCCTATCCGGAGAAGCATCCAGAGTCGCCCACCATCGACGCCGATCTCGACATGTTGCAGCGCAAGGTCGATGCCGGCGCCGATCGTGCCATCACGCAATTCTTCTTCGATAATACGCACTATTTTCGCTATCTGGAGCGGGTGCGCGCGCGCGGCATCGACCTGCCCATAACTCCCGGCATTGTCGCGATCCACAATTTCAAGCAGGTCGCCGGCTTTGCCGCCAAATGCGGTGCCAGCGTGCCCGACTGGGTAGCCCGGCGCTTCGACGGACTGGAAGATGGCAGCGCGACGGCTCATCTGGTGGCGGCCGCGATCGCTGCTGAGCAGGTCAGCCAACTGGCCGAAGCCGGCATTCGCGAATTTCATTTCTACACGCTCAACCGAGCCGATCTGGTGGTCGCCATCTGTCACACACTGGGGCTGAAGCCCAGGACCAACGGCCACGGAGCGGCGCTGAGCAAGGAGGCGAGCCTGTGAGCGAACGCGAACAACGCATCAAGGCCCTGCAGGACGCGATGGCCGCGCGCATCGTGCTGCTCGATGGCGCCATGGGCACCATGATCCAGAGCTACAAGCCTGATGAAGTCGCCTATCGCGGCGCGCGCTTCAAGGACCATCAGCGCGATCTCAAAGGCGACAGCGACCTTCTGGTGCTGACCCAGCCGGACATGATCCGCGAGATCCACTCGGCCTATTTCGAGGCGGGCGCCGATATCGCCACAACCAACACATTCAATGCCAACAGGATTTCGCAGCAGGATTACGATCTCCAGGATTTCGCCCGGGAGATGAACGTCGCCGCTGCACGTCTGGCGCGCGAGGCTGCCGATGAATGGACCGCCAGGACGCCGGACCGGCCGCGCTTTGTGGCCGGCTCGCTGGGGCCGACCAACCGCACCGCGTCGATATCGCCCGATGTCAACAATCCCGGTTTCCGCAATGTCAGCTTTGATGAGCTCGTCGATGCCTATGCTGATCAGGCGCGCGGACTGATCGAAGGCGGCGCCGACATCCTGATGATCGAAACCGTGTTCGACACGCTGAACGCCAAGGCGGCCGGGTTCGCCATCCTTCAGGTCTATGACGAGATGGGCGTGCGCTTGCCGCTGATGGTGTCGGACACGATCACCGATCTGTCGGGGCGCAATCTGTCAGGCCAGACGGTCGAGGCCTTCTGGTATTCAATGCGCCATCTGAAGCCGTTCTCGATCGGGCTGAATTGCTCGTTCGGTGCGGATCAGTTGCGCCCTTCGGTGGTCGAACTCTCCAAGGTGGCAGATACGTTCCTGAGCGTTCATCCAAATGCCGGGCTGCCCAACGAGATGGGCGAATATGACGAAGGCCCCGAGGAAATGGCCGCCAAGATAGAGGTCTGGGCGAGCGGCGGGCTGCTCAACATAGTCGGCGGTTGCTGCGGCACCACGCCCGAGCATATCCGCGCCATCGCAAGAGCCATCGAGCCGCATCCGCCGCGCGTCGTACCGGAGATCGCACCGGCCATGCGGCTGTCCGGTCTGGAGCCGTTCACCCACGCCTGAAGCTGCCGTATCTGCGCCGGAGCCGCTTCATGGCAGGTTCATGTGCCGCGTGAAAGCATGGTAATCTGAAAGTGGTTGGTACTGGCGACATTCAGAAGGGCAAGAAAGATGAATGTGCTCGTGTGCAAAGGCGTCTTCTGCGCGGCCCTGATCGCGGCAGCAGGGTTTTCATTGCCGGCCTCGGCCACCTCGGGCCCGGGCTGTTTCCGGGTGGTGGGGGTCGAGAGTTGGGATGTGCTGAACCTGCGGCGCTTACCCTCGGCAAACTCGGCCATAGTCGCGCGCATCCCGCCAGCCAATCACGGCATAATCGCACTGGAAGGCCGCTGTCTTCCGCTTGACCGACCGCCGGGCAGCCGCTGGTGCCAGGTTGCCTATTATGACGGTGATTTCACCGCGCATGGCTTTCTGAAACGCCGTTATCTGGCCGAGTCGGATTGCCCATGAGCGCGGGAGAAGCCGCCCGTTCACCCGTGCCCGACATGTCGCCCATTCGCCGCCTTCACTCGGTTGCGAGGGTGCATGATGCATCGCAGGCCACTTCCTCGCGCAGCTTGATAGCGCCGGTGAAGATGTTAACCTGCTCCTTGTAGCAGACATTGCCTTCGGTCACGACCCGGATCAGCAGGCCGCTATCGACCCCGCCTTCAGCCCATTCCTGGCACTGTACCGAGAAAGCGCGGGTCTGCGAGGTCGGTCCGGTCTGCGGTGCGCCCTGAGCAAGCGCGGCGCTGAACAGGCTCATGGTCGCGGTTGACTGAAACCCTTCAGCGGGCATCCACACCGAACGGCCATCAACCCCCGGCGGGAAGGCCGTCACCAGAACATCGCCGCTCTCACAGGCTTGAATGCGCACGACAATCTGCTGCTCGGTCTGGATTTCCTGGCCCGGCTTGGTCGCGCACATGAGGTTCTTTTCCCACAGTTCGCGCTGCTGGACAGCGAACGGCACTTCGCCCCAACTGATGCCAAGCACCCAGGCGCGGTAGAGATCGATGGCGGTCGGGATTGCGCCGACGATCGCTAGCACCATGGTGAATATGGCGCTCACCCGCCAGACGCGGCCGCCAGAACTCTGGCTTTGCTGTTGCTGCTGCCCCATGACCATATGAAATTCCCCCTCTGGCGGCGCCGCTGCGGGGCGCACCGCTTGAAACGCGGGCCGGCGAAACCGCCTCGCCAAGGGCCCCACAGGCGTTTTACACGCTGCCGGCGCGCATTCAAACCCCATTCATTGCGCGGAGAGGGCAAATGGCCTAATGGGCGTCGTCCCAATTGTCGGCCGCGCGCGCATCGACCTTAAGGGGCACGCTCAACGCCAGAGCGGGCTCGCAGGCGCGTTCCATGATGCGGGTGGCTGTGGCGATGGTCGCGTCAACTTCGGCCTCGCGCGCCTCGAAAACGAGTTCATCATGGACCTGGAGCAGCATGCGGGCCTTCAGTCCGGCATCATCAAGTGCGCCCGGCATGCGGATCATGGCGCGGCGCAATATTTCGGCGGCCGAGCCCTGTATCGGTGCATTGATGGCGGCGCGCTCGAAATTGCCGCGGGTCGCCGCGCCGGCGGTCTCCAGCTCGGGGAAGTGGATCCTGCGCCCGAAGATCGTGGAGACGAACCCGTCCTCGCGTGCGGCGCGCTTGGTGGTGTCCATATAGTCGCGAATACCCGGGAAACGCTCGAAATATCTGGCAATGTAATCGCCGGCTTCGGATCGCGCTATGCCCAGTTGTCGGGCCAGCCCGAACGCGGAAATACCGTATATGATGCCGAAATTGATGGCCTTGGCGCGGCCGCGCACCTCCGGCGGCATGTCCTTGATTGGCACGCCGAAGACTTCTGAGGCCGTCATTGCGTGAATGTCCAGCCCGTCGGCGAAAGCCTGCTTCAAGGCGGCGATATCAGCGATATGCGCCAGCACCCGCAATTCGATCTGGCTGTAGTCCGCCGAGATGAGCTTGAACCCGTCGTGCGCGATGAAGGCGGAGCGGATCTGCCGGCCCTCGCGGGTGCGGATCGGGATGTTCTGCAGGTTGGGATCGCTGGAGGCCAGCCGCCCAGTGCGCACGAAGCCGAGCGAATAGCTGGTGTGGATGCGCCCGGTGTCGGGATTGATGAATTCGGGCAGCGTGTCGGTATAGGTGTTCTTGAGCTTGGAAAGCTGGCGCCATTCCAGCAGCTTGACCGGCAGCGTACGGCGCTCCTCGCTCAGCGACTCGTCGCCGACCAGGTCTTCGAGAACCTGCGCGCCGGTGCTCCATGCGCCCGTCTTGGTCTTCTGCCCGCCGGGATAGCCGAGCTTGCCGAACAGCACATCGGCAAGCTGTTTCGTCGAGCCGACATTGAACGGCTCGCCGGCAAGCTCATGGATCTCGGCTTCCAGCGCGCCCAGCTTCTGGGCGAAACTGCCCGACAGCCGCGAGAGCATGCTCCTGTCGACCTTGATGCCATGATGCTCCATCTGGCCGAGCACGCCGACCATGGGCCGCTCAAGGCTTTCGTAAACCGTGCACAGGCTTTCCGCTGCCAGCCGGGGCTTCAGCATCAGCCACAGCCGCAAGGTGATGTCTGCGTCTTCCGCGGCATAGGCCGTCGCCTTGTCGATGGGCACCAGATCGAACGTGACCTGGGCGCGGCCGGAGCCCGCCACATCCTTGTAGGCGATCGTTGTGTGGCCCAGATGGCGGCGGGAAAGCTCGTCCATGCCGTGCCCGCCCCGACCGATGTCGAGCGCATAGGAAATCAGCATCGTATCGTCGATGGCACGCAACTCGATCCCTAGCCGGCGCATCACCAACCAGTCATATTTCAGGTTCTGGCCGATCTTCAGCACGGACTCGTCTTCCAGCGCTGGCTTGAGCAGAGCAAGCGCATCGGCCATGGGGATCTGCTCCAGCTCCCCGCCACCGTCCAGATCAAGCCCCTCGCCGCGCCGGTGAGCGAGCGGCACATAACATGCGCGTCCGGGCTCCAGCGCGATCGACACACCGACCAGTTCCGCGCGCATCGCATCAAGCGAGGTGGTCTCGGTATCGAATGCCATGAGGCCGCGCTCGCGGGCTTCATCCAGCCATTCACCCAGCCGACTGGCGCTGGTCACGGTTTCGTAGGCTTCGCGGTCGATCTTGATCTGGCGGATAGCAGCAGCGCGCTGTGCCGCCAGATACGCCGGGCCGGGCATGTCGGGGGCCGGCGCATCGGCTTGTGCCGGCTCGGCAATTGCTGAAAGTTCCGGGTTCGCGGCGATGGCGTCCATGTCGATATCGAAAGCTTCGGCCACACGCTTGGTGAAGGTGGTGAATTCCATCGCCTTGCAGAAGGCGATCAGCCGCCTTGCATCGATGTCGGGCAGGGTGAGCACCTCAAGCGGATACTCGACCGGCACGGCGCGATCGAGCTCGACCAGCTTGCGCGACATGCGCGCCTGCTCGGCGAAAGCGATAAGATTTTCGCGGCGCTTGTTCTGGGTGATCTCGCCAGCCCGCTCCAGCAGCGTTTCGACATCGCCGAACTGGGCGATCAGTTGCGCCGCCGTCTTGATTCCGATGCCGGGAACGCCGGGCACATTGTCGGTGACGTCGCCGGCCAGCGCCTGAACCTCGACGACCTTGTCCGGCCCGACGCCGAACTTGGCCACCACTTCATCGGGGCCGATCAGCCGCTCCTTGCCGGGCATCGGATCGTACATTTCGACATCCGGTCCGACGATCTGCATCAGGTCCTTGTCGCCCGAGACGATGACGACACGCGCCCCGGCCGCCGTGGCCTGGCGGGCATAAGTGGCAATGATATCATCGGCTTCGTATCCGGCCTGCTCGATCGGCGTCAGCCCGAAGGCGCGCACCGCATCGCGTATCAGGGGAAATTGCGGCACCAGTTCTTCGGGCGGCTCGTCGCGGTTGGCCTTGTAGCCGTCATAGATCTCGTTGCGGAACGTGTCGCCGGAATAGTCGAAGATCACGCCCACATGGCTCGGCGGCCCGCCATCCAGCCCCTCGCGGAGCATCTTCCACAACATGTTGCAAAACGTCATGACGGCGCCGGTTGGGGTGCCGTCGGAGCGGGTGAAGCTGCTGCCGCGCGCCTGGGAAGCCTTGAACATGGCGAAATAGGCCCGGAAGATGTAGGCCGAGCCGTCAACGAGATAGACCCGGTCGCCCTTGCCGGGCGCCGCGGCGGCAGCCGGTCTGGCGGCGGTCTCGTCCTTGGACGCGCGGGCTTTGTCGGGCCGCTTGGTGGAGTGCTTGGACATGCTCGCGACTATATGACCTTGGCCCGGCTGGGGCAAAGCGCTAAAGCGGATCGGATAACAGGATGCGCATGACGCGGCGGCAGATCACTTGGCGGCAGATCATTTGGCGGCAGATCATTTGGCGGCAGATCATTTGGCGGCGGTCTCGTGGGGGCATGCCGGCTCGGATCAATTGCACCGCGGCGAAGCTTGGGCTAGTCTCACGCCAGGCAGGCACCCGTAGCTCAGCTGGATAGAGCGCTGCCCTCCGAAGGCGGATGTCAAGTCTGGCGATGGCTCGTGGTGTTGGAAGAAAGAAGTGAATAAACAACGGTTTGAGCGAATGTCGG
>DAIMZI010000025.1:0-26573 GCA_036734025.1 Dichotomicrobium sp.
CCACGGAAGCCGAGGCGCGAACCAGAATAGTCATTGTCCACGACATAGCCATCGCTGTCGAAACCATCGTCCCAGATCAACAAAGCTTTGTTAACCTGGCCGTAGAACTGCAAAGACACCACGCGGTTACCCTTGCGAGCAGTAGTGGCTTCGAGTTCAGCAACACGCTCTTCCAGGTCGGCGCAGCAATCGCCACCCAGGTCAGCAGCCTTAGCCGGCGTGAACGCAACAGCGCCCATGAACAAACCGGCAGCGGCGGCCATAGCAAAACGACTGGTCGTTTTCATAAGTCCCCCAATCATCACCATCTCCAGTGTTGCCCCGACAAATTGCCAGGGCTCCCAAAATTGCGGAGGTTACGCCTCCGCCACGTGTCAACCGAACGAACCCTGGTGCTTGCACACCCCCATCGGGTTCAACCGATCCCTAGAAAGCTCCGTCAAACCGCTGGATGACCCCCATCCGTTCGCCGGGCATTTCGTTATCTGGCACTAGAATGGCGAAACCAAGCCTTCGGTTCGCTTCCAGACCAAACTTGCATTTAACTGTTAGTCCAATCGCTCCAAACCGTAAACAACAAGTCGCCAAGCTGTGCTCAATCCGGCGGTGCCTGTTGCTTTTGCGCCACTTAGGCCAAAGCCGAACTTTCCGTCATCTGGCGCCAGATTGAACCGGCTGTTCGGGGCAGTGCAAGGGCGTCCGCGCCTTCATCCACCATCATGTGATGCGCCGGAGCTTGACACCGCAACGCGCCGGACCGACAAACCGCAGACCGGTTGATAACAGCGCAGGACCAGCCAATGACCGCGACCACAAGCCCATCGCCGACGCGCACCGAGACCGATTCGTTCGGCCCGCTGGAGGTTCCCGCCGCCCGCTATTGGGGCGCCCAGACGCAAAGAAGCATCGGCAATTTCGCCATCGGCACGGAAACCATGCCCGCGCCGCTGATCCGCGCGATGGGGATCATAAAGCGCGCCGCGGCCCAGACCAACATGGCGCTCGGTGTGCTGGAGCCGCGCCTGGCGCAGGCCATCGCGGCGGCGGCCGATGAGGTGATCGCGGGCCGGCGCGACGATGAATTCCCTCTGGTGGTCTGGCAGACCGGCTCGGGCACGCAGAGCAACATGAACGCGAACGAGGTGATCGCCAACCGCGCGATCGAGCTTCTGGGCGGTGTGCGCGGCGCCAAGGATCCGGTGCATCCCAACGATCATGTCAACCGCTCGCAATCGTCCAACGACACGTTCCCGACCGCCATGCATATCGCCGCGGCCGAAGACGTGCATCGCCGTCTGCTGCCGGCGCTTGAGCACATCGCGGCCGCGCTGGAGGCCAAGTCGGCGGCCTGGGCGGATATCATCAAGATCGGGCGCACCCATTTGCAGGACGCCACGCCGCTGACGCTGGGGCAGGAATTTTCCGGCTATGCCGCGCAGATGCGGGGCGGGATAAAGCGGGTCGAGGCGGCGATGGCTCATCTGTACATGCTCGCCCAGGGTGGCACGGCGGTCGGCACGGGGCTGAATGCGCCGGTCGGGTTCGCCACAGGCTTTGCGCAGCAGGTGGCCGCCATCACGGGGCTGCCCTTCGAGACCGCGCCCAACAAGTTCGAGGCGCTGGCCGCGCATGACGCCATGGTCGAATTGTCCGGCGCGCTGAATGTGGTGGCCGTCAGCCTGTTCAAGATCGCCAATGACATCCGCCTGCTCGGCTCGGGGCCGCGCTCCGGCCTGGGCGAGCTGATATTGCCGGAGAACGAGCCCGGCTCCTCGATCATGCCCGGCAAGGTCAACCCGACCCAGTGCGAGGCGGCAACCATGGTGTGCGCGCAGGTCATGGGCAATCACGTCGCCGTGACCTTTGCCGGCAGCCAGGGGCATTTCGAGCTGAACGTGTTCAAGCCGGTGATTGCGTATAATGTGCTCCAGTCGATCCGCCTGCTCGCCGATGCGTGCCTCAGCCTGACCGACAAGTGCATTGCCGGGATCGAGCCGAACCGCGCGCGCATCGCCGAGTTGATGGCGCGCTCGCTCATGCTGGTCACCGCGCTGGCGCCGCATATCGGCTATGACCGCGCCACCGAGATCGCCAAGGCGGCCCACAAGAACGGCACCACGCTGCGCGAGGAGGCACTGCGGCTCGGCTATGTGAGCGGGGCCGAATTCGACGAGATCGTGCGCCCGGAGAAAATGGTCGCAGAGGGATGAGCGCGGATGCCGGCGGGGTCGAGGCCGCGGCCCGGCCGCGCAAGCGCTCGCTGAACATTGCCGGGCACCGCACATCGGTGTCGCTGGAGGATGCGTTCTGGGATGCGCTGCGTGACATCGCGCTCAGCGAGGGCATGGTGCTGGCAGAGCTGGTGGCGCGGATCGACTCTGAGCGCGGCAGCGCCGGCCTTTCGGGTGCAATTCGGGTGTATGTCCTTGAGCATTACCGCCGCAAGAACGCCATCTGAGGCGCTCGCCAATCATCGGCTGAATATGCTGGAGAACGGATCGGTTGTGGTGCGCCGGCGCTCCTGCTGGGGCTGATCGCGCATGATCTGGCGGCGGGCGTCCTCGACCACACGCGGATCATCAAGGCTGCGCGAAGGCACGGCATCGGACTGGCTCTCGGCCGGGGCTTCTGCGGACGCGCCGGGCGCCTGCGCAGCGGGTTGCTGGCTGGCGTCTGGCGGATTGATGACGAGATCGGGGTCCAGTTCGATCGGCGCGGCCTGCTCCGGCACGGCGGGCGCGGATGGCGCGGTGCGCGCGGGCACCGTCTCGATCTGGGTGGCAAAGCCGCTTGCGGGTGGTTGCGGGCCCGGTTGCCCGGCGGTCGAACTGGCCGGGTCGCCCGGCGCTGAGGGCGGCCGCGATAATTGCGGTTGTGCGGCTTGCGGCGGTGTTGTTTCGATCTGTGCGGGCGGCAGCGGGCGCAGCCGCTCAAGCCGCTCGACATCACGCTCCAGCCGCCGCACGATCAGGAACTGCTCGAATTCTTCGGCTGAAAGCTGCGGCTCCATCGTGCCCAACTCAACCAGCGGCCCAGCGAAGGTCAGCCGAACCGCGGGAAGGCGCAGATTGTCAGGGGCCACCGCGCGCAGATCCCATTGCAACTGCGCCCCCATGCTCGCCAGATCGACGAAGGCGCGCACCCCTGCCCGGTCCCGGCCCCGGCGCGGGCGCAGGATCAATTCGCGGCTCCGCAGCGTTCCACCTTCCAGCACCAGGCCGGTGCGTGCGCGGCGGTAGCGAAATTCGCTTTGCCTGAGCGCCTGGGCCAGATCACCGGTGATGCTGTCCTCCTGCGGCTCGGCTGCTTCAAAATAATCTTGCGCCTTTTGCGCCAGCACGCTCGTTCCGAGGCCGCGCATGCGCCCCGCACCAAGACTCAGCCGGCCCTCACCCGAGAGCGACGCGACAAGCCCGCTGGGCGACACGCCCTCGCCGGCAAGAGACAGGTTCAGATCAGCCCGTCCGCTCGCGAGCGGTTCGCTGCCAGGCCCTTTCGGCAGGAGCGACAGATCGAGTTCGTCCATTTCGAGCCGCCCGCGCAGCACCAGACGCCCGCGCTCGCGCTCCAGCCTGCCCGATGCCTTGACCGCGCCGCCATAAAGCTCGCCGCGAAGCGAACTCAGGCTGAGCGCCCCGTCGGCCAGACTTGCCGCAAGCTTTGCCTCGCCCAGTTCCAGCGTGTCCGCGACCTGCATCGTCGCGGCATCGAGCGCGATTGTCGCGCGGATACCATCCAGCGCGCTGGGCGAAAAACGCCATTCGGGCCAGAACCCGTCATTGTCGCTGATGATCGCGGCGGCCTCGCCGATCGCCGTGTTTTGGCGCTCCAGCAGCAGATTGGCAAATATCGGCAGGCTCACCCGGTCACCGCTGAGCGCGACGTCGAGCGCGGGCACCGCGCTGCCCAGATCGAGCGAGAGCGAGCCGCCCAGCTTTTCGGCGCCCGTTGAAATTTCCAGATCGCCCAGGTCATACCGCAATGCATCGGCGCGCACCATTGCCGACATGCTGAAGGCGCTGTCGGCGCTGCTTGCTGGCGGGCTCAGCCCGGCGATGCGCAGCGCGGCATGCAGCGAGCCCGATGTCAGGCTGAAGCGCCCTTCGCGCGGCGCCAACTGCCAGGACAGATCGAGCGCCCCGCGATATTCTGCCACCAGGTCGCCCGCGGTGAAGCTGATATCCGTGCGCGCGGACGCCTGAGCACCAGCGCTCTCCGGGGATTCCAGATCAAATGTGAGGTAGCCGGGCTGCTGATCCTCGGCGGCACCCAGCCAGCCGTTCAGCGCCGGGAAAAACTGCACCAGCAATCCGCGTGAATCGGGATTGCGCGCCACAGCCGATAATTGCAGCCCGGCATCGGCCGCTGGCCCCGTGCGGGCCGAAATGGCGAGTTCGCTGCCTGCGGCGACACCATCCACGCGCCACACCGATACGCCGTCTTCGCCATGGACCGGCCTGAGCACACCGGCCAGACGCAGCGGCACCAGATCCCGAAGCCGCGCGATGCCGGGCGCCTGATGGAAGGGCACCGATGTCAGAAGCTGTGCGAGCGGTTCTGCCTGCTCTGAGGCAAGAGCGAATTGCGCATGATTGGCTACCAGCGGCTTGTCGGGGTCATAGCGTCCCGATGCCTGCAACGCCAGTCCGCCAGGCCCCTTCATCTCAAGCTTCGTCACATTGAGCGCACCGTCCCGCCGCGACAGGTCAGCCGACACGTCGGTGAGGCGAATTTCCGGCAGCCATAAATGACCGACCCGCAGGTTGAGGCTGAAGGGATCATTCCTCAGCCTTTCCCGGAAAGCGACGGCAAGCGCGCTCGAAGCGGTGGAGGCGGCATCCTCGCCGGCTGTTTCGCCTTCCTCGCCGCTCACACCAGCGATCAGGGCCGTCAGCAGCGCGCCGCTCTGGCCCGGCGCAATCAGGTTGCGCAGATCGAGCTTTCCCGCCGCAAGACTGACGTCGAACCTGGGTTCATCGCCCCGTCGCATATCCAGCATGCCGCGCAGGCGGCTGTCGCCGATATGCGCGCTGAGCTGGTCGATGCGGAAATGATCGGGCGCGGCCGACACATCGCCGCTGACGCTGAGCGAGCGCGCCGGTCCGGTCTCGGCAGCGAAATCGGCTGGCATCGCCCAGTGCATAAGGCGCGACAGGTTGCGGCTGCTGGCGGAGAAGTCGCCGGTGAGCAGGACATCGTCCGTGTCACGGGTGAACCTGCCGGAAAAGCGGAACTCGCTCTCGCCGGGCAGGCCGGCCTCAATGTGCTCGACAGCCCAGCCGCCGGCATTCAGACGGGCTGACAGTTTGAGATCGCGGATAAGGTCTCCGCCGAGGCTCACCTGCTGAAAATCGGCGCTGATGCGCGCCCGCGCGGCAGTGATGGGTAATTGGGCCAGCAGGTCGGGCAGGCGCGCCAGCGTATGGGCCGGAGCGGATGCGCCCTGCTGCGCCCCGGCAAGCAGATCGAGATCGAGCCATCTGGCGCCGAGCGAGGCTTCGATGACCGGTTCCAGATCCCACCTCGCGCCGGCACTGCCGGTTATGGTCTGCTGACGCTGCTGCCTGGCGATGGCGATCTCGATCGTCGGGAATTCGGCGGCCTCCAGACCCACACTGCCGGTGGCCTTGGCCTCGAACAAAGGCAGGAGTGCTTCGCCCACGCCCTCTTCGGCCGGCGTCGTGGCGGTGAACATGCCGTCAAACACCGGGCTCGCGTGCGCGCCGCGCAAGACCCCGTCGGCCTGATAGGTGGTGCCGTCCGCTTCCAGCGTGGCGCGCAAGGGGAAGCTTTCATCGGCACCTCTGCGCCCGATGTTTATGCGCAGGTCTCTTGCGCCTTCGCCCATCAGGGTCGTGCCGGTGAAGCGGAACGGCCCGCTGAGCGATTCGGCTGAAAGCTCGCCCGTCACCTCTTCCATCTGCCACACCGGGCGGCCATCGGGGCGGGTCAACGTGATGATGCCCCGTTCGACGCTGACGGATTTCAGGCTGACCTGCTGCGGCATGAACGGCAAGGCTGCGGCGTCCCGGCCGAGCCCTTCCCAGTTGCCCCTGCCGTCATCTCCATAGCGCAGATTGATGACCGGCCGGTCCAGTTCGACCTTGCGTGCCTCCAGTTGACCCCGCAGCAAGGGCGCCAGAGACAGCACCATCTTGAACGCGCGCGCCTGTGCGAATGGCCGCTGGGCGTCGCCGTCCAGGCTCTCGATGCGCACGCGCTTGAAGCGAACCTCGGGCACGGGCAGGATCGTCAGGTCGACATCGCCCTCCACACGAACCGGCCGGCCAACGAGTTTTGACGCCTGCGCCTCGAACACGGCGCGATAGGCGTTCCAGTCCACCACGTAGGGCGCGGCGAAGGCGGCGGCAAATACAGCGATGAGCAGCGTGGTGAATGCTGCCAGGATGAAATTCACTCTCGTCTCCGGTTGGGGCGCGGGTCAATATAATCTAATGCGCATGATAGGTAGCGCACAACCGTGTCACAATGATAGCGTGGGACACAAAGACGTATGCCCTTGCCAATCCGCCGGTGAAGGTCCGTAACGATGAAACATCCGCCGGGTCGCATCAGCCGCCGTCGCCGTCTGGCAGCGCGCGCGTTGGGGTGGCTTAGGTCTTTCGTCGTTGATCGCATGAAAGTCAACCTGACGAGCTTCCTTGAGGATCGTCAGCCACTTGTCTGGCTGCTGGCGCTGATCATCGGCATCGCGGCTGCCTACGCGGCGATCTTGTTCCGCCTCGCCATAGGTGTGTTCCAGTTGCCGTGGCTGGGGACAATGAGCGAGGAAATCGTCTCCGCCGCCCGGGGACTGCCGTGGTGGATCATCCTGCTTGCGCCGGCGACGGGCGGATTGCTCGTCGGCTTCATCCTGCACAATTTTCAGCGCGGCAAGCGCGCCCATTCCGTGGCCGACGTGATCCAGGTCGCCTCGGTGGGCAATTGCCGTATCAGCGCGCGCGACGGGTTCTTGAGCGCGCTGATTTCCTCGCTGTCGCTGGGCACCGGCGCGAGCGCGGGCCGCGAGGGGCCGGTGGTGCATCTGGGTGCGGCGATAGCCTCGCAACTGGAGCAGCGGTTGAGCCTGCCACTCAGCGCCAAGCGCACCCTGCTGGGGGCCGGCGTTGCGGCTGCGGTTGCCGCCTCGTTCAACGTGCCGATCGCCGGGGTGCTGTTCGCGCATGAGGTCATCTTGCGCCACTACGCCCTGCGCGCCTTCGTGCCGATCACCATCGCCAGCGTGGCCGCAACGCTGATCGCCCGCGTTCATCTGGGCAACTATCCCGGTTTCGCCGTTCCCGCCTATCAGATCAGTTCGCTCTGGGAGTTTCCTGCGTTCGCGCTGCTGGGCCTCACCTCGGCGGCGGTCGCGATCTGCTTTCAGTTCGCCATGATCGGCGCTGACCGGGCCTCATCAGCGGCGCCCGTGCCGCTGTGGATCAAGCCGGCGCTGGGCGGGTTTTGCGTCGGAGCCATCGCGATCGTCTTCCCGCAGGTGCTGGGCGTGGGCTATGACACCACCAATGCCGCGCTGAAGAATGAACTCGACCTGTTCACGATGCTCTCGCTGCTGTTCGTCAAGACCGCGGCGGTTGCGATCACGCTGTCGAGCCGGCTCGGCGGTGGCATCTTTTCGCCGTCGCTCTATCTCGGCGCGATGACCGGCGGCGCTTTCGGCGCCATTGCCGCGAGCGTGTTTCCAGAAGTCGCCTCCAGCCAGGGACTTTATGCGATCCTCGGCATGGGCGCGGTCGCAGCCGCCGTGCTCGGCGCGCCGATCTCGACGACACTCATCGTCTTCGAGTTGACGGGCGGCTATGAAATGACCATCGCGCTGCTGCTGACCGTCTCGATCGCGAACGGCCTGACCCAGGCGGTTCACGGCGTCAGCTACTTTCATTGGCAGTTGAACAATCGCGGGCTGTTCCTTCAGGACGGGCCGCACCAGAACATCGTGCATGTGATCTCCGTGCGCGACCTGATGACCCCGCTCGGCGAGGAGGACACCGGCGAGATGGCCAGCGATGCGCCGCGGCTGCGCCCTTCGGACACGCTGCGCGATGCGCTGCGCGCCTTCAACGAAAGCGGCGTATCGCGCATCGGCGTGGTCGAACAGGCCTCGGGCAAGCAGGTCGGGTGGGTGAGCCATTTCAACACGTTGACGGCTTACAACAAGGCGCTGATCGAGGCACATGTGGAAGAGCACCGATAGCGCCGATGTGGCGCATTGCCGCCGCATGGGGTGTGATATACTGCATTCCCATGACAAGGATTCGAGCGCAGGCAATTTCGGCGGCCGCCACGGTGGAAGATCAGGCGCCTCACGCGGCAGCTTCGGCGCGCTGCGAGAATGACGCGCCGTCGCGCGTGCCATTGTCCCGGCGTGCGATGGCGCGACCGCCCTACATCGAGGCGCTCAACCCCGAACAGCGCGCCGCGGTGGAGGCGCTCGATGGCCCGGTGCTTGTGCTGGCCGGCGCCGGGACGGGCAAGACCCGCGTGCTGACCACGCGCATTGCCCACATTCTGGCGACGGGAAGGGCCAAGCCGCATCAGGTGCTCGCCGTCACCTTCACCAACAAGGCGGCGCGCGAGATGAAGCAGCGCGTCGGCCAGCTTGTCGGCGGGCTCGTCGAGGGCATGCCGTGGCTGGGCACGTTTCATTCGATCGGCGCGCGCATGCTGCGCCATCACGCCGAGCTGGCCGGGCTGCAACCCTCCTTCACCATCCTCGATACCGACGATCAGCTTCGCCTCATGAAGCAGGTCATCCAGGCTGCCGGGCTGGATGAAAAGCGCTGGCCGCCGCGCGTGCTGGCCAGCCTGATCGACGGCTGGAAGAACCGCGGCCTGATGCCCGACCGCATTGCCGAAGAAGACCATTTCAGCTTTGCCGACGGCCGTGCGGGCCAGCTTTACGCCGACTACCAGCAGCGGTTGCGCGATCTCAACGCTGTCGATTTCGGCGATCTGCTGCTGCTGTGCATCCAGCTCTTCCGCGATCACCCCGATGTGCTGGCGCGCCATCACCAACGCTTCCGTTTCATGCTGGTGGACGAATATCAGGATACCAACGTCGCGCAGTATCTATGGCTGCGCCTGCTCGCCCAGGGCAACCGCAACCTGTGCTGCGTCGGTGATGATGACCAGTCGATCTACGGCTGGCGCGGCGCCGAGGTGGACAATATCCTGCGCTTCGAAGCCGACTTTCCCGGCGCCGTCGTCATCAGGCTGGAGCGCAATTATCGCTCCACCGGGCACATTCTCGGCGCGGCCTCGGGCCTCATCGCCCAGAACAAGGGGCGCTTGGGCAAGACGCTGCACACCCAGATCGGCGAGGGCGAACAGCCCGTGGTGATGGGCGTGTGGGACGACGAGGAAGAGGCCCGCACCATCGGCGAGGACATCGAGCAACTCCAGCGCGAGGCGCACAGCCTGAATGAAGTGGCCATTCTGGTGCGCGCCAGCTTTCAGATGCGCGCCTTCGAGGATCGCTTCGTCACGCTCGGCCTGCCCTACCGCGTGATCGGCGGCCCGCGCTTTTATGAGCGCCAGGAGATCAAGGACGCGATCGCCTATCTGGATGTCACGCTCAACCCAGCGAACGACCTGAAGTTCGAGCGCATCCTGAATGTGCCCAAGCGGGGGCTGGGCGACGCCACACTGAAAATGCTCCGTGCTTATGCGCGCGCCAGCTCCATTCCGCTGATGCAGGCCGCGCGCAACCTCGTGGAGACCAGTGAGCTGAAACCCAAGCCGCGCAAGGCGCTGGCCGACCTGCTGGCATCATTCCAGCGCTGGCAGGCCGCAGTCGAAAAGATGCCGCACACCGAACTGGCCGAACTGATCCTCGACGAGTCCGGCTACACCGCCATGTGGCAGGCGGACAAATCGCCACAGGCGCAGACGCGGCTTGAGAACCTGAAGGAGCTGATCCGCTTCATGGGCGATTTCGATTCGCTCGCCGGCTTCCTGGAGCATGTATCGCTGGTGATGGACGCCGAGCAGAATAGCGAGGGCGACCGCGTCAGCCTGATGACCCTGCACGCCGCCAAGGGGCTGGAATTCGACACGGTGTTTCTGCCGGGTTGGGAGGAAGGGTTGTTCCCGCATCAGCGCGCGCTGGACGACAGCGGGCTGGCCGGGCTGGAGGAAGAACGGCGGCTGGCCTATGTCGGCATAACGCGGGCAAGGAAGCGGGCCAAGATCACCTTTGCCCAGAACCGCCGGGTTCATGGGCTGTGGCAGGCGGCGATGCCTTCGCGCTTTATCGACGAACTGCCCGAGGACCATGTCCGCGCCGAACCCGGTCCCAGCGCCCGCGATTTCGGCGGCTTTCACTCTGGCGGCGCTGAATTTTCCCTTGGCGATGCCATGGCGTCCGCGCGCTCCACGCCGGGCCAGCGCCGCGCGCATGCCTACCGCGAGACGTCGCATGCCGCCCCGCGTGCGCCGGTCACGATCGACGGCAGGCTTGTCGCTGCCGATACCGCGCCGGCATCGGATTTCGCGCTCGACGAACGCATCTTCCATCAGAAGTTCGGATATGGCCGGATCGCCCAGATCGAAGGCAACAAGCTGACGGTGGATTTCGAAAAAGCGGGGCGCAAGCGCGTCGTCGCCTCCTTTGTCGAGCGTCATTGAAACGGGCAGTGGCCGCAGTATTTCACCTCTGCTCTTTTCCTGCGCTGGTTAACAGGTCATAATCTCTGCCCCGGCGGAGGTGGGAGAGTAAGATGACCGAGCAAGTCGTTTCACAGCGGAAAATTGCGCCCGCGGCTGTCGCCGTTGCGCGTCCGGTTGCGCCCGGCGTCGATGCCGTGCTGCCCGAAAAGACGAAGAAAAGGCAGCCGAAAATCGTCGAGATAAAGGGCATCCGCACCCATGATGAGGGTGAGCGGTTCATCCCCGTTTCCCAGTTTGCCCTGCTTGAGAGGCTGGCGGAGCCGCAACGCTGGCCGGGCCATGACGCGGACCAGATCAACCTGCTTTTTGACTGCCTGACGCGTTGGCGCAACCTGTCCTACAGCGACGAACTTGACCGGCTGACAAGACATTACCTGCCGTTTGACCCTGATGTCGACATCAGCATAGCGGCCGGGATGAGCGAAGAGGATATGCAGGCCCATCAGCAAAAGCTTTTTGATGGTCTCATCGAACTGATCACCGGGGCGAACTATGACGAGATCAACCAGCAAGAGCTTGATCTGATCATGACGGCCAATTCGCCGACCGGCGTCGCCGTCCATGTTGATCTGGGCGAGTTCGAGCAACAGATGCTTTATGCACGCGGCGCCATCATCGAGGAGCGATGGGAGCGTGACTGGCGCTATCTCTTCCTGCGCAAGCGCCTGTTGCGTGTGCCCATCTTTCAGCGATTGTTTCTGGCCCTCAAGTTCAAATCCGACGAATTCCGCGTGCAGGAATTCATGGCCGAGCGCGGCATTTCCGAAAAGAAGGCGCGTAAGCTGGTAATGAAGAACCGGTCATCGCTGCCCGAAGGGGTGTGCACCGGCCGGATCTATCTGAAGGTTTTCAAGAACATCCCGCAGATCGATCTCGAAATGCTCTATCCCAATACGCAGATACGCCTGAAATATGCCGACAAGGTCAGGCTGTGGGTGACAGGGGGAAGCGGCGGGATCATCGGCCTGTTCACTGCCCTGCCAAAGATCGTAGCCTCTAGCGCTGCGATAACGACCAATCCGATCGCGCTTATCGCGGCATTGGGCGGGCTCGGCGCGATCTTCTTCCGTCAGGTGATGAATTTCTTCAATACGCGCAACCGCTACATGATGCAGCTCGCGCAGAACCTTTATTTCCAGAGCCTCGCCAATAATCGCGGCGCTCTGACGCTGCTTATCGACCGCGCCGAGGAAGAAGACATCAAGGAAGACGCACTGCTTTATTCACTGCTCCTGAAGGAACCGATCCTGATTGGTGAAATCGAATATGCGAAGATCGCCATCGAGCAATTCTTGCGGCACGAATTCGGTGTCAGCGTCAGCTATGACATTCATGATGCGATCAGGCGGCTGAAGCAGGACGAACTGATCTATGAGACCGCATCCGGCGAGTTGCGAGGGCTGCCAGTGCCGGATGCGCTGCAGCTGCTGCGTGAGAAATGGGCGAGCACGTTCGATGAGACCTTCGACGGACGTAAAGCGGTCGTCGCGTGAACGCGCAGCCCGAATGTTACCTGCTGGCTATCGGACCTCTCAGCGAAGCTTTGGCGCAGGCGCTGGCTGAAAGGCTGTCGGACATTGCCGATGTGGCGTCCGGGACAGACGGCATGGCGCTGAGTGTGTTTGAGAGCGAAAACGGGCACTGGACGGTCGAGACCATCAGCCTTGCGCCGCCTGATCTCGGCGCGGTCCAGGCCGCGATGGCGGAGCTGGGCGCGGCAGGGCCGGGTTTCGGCGGCCTGAGCTTTTGCGCGATGGCGCATGAAGACTGGGTGCAGAGATCCTATCGCGGACTGCCCCCCGTCGCGGCGGGGCGTTTCGTCATTCATGGCAGCCACGACCGGGAGCGTGTGCCGGCAAGCCGGTACGCCATCCAGATCGATGCCGGCCAGGCATTCGGCACCGCTCACCATGGCACGACGCGTGGATGTCTCATTGCGCTGGACCAGATCGTGCGTCTTGGCGGGGTGCGCAATATTCTGGATGTCGGGACGGGAACCGGCGTGCTCGCCATAGCCGCGGCCAGGGCCGGCACGGCGCGCATACTGGCGAGTGACATCGACAATGTCTCGGTCGGCGTCGCGCGCGAAAATGCACGGATCAATTCGGCCTTGACGCGCATCCGCATCATCAGTGCCGATGGTCTGCGCGCTTCGCCTATCGTTGAGCGCGCGCCGTATGATCTGATCCTGGCTAACATTCTGCCCCAGCCGCTAAAGGCCATGGCAGACGACATTTTCAAGGCCCTTGCACCATGGGGAGCAGCGGTCATCTCGGGCTTGCTGAGCCATCAGGCGGATGGGATGCAGGCGTTTTTCTGCTCAAGAGGGTTCTGCCGCTGGCGGCGCATAGATCTGGATGGCTGGACCACCCTGATTCTGAGGCGCCGCCAGCTTCGTCCCACCGGCATTCATTCCGGCCGGACGCTGTGACCGGCGCGCAACTGGCGGATCATCTCAGGCGAGAAGCCGAGTTTTGTCAGCGCAGCGTCGTCGAGGCTGCGCAGATGTCCATCGACGATGTTCATTGCATGAAGCTCGCGCGAGGCGACAAAATTGGCGAAAAGGGATTTGAATAATCCCCTTGATTCATGCCGGGGCCCAGCAGAGCCCAAGCCACTGGTTGATGTCGTTGCTGTCATGGTCGTTACCCTCTCGGTTTGCAGTCCGGGAACGCAAGCTCGTTCCAGGGCATTCATCTGGGGCGTATGACCGGCAATGGAACGGCTGATTGTGCAATGCAGCAATGCGCTTGCGCATGGGCGCGGGAAGGGCGATGCGCCGGGCAGGTGGCCCGTATGCAGGAGAAGAACCGATGTTTCAATGCTTTGATGATATTGGCGGGCCGCATCATGTCGGTGAGCGGGTTGCAGGTCTGCGTGCGGCTCTTGCTGCCCGCGACCTCGACGCCGTCATCGTGCCCCATGCCGATGAGCATCAGAACGAGTTCATCCCTGCTTCCGCCGAGCGGCTGTTATGGCTGACGGGCTTTTCCGGCTCCTGGGGCATGGCAGTGGTGCTGCGCGAAACCGCGGTGCTTTTCGTCGACGGGCGCTATGTCCTGCAAGCCGCGGCGCAGACCGACACCGAGCTTTTCCAGATCTTGCAGGTGCCAGCGGCGACGCTCAAGGGTTGGCTTGCCGAAAACCTCTCTGCGGGGCAGCGCCTGGGCTATGACCCGCGCCTGCACACCATCGCCGATGTTCGCGAAATTGCCAAGGCGGCGGCGAAGGCGGGCGCGGAATTGGTTGCTGTTGATGCCAATCCGATCGACGAGATCTGGACCGACAGGCCGAAGCCGCCCGCCGCGCCGGTTTCGCTGCATCCGATCGAACTGGCTGGCAAATCTGCGTCTGCCAAGCTGGCCGACCTGCGCGAGGCGCTGCGTGCCGCCAAGGAAGATGCCTGTGTGCTCACAACGCCTGAATCCATTGCCTGGTTGCTCAACATTCGCGGCGCCGACATTGCCCATGTGCCGGTTCCGTTATGCTTTGCGATCGTGCCGGCTGCGGGGCGGGTGGCGCTGTTCATCGACCCCGCCAAGGTCGGTGAAGGCGTCGCAGCCGCGCTTGGCGAGGCGGCCGAAATCCTGCCGCCGCAGACATTGCAGGCGCATCTGGAGCGGCTCGGCACGGAAGGCGCGCGGGTGCGGCTCGATCCGTCGTCCTGTGCGCAGTGGTTCGCAGACCGGCTGCGCGGAGCGGGAGCTCGGTTGAGCAAAGACGCGGACCCCTGTGTTGCGCCGCGCGCCATCAAGAACGAAGCCGAAATTTCCGGCGCGCGAGCCGCGCATGAGCGCGACGGGGTGGCGATGTGCCGCTTTCTTGCCTGGCTGGACGCGCATGCGCAGACCGGTGATGTCGATGAGATCGGCGCGGCGCGCAGGCTCGAAGCCATCCGTGCCGAGACTGGCGTGCTGCGCGACATCAGCTTTGACACGATTTCCGGCGCGGGGCCTGATGGCGCGATCGTCCATTATCGGGTTACGCAGGCAACGAACCGGGCGCTGCTGCTGGGCAGCCTCTATCTGGTCGATTCGGGCGCCCAATATCCCGATGGCACGACGGACATCACCCGCACTGTGGCAATCGGCGAGCCCAACGACATGATGCGCCGTGCCTTCACTCTGGTGCTCAAGGGACATATCGCCATCGCCACGGCCCGCTTTCCCAAGGGCACACGCGGCATCGACCTCGATCCGTTTGCGCGCCGTCCGCTGTGGGAGGCCGGCTTCGATTATGATCATGGAACCGGGCACGGCGTCGGCAGCTATCTGGGAGTTCATGAAGGGCCGGTCTCGATTGCCAGGCGGGGCATGGCTGTCATCGAACCGGGCATGATCTTGTCGAACGAACCGGGCTATTACCTTGCCGGCGAGTTCGGCATTCGCATAGAAAATCTCGTACTGGTGCGGCCGCTTGAGCCGGTCGCTGGAGGTGATCGCGAGATGATGAGCCTTGAAACGCTCAGCCTCGCTCCGATCGACCTACGCCTTGTCGATCCGGCTCTGTTGTCCAATAGCGAGCGCGAATGGCTGAATGCCTATCACGAGCGTGTCCTCGATACCCTGGGAGACAGGCTGAGCGACGACGAGCGCGAATGGCTGACGCGCGCTACGGCAAGGCTAGGTGATTAGCGGGCCCGTCCCGTCAGGCGGCTCATTTCGGCTTGCCTGCAACAGTGGAGACATAGAGCGCGACCGCCTCGATCTGCTCCTTGCTCAGTTGCTCTTCGAAGGCGGGCATGATCCCGACGCCATTGGTAACCGCGTTGATTACGCTTTGTGAGGTCGGGCTCATCGTATCAAGAACCGGGCCGATCTCGCCTTCGCTGCCTGCGTCAGCAAGGACATGGCACAAAGCGCAGGCAGGCTCCGCGGTCTCGAGAAATACCTGTTTGCCAAGCGCCAGCTTTTCGGGATCGACTTGCGGTTCGGGTTCGCCGGCAACCGCCGCACTCGCAAAAATAAGGCTCGCAAGGACGTACCCCGCGAACCGGAAAACTGTATCTGTCATATGTCCAACCTGGATAACGGCCCTGCGCGATTGCGCAGGACCGTTATAGCATTAGGAGACCGTCAGGTCCACGGCATGAGCGAGCCAGCCGTTGTGATTGTAGCCGCTGTTATTGAGCAATTCGGGATCTTTCGGCTGAACCTTGCCTTCAGAGTCCGTCACCCGGCTGGCCAGCTTGTAGCTGCCGGCATCAAGCTCGGTCGGAAGCACGAAGGTGCGCCAGGCGAATCTGCCCAGATCCGGCCCGATGAACTGGGCTTCCTGCCAGTTGTCGCCACCGTCGATCGACACTTCGATCTTGGAGACACCGGTGGTGCCGCCCATCGCCACACCGACGATGTTGGTCTTGCCGGAGGTCGTGGTTTCCAGCGGGCCCGTGATCCAAGATTTTACGTTCATCTTCCAGACGGAGTCGAACTCCGGAGAGCCCTTTTCACCAACGGGCTGGAGCCGATAGCGGCTTTGCTGAATGCGCGCTTCGCTTTCTTCCTCGGTGAGGGCAACAGTCTTGATATATTTGACGTTGTTGACGCCGGTGTAGCCCGGCACGATCATGCGCAGCGGGCCGCCATGGGCGAGGCTGATCGGATTGCCGTTCACGGACCAGGCAAGGATGATGTTGTCCAGCTCCTCAAGCGGAACCGACCGTTTCACGATGACCTGGTTCACGTCGAGTTCGGCCGGGATGGTCTCGCCGCCGGTTCCGGTGACGAAACTCGGGCTTCCGGCAACTCCACCAAGCGCTTCGACGACCGCGCGCAGGGGTACGCCGGTCCACAGCAGACAGCCTGCTGCTCCGGTCTGCCACTGGGTGCCGCTGATTTCATAGTCGAAAAAGGCACGGCCGTTGCCCGAGCACTGAATGACGCTGGCAACCGTGGTGACGCCGAGGCGCTTCAGTTCGCCCAAGGTTATTGTGCGAGGCTCGCCGACGCCTTCGAAGCTGACTTCCCATGCGTCGCGGTCGGCCACGATCGAAGCATCCGGCGGGCTGATGTTGTTGCGCACGAAAAGGTGGGTTTCCGGGGTGATCAGGTTGGCACCGATGACTCCGCGCTTGGTTTCGATCGTGTTGCTCGAGTGCACGATGAAGTCGTCGGCATTCTTGAAATTCACATATTCAGGAAGGGCATTGTCCTGGGCCCAGGCTTGCGCGCCCGGCTTGATCAATCCTGCTGACGCGACCGCCCCCGCGCTGCCAGCTAGAAAGAATCGACGATTCAATCTCAGTGCCATGTTGTAATCTCCGCAAATGTTAACGAGGAACGCCCCCCGGCTGAATCCGAAGTGATCATAATCCCGTGAGGCCCGATTGAAAACCCGCAAAGGCGATTGTTTTTAAAAAACTTTTTGCGTGAGAAGAAATGTTTCTATGTATCGGGAAGAGCTTGCATAACCCAATTGGCACCCCTCTCCGAAAGGCGTAAATCGCTCTAAATGCAACACCGTGTCGCACGATTGTGCCGTGGCGAGCGCACCAGGAAAGGCCGAGGAGCGGGCTCACCCGTCAATCGCTGGCCCGAAGCGAAGGGCGACGCGAACCGAAGCGGTCAATGAACAGTGTGTAGATGAGCAGGCCGAGTGGCCCGAACATGAAGGTGGCCAGAAGTATGGGCGCCTGGATCAGCCGCGACACGCTCCGGCGATCGCATGCGCGCGCGATGTACAGTCCGACGAACAGATCGAACGCCAGATAATGAAGCCATCCCGCCACCAGCAGCGCATCGGAGACGAAAAGCGCCTTGATCGCTTCAAGCGACATGAAGCCGCCGCCCTCGATGCGAAAGAAATAGGCGACGATAATGGCGGCATAGGCGCTGCTGAGCAGCGTCACGACACCATGGCGCAGCGCGCGCAACAATGCCGGCCACCTTGGGAGCAATAGAAGCGCCATCCAGCTTGCCAGCGCGATTGTATTGGCGATGTTGAAAGCCAGATCCCAGGACAGCGCATCGAGTATCGAGGCGAGATGCAATGCTTTACCCCTCGATAAGATGGTGCTTCACATCAGGACAATGGCCGCAGCCATGTGTGTCTAGACGTCCGATGCCTGCCCCGCATCGGCTCGGCGCTGTGAGCGCGGAATGAAACGATAATGTCCGGTGATGCGGTTCTTGAACAGCGCATCGTCGAGCTTTGGCCCGAAACCCTGATTGTGAACCACCAGCGGACGCTCGCCATCCCAGGACCGGCGCCCTGTGACGATGACGATATGCGTCACCCCGTCCGAGCGGATGGAGGTCACAAGATCGCCGGGCTTGTAATCATCGGGGTTGCGGCTGGGGCGCAGGGCCTGTCCGTGACGGCGGAAAAACCGCCGCATCTCGGTGACGCGGCGATGAACGATGTTGGGATCACCGCCCAGACTCTGGCGCATGAGCTGCTGCAGATCGACCCCGACGTCGCGATAGGCGCGGATGACGACATCGGTGCACACGCCGCGATTGGGCGCAACGTCGCCCCATGGAAAGCCGATCGGCTGATAGGATCCGTCATAGATGACGACCGACCGGGTGCGTTCTATGGCAGCAGCGACCAGCCGATCCTCGAAACTACCGCTATACCACGCTTTCAGCCGCTCAGGCGGAACAGCAAGCATGAAGGCGACAAGGGCAACGAGGGGTAACAGATAGCGCAGCTTCATCGGTACATCTCACGGTCTTGCGGCGTGCGGGTGCGTCAATCCTTCATATTTACCGCGCCGAGGGCCCATCTCCAAGGCCTCACCTCAACCTTGTCGAACACACCAGCGTGAGCGAACGGGTCGCCATCGGCCATGGCGCGGGCCGCTTCAAGACTGTCGGCCTCGAATATCAACAAGCTGCCGACCACGCTCTGTCCATCATCGCCCAGCATCGCGCCGGCCGATTTGACCGCGCCGCCCAACTCGTTCAGATAGGCGATATGGCGCTCGCGGGTATCCTGGCGCAATTGCGCAGTGTCGGGTTTGTCGGTGCAGATGCAGGCATAGAGCATGGACTGTCTCCGGTCTTGTCGCGCCCGAAGATGGCCGTTCGGGCCGCTGGCGCATCAGGTAAATATGGCGAAGGCGACCGCACCGAAATGACAGAGCGTGGCCGCCAGAACGAACAGATGCCAGATTGCATTCTGGTAGGGCAAGCGGTTCCATACATGAAATATCACGCCGACGCTGTAGAGCACACCGCCCAGCGCGAGCAGGATCATGGAAGTCAGCGGTACTGACATGACCAGCGGCTGAATGACGGCAAGTCCTGCCCATCCGAGCGCCAGATACATGACAATCGACAGCCGGTCCCAGGTCTTGTCGAGCGCGAGCTTGGTGGCAGCGCCCGCCAGCGCCACGGTCCATACCACGCCGAGCAGCCCATAGCCGGCCAGCCCGCCCATCTTGAACAGGGCGAACGGCGTGTAGGTTCCGGCGATCTTGATGAAGATTGCCGCCTGGTCGAAGCGGCGCAAGATTGATTTCAGGTCGGGCGCGTGGATCAGGTGATAGGCGGCGGAACAGCTGAGCATCGCGACGAGGCCGCAGCCATAGACCGCAACGCTCAAGGAAGCCATCGCGGGCATGGAATGCAAGGCGGCTGCCAACAGCGCAATTGCGGCGGGGACGCAAAGCACGAGCCCGGTCACATGAATGATGCTGTCGGCTCGAAGCTCTGATTTTGTGTAGACGCGCGCCATATGTGAATTATAAGGCCGCGATGACGCAAATCCCTACGACTGAATCCGGGTTGCCGGCCCGCTTTCATGACCGGTCGCGCTCGGGCCACGCGGCATCACGAGGTCTTCGCGAATTCGTGCAACAAGGCATGAGCGAGCGCGGCGCCGCTTGTGAACGCCGCCTCCACGCCGCCGACGCCGCACCAGTCGCCACAGGCGCCGACCCGCGTTTCGGGCGACAGGAAAAAGGGCCGATCGGCCGGCACAGCCGTGGTGGCATAGCGCCAGCGGTGAATGCTGACATGATCCGCGCGCTCGACCGGCAGGCCGGTGAGGACGGCGGCGCGGCGCGCCAGCAGCGGCTGCATGGCGGCAGCCTCTTCGTCGAGGTTGGCATCGGCCCAGTCGGCGGTGGAATAGACGACCAGCGCAAGCCTGTCCGCCGGTCGCCCCGGCTTGGCTGAGTTCACACAGACCGAAGCGATGATCTCATCGTCAAACATGGCATGCTCCCACGGCGGCGCCGGAGCATCATCAAAGCCGATCATGAGCGAATAACAGCCGCGCATGCGAATTGCATGCTGCGCCGCCAGGGCCGGGCACAGCGCGCCGAGCAGATTGATGGTCTGGGGCGCCGGCGCGGTCGAGATCACCCAGTCGAATGCGCCCAGATCGCGGCCGGTCTTGTCATGAAGCCTGCCGGGCTCGTTCAATCTCGCGATTTCATGTTCGGTGCGCATGTCGAGATTGCGGCTGAGGTGCTTGCAAAGGCCGTTCATGCCGGGTACGCCAACCCAGATCTCTGGCGGCGCTTCGCCTTCTAGCGGGCGCATGGGCCAAGGCATCAGCACGCTGGCCTCGATATACGGCGCAAGAAAGCTGGCGAATTCGGGCGAGGTGACCCGAAAAAACGGCGCGCCATGATCAAATTCATGGGCGGGAGCGCGCCGTGTCGACATCCGCCCGCCGGCCCCCCGCGACTTTTCGAATATGACCGGTGCATGACCGTGCGCAGCCATGATCGCCGCAAGCGTGAGCCCGGCCATGCCCGCGCCGATTATGGCCAGCCGAGGTCTTGCGCTCATATGCGCACCTGCGCGATCACCATGAGCCCGACAATCGCGGCAATGACAATCGCGGTGATCGCAGCGCGCAGCCTGTAGAACCAGCGCTGATGAACACCGGCGCGCCAGAGCAGATGATCGATGAGGAACAAAACGCCGAAAACCACGGCTAGTCCTGCAAATTGCGGAACCAGGCCCGGGAGCAGCATGACGCCCCACACGCCGAGCGCGCAGACATTGCTCGTGAGCAACAGATTGAGTGGCATTGGCGCTGATGAATAAAGATAAAGCCCCCAATGCATTCCCGATACGAAGCTGGCGATAACTGCCCCATAGAGCAGGACCGCAAGCCAGATGAAGGGCTCCAGCCGGTTGCCGGGGATGAAGATGATGAACGCCACAGCGCCCCAGAACGGCAAGGCACCGGCCAGTGTCAGCGCCGTGGCGAGCCGCTCGTGCGTCATTTGCGCGCCCGCTGCCATCATTCGGCGCCCAGTGCGGCAGAGCGCTCCGGCAAGGCCGCCAGCACCGACGCCACAAAGGCGGCATGATCAAAGGACTGCGCCTTGCGCGACAGACCGAGGCGGACAATCACGGTATCGCGCGAAGGGACCACCGCAACCATCTGCCCATCATGCCCAAGGAAAAAGAAGGCGTCTTCGGGAACGATGACATTGTCCGACGGGTCATCCTCGCGTCCTGGTGGACGCGGCGCCTTCAGCCAGACATGGGCGGCGAATTCGCTCGGGCTGTCCTGCGTTCTCGTGAGGGTATAATCCAGCCATTCCTCGGTGAATATACGATTGCCGTTCCATGTGCCGCCGCGCAGATACAGCAGCCCCAGCCGCGCCCAGTCGCGCGCACTGGCATAAACATAGGATGAGCCGACCGGCACGCCGGCGGCATCGGTTTCAAACACCGCCGTCGTCATGCCAAGGGGGCGGAACAAAAGCTCCGCTGCCATCGCCTCGCTGCTGATGCCGATTTCCTGCGCGGTGCTGCCGAGAATGCGGTTGATGATATTGGTCGTCCCGCTCGAATAGGACCAACATCTGTCGGGCGGGCAAACCATCGGTTTTGCAGCGGCGAAAGCCGACTTGTCGCCAGTGGCAAACAGCATGACACGAACATCGCTCAGGGCTGCATAATAATCCTCGTCGAATGCAAGACCGCTGCGCATGCGCATCAGATCATCCAGCGTGATGCGCACCTTTTCGCTCTGCGCGTCGCTGCTCCAGTCCGGCAACAACTCATCGCGGGATACATCGATGAGACCGCGCGCGGCGAGGGCGCCAGCCAGCGCATTGGTGACCGATTTGGACATCGACCAGCCCAGTTGCGGCGTGCCGGCATCGAATCCTTCGGCATATCGCTCAGCGACGATGCGTCCGCCCTGAACGATGACCACAGCGCGGGTGCGCCTGAGCGCATCGGGCCTCGGCTCAGCAAAGGCAGAATCGAGCGCTGCCTCCAGTGCGGGCACGGGCGCGCCCTTGATGAAATCGTCGGCTTGTGGCCCGTCGCCATCAGGCGATGCGGCCGACGTCAGTGCGTGCTGCCTGCTGGCCGGCTCAAGCCGCATGCTTTGCAATTCATCGGCCGGCTTGCCGATGGCGAGCGTGCAGCCCAGCCCGTCCCGGTAAACCGCCGTCTGCCCTGCGATCAGGCCGAGAAAACCCGCATACACCTGGCGCGCGGCTGCATCTATATCAGCCGAGAACCATTCCAGAAGCGGCGTCTGATCGGCAAGCACGTCTTGTGCGATGACGTCACCGGCGGGCCGGCCCGAAACGAACACGCCCGAGCACAATATCTTGGCATAATAGCCTGAGCCGATCTCGACGACGCGATAGCCGCGCTCTGCGGCGACCCCAAGGCCGGCAACGGCGACCACCGCCAGGATCAGGGCAAGAAGTCTCATCAGCATGGGCAATTGTTCCTGTACCAGGACGGCATTTCTGCAAGTCCATGCAAGTCATATGGGTTTTAGGTGACGCAACCAAGACATCGGCCGTCAGGAAGCTGGATACGCAGGAATGATGGGCGATAATCTTGCAAATATGCCACTCGCCGGCAATTCCTTCGGGCGCCAGGCGACGTCATGACGCGACCACCGCCTTTGGGCTGGCTGCGAAAATTTTGATGCATTAATGTGCGCCTGATCAGTGTACATGCGGGCAAGCCATTGCGGGCATGCCATGTCGGGAGAAAATCATGTCAGCCACCATCCACATCTTTGTTGCCGTGGTCTTTGGCATTTTGGCCCTGGCGTTTCTCGCTGTCTTCGGTGCGCTGGTCCATGAGTTCGGCGATGCCGGCTGGCAGGCGATCGCCACTCTCTACGGGCAGTTGTTCATCTTCTTCCCGACATTCGGATTGCTGGCGCTGGTTGCTTTCTATTATCCGGCTTGCGCGTTCCTCGACATGTACTGGAACCACGTTGCGCTGGGCAGATTGCGGGTCATTGTCGGTGCGATCGTGCTGGTGCTCGTCTCGTGGTTCCTTGCGCAAACCCTGCTGCAAGGCGTGCCTGCGGTGTGGCAGGTAAAGCCCGAAGTGTTGAAAGCTGATCGCGGCACGCCGGCGGGCTGTGACCCCAGGCAGCAAACCTGTGTACGCGCGCCGGTGCTCGACGCCGTCGCTTCGGTGCGCCGCGCCAGCCAGGAGCGGGCAGGCCTGAGCGAGTTTTCGCGGACTTGCGAACCCGATGCATTGCTGCCGCCGCCCGAAACCCTGACCCAGCTACGCTTCTGTTTTGCCAGCGGCGCCATGATGACGGCGGCGCAGTGCTGTGAGGCGCAGGCGCAGTTCCGTGCCACCATGGAGCGGCTTCATGCGCAGGAGGAAAACCGCGCCCTGACCGGCAAGGTGCATGCCTGGGTCCTGCCGTTCATCGTGTTTTTCCTGTTCATGCTGTTCATTATCGGGGCAATGCTCGTGGTGCGGCGTGTGGCGCTGGCCAGATTTTATCCCCAATTCATGCGACGGATAGAGCGCGGCGTTCTCATCGGCGCTTTCGCCATGCTGTTCTGGCCGCTGTCGAACCATGCCTACATTCAGACCTCGGCGGCCATTTATGGCGGCGGCGACCGCAGCCTGTTTGTCATGCTTGCGCCGGGTTTCAGCATATTGTTCGGCGCCTGGGCTTTGATGCTGCTGTTCTTTTTCTTCCGCCGCTATCAGGAAGATGTCGAGGTGGTCGGCAAGATCACGGGCGTTATCGTCAGCGCCATCGCCTTCACGCGCTATGAAGAGCTGATCGGCTATTTCGAGCGCTTCGCCGGCGCCGGCGCCGGGCCAATCAGCCTTGGCCTGATGGGAGCCGGGATCGTGATCGCGCTCATGCAGCTGATGATCTGGAACGCCAGCGACCGCGAAGCGGCGCAGGCGGCCCCCAAGGCTTCGCCCGAGCCGGGGAATAGAAGTGCAGGGTTGTCCTAGCCTAACGCGCCATGCTTGCCCCACGCGTCATCTTTTCAAACAGACAGCAGCAGTGTAATCTCCCGCGCCTATCTGAACGCAGACGGTGATAAATGTTTCTCGGGTCGAGCAGCTTATGAATCAGGCAAAGCCGGATAACCTGATTGCCGGGGCAACAGGGTCCTGGGAGGTGGTCATCGGCATGGAAATTCATGCCCAGGTCGTTTCCCGATCCAAGCTGTTCTCGGGCGCGGCAGCCGAATTTGGCGGCGAGCCCAACACGCATGTCAGCCTCGTCGATGCCGCCATGCCCGGCATGCTGCCTGTCATCAACGAGGAATGTATCCGCCAGGCCATCCGCACCGGGCTGGGTCTCAAGGCCAAGATCAATCTCTATTCGGTGTTTGATCGCAAAAATTATTTTTATCCCGACCTGCCCCAAGGCTATCAGATATCCCAGTATAAACACCCTATAGTGGGCGAAGGTCGCGTGATACTCGACATGCCACAGGGATATACTGTCGAAGTCGGCATAGAGCGGCTGCATCTTGAGCAGGACGCCGGCAAGAGCCTGCATGATCAACACCCGGATTATTCGTATGTTGACCTGAACCGATCCGGCATCGCGCTGATGGAAATCGTGTCCCGGCCGGACATGCGCTCAGCCGAGGAAGCCAAGGCGTTTGTCGGCAAATTGCGCACGATCCTGCGCTATCTCGGCACGTGTGACGGCAATATGGAACAAGGCAGCATGCGCGCGGATGTCAATGTGTCCGTTCGCCGGCCGGGCGAAAATCTTGGCACCCGTTGCGAGATCAAAAATGTTAACTCCATACGGTTCATCGGCCAGGCGATAGAATATGAAGCCCGCCGGCAGATCGGGATACTCGAAGACGGCGGCGAAATCCATCAGGAGACCAGACTTTTTGATGCGCGCGCGGGCGAAACACGGTCGATGCGCTCAAAAGAAGAAGCACACGACTATCGTTACTTTCCCGATCCGGACCTGCTGCCGCTGGAGCTTACGGCGGCCTACATCAAGCAATTGTCGAAGACACTGCCAGAGCTTCCGGATGACAAGAAGGCGAGGCTGATGGATCAGTACGGCCTGAGCGCATACAACGCCGGCGTTCTGGCAGCTGACCGGGCGTCGGCCGATTTCTTCGAGCAGGTCGCCGGGGGCCGCGATGCCAAGCTTGCGGCCAACTGGGTTATCGGTGATTTTTTTGGCGCGCTGAACCGTCTGGGAAAAAGCGTGGAAGACACGCCGGTGAGCGCGGAGCGGCTGGGTGAGCTGATCGACCTCATTGCCGACGGGACGATTTCCGGACGCACCGCCAAGGACGTTTTCGAGATCATGCTCGAGACGGGCGAAGCTCCTGGCGCCATCGTCGAGGCGCGCGGCCTGACACAGATGAGCGATACGGGCGAGCTCGAGCGGCTGATAGATGAGGTGATCGCGGCCAATCCCAAACAGGTGGAGCAGGCGCGCGCCAATCCGAAGGCTGTTGGCTGGTTTGTCGGCCAGGTGATGAGGGCAACGGGCGGCAAGGCCAATCCCGGCGCCGTGAACGAGCTACTGACCGCGAAGCTGGAGGCGTCTGATGCATAAAGGACTCAATCAGCAAATCTCTGGCATGAAGGTTGCCTAATCATCTTGTCTGTTTGTATGGAGTTTGCTATCGACTATAAGATTCCGTGCTAGTGACACAAAGGTCCTATACGGGATTTCTCTAAATATCAATTATGAGCGCGTTCAGGGAGTAAGGCTCAAGGGACGCTAGGGAATAGATTCTTATTATCGCACTTGGAGATAACAACATGCCTGCCGTAACCACCGAGGATTTTGAACCCATCGATTGGCACAGACCTGGTGAGGGCAGCACAGGTTAAGTATCTCGTAGCGGCTACCGATCCCGCCATCAAATTCTCATCCTGAAGCTCACGATATTAAGACTCACTCGCACAGAAGATTTCTATGCGTTTTGAGTCATATGTATTTGTGAGTATGATGAGTGATGTCCGAATGGTAAATTACCTATTCGGCTTTCGTTATTTTTTGGCGTTCGGGGACGCGAAAAGTGAGTTCATAAAACGTGTTTGCTATTGGCACACTATCGCCCTTGAACAACCACGTCTTGATTCCGGCATCAACCCTCGAGACCAGATCTATGCCATGAGGTTTCGTGGCAGTTATGTCGCATTGAACGTCCCCTATTTCAGCATCGAACTCGAACGTGTAGGACAAATCTCCTCCGAAGTGCCGGCTACGGCCGGCATGGTTGAGCCAGAATCTGGTGCGGCCAGTTTCGATGAGCTCGCGCCAGAGCCCGTTCCATACATACGAAATGCTGAGGGTGCGCTGGGTATTTGGCGCAAGCTCAGGCAGCAACCAGACCACGACCGCTTTAAAGCGCGGCTTGTCGTCGAAGCGAACGACTTCAATCCCAACTCCCTTGTCCAGACATTCGATTTGAAGCATTAAATCGTCTATACTATCCTGCGGTGTGCTAAGGTTGTCGCCGGCGATATGAAAACTCCAGAAATGAACTGGCTCGTTTTCTGCCACGAGCGTGACAGTCTCTCGGGCTGATGTATTTCCATCTTTATCTATCCTGTATACAGCCTCCAGCCTTACAAAATCATGCCGCCGCATATTGAGATCATGATATAGCTGAAAATAAATTTTCTTCATCGATTGGCGCTGCGTCTCCAGATAGCGCTCCAGCTTCTCGATCCTCG
>DAIMZI010000026.1:0-24238 GCA_036734025.1 Dichotomicrobium sp.
CCCGACACGCGGATTATGATTCCGCTGCTCTAACCAACTGAGCTACTCCGCCAATAGCGGCCACCAGATGCGCAATTCGGCACGCACGCAAGCCATTGTCTATAGGAATGCGAGCCAGTTGCGTCAAGGCTATGCTGCAGCGGCGCCGGCGGCAGGCTTGCGCACGAAGCGCAGCATGGAAAACAGACCCGCCGGCCACAGTGGCTTTTGCTCAACCAGCCGCAGATCATCACACACCAACACCCGATCGACCTCAAACACCGGATGCCAGCCCAGTATCTGTGCAAAAGGCGCCATCTTGCGCTCGATCCAGCCGCGCAAGCCATGCTCCTGGCTGAAATGATTGACGAGGATCACCTCGCCGCCCGGCGCGCACACCCTGTCAAGCTCGCGCATAACCCTTGCCGGGTCCGGCACCACCGTCATCACATACATGGCGACGACGACATCGAAGGCATCATCGGCAAAGGCAAGCTGCCCGGCATCCATCTGCGACAGGCCGATGACATTGCGCGCCCCGCTTGTGCTGATGCGCTGCGCTGCCTTTCCCAGCATGTCCGGCGACAGGTCGATACCGACGATTTCCAGCTCCGGCGCATAGCGCGGCAGCGACAGGCCCGTACCGACACCGACCTCGAGAACGCGCCCGCGCAGCCCGTTTATATGGCGCACGGCATGACGCCGCCCGGCTGCCGCAATACGGCCGAAGGTCTGGTCGTAGACCGGCGCCCAGCGGCGATAGGCACGCAGGACGGTATCATTGTTGAGGTTCGTGTTCTGCGCCATCATGTCTAGCAGCGTCCTTGTGCAGGCGTCTTCATGCCGCGTCGGTGTCGCGCTGAGCCTTAGCGCTTTTGATCCACCCGCCGCCGAGAACGCGCGCGCCCGGCCCCTCGCCATCATAAAACACGCAGGCCTGGCCGGGCGAAATTCCGTCCTCGCCATCGAGCAGCCGCACCATGACATCAGCGCCGCAGACCATAAGCTCAGCCGGTTGCGGCGCGCGGGTGGAGCGGATTTGCGCGCGGATGGACAGCGGCTCGCACGCCGCCGTCTCGAGCGGCCCATCTCCCAGCCAGTTGACCTGACGCAGATGGATCCAGTTGGCCTTCAGGGCCTCGCGCGGTCCCACCACCACCTGGCTGCGCTGCGCATCCAGCCGCACCACATATAGCGGCTCCGGCCCGGGCACGCCGATGCCCCGGCGCTGGCCAATCGTATAGTTGATGATGCCGTTGTGCCGTCCAAGTGTGCGTCCGTCGATATGGACGATATCGCCCAGCTCGGCCGCGCCGGGTCGCAACCGTTCGATGATTTCTGTATAGCGCCCGGTGGGCACGAAACAGATATCCTGACTGTCCGATTTTGCCGCGACCGGCAGAGCGAATTCGGCCGCGAGCGCACGCACCTCGTCCTTCAGCATGTCGCCGAGGGGAAAGCGCAGGAAGGCAAGCTGTTCGGGCGTCGTGGCGAACAGGAAATAGCTCTGGTCGCGTGATGCATCGCGCGCCCGGCGCAGCTCCCAGCCATGCCGACCCGGCCGGCTGGAGATATAGTGCCCCGTCGCCATGGCCTGGGCGCCAAGCTCGCGCGCAGTACCCAGAAGATCGGTGAACTTCACCGACTGGTTGCACCGCACACAAGGGATCGGCGTCTCGCCTGCCACATAGGAATCGGCAAAATCCTCGATGACGGCGCTGCGGAAGCGGCTTTCATAATCGAGCACATAATGCGGGATATCGAGCATGGTGGCGACGCGGCGCGCATCATGAATGTCCTGGCCCGCGCAGCAGCTTCCCTTGCGCGCCGCAGCTTTCCCGTGGTCATAAAGCTGAAGCGTGATGCCGATGACGTCATAGCCCTGATGTTTCAGCAAAGCTGCCGTCAGCGAGGAGTCCACACCGCCCGACATCGCCACGACAACGCGGGTCTGCTCCGGCGGGCCGGGCAGATAAAGGCTGTTCAGCTCGCCAGCATCCTCTGGCGCCGAGTGTGGCAAAACGCGCAGCATGACAGAGACCACCATCATCGGATCGGACTGCATGTCCGATCTGTCGCTTATCAGATGCAAGGAATATACGGCCCCTGATGATGCTCCGCAAGATCAGCACCATCGAGCCACCCACGATCGCAGCAGCCTGAGTCCGCGAGAGGCAGACGAAGGCTGCAATACATCTAAAAGTAGACGAAATAAGAAATACAATTTCAAGTTGTTTATTCTGCGTTTTTATTGTTGGTTGCGCAGTAAAACAAATTTAAGCCCCGTGCTATATTTTCAGAACTGACCAAGGGTCTTTCGTTCGGGTGTGAGTACATAATGACCCAATATCTCAAGCCGCGAGCCCGATATGTGATCGGGCCAGATGGTTCTCCGTTGACAGTAGCCGATCTGCCGCCAGCCAATACCAGAAGGTGGGTGATCAGGCGCAAGGCCGAGGTGGTGGCCGCCGTACGCGGCGGTCTGCTGAGCCTTAGCGAGGCTTGCGAGCGTTACCGTCTCACGGTGGACGAATTCTTGAGCTGGCAGCGCTCAATCGAGCGCCACGGGCTGCCCGGATTGCGCGCAACCCGCGTTCAGGACTACCGCTCCACCTGAGACCGGGCTGGCCGATACGCTTTCATGCGCCGGCGCGCAGATGTTCGGATTTGTGCTTCCGCGCTGCCGCCCGATATGGTACAAAAGAAGAACAAATGAGTTTCGCACCGTGCTGGGGCCGGATCCCGGCTGCGCGCGTTCGAGGATGTTCACCTACCATGTCTCGGCCACTCTCTCGTGTTTCCCACAATATCTGGGAACAGAAATACCGCTTTTCCGGCGATGGACGCCCGGAACAGACCATTGAAGCAAGCTGGCGCCGCGTGGCGCGGGCGGCCGCCGGGGCGGAAGGCGCCGGCAAGCGCAAGACATGGGAGCGCAGCTTCTATGACGCCATGGCCGACCAGAGTTTCCTGCCCGCAGGACGCATCCTTGCCGGCGCGGGCACAGGGCGCGCCGTCACCCTGTTCAACTGTTTCGTCATGGGCGAGATCCAGGATGACATGGGCTCGATCTTTGAAAACGTGAAGCAGGCCGCGCTGACCATGCAGCAGGGCGGCGGCATCGGCCACGACTTTTCCACCTTGCGGCCGAAAGGCGCGCCCGTGCGCAAGATCGGCTCGGACGCTTCGGGCCCGGTCAGCTTCATGGATGTCTGGGACGCCATGTGCCGCACCATAAAGTCGGCCGGTTCACGGCGCGGCGCCATGATGGGCACGCTGGCATGTGATCATCCCGATATCGAGGCGTTCATCGAGGCCAAGGCCGACCCGGCCAAGCTGCGCAATTTCAACCTGTCGGTCCTGATCACCGATGCGTTCATGGCCGCGGTGGAAGAAAACGCCGATTGGCCGCTTCGCTTTGGCGGCAAGACATACAGGACCGTGCGTGCCCGCGCACTGTGGAACAAGATCATGCGCTCGGCCTACGACTATGCCGAACCCGGCGTGATTTTCATCGACCGCGTCAACCGTCGGAACAATCTGGGCTATTGCGAAACGATCCGTGCCACCAACCCGTGCGGTGAACAGCCCCTGCCACCTTATGGCGCATGTCTGCTGGGCTCGATCAATCTGGCGGCGCTGATCAGGCACCCGTTTGAAGACGCAGCCGGACTCGATGAAGACCGGCTTGAAGCGCTTGTGCCGGTCGCGGTGCGCCTGCTCGACAATGTCATCGACATATCGGGCTATCCGCTTCAGGCCCAGCGCGATGAGGCGGCGAACAAGCGGCGCATCGGTCTTGGCATCACCGGCCTGGCGGACGCGCTGATCATGTGCGCCAAGCACTATGGCAGCGCGGAGGGCGTCGCGCTGGCAAAACGCTGGATGGGGTCGATCGAGCGTCTGGCCAATCTGGCGAGCGCGGAACTGGCGCATGAGAAAGGCGTTTTTCCGCTGTTCGACGCGGACCGGCATCTCCAGCGTGAAAGCGCCCTGTCGCTGCCTGAGGAGGTGCGCAGTGCCATCCGCGCGAAAGGCTTGCGCAACGGCCTGCTCACCTCGATCGCGCCGACCGGCACCATCTCCCTGCTGGCCAACAATGTGTCGAGCGGTATCGAGCCGGTATTCGATTTCAGCTATCGCCGGCGCATCATGCAGCCCGACGGCTCCAGCGCGGAGGATATTGTCGAGGATTATGCGCACCGGCTGTTCCGCGAGAAATTCGGGGCCGATGCGCCGCTGCCGCCGGCTTTCGTCACCGCACACCAGCTCAGCCCCGAGCAGCATCTGAACATGCAGGCCGCGTTGCAGGTCCATGTCGATTCGGGGATCTCCAAGACGATCAACTGTCCGGAAGATATTTCCTTCAATAATTTCAAAGACATATACAGACGCGGCTATGCGCTGGGCCTGAAGGGTTGCACCGTATACCGGCCAAACGCGATCACCGGCGCAGTGCTGATCGCAGGCACGAGCGAGACCGCAAACGCACCTGAACAGGCCCAGCAGAGCCTCAGCCTGAGCGCGCCAACGCCACCCGAAGAGATCAGCGGGCAGCGCGATGCCGACATCGTCTACATGTCGCAGCCGCTGGAGCGCGACCCCGTCCTGCCCGGCTTTACCTACAAGCTGAAATGGCCGGGGTCTGACCACGCGCTTTATGTGACCATCAATGACATCATGCGCGACGGCCGCCGCCGCCCGTTCGAGATCTTCATCAATTCGAAAAATCTGGAGCACTACGCCTGGACCGTGGCCCTGACGCGGATGATCAGCGCGGTCTTCAGGCGCGGCGGCGATGTCGCCTTCGTGGTGGAGGAATTGAAGGATGTGTTCGACCCGCGCGGCGGCTACTGGCTGGAAGGGCGCTATGTGCCAAGCCTGCTGGCTGCCATCGGCGGCGTTGTGGAGAACCATATGATCGATATCGGCTTCATTCAGCCCCGCCAGGACACCGCCGGAACCCAGCGGGACCGCAAGCTGAGCCTGCCGGGCGCCGCGCAACAGCACGCTGGCGGTTTCCAGCTTTGTCCGAAATGCGGCCAGCTTTCGATGATCTTTCAGGAGGGCTGTCTGGTGTGCCGCGAGTGCGGCTACTCTAAATGCAGCTGATGCGCGAGCGGGGAGACGGCGCGCCGCCCCCCCCCCCACGCCCGCTGACACTTATTCGGCCGCCTTTGCCGGGCGCGGCGGCTCCCAGCGCAGCACTGGCTGACGCGCGGCGCGCGCTTCGTCCATGCGCCGGCGCGGCGCAAAATAGGGCGCGCCAGTAAAGCGCCCGGCATCGCCGGCTTTCGCGGCCTCGGCCAGAGCCCGCAGGGCGCCGGTGAACTGATCGAGACTGTGTCTTGATTCGGTTTCCGTCGGTTCGATGAGCATCGCGCCGTGCACCACTAGCGGGAAATAGACAGTCATGGGATGAATGCCCTCGTCGATCATCGCCTTGGCGAAATCCAGTGTGCTCACCCCGGTGCCTTTCAGGAAATGATCATCGAAAAGCACCTCATGCATGCAGATACGGTCACCGAACGGCTGGCTCATGACATCGCGCAAACGCGCACGCACATAATTGGCGTTCAGCACCGCATCCCGGGATGCCTGGCGGATACCATCAGCCCCCTGCGCCATCATGTATGCGAGCGCGCGCACGAACATGCCCATCTGGCCATGAAACGCCGTGAGCCGGCCAAACGGCCGGCGCTCGTCACCTGCCAGCTCGCTCTCGTGCTCAATGAGCCTTGCCTGCCCTTGCCCCTCGCCACGCGCCACGATCGGCAGCGGCGCGAACGGCGCCAGCGCTTGCGAGAAGACCACCGGACCCGAGCCGGGCCCGCCGCCGCCATGTGGCGTCGAAAAGGTCTTGTGCAGGTTCAGATGCATGGCGTCTATGCCCAGATCGCCGGGGCGCACGATACCGGCGATCGCGTTGAAGTTCGCGCCATCGCAATAAAGATAGGCGCCCGCCTCATGCAGCGCGGCGGCGATCTCGATGATCTCGCGCTCGAACAGACCGCATGTATTGGGATTGGTGATCATCATGCCCGCGACATCGGGCCCGATAGCCTTACGCACAGCTTCAGCGCGCACCGTGCCATCGCCTTCCGCATCCACCGCGCGCACCTCATAGCCAAGCAGCGCGGCCGTCGCCGGGTTGGTGCCATGGGCGCTTTGCGGCACCAGCACCACGCGCCGCCGGGCATTCTCGCCGCTCGCCTCGTGGGCGGCCTTGATGGCCATCATGCCGCACAGCTCGCCATGCGCGCCGGCCTTGGGCGAAAGCGCCACGACGCTCATGCCGGTGAGGCGCAACAGCCAATCCGACAATTGCTCCATCAGTTCGATGGCGCCGGGCACGGTCTTTTGCGGCTGCAGCGGGTGAATATCGGCAAATCCCGCCAGCCGTGCCATTTTTTCGTTGGCGCGCGGATTGTGCTTCATCGTGCATGAGCCCAGCGGGAAGATACCCGAATCGATCGAATAATTGCGCCGGCTGAGCCGCACATAATGGCGCACGGTCTCCGGTTCGCTCAGGCCGGGCAGGCCGATGGGCTCGCGCCGCTCAAGTCCGCCGAGCCGGCTTTGGCCGCCTTCGGGCGCGTCGAGATCGACACCGCTGCCATCGGCATCGCCGATCTCAAACAATAAAGGTTCTTCCACGCGCAGGCCGCGATTGCCCGTGAAGGTGCGCGGCCCGCCCGTCTGCGGCTGTGTCGTTTCGCTCATGTCAAGATCTCCTTCAGGGCCTGTGCATAAGCGTCGCGGTCGCGCGCGCTTGTCAACTCGGTTGCCGCCACGATGATTCGATCGGCAAATTCGGGGCGCTCGGGCCACAGCCGCGAAGCGGGAACGCCGCCGAGTATGCCCTTGTCGGCCAGAGCATCGATCACCTCGGCTCCATCACGCCCCACACGGATGGTGAACTCGTTGAAGAAATGCGGTGTGAGCACCTCAACGCCGGGCACACGGCCCAGCGCCTCGGCGAGGTCCACAGCCGCTGCGTGACTGGCGCGCGCCACGGCCCGCAGTCCCTTTTCGCCCAATAATGTCATATGGATGGTGAAGGCCAGCGCGCACAGGCCCGAATTGGTGCAGATGTTGCTGGTCGCACGGTCGCGGCGAATGTGCTGCTCGCGCGTGGCGAGGGTCAGCACAAAGCCGCGCGCGCCGTCTTCATCGACCGTCTCGCCGGCCAGCCGCCCTGGCATCTGGCGCAGGAATTTCTCCCTTGTGGCGAACAGGCCCAGATAGGGCCCCCCGAAATTGAGACCATTGCCGATCGACTGGCCTTCGGCAGCGACGATATCAGCGCCCATCGCGCCCGGCGGCATGATTGCGCCGAGCGACACGATTTCGGTGACCACGACAATCAGCAGCGCACCTTTTTCATGGACGTGATCGGCCAGCGCGCGCAGATCGCGGATGCCGCCGAAGACATCGGGCATCTGAACGACGACGCAGGCCGTGTCGGCATCGATCATGCGGGTGAACTCATCGGTGGAGTTGCCCTCCATCACCACGGTCTCGCTCTGCGAGAAATGCGCGAATGTCTCGATGACCGAGCGGTAATGCGGATGCAGCGCGCCCGACAGCACGGCCTTGGTGCGCTTGGTGATACGGTAGGCCATGAGCACGGCTTCAGCCGCCGAGGTCGAGCCGTCATACATCGAGGCATTGGCGACATCCATGCCGGTGAGCATCGCCACCTGGGTCTGGAATTCGAAGAGATATTGCAGCGTGCCCTGCGCGATTTCGGGCTGATAGGGCGTGTAGGACGTCATGAATTCGGAGCGCTGGATGAGATGGTCCACGCTTGCGGGCACATGGTGGCGATAGGCCCCACAGCCAATGAAGAACGGCACCGAGCCCGCCGCCACATTGCGCCCGGCAATCCGCGTCATCGCCCGTTCAAGCTCGATCTCGCCGATGTGGCGCGGCAGATCTGGCAATTCGGCGGAGCGGGCGGCCTTGGGCACATCGGCAAACAGATCATCGATGTCGCGCACGCCGATCGCAGCCAGCATGGCCGCGCGGTCAGCGTCTGAATGGGGAAGCAATCTCATCAGGACAGGGTCTCCAGAAACGTGTTGTAATCGTCCCGGCTCATCAACTTGGCCAGTTCGCTTTTGTCGGCAATTCTGATCTTCAGGAACCAGGCATCGCCTTCGGCATGGGCGTTGATCTTGCCTGGATCATCGGCAAGCGCGGCGTTGACCTCGATGACCTCGCCGGAAATGGGCGCATACACTTCGCTTGCGGCCTTGACCGATTCGACGACGGCAATCTCCTCGCCCTGGCCGGCCTTGCGCCCCACTTCGGGCAATTCGACAAAGACGATATCGCCGAGTTGCGCCTGGGCATGGTCGGAAATGCCGATGGTGCCGATGTCGCCATCGACAAGGATATATTCGTGTTCCTTCGTGAATCGGATCTCTGACATCTTGCTTTCCCTGAAAATGACAACGCAGCGTTCAGGCTGCGGATTTGCGGCTGAAATATCGGTGTGGGACAAAAGGCAGCGGCACGACCCGGGCCGCGTGTTCGCGCCCGCGTATGTTCAAAGAGAGCCGGGTGCCCGATGAGGCAAAGGCCGGCGGCACATAGCCCATGGCGACCGGCGCGCCCAGCGTTGGCGCGAACGCGCCGCTGGTGATGATGCCGATCAGTTCGCCAGCGGCAGAATACACCTGCGCGCCCTCGCGCGCGCTGGCCCGCCCTTCCAGCGCCATGCCGACGCGAATACGCGCCGGTCCATCACGCAATTCGGCCTGAATGCGCGGTGCGCCGGGAAATCCGCCTTTCTCGCGCCGGCGCTTGCCGATCGACCAGGAAAGTCCGGCTTCGACCGGCGAGGTCGTTTCGTCGATGTCATGGCCATAAAGACAAAGGCCGGCCTCAAGCCGCAGCGTGTCGCGCGCGCCGAGCCCGGCAGGCTTGAGCGCGTCATCTCGCAGCAGGGCGCGGGCAAAAGCCTCAGCATGTTCAGCGCCCAGCGAGATTTCAAAACCGTCCTCGCCGGTATAGCCTGAACGCGACGCCCACACATTGCCGAACCCGGTGCCGGCGAACAGGCGCACCGACATGAAGGCCATGTCGCCGCATCCCGGCAGATGCGCGCTCAGAACGCGTGCTGCCTCGGGCCCCTGGATCGCCAGCAGCGCGCTGTCGGCCAGGATGTCCAGCCGCGCCCCCTCATCCAGATGGCTTTCGATGCGGCGGAAATCATCCGCCTTGCAGGCCGCGTTGACAACGAGATAGAGCCACTCGCGCCCATCCTTCATGCCCACACGCGATATCATCAGATCATCGAGTATGCCGCCCTGCTCGTTGGTGAACTGGGTGTAGCGGATGCGCCCCGGCTTGAGCGCGTAGATATCACCGGGCACAAGGCGCTCGATTCCGGCGCAGACATCGCTCGGATGGGAGAGGAGGGCCTGACCCATGTGCGATACGTCGAACAGGGATGCCTGCGTGCGCGTGTGAATGTGTTCGGCAATGATGCCAGGCGGGTAATTCAGCGCCATGTCGTAGCCGGCAAACGGCACCATGCGCGCACCCAGAGCGACATGCAAGGCGTGCAGCGGCGTCTTGAGAGGTACAGCGGGTGCTGCGTGAGTGGCGTCCTGGTCTTGTGACATGCGCTCAGGTTCTGACAACGGGTTGCAAGCCGCATGCACGATCGCAAACGGCGATGCCCCCTCTGTCACGGATACCTGAGAGATTTTGCCCGGGCGAACTGTGAGCCCGGTTTTACCCCTTCGGCGAGCCTGCGCCGGCTATGGCGAGGCTTCTTTCCAGAGTGCCGTCTGTCCGCGGTCCTTTTGCCTGAGAGATTCCGGGGCGGTTGCTCCTTCGGCGCTGGCAATACCAGTCTCTCCCGCGACCATCAGCCGACTTGGGCATCATAGAGCAACCTCTACGCCTGTCAAACCGCATCACTGGCGCAAGGGAAAAATACACAACGATGTTAAGCGTCTGCTGGATAATCAGCTTGCGCCCGGGATGGTCCTGTCGAAGGCGACGAACAACCGGTAATTGCCCGGAGACACGCCCGGCGTCACATCGAAACTTATCGTCTTGACAAGAGAAAAATAGCCTACGGGCTGGCTGCGGCTCAATTGCACGTCGACATTCACGTTCTCGGTACGGATCTTCTGCCCGTTGATGTCGGTAAGATGAACCTGAACCGGGAGGCTGACCGTGCCATCGGTGCCGCGCGGGCCCATCAGAACGCGCCCGGCAAAGCCATATTTGACCGACACCGAGTCTGGGCGGATCTCGCATTCGCGAGCGGTCTTGGTGATGCTGCCGCGGTGGAGCACGGCGAGCCTGTCGCCAACACGGCCCTGCTCGTGAATGGTGACGTGGCGATCAGCCGGCCAGACCTGAAACGGCGGACAGCCTCGCGACAGGCCGGCCATTTCAACAGGTCCACCCTGATCGGCCTTTGCGGCTTCGAGCAGACCTTCTTCGGTTATCGAGGCTTCCCAACCCGTCGTCGCCGCTTCTTCTTCGGAGGAAAAAACGCTCGTACCAAGGCCGGATGTGATTTGCGACAAGCCGCAACCGCTCATGAGCAAAGCGCCGAAAATGACGGGCACGACGTTCAGAATGCGTTTCCCCGAACCGCGCCGACTCATGGATGCCTGCCTTCGTGATGTCATCATAGGAAATGTATAGCCGGGCAATTGGGACACTTCGTGACGTTCCTGTTGTTTGACCCCAGCAGAAATTGCTAAAAGGGGCAGGCGCTTGAGCAGCGGCGAGGACGAAGAGCGGCAGGGACAAACTGGTGATCAACGCAATGGACCGGGAACCAGGGTGGATACATGTGCACGGGCCGCGAGTTGCGACAGCAGACATCTGATCCTGATTTGGGTGGACCTTATCGGCAGATTTTTCCGCTCGCAAGGGGCGGCTGTTGCAAATTGTTAATCGTCTGCCCAATGAAAGTGTGAACCAGGGGCCCCAACCGTGCGGCTCTGGACCGGCAAAAGGACATGATGTGACCAGACCGAAGCTGAAGATCCTCCTTGCTGCACCACGCGGCTTTTGCGCCGGTGTTGACCGCGCGATCGACATCGTCGAGCTGGCGCTGGCAAAATATGGCGCGCCTGTTTATGTGCGCCACGAGATCGTGCACAACCGCTATGTTGTGGACAGTCTCAAGGCCAAGGGCGCGGTCTTCGTCGAGGAACTGGACGAAATCCCCGATACCGACGCGCCGGTCATATTTTCCGCACATGGCGTGCCGAAATCGGTGCCGGCCGAGGCGAAGGCGCGCAACATGTTCTATGTCGATGCCACCTGCCCGCTGGTCTCCAAGGTACATATCGAAGCGGAGCGGCTGCATGCGCGCGGCTATGATCTGCTGCTCATCGGTCACGCCGGACATCCCGAGGTCGTCGGCACGATCGGTCAGTTGCCCGAAGGCGCAATCACGCTGATAGAGACGGTGGCGGATGCGCGCAGCGTCGCGCCCAAAGATCCCGACCGCCTCGCCTTCGTCACCCAGACCACCTTGTCGGTCGATGACACCAGCGCGATCGTCGCCGCACTCCAGGAGCGGTTTCCCAACATTGCCGGGCCGCACAAGGAAGACATCTGCTACGCGACCACCAACCGGCAGGCCGCTGTCAAGGCGATCGCGCCGCGCGCCGATGCTCTTCTCGTCGTTGGCGCTTCGAACAGTTCCAACTCGCAGCGCCTGGTCGAGGTCGGACGGGTGGCCGGCTGCCCCATCTCCCATCTGGTGCACAGCGCCGCAGATATCCCCTGGAGCGAATTGGAAGGCGTACGCACCATCGGCCTGACCGCTGGCGCATCGGCGCCCGAAATCCTGGTCGAGCAGATCATCGATGCGCTGGCTGAACATCATGAGATCGAGGTGGAGACCGTTACCACGGCCACCGAGAATGTCACATTCAAGCTGCCCCGGGTGCTGCAAGACAGCGCCGCGTGAGACATGGCGGTCTATACCGAGGTCAGCGCGGAAACCCTGTGCGATGTGCTCGCGGGCTATGACCTCGGGCCGCTGGTGTCGTTCAAGGGCATAGCCGAGGGCGTCGAGAACACCAATTACATGGTGCACACACAACACGCCCAGTTCATCCTCACATTGTATGAAAAGCGCGTGGCGGAACAGGACCTGCCGTTCTTCATCGGCCTGATGGAGCATCTGGCGGCGCGCGGCATCCCCTGCCCCGTTCCCGTGCATGACCGCTCCGGCCGGGTGCTGCAATCCATCGAGGGACGGTGCGCAGCGATCTTCACATTTCTTGATGGCGTGTCGGTCGGCCGCCCGTCGGTTGGCCATTGCGGGCTCGTCGGTGCGGCCCTTGCGCGCATGCATCTGGCCGGCCACGGCTTCAATCTGCGCCGCGAAAACAGCCTGTCACTGGCGGGCTGGGCGTATCTGGTCGAGCTTTTGAAGGACAAAGCCGAAGAAATCACGCCTGGTCTGGGAGCCTTCATCCGCGACGAGCACAGCCGGCTTGAAGCGGAATGGCCACGCGCGCTGCCGAGCGGGCTGATCCATGCCGACCTGTTTCCCGACAACGTGTTCTTCCTCGATGGCGACTTGTCCGGGGTGATCGACTTTTACTTCGCATGCAACGACCTGCTCGCCTATGACATCGCTGTCTGCATGAATGCCTGGTGCTTCGAGACTGATCACGCGTTCAACGTTACCAAGGCCCGCAGCCTTCTGGAGGGGTATCGCAGCGTGCGACCGCTCCGGGCCGACGAGATCGAGGCGCTACCCGTTCTGGCGCGCGGCGCGGCCTTACGGTTCCTGCTGACGCGGGCCTATGACTGGTTCAACACCGCGCCAGATGCGCTGGTGCGCCCCAAGGATCCTGTCGAATACTGGCGCAAGCTCAGGTTTCATCAAAAGGTCGCTTCGGCGGGCGAATACGGGCTTTAGACATGACGAAGTCGGGCGTGGTCAATATCTATACCGATGGGGGATGTTCGGGCAATCCCGGCCCGGGAGGCTGGGGCGCGGTGCTGATCTATGGCGAAAAGCGCCGCGAGATGAGCGGCGGCGAGGCACACACCACAAACAACCGCATGGAACTGATGGCGGCCATCGAGGCGCTCGATGCGCTCAAACGGTCCTGCACCGTTCATCTGCACACCGACTCGAACTATGTGCGCCAGGGCATCACGGAATGGATCAGCGGATGGAAGGCGAATGGCTGGCGCACAGCGCAGAAAAAACCGGTCAAGAACGCCGATCTCTGGCAGCGCCTCGACGAAGCGCGCTCACGCCACGATGTCAGCTTTCACTGGGTGCGCGGCCATTCCGGCGATCCCGAGAACGAGGCCGCGCATGAGCTGGCTCAGCGTGGAATGCAGCCTTACATCGAGCGCAAACGCAGCACCCCATGATGGTAGCCCACTCCGTGACCGGCTTTGCCTGTGCTTTGCCTGTGTCAGGCGCTGCGCGGCATGCCGCCACCGCCCTGGCCGCCAGAGTTCGCCTTCAGAATGTTGAGCATTTCCTCCGCGCCGCTGACGCTGACGCCGCCGGGAGCATCCTCGACGCGCAGCGCCTCGACCACGCCGTCCCTCACGAGCATGGCATAACGCTTCGAACGCATGCCGAGACCCGCCGCGCTACCATCGAAGTGAAGGCCGGTGGCGCGGGCGAAATCCCCGTTGCCGTCGGCAAGGAACAGGACCTGGCCGTCAGCGCCGGCCGACTTTCCCCACACACCCATCACGAAGACATCGTTGACCGCGGTGCAGGCGATCGTATCGATGCCAAGCGCCTTGAACTCGTCGTGGTGCTGAAGATAGCCGGGCAGATGGTTCACGTTGCATGTCGGCGTGAATGCGCCGGGCACGCCGAACAGAAGAACTGTCTTGCCGGGGAAGATCTCGGATGAGGGCATCTCGGCCGGACCGTCATCGGTGATCACGCGAAAAAGGGCGTCGGGCAGTCGGCTACCTTCGGAAATCATCTGCACACCTCCATTTTATGGAAGCAATGCCACGGGCCACGCGGTTTCGCAACCTCGATCGTCGGCCACACCCGTCAGCGTGATCGGCGGCTCCTCGCCGGTGGCGGCATGATCTCCCACATCAAGCGGAAGGCTGAAGCGCACCGGGCTTTCACCGGGAGGCGAGATGCGCCTTGGCATCGGCAGATATGATCCGTCGAGGCGATCGGTAAACAGATCGAGCGCCGCGCCAGGCCGGGGCTTGATCAGATCAACCTCCAGCCGGTCAGAGGTAGCGTCGCTGATGCGTTCGATGCGCGCAAATGACGGACCAGCCGCGCAAGCCCCGTCGGCAATGTGCCGTGGTGTGCGGGCCACAAATTCCAGGACCAGGGCGCGCTCTTGGCTGTCGGCTTCAAGCGCGACAAGCCGCTCCAGCCCGACCTCCTCAGGCAAGCAGATTTCGCGGCACACAGCAAACTCCAGTCGCAGCCGCAGACGCACCGGTCTTGCCGGGTCGCTGGGCGTGAAGATGACCGGAAACACGACACGCTCGGCATAGCCCGCAAATTGGCCTGATCCACTGATGAACCGGCGCGGCACGGGCCAGAGCAGCTTCAAATCAGCCAGATTTTCCGAACCGCTCCAGTCGAAATGCGGCGGGATGCCATCGCCGGGCGCGCGCCAGTAGGTCTTCCAGCCGGTATTGAGACGCACATCCACACCCGCCAAAAAGGCCGGCGAGCCAGGGCCAGTACGCCCGCGCAGATCAGCATCCGTGGCGGCTCCTCCAGCGAGAAGGCTCACCCGCGCTTCGTTGGCGCGCGCCACCCATGCTTCTTGGGCGGCAAGAGGCGCGTGCGCCGCGCCACACAGCGCAGCGGCAAGAGCGAGAACCGCGATCACCGGAGGGCGGGCGCATGTCATTTTCGCGGATGTAGGGCGCAAGAACGTCTCCTGTTGAATCAAGCCGACAGTATATTCGGATTATTGATTATGTGAGCGCAAGCAGCAAAAAGCATCCCGTGTGCGGATCAAACTGCGGTGATCAGATGCGCCCTTTGCGCATCATGCCGCAGCGGCACATCGAACGAACGCAGGACTTTTATCGTCCGTCTGAACAAGCTAACCTAGCAACCATGACCGATAAGTATTGCGATACGAGATCTGCTCAAGGGTCGGGATATCTCGACGGCCAATTGCTCGTTGCCATGCCCAACATGACCGATCCACGCTTTGACCAGGCGGTCGTGTATGTGTGCGCCCATTCGGCCGATGGGGCGATGGGAATTGTCATCAATCAGCCGGCGCCGCATGTCACCTTCACCGAGCTTCTCGAGCAGCTTGAGATCCTGCCGCGCGATGGCGGTATCAATCTTGCGCCGCGATTGCAGCTCATGTCGGTATTCGTCGGCGGGCCGGTCGAGACGGGGCGCGGCTTCGTGCTGCACAGCGCCGATTATTTCGCGGCGGAAAGCACGTTGGCGATCGACTCTGGCGTGTGTCTCACGGCGACCGTCGATATATTGCGGGCGATCGCGCGCGGCGGTGGCCCTGACCGGGCGCTGTTTGCGCTTGGCTACGCAGGATGGGCGCCGGGCCAGCTCGAAACCGAAATTCAGGCCAATGGCTGGCTCACCTGTCCGGGAGATCCGGTGTTGGTGTTTGATTGTGATGTGAGCGACAAGCATCGCCGCGCACTCGCCAAGCTGGGCATCGATCCGAGCTTTCTCGTCAGCGATATCGGCCACGCATGAAATGCACAAGGCGTGTGTCCGGCGGGCGGGCGGATTACTGGTCGCCGCGGCGGCGCGGTGGCATTGGTGCGCCCACCCTGCGCCGCGGCGGCTCGGGGCTCAGGTCATTGGTCTGGGCGTCGTTGAACTCTTCGCCGATCGGCGGCGGTGGCTGGCGCGTCACACGTTCGGAGGTGCGCGGGCGCTGGCGGATACGGTCGAGATCGGTGCCGCCAAGCGTCTCGGTCGCGCCATTGCTGTCATATGCAGCGCTGGACCGGGCTGGTTGGCGCAGCCTGCCGGCGCCGTCGCCATCAGCGCGGGTCCTTTCGCGCGCAGCAGCACTGCCAGGCGCGGCACTGCTCTGGCTTGCGGCGACCTCTAGCCGGGCGTCGCGTTCGGCGGATTTGCGCTCGGCGCTTCTGCCTTTTTCTTCAGTCTTTGCAAGGGTCTGAACCAGTGAAAGCATATCGCGTTCGCTGAGCGGCTCGCCGAAATAAAAACCCTGACCATACTCGCAGCCGAGCGCGCGCAGGTAGGCCGCGTCGCGTTCTCGGTCAACGCCCTGCGCGGTCACGTCGAGATCGAGTTCGCGCGCCATGGCAAGGATCGAGCGCAGGATCACCGGATCGCCACCAGCGGCGCCGGCAGAACGCATCATGGCGCGATCGGTCTTGACCATCGAGAATGGCAGCCGCTGCAGATAAGGCAGCGAGGAATAACCGCTCCCGAACTCATCGAGAGCGATCTTCGCCCCGGCGGTCTTCAGCGATGCCAGGGCTTCGACCATGGTCTCCGGATTTTCCATGACCACGGCTTCGTTGATCTCGATCCAGAAACAGCCCGCCGGCACCGTCCCGCGACCCAGCAGGGTACATAATTCCTGCACCAGCTCGGCCCGGTAGATCATTTCGCTGCTCATATCGAGGCTCAGATAAAGCCGGTCGTCTTCGCGCGGCAATGCCTTGTGCCAGCGGCTCAATTGCCGGATCGCGCGCTCTGCGACATACATCGTGAGCTGGCTGATCACATCGGTCTTGTCGGCGACGCCGATAAAATCGGCCGGGCTGAGCGCGCCCAGCTTCGGGTGGTCCCAGCGGATCAGGGCTTCGACACCAGCCAGCCGGTTGTCGGCAAGACGCAGGATGGGTTGATAAAGCACCTGGATCTGGCGCTTATCGATCGCCTGGCGCAGTTCCTTGGCCATCTCGGTGCGGTCATCGCGGCCCGATCGCATGTCGGGCTTGAACAATTCGATACGATCAGCGCCTGCCCGTTTGGCGCGGTACATGGCGAGTTCGGCCTCCTGGACCAGCGCAGTGCGGTCCGGATGGGTTGTGTCATAAACGGCGATACCAATGCTGCCGATGAGAACCATCTCGCGCCCGCTCAGTTTCATCGGTGAGCGCAACGAACGACGCACCCGTTCAGCCAGCATGGCGATATAACGCGGCTCGGTCTCGCATGTCAGCAGCATGGCGAACTGATCGACCCCGACGCGCGCCAGTGTGTCTAGCGGGCGCACATGCCGGCTCAGGCGCCGCGCGACCGTGAGCAGCATGCTGTCGGAAATCAGCATGTCTGGTGTCTGGCCGGCACCGCGAAGCCGATCCACGTCGATCATCAGCACTGTGGGCTTGGTGCCGTCCTCGGCGCTGCGCACGATCGCCTGGTCGACCCGGTCCATGAACAGCTCACGGTTGGCGAGCCCGGTCAGCGTGTCGTAGACGGCGTTGAACTTGAGCCGCTCCTCGCTGCGCTTTTGTGTGGTCACATCGCGCATGAGGCCGGTGCATTGCAGGATCTGACTCTGGCGCAGGCGCATGCCTCGCCCGCGCAGTTCATACCAAAGGTAAGTTCCATCCGCCCGGCGCAGACGAAAATCGATCGCCAGCTCGCCGCCTTCGCGCTCGCGCAGGTTGCCGAGCAGGAGGTTTGCGCGCTCGCGGTCGCCGGCATGAAGATATTGCAGCCAATCGTCCTTGGAGCAGCGCAGGGTGCCGGGCGAATAGCCAAGCGCCTCTTCAACCGCGCCGCCCACCTTGATTTCATCGCGGCGCACGTCCCATTCCCAGATCGACGCGCCCGAGGAATCCAGCGCCAGCGCACTCAGGCCCGATGCCCCGTTACCCGCAGTCGAATGATCGCCGGGATGAAATGCGTACTGGGTGACGCTGAAACCGAGCAGCGCAATAAACAGCACCAGCCCCGAGGAAAGCGCGCCCACCACAATGTCGCCCGACAGATAGCCGAGCACCGACATTGCGGCGCCAAACAGCCAGACAAGGAACAGCATCCAGGTGGGTAGCAGGGTCAGCGCGCGGTCATCACCGCGCAGGCTCTGCATCAAAATCAGCAGGCTGCCGATGCCCGCAATGGGTATGAAGGACAATCGCGCGAGCCCCGCGGTAAGGCGCGCATCGATGACGGCGAAGGCGATCAGACCTATCTGCATCAGCACCCAACCGGCAAACAGCGGCACCAGCCACGCCTGCCATTGGCGCAGCCGCAGATAGACGAACAGGAAGATGACGATACTTGCGGCCACCCCTGCCTCGGCGGCGGCACGATAGATCGCGTTTTGCTCGGCCTGCAACTGGAAGAGCTTGTGCCAGAAGCCGAAATCGACACACAGATAGGCCACCACTGCCCATGCCACCAGTGCAGTCGCGGGGAAGATGGCGCGGTGATTGGCAACGAAGATAGCGGTCAGCACGATGGCCAGCAGCCCGACTATGCCAAGCAGGATACCATTGAGCAGAGTGAAGTCGATGGCGCGCTTTGCCAGCGCCGCCGGCTCCCACAGCAAAAGTCGGGGAAAACCGACTGAACGCAATTCGACGATGAAGGTGACCGTGGCGCCGGGCTCGATGGAGAGGCGAAACAGATCGGCCTGATCACCAGGCAGCGGATCGGGGCGAAAGCCAACCGAAGGCGTGACCCGGGCGATGCGCGGCGCATCCAGATCGGGCCAGACGATCTGGCTGCCGGCAAACTCGAAACGGCGCGCCGCGAGAATGCGCTCGATGCGCTGATCCGTGGGGTTGGTGAGTGCAAAGACCACCCAGTTGGGATCGGTCCCCGGTGTGGTGGCCTGAACCGACATGCGCCCGGTGATGCCATCGGCGCCCGGCGCGGTCTCCACGCTGAGCGTATCGCCGCGGCCTTCGTAAAGCTCGCCAAGCAGCGTCATGTCCAGGCGCTTCTGGTCGGGGCTGATGACCACGGCCTCCAGCGCGTTCGCGGCTGCGGGCAGCAGAAAAAGCACAAGCACCAGCGCCAACAACGCCTCGAGCCGTACCGCGCCTGCGCCATGGCGCCTGCACGATGACAACCCTGGTCTTGCCTGCCGGCCGGCCTGCGCGGACATCGCTCGTGTCATGAACCCTCGTGCGTCGGCCCGGTCAGCGTCGGGTAAAGACGTCAGCCGGCCCTGTGATCGTCTTTTAGCAGTGCGTAGAGAAAATGGTCCTGCCAATATCCATTTATCTTCAGATAATTACGCGCCAGACCCTCACGCGTGAAATGTGCCTTTTCCAGAACGCGGATGGACGCGACATTTTTCGGCAGGCACGCAGCTTCGAGACGGTGCAGTTGCAATGTATCGAATACGAACGATGCGATGGCGCGCACGCCCTTGGTCATGATTCCCTGTCCGGCGAAAGGCGCACCCACCCAATAGCCAATGGAAACCGACTGGCTCGCCCCGCGGCGGATATTGCTCAGGGTCAACCCACCAAGCAGAGTGTTATCATCCGCTCTGATCAGAAAAAAGGCATAACCACTGTCTTCGCGCATTTCACGGAAATAGTGCTTGAGGCGCATGCGGAAGGCGGCGCGGGACAATTCATCTGGCGCCCAGGCTGGTTCCCAGGGCACCAGATGTTCCCGGCTCATGCCGCGCAGCGCCGCCCATTCGGTGTAATCCGACAGCCGGGGCGGGCGCAGCAGGATATCGCCCTTGTGGATATGTGGCCCGCCTTCGGGCGGCGCAACCGATCTCAAGAATGCCATACCCGTATCCTCTCGCCGCCCCTTGTGCGTGTCACGACGCCATATACCAACCGTATATCATCTTGCCAGACTGCCGCTGGCCATGTCACGCAAACCGCGCACCTGAGCGCCCGGTCCGACGCTGACGCATGATGGTGTCGGGCCCCGCAGCATGTCCTCAGCGAACTGGCGCACATCCTCGCGGCCGACAGCGTCGATACGCGCAATGACGTCGTCCAGTTCCTGCGGCTTGCCGAAAACGTGAAGGTGCCGCGCCAGTCGTTCGGCGCGCGCGCTCGAACTTTCAAGGCTCATCAGCAGGCCGGCGCGCATGTTGGCCTTGGCGCGCGCGACGTCCTCATCGCCCGGCCCCTCAGCGGCGAGCTTGCGCAGTTCATTGCCTATGACCTCGACCAGAGCCTCGGACTTACTCTCTCGGGTGGCGGCGTGAATGGCCAGCATGCCGGTGTCGGAATAGCCCCAATATGAGGAGTAGACCGAGTAGCACAGACCGCGCCGCTCGCGCACCTCCTGAAACAGGCGCGACGAAAGGCCGCCGCCGAGAAGGCCGGAAAAGATCTGTCCGGTAAAGTAACGCGGATCGGAGTAAGACGGTGTATTAAAGCCGATCAGGATGTGGCTTTGCTCCTGCGCGCGCCTGAGCGACCTGTGGCCTCCGGCATAACGGGCCGGCTCGAATTCGCGCCCGGCCGCCACGGGCAGATCGGCCAGCCAGCGCTGCGCCTCGCGCAGCAGCACGTCATGATCGACCGCCCCCGCCGCGCTCAGGATCATGCGGCCCGCGCCATAGGTGGCCTCGCGAAATCCGATCAGATGTTCGCGGCGAAAGCGCCTTACGCTGCGCGATGTGCCCAGAATGGTGCGCCCCAGAGGCTGTTCGGGGTACGCGATCTCGTGGGCGGCGTCGTACATGACATCTTCGGGGTTGTCCTTGACCCCGGCTATTTCCTCAAACACCACTGCGCGCTCACGCTTGATCTCGGTTTCATCAAACGATGACCAGAGCAGGATGTCGCCCAATATGTCCAGCGCCAGCGGCACGTCCTGCCTGAGCACCCGCGCGTAATAGGCGGTGGTCTCTGGGCCCGTGGAGGCGTTTATCTCACCGCCCACCGCCTCGATCTGCTCCGCGATGTCGCGCGCCGAGCGCCGCTTCGTGCCTTTGAACGCCATATGTTCGAGCATGTGCGCAATGCCATGCTCTTCGGCGCGCTCGGCACGCGAGCCGCTCGCCACCCAGATGCCCAGCGAGACGCTTTCGACGTGGGGCATCAACTCGCTGGCCACCTGAAGACCGTTCGCCAGAGTGCTCAGCTGAATAGTAATGGTTCAAACCTCCATGAGATCGCTGGCGCGGGCGCTGATATATTCGCTAACCGCTGCGATGTCGTTGTCGAGTTGGTCGAAGCGCTCCGGCATTTCCATAATGGCGCGGCGTTGGGGCGGCAATTCAGGTCTGTGCCCGACCGCGGCCAGCATGGCGTCGGGGAATTTCGCGGGATGGGCCGTGGCCAGGCAGATCATGGGCGTGGCCGGGTCGGCCCGGCGCGCGCGTGAAGCCGCTATCCCGACCGCCGTGTGCGGATCGGCAAGATAGCCCGCGTCTCGATACAGCGATGCAATCGTCTCGATCGTCGTTGGCTCGTCGATGCGCGCTGCGCCGAACTTTTCGCGAAAGCGCGAGAGCGCATCGGCCGGCAAATCGAACCCGCCGGACTGGGCGAGGCTCATCATCATGGCGCGAACGGCCGCTGCATCGTGCCCGCACAGCTCAAACAGCAGCCGTTCGAAATTGCTGGCCACCTGGATATCCATGCTCGGACTGGTCGTCGGCGTCACGCCCGAGGGTTCATAGCGTCCCGTTTCCAGCGTCCGGGCGAGGATATCGTTGACATTGGTCGCGATCACCAGCCGCTCGATGGGCAGGCCCATGCGCATGGCCACATATCCCGCGAAGATGTCGCCGAAATTGCCTGTCGGAACGCAAAAGCTGACCGCGCGGTGGGGGGCGCCAAGAGCAACCGCCGAGGTGAAATAATAGACCGTCTGGGCCATGATGCGCGCCCAGTTGATCGAGTTGACCGCAGCAAGCGCATAGCGATCGCGAAATGCCAGATCATTGAACAGCGCCTTGACCAGGCTCTGCGCATCGTCGAACGTGCCGCGCAGGGCGATGTTATGAACGTTCGGCTCGCTCGCAGTCGTCATCTGGCGGCGCTGCACGTCGCTCACGCGGCCAAGCGGATGGAGCACGAAAATGTCGATGCTCGCGCGTCCGCGAAAAGCCTCCACCGCAGCCCCGCCGGTATCGCCCGAGGTGGCCGCGACGATGGTCGCGCGCTGGCCTCTTGCGGCGAGAGCATCGTCCATGACCGGCGCCAGCACCTGCATGGCGAAGTCCTTGAAGGCGAGCGTGGGGCCGTGAAACAATTCGAGCACGAACTCGTTGTCGCCGATCTGGACAAGAGGCGCGGTCACGGGGTGACCAAAACCGCCATATGCCTCATGCAGGCGTGCCCGGAATGCATCATGATTGGCTTGCGGGCCGAGGAAGGGGCTCATGATCTGAAAGGCGGCGTCGGCGTAGGGGCGGCCGGCAAGAGCAGCGATCCGGTCTGGAGGGATGTGCGGCCAATGATCCGGGACATAAAGGCCGCCGTCGCGCGCAAGTCCGCACAGAGCAGCGTCTTCAAAACCGAGGATGGGCGCCTGACCGCGCGTGCTGATGTAATTCACGAAAAAGGTCCCGGAGCAGCGCTTCACAAGTTGGGAACCTAATGGCTAGGTGCGCGCGCGACAAGTGCCGGACGCGGCTATAAGACGGCGGAACAGTTCATGCGGGCAAGCCGCTCAGGCGGCGGGCGTCGTCTCGGCGGCGGCTGACGGCTCGCCCTTCGTCTCGGCCAGCGTCTTGCGGATCTCGCGTTTCAGCCTGACCATGCGCTCCGAAAGATCACGGTCATCGGCCTTGATCAGATAAGCGTCGAGCCCGCCACGATGATCGACCGAGCGCAGCGCGTGCGCACTGATGCGCACATGATACGATCGGCCCAGCGCATCGCTCATCAGCGTCACATTGCAAAGGTTGGGCAGGAACTTGCGCCGTGTGCGATTGTTCGCATGGCTGACATTGTTTCCTGATTGCGCAACCTTGCCGGTCAGTTCGCAACGGCGGGCCATCTTCGTCTCCCGATGAAAAAGAAAAAGCGCGCAAGTCACCGCGCGCACTGACATGTCATGTCTATATTGCGAAGCGCAAAACGCGTCAAGCTTCACCCCGCAGGCGCGGCATGCGCCGCCCCGATGGATCACGGTTCCAAAGGGGCGGCTTGTGCGTCTCAAGGCCTCAGGTCTGTGGCTGCGGCTCCATTCCACCGGGGGCATCACTCTCCCCGCCGGGCTCGCGCCGCTTGCCTGCGCTCGGAACCGCCGAAGCGCGCTTGCGCGGCTCCTCTTCGGCGCTCGGTGTCTCGAAGTCGCGGATCGGTGGCTTGCCGTCGAGCAGATCCTTGATCTCCTTGCCGCTTAGCGTCTCGAATTCCAGAAGGCCCTTGGCGATGATGTGAAGCTTGTCGATATTGTCTTCAATCACCTGTTTGGCGGTCTTGTAGCCCTCATCGACGAGGCGATAGATTTCCTCATCAACCACCTTCTGGGTTTCGTCCGACATGTTCTGAGTCCGCGTGATCGAGTGGCCGAGGAACACCTCATCGCCATTGTCGCCATAAGCGAGCGGACCGAGCTTGTCCGACATGCCGAACTGGGTGACCATGGCGCGCGCCAGCTGCGTTGCCATCTTGAAGTCCATGGACGCGCCTGACGTGACCTTTTCGTAGCCGAACACGACCTCCTCGGCGACGCGCCCGCCCATGGCAACGATGATGTCAGCTTTCATCTTCTGGCGCGTGACCGAAAGCGCATCGCGCTCGGGCAGCCGCATCACCATGCCAAGGGCACGCCCGCGCGGGATGATCGTGGCCTTGTGCACCGGGTCCGAGCCCTCGACCATGATACCGAGCAGAGCATGGCCACCTTCATGATAGGCGGTCAGGCGCTTTTCCTCGTCGGTCATGACCATCGAGCGGCGCTCGGAGCCCATCATCACCTTGTCCTTGGCGTCCTCGAATTCCTGCTGGGTCACAAGGCGCTTGGAGCGGCGAGCCGCCAGCAGGGCGGCCTCGTTCACGAGGTTGGCCAGATCGGCGCCAGCAAAGCCCGGCGTGCCGCGAGCAATCACGCGCAAGTCCACATCAGGCGCCAACGGCACCTTGCGCACATGCACCTTCAGGATCTTCTCGCGTCCAATCACATCGGGACGCGGCACCACCACCTGACGGTCGAAACGACCGGGGCGCAGCAGCGCGGGGTCGAGCACGTCGGGCCGGTTGGTTGCCGCGATGAGGATGATGCCCTCATTGGCCTCGAAGCCATCCATCTCGACGAGAAGCTGGTTCAGCGTCTGCTCGCGCTCGTCATTGCCACCGCCCAGACCGGCGCCGCGATGACGGCCAACCGCGTCGATTTCGTCGATGAAGATGATGCAGGGCGAATTCTTCTTGGCCTGTT
>DAIMZI010000027.1:0-23377 GCA_036734025.1 Dichotomicrobium sp.
GGCGACGGGCCGCGAAATCCGCAGCTTCACCGGGCATGCGAACTTGGTCACCTCGGTCGCGTTCGCGCCGGACGGGCGCACCGCCCTGTCGGGCAGCGATGACATCACCCTCAAGCTGTGGGATGTGGCGACGGGGAGCGAAATCCGCAGCTTCACCAGGCATGCGAACGTGGTCCGCTCGGTCGCGTTCGCGCCGGACGGGCGCACCGCCCTCTCGGGAAGCTGGGATAAAACCCTCAAGCTGTGGGATGTGGCCACGGGGAGCGAAATCCGCAGCTTCACCGGGCATGCGGAGCGGGTCCACTCGGTCGCGTTCGCGCCGGACGGGCGCACCGCCCTGTCTGCTAGCTCCGACAAAACCCTCAAGCTGTGGGACGTGGCCACGGGCCGCGAAATCCGCAGCTTCACCGGGCATACGTTAGGGGTCACCTCGGTCGCGTTCGCGCCCGACGGGCGCACCGCCCTGTCGGGAAGCGGCGACAAAACCCTCAAGCTGTGGGATGTCAGCGGCTGAGCCCGCCCGCTCGCCGCCCCCATACCGCCCGCCGCAATCATGACCGCGCCGCGCGGGTGGCACCTTTTGTGAAGGATGCGCGATAATTGTTAAGTTGAGTATTTTCAAAGACGACAGTTGGAGCGATTTGATCTTGACAGGCGGCTTAAGCCTTCAAAAAGACGTGCCGCAAGAAATTTACTTTCAGCGTCGGCACCGTCATGGAGAGCCAGCCATGGCTTCAAGCAAAAGGGCGTCAGCGCTCATCAGATCCACCGCTTCGTTCACCCATCGGCGTTGCTATTCGTGGCGAGATGGCGTCTGCCCCCGGCGGGTGCGGTACAGTCATCGTCGAGGGTAAGGTTCTTGTCTTGCAGGTCTTGGGCGCATCGCTGAATATGGTCGCGCAGCCAGGCATGGCATGGATCACGCTCCCGGCTCCTGTGCCATAACAGATGGTGCCGCAAGGGCGGCAGCCCGAGATCGGTATCGACCCGCCGCATGCGCAGGTGGCGGACGCCGAGCGCGGCCACGCTCTGTGGCACCAGCGCAAGACCATTCGATGAAATTGCCGTGTGAAACGCGATCAGGGGCGAGGCGACGCTCTCCAATCGTCCGGCGAGCGGATGATCGTCCGTGGCGCCAACCCGTGAGACATGGCTGATGTCCGCGAACACGGCCAGCGCTTTAGCGCCGGTGAACGCGGCTGCGTCATCGCCACATGAGTTGGGCGCCAGCAGCAGCAGTTGATCGGCGAAGATTTCTTGCGCCGAGATGTCGCTGGCGTTTGTGTCTTCCGCGCCCTCGACGATGGCAAGATCGAGCCGAGCGGCCCTGAGCGCATCGGTGACGCTGAACTCGTCGCGCCGCTCGATGGTAATGCCCGGCGCCAGTTCAGCAAGCTCGGCGCGCATCGCCGGAAGCAGCGTCAGCTCGAAATATGCCCGGCATGACAGCGCGAAACGGCGCTGCTGCTCATGCGGATCAAAGCCGCCGTCGCGGCGCAACAGCCCTTCCAGCCCGGCGACGATGATATGCACGGTCGGCGCGAGTTGCGTGGCGCGGCTGGTCGGCACCAGGCGCTGGCCGGCGCGCACGAAGAGCGGATCATCGAAGACCTCGCGCAGACGCGCCAGCGCATGGCTGATGGCCGACGGGCTGCGCCCAAGTCGCTCGGCGGCCTTTGTGACGCTGGCTTCGAGCAGCAACGCATCGAGGACCACAATGAGGTTGGTGTCGAGTTCGCGCAGGTGCATCAGCGCAAGAGCATTTCTGTGCCGCCCGGGAGCGCATTTCCCATCGCATGATGCGGCGCGGGCGCCGACCTGCTGAGCGACATTTCAGCGAAAGGCAAGCGGCTGCCCGCTGCGGCCTCAAGCCTGTTCATTGGCGCGTGCATGGGGTGATCCTTCCCTGCCGATGTCATGGGTCATTGCCCGCCATCATTGAATACCGGCGCGGCTTTGCGGCGCGGCCGCTTTCGACCACCACAGATCGACAAAGCTCGGCGCATGGCTCGGCACGCTTTCAGGGCGGCCGAAGCGGTCCCAGTAAGCGAGCCAGATATCGCTGCGGCGCCACAGGCCGATGGCATAATGACGCCAGCGCAATACGCGGTCGAACGTCCGGGTCGCGGTTATCAGCTGGTCCAGATCCTGCGCGCCGACCATCGCGCCGAGTGCGGCGTCAAGCACGCGGTCCTTGGCGCCCGCCAGCGCATAAGTGCCCTTCTGATCGGCCAGCGCGCTGCCCCACAGCAGGCTTTCGGCATTGCCTGGGATGGTGTGAGGCGACCATTTGAGGATGGTCATGTCATAGTCATGATCGAGCGTTCGCCTGACGCCGGTAGCGGTCTCCAACAGAGGAAAATTGAGCGTGATGCCGAGCTGTTCGAGGTTTTGTGCAAACGGCCCGATGATGCGTATGAAGCTGGGATCATAGTTCAGCAACTGGATGCGCAAGGGTTCGCCGCTTTCCTGTGAAACGCGCCTGCCGTCCTTGATCGTGAAGCCCGCCTCACGCAACAAGCTGTCTGCCGCAGATAGGGCGTCACGGCGTGAGGCGATATCGCTGCGCAAGCCCGGATCGGGCGTTTCGAACAGGCGCGGCGGCAATTCGCCGGCGAACGGCGCAAGCAAGTTGCGTTCTTCAGGTGAAGCCGGCCCGCGCGCGGCGAAGTCCGTCGTTCCAAAGAAGCTGGCGGCCGGCTGTAGCAGGCCATGCATCAATTTTTCATTGGTCCAGTCAAAGTCATAAGCCAGGCTTATCGCCTGACGCACCCGCAAGTTGTCGAATGGCGCGCGGCGCAGATTGAAGACGAGGGTGACGATTTCGCCGGCGGTCCTCGTCGGTATCACCTCCCGCCTGATGTCACCGGCGCGCAGTGCCGGGCCTTCATAGCCACTCGCCCAGTTCGCCGCGGTAGCTTCGATGCGCAGATGGAAATCGCCGCCGCGAAAGGCTTCGAGCGCAATCCGGTCATCGCGGTAATAGGCCACGGTGATGCGCTCGAAGTTGAAGCGTCCGCGATTGACGGGCAGATCCGCGCCCCAGTAACCGGGATCGCGCTCCAGCGTGACGGTCTGCCCCGGATCCACCTTGCCGACATGATAGGGACCAGAGCCGAGCGGTGGCGTCATGCCGTGATCCGACAGATCCTGCTTCGCCCAGAAATGCTGCGGCTGAATGGGCAACGCGCCGATGATGCGCACCATATCGCGTTTTTCCCCGCTAAGCGTCGCAAACATGATCTCGCGCGGCGAGATCACATTCACGCGGTAATGCCGCAGCGCCTGGCGATAGAATGGCGACCCCTGCTCAAGCAATGTCGTGAAAGTGAAGGCCACATCGGCGGCGGTGACGGGCGTGCCGTCGCGCCACCGCGCCTGCGAGCGCAGCTTGAAATTCACACTCAGGCGATCCTCGCTGAGCGACACGGTTTCAGCGAGCAGGCCATAATAGGCGGCTGGCTCGTCCCCGCTGCGCACAAGAAGCGTGTCGAAGACCAATTCACGGACGGTGGTGGGCACCTGCCCGGGATACAATAGCGGATTGAGCGAATCGAAGGTTCCCGTTGCGCCGAGCCTGATCTCGCCTTCCTTGGGCGCGCGGGGATTGGCATATTCGAAATGCTGGAATTGCGGGCCATATTTGAGCTCGTGCACGGGCGAATAGCCGTGCATCGGCTCCGCGGCGCCGGCCGCAGCGGACGCACAGACGACGCCAATGGCCGCCGCCATCAGCAAATCCCGGATCAAAGCCTGCGGGCGACGAGCCCGGCGCGAGCCTTTTTCGACAGAGATGCCAGCGAAGTTCGTTTCGCCGCTCAGCATTTTTCGGCGCATGAGATTGGTATTCCTTGCATCAAGTGGAGACGGCTATTGAACGTAGCCGCGCGCGGAGATTTGTGGCGTGGCGAGCGGATCGACGATGGGGCTCGGGCCGAGCATCATCTGGTTCTCGCTGAGGCGGGCCGCAAAGCGCGAAGCGCTCGTGATCACCTCGTCCAAGGGCTGCGCACCCAGAAGGGCAAAGGCGCAGGCTCTGATGGCGGGACAGTTGTGCTGCGCTGCAGCAATCATGGACACGGCCAGACACTCGTCATGGGTGAACCGATCGCATGCGGCGGGGTAGAGGGTTATGGGGCGGCGCGCATTGCCGCTGAGCGCTCGCACCCAGGCGGAAAGGTCACAGATGGCCGCGCGCGCCGATACCGGGCCGAGTTCATGCGCATAAAGGTTCCACGCATCTTCCCAGAAGGTCATCGCATTGTTCTGATAGCCAGCAAGCCAGCAGCGGAACCCCAGCCCGGCCAGACGCTCGGCGCCTTCCAGCCTGCGCACCTGCGAAGGCGCAGACTGCTCGCCGGGAGAGCCGTTCACGCCGCAAGCCCCATGACCGCCGTCGCGATTTTTCATGAACGAAGTCACGACAGCGCCCAGAAATCTTCTAAAGCGCGGGCAGAGTTCGTGCGCACTCTCTCAACGCTCGTCAAACAGATCGGATGCATATCCTCACCAATGGCTGGGGGTAAAAGCCCCGCATCGGGTTGCAACGTGCCCTCCGGAATACCAGAGTGCGTGGATAAGGTATTTTGACTTCATGTTTTCGTCAAGTGAAAAGAGGTGACTACAAATCCAGAGGCTGAAGATGAAAATATTTAGACTTTTTCTAATTCAATATTTAGCTCTATAATTTCGAATATTGCCCTGTCTTGTTTTATTTATTCTAATTTTAAGCTGATGAAGACCCCGCCTGTTGCCATGTATAATTCCGCAGGAACTGGCCTGGCAGATGCTCATGACGGCGGGCACGCAGCCGTGACGTCTGCTTCGCCCGACATGTCAGCTTCCGCACTGATGGTTATGAGAAATCGACCGGCTGAAGGGTGTTTGCGAGAAGCTCTCTGACCAGCATGCGCCAGTCTTCGCGCTCGGCCTTTCCCGGCTTGCGCTCGCCGAAGAACTGGGCGAAGCAAAAGCCCTGCGCATCGAACAACTCCACCGACGTCACGATGCCGTCGCGCGTCGGTTTGCGCACAACCCAGGTCCGCGCGATCGCGTCTTCGCGCAGATGCAGGTTGAAGGTGGGATCGAGCACGTTGAACCAGGGCCCCATGGCTTTCAGCGCGCGCACCGGGCCGGTATGGATCTGGATACAGCCCGGATTGCCGACAAAGCACATGATCGGCACTTCGCGCTCGGCTGCCATGGTGAGCATGCGGCGCAAGGCGTCGTCTGATGCGGGCTCGGCGAATTCGCGCTCCGCCAGCCGCATAGCCTGCTCGCGGCCGACACCGAAATCACTCAGCATGCCGAAGAAATCGTGGGTGTCCTGAAGCGCGCGCCAGTGCTGGTGAAAATTGCCGGTGTCGATATCGGCGTCGGGCCGGTCGGGCCGGCGCGGCGGCAGAGGCGTCACGCTCAGGTCCGGCGATTGGTCCTCGGCCCGGAAGCGCGCGACGAGAGCCTCATGAGCCGCCTTGTCCGACTTGTCCGTGACGTAGATCTTGTGAACGGCTGTGCCGTCGATATCGAAGAATTGCAGGCTGTGACGCAGCCCCGACGCCACCTCTTCGCTGACGGCAAAGGCAAAGTGCCAATGGCTGAGGAAAAGGCGCAGGTCTATGTCGTGGTTGAGCACCAGACCATGGCCGGGGCCGATCGAGATCTTGTCATAGACGCCGTGCTTTTCATGCACACAATGGTCGTTGCGCGTCAGCGCCATGACCTCGCCAACCGCCGTCACCGCGCGGAGAATGTCGCCCCAGTCCGCGTCAAGCCGCACCACACGATCGCCGCACCGGCTGGCGACCAGTTCGGCTTCGCTCACGCCCAGCGACGAAGCGATCTCTCGGGCGCGTACACCTGGGTTCTCGTACTGAAAACGGTCTGCTTCAGCGCGCAGCGCCGCACCAGACAGTCTTGCCCCCGCCAATTCGCTGGTTGCTCCATCCATGATCAGATCTCCCTGCCTCATCATACCACGGCATTCAGCAATCGGGCTGTAAACTATTCACGTGTTGCCGCCGGTACCCGCTGCTAGCTTGCATAAGCATTATGCACGAGAAAACAGACACTTAACCTGAAAGATGATCATCAATTGAATTGCATCTCGTGCATGTTCGCTTTGCTTGCATGAGCGCGTATCGCGGGGCGCCGTTCCGGCACTGACGGCCCCCGGAGTATGAAGCATGGGGGATTACATGTCTGATCGCAGTCGATTAGCTTCGGGATTTCTTGGGTTAGGCATGGCCGCTGCACTGGCGATCATGCCGTCCTCAGCGCAGGCTCAGCAGGAAGCCGAGGAGGCCGGGGAAAGCCTCGATGTCTTTGCCGGCGTGACGTATCTCGATCCGATCTCGATTTTCGCCACGCTGAGCCCGATCGCGTCATTCGACTATCCGGGGCAGGTGAGCGTGATCGAGCGCGAGGAAATCGAAATCCTGCAACCATCGGCTATCGGCGATGTCCTGCAGGACACGCCGGGCGTTCTGGTCGACGGCGGCGCGCGCCGTTCAGGCCAGCAACCCACCATACGCGGCTTTCGCGAGGAGGATATCCTCATTCTCGTCGACGGTGTGCGCCAGAGTTTCCTGTCGGTCCATGATGGCCGGCTGTTCATCGAGCCCGATCTTCTCAAGTCGGTCGAGATCGTCAAGGGGCCGATCTCCTCGCTCTATGGCTCCGGTGCGCTGGGCGGCGTGATTGCTCTGACCACCGTGGACGCAGCCGATTTCCTGGAGCCCGGCGAGACGGCGGGCTATCGCCTCAAGGCCGGTTATCAGAGCGCGAATAACGAGATCATGCTGAGCTCAACAGGCTTCATGCGTAGCGAGGACGGGCGCTTCGATCTGGTGGCGAGCTTCACTTATCGCGAAGGCGGCGATATCGATCTTGGCGAAGATGCGAGGACTTTTGGCGGCACCACGCTGACATCGCTGCCCGATGAGCACGAGATCCGCTCCGGCCTGTTGAAAGCCACGGCGGAAATTGCGCCCGATCTGAAGCTGACCGGAACCTGGATCACCTACAATTATGACGGCGTAAACCCGAACAACCCGCAGGGCGCCAGTCTTGGCAGCACGGAAAATCGCATTGTCGGCCGTACGGTGGAGAGCGATCAGGTATCGGGCAAGCTGTCCTGGAACCCCTCGGGCAATCCGCTCATCGATGGCAACCTGCTGGTTTACTGGTCCCGCAACATCAACGAAGAAGACGAGACCGTAAATCCCGCCACCTTCCGTGACCGCGTCCTCAGCCGCGAGATAGAGACCATCGGCGCGAAGATCGACAATCGCTCGCGGTTCACGCTTTCCGATACGGCAAATCTGACGCTCACCTACGGCGCGGAATATTATGTCGATCAGCAAACCGGCGATGATACGTTCATCCTCGGCTCGGACACCGATCCAGGCGCGGTGAACCCGGTCGCCGATGCCGAGGCGAGCTTCGCCGGCGTTTTCGTGCAAGCCTCGTTTGATCTTGTCAATCCGCTGGGCTTGCCCGGTGAATTCACGCTGCTGCCGAGCATCCGCTTTGACAGCTACGATCTTGAATATCAGGATGAAGCCGGCCTGGATGATTTCTCCGATCAGGCCATCTCGCGCAAACTTGGCGTGGCCTACAAGCCGGTGCCGTGGCTGCTGGTGTTCGGCAATTACGGCGAAGCCTTCCGCGCGCCGTCCTTCAATGAACTTTATGCCCAGGGCAACCATTTCCCGGGTGGCCTGGTATTTGGGCCGTTCGGCCCGCAGCTCGCCTACAACGTCTTCATCCCCAATCCGAACCTGCGTCCCCAGGAAGGTGTGACGCTTGAAGCGGGGCTGGGCTTTGATTTCAAGGATGTGGCGAGTGTTGGGGACAGGCTGACGATCAAGGGTTCCTACTGGCAGACGGATGCCGATGATTTCATCGACGGGGTGGTGGACTTGAACGGCTGTTCCTTTGCGCCCTTCCCACCATTCAATCAGGCCAGCTGCACGACCACCTTCATCAATCGTGATGCCGAACTGGACGGGGTCGAGATCGAAGCCAAGTACGACTCCGAATTCTTCTTCGGCGGCTTCAGCTATCAGACCATCGACGGCACCGACAAGGATACCGGCGAATTCATCGGCTCGCTCTATCCCGACCGCTATATCTTCACTGCCGGTTTCAAGTTACCGGAATACTGGACCGCGATCGGCGCGCGGCTGACCTTCGCGGATGAGTTCGACAAAGTTAACCCGGATGATAACGGCGATCTGCCCATCATCGACGCCTACACCACGCTCGATCTGTATGCCAGTTTCGAGCCGACCGAGGGCATGTTGCACGGTCTGCGCATCGACGTGGGCGTGGACAATGTCACCGACGAAGGTTACGCGGTTGGTTTCGTCAACAATCTCCAGCCCGGCGTCAATTACAAGGCGGCCGTTTCGTGGACGCAGAAGTGGTAGATTGCGCATCTGCGTGCGGCTGATCCGCAGGGAGCAGAGCCGCACACGGTCAGCCGGGGCTTGCCGGACGCAGGCCCCGGTTTAATTTTTGTCGCGGTTTCACAGGTTTAGCAGATGCAAGTACCGCCCCGTCCGGCTTGACGCGATCGGGTTCTGGTATGCTATGCTACTTCACCACCTTCTGCGCGGTCTCGAGATAAGTCTCGCCAACGCCGCGCGCTTCATCGGCATTGTGCGCCTCCGATGACAGATGCAGCCGCTCAAGCGTCTCCGGCAGCCCGGCCATCTCTTCGTTGATCTTGGCCAGTGCGATCTCAAGCGTATAGGTCAGTTGATGGATCTGCTCCAGATCATCGACGCTCAACTGCTCCTTCTTGAGCACATCAGCCAGAAGCCGGTTATATTCCGAGAAGTTCGTGACCGCCTCATCCAGCGTTTCCGATGGCTTGGCCTCGTAATGCGTCACGCGCTCATCGGCTTGAACCGGCGCCACCAACGCGGCCCCGCCGATCGCCGTTGCTACCAGGAATGCTGTCAACTTCATGTCCGTCTCCGTTGCTTGGGATAAATGAATTCCGCTCGGCCAGCCGCACGCATGTGCGTCAGGTTCACCCGCGCCTTTTTAAGACGGCCGACAACAGCCGGTTTGCCTTCGCGCAAATCCAGACCAAGCAGTATTTCGCGCTGCTGCGGCCCTGATGAAACAGTAAACTGACGTAAATAATCAATAAACCCGGCGCGGAAATCGATCAATTTCATTCCATGCAGTAATGGCATTGCGCCTTATGCAGGCGAATTTTACACAATGTCATGGTCTGATCGCCGCAAATCGGCTGTCGCCTGAAAATACAGACCGCAAGCCGCTGCTTGCGTCCCTTCGGCGCGCTGCATGAAGCTTGTTGAACACGATGAGATTGTCCGTTGCGCCTGCGACAGGCTAAGCTGATGATCCGATTTGTCGATCTGGTAGGATAATGAATGCGGTTTGCTCGCCATGCATGCGTGAGCCGGTTGGGGCGGGATTTGGCTCTGTGGCACATGGTGGCCGTAATTATGCTCCTCGCTCCTGCTCATAGGCTCCACGCGTCGGAGCCGGCGCAGCAAGCGGATGCGCGACTGAAGATCGAGCTTAACGTCATCGAGCCGGTTGATGATGGATGCCGCATCACCCTGCTGATGGGCAATGAGATCGGCGCCGGGATCGACGCGCTGGCTTTCGAACTGGCACTGTTCGATGCCGCCGGCCGGGTCAGCGGGCTTGTCACGCTCGATGCCGGTGCGTTGCCTGCTGGCAAGAACAGGGTCAAGCGGTTCGCGCTTCCGGGGCTGTCGTGCGACAATATTGCGCGCATCCTGTTTAATGACGTGACGCGATGCGAAGGCGATAGACTGAGCCCCGAAACTTGCCTCGCCCGGCTCGAGATTTCCTCGAAGGCAGGTCTGGACTTCATCCGATAGCGCCCGGCGCTGAACGAGTATTCGATCATGAGCGAAAGCACTCCGGCCCCAGGCGATGCGCCCGTCCAGCCGCCTGATGAAGGCAACGCTTCGCCCTCCGCGCTCTCATCGCAGACATCGCCTGCGGGCGACGGGTTGGAGGCGGCGGCTTGGCTCGATTTTTCCAGCCTCAGCGGTCTCATCGAGGCCGGCGGGCCGGTGACTGCGGTGCTGCTCGGAATGTCAGTGATTGCGCTGACGGTGATCCTCGCCAAGTTATGGCAGTTTGCCCGTGCTGGCGTCGGGCGCACGCGCGGCCTTGCCTTGGCGCTCGAGCTTTGGACGCGCGGTCACCAGCAAGCCGCGATAGAGAAGCTTGGCGCGGGCCGGTCGCCGTCCTCACGGGTTGCCGTCCATGCGATGAGCGCGATCGCCGCGGGCTTTGCCGAAGACCGGGTGCGCGAGGATGCCGAGCGCGTTGCGCTTGGCGAATTGTCCGCCCTGCAATCGCGCCTGGAGGTGGTCGAGGTCACGGTGCAGATTGCCCCTCTGCTTGGCCTCTTCGGCACGGTGCTGGGCATGATCTCCTCGTTTCAGGCGCTCGAAGGCGCCGGCGCCCAGGCTGAGCCTGCGGTACTGGCCGGCGGTATCTGGGTGGCGCTCTTGACCACAGCGGTGGGGCTTGCGATCGCCATTCCCGCTGCCATGGCGCTCGCCTGGTTCCAGGGCCGCATCGAACGCGAGCGATCGGCTATGGAAGAAGCCGTCACCAGCGTCTTCACGCGCCGGCTGGTGGCGCCGGATCGGGCCGCGCCACCCGATGGCCGCACACAGCCGGTCTGGGACGCACATCAGGCGAGCGACCGGCGCACGGAGGCCCACTGAGCCGTGAAACTGCCCCGCCACAATGCCAGGTCCTCACGGATCAGCCTCACGCCCCTCATCGACGTGGTGTTCCTGCTGCTGGTGTTCTTCATGCTCGCCTCGACCTTCCTGCGGTTGCAGTTTCTGCCGATTGACACCGGCGGACCGGGGGCGGCGCCGTCCGATCTGCGCGAGAGCGTGCTGGTGCGGGTTGGCGCAAGCGGCGTGATAGATATCAACGGCGAGCCGGTCGGCCTTGCCGATCTGGCGGCGCGGCTTGATGAATGGGCAGGACAAGGGGCCGAGCGCGCCGTCGTGCGCGTCATGGGCGAAGCGCGCACCGAAGATCTGGTGCGGGTCCTCGAGCAGGCGCGGCAATCGCGGATCGACAAGCTGGCGGTGGTGCGGTGATCTGATGCGTATCGATGACCGCAAACGCAAGCGCGGACCGGAAGAAAATCTGATCCCGCTCATCAATATCGTCTTCCTGATCCTGATCTTCTTTCTGGTTGCGAGCACGCTGCGCAGCTTTGATCCCGACGGGCTCGAGTTGAGCCAGGCACAGGCCGAGGCGGGCGCGGATCTGGGGCCGAATGTCCTGCTGGCTCATGCCGATGGACGGCTCGCGCTGGCAGGGCTGGATATCTCGCCGGACGAACTGCCCTTGCGGCTCGCGGCCTTTGCTTCAGCCAATCCCGACATGGCGCTGCTTATCGCGCCAGACCGCGATTTGGCGGCTGAGCGGCTGATCGAGATCGTGCAGATGGCGCGGGGCAACGGGATCGCCGAAATCACGCTGATCGTGCGCAAGCGGATCGCCGAACGCGAGGCCGGCCCATGAGGCTTGGTCCGCCGCATTGGCTCGGCGCGGGGGCAATCGCAATATTCCTGCATGCCGCCCTGTTCCTCGGCATGCGCGATCAGCCGCCCGGCGAGCCGCCGAGCGGGGCGCCTCAGCAGGTTCAGGTGATCGGCTCTGCCAGTCAGTTGTTCGGCACCGATGATCGCCAGCCCGAAGAACCCAGCCCGGCGCTGTCGGCGCAAACTCCGGAGAAAATCTCCGCCGAGCAGCCGGGTGCGCCCGCCGAGGAGGTCGGCCCGGAACGCGAGGTCATGGAGGATACCGCGCCGGCCGCACAGGAGCCCGTCATCGCCAGCGATGTGACGAAAAGTGAAGACGCGCCACGCCCCGAAGCCGTCGCCGAGGAAGGACAGGTTGTCACGGCGGAGCCGGCCGATGAGACCGTGGTGGCCGAAACCGCCGAAATCGAGACGGCCAGCGAGGCTATCGCCTTGCCTCAGCGCCGACCAACGCCAAGCCAGAGCGAACGCGAGCGCATCAGCGAGCCGCGGCGCACCACCCGCACACCATCACGCCAGCGCGGCGCGCCAGCTCAGCAGGCAAGCGGGGTTGACCGCGGCCAGCGCCGCTCGGGCGCTCCGGCAGCCAGCGAGCAGACCGGTTCGGGCCGTCAACGCGCCAGCGCCAGCCCCGGCCAGGTGCGCCAGTATGCGGGGATCGTGCGCGCGCGCATTGCCCGCAACCGCCCATCCACTCAGAACCGGCGGGGCACGGCGGTGATCAGCTTCGCCATCAGCCAGAGCGGCGGCCTGCGCTATGTGCGGCTTGCCCGCTCCAGCGGCGACAGAACTCTCGACCAGGCCGCGATCGCAAGCGTGCGCCGCGCCGCGCCATTCCCGCGCCCGCCCCAGGGCATGAGCGCGGGCCAGCTTACCTTCTCGATCCCCTTCCGCTTCCGCTGAGCCCCGCACGCCAAGGCGCATCAGCGCGTGGCCATCTGGCTGGCGATCCACCATGTCACGCCGTTTTCATCGCGCACCCCGCCGCGGCAATCACCGTCGTCCTTTGCTTCAAATGGCTGAACAAGCTGCCCACCGGCCGCAAGCGCCCGCTCGAACGCGGCTGGCGCATCGGCGCAATAGATGTGGACGTGCGCTTGCGGCGCACCCGGCATCTCACCCATCATGACGACACTGTCGCCTATGCGCGCCTCGGCATGGATGATGCCGCCGTCCTTGTTGCGGTGCGTGCGAAGTTCCCTGGCGTCAAACACCGCTTTCAGGAATTTGATCGTTGCCGCGGCATCATCGACGATCAGATATGGCGAGACGTCTGAATATGAGTCTGGCTTGTAGCCGGCCATCGAGATCAGCTCCTTGTCTTGCGCTGAACCGTTTCCTCAGCAGCGCCTGCCCCGCGCTGATTGGAACCTTAGCCGAAGCCGTCACGGCCGATCAACCACCTGCCAGCTCGCTTAGCGCTCGGGCGGATGTACCGGCCTTGTTGCCGGCGCACGCTGCGAAATCGGCTGGTCCCGCGCGTGCGGATGGGGCAATCACGATCTGGTTGACAAACATACAGACTGGTTGGTATTTGATTGCATCATGCCGAGACCAACCAAACAAGATCCCGAACGCGGCGATGCCCGCACGAGACTTCTGGAGGCCGCAAGAGACGTGATCCGCACCCAGGGCTTTGCCGCAACCACCATCGACGAGCTTTGCCACGCGGCGGGCGTCACCAAGGGCGCGTTCTTCCATCATTTCAAATCCAAAGAAGCGCTCGGCGTTGCCGCGGCCGAGTTCTGGACCAGCACGACAAGCGCCTTCTTCAGCAGCGCCCCATACCACAGCCACGACGAACCGCTCGATCGGGTGCTCGCTTATATCGAGTTTCGCAAGTCGATCATCGATGGTGCGCTGGCGGAATGGACCTGTCTCGTCGGGACGATGGCGCAGGAGGTCTATGAACGGCATCCGGCGATACGCGAGGCGTGCGCCGCCAGCATCATGGGGCATGCCGCTACCCTCGTCCCGGATATCCAGGCGGCAATGGATGCGCGCGGGATCAAGCCGGACTGGACGGCTGAAAGCCTTGCGCGCCACACCCAGGCCGTGCTTCAGGGCGCGTTCATTCTCGCCAAGGCGACCGCGGACCGCGAAATCGCTCTGGAAAGTGTCGATCATCTGAAACGCTATATCGAATATCTGTTCGACGAGCCGCCAGCGAAAGCGAGCGATGCATGAACGAAATTTCCAATGCGCCAGTGCCGACCCGGATCATCGGCATGCCGCACCTGCAGGTCCGGCGCTGCCGCAAGGCCCATCGCTCATTAACCGCGCCAGATTTTGCACCCACCCTGATCGAAGGAAACCAGTGATGACCTATGTCGACGGATTTGTCGCGGCCGTGCCGACGGCCAACAAGCAAGCCTATCAGCGATTTGCCGATGACGCGGCGATCGTCTTCAAGGACCATGGCGCCATCAGCGTCGTGGAGTGCTGGGGCGATGACGTGCCCGAGGGCAAGGTCAACTCGATGCACAGCGCTGTCCTTCGCAAGCCCGACGAGACGGTGGTGTTCTCGTGGATCATCTGGCCCGACAAGGCAACGCGCGATGCCGGCATGATCAAGGTGTTTGCCGATCCGCGCCTGCCGAACGACATGAGCGGCGCGCCTTTCGACGGCCAGCGGATGATATTCGGCGGCTTCGAGATGATCGTGGAGCGATGAGGGGCCTGCACGCACGACACCAGCCCGGCGGGACGGTCTGAGGCTGCATTGCAGATGCCGCGCGGTGCGGTGATGCTGGCAAGTGGTTGAACTTGAAAGAGGAGCTTGGACATGAAAGGCGGCCCCAAAGTCTGCACGCATTTCTTCGTCGGGGACTGCGCCATGCAGATGGCGGAATACTATGTATCCGTTATCCCCGACAGCGAGATCACAGCGATCAGAAGTATCGGCAGTGAACCGCCTTTTCTGGTCGAGTTCACGATTGCCGGCGCGCATTTCGTCGCGATGAACGGCAATGAGAATTTCGAGGCGCGCCCTGACCATTCGATCGGCATCCTGACCGTCGATCAGGCAGAGACCGACCGCTTGTGGGACACGCTGATCAGGGGCGGCAGGGAAGGCCCTTGCGGCTGGCTCCAGGACCAGTTCGGCATCCATTGGCAGATCGTGCCCGAGGCGCTGGTGCGGCTGATGTCCAGCGGCGATCCGGACCAATCGCGGCGGGTACAGGCGGCGCTGAGGAGGATGACCAGGATCGACATATCGGCCCTGGAAGCGGCGGCCGCGGGTTCTGTTTCCGCTTGATCAGCCGGACATGCAGGGCGGTCCGGACATTGCGCCTTCGGTCCTGAACCGGCACGGAACGATGTCGCCTATGGCATTGCCGGCGCCCCCGGCGCTGCATGAACCAACCTGTAAGGGCCTTCAGCAAAGAAAATCTGACTGATCATCATGCCGCCGGCCGCGACAGGAAACAGACAAGCTCGCCGGGACTTGCTAGGTGTAATATCGGCAAAGTCGGCCAACGAGATATAATGCCGGTCTTGCCTGACAATCGGGCCTGGCCGAGCAGCAAGCACAGCAGGACAGCGGCACGAGCGAAACCTGGGGCGACACCAACGGAGGACAGCCATGGACAGCGGCAATCATATGAGCATCGACATCGCCGACGGTGTTCAGACCATCCGGTTTGCGCGCCCCGATAAGAAGAATGCCATCACCATGCCGATGTATCAGAGCATGGCGCAGGCCCTGCGTGATGGTGATGCCAAAGATGAAGTCCGCGTCAATCTGTTTGCGGGTGCGCCGGGCTGCTTCACCGCCGGCAACGACATCAATGATTTCATCGCGGCAGGTGGCGGCAACCAGTTCGGCGTGTCGGTATTCGCCTTTCTCGAAGCGCTGGTGAAGACCGAAAAGCCGATGATTGCCGCGGTCGATGGCGATGCAATCGGTATCGGCACGACCATGCTCTTCCACATGGACCTCGTCTATGCCAGCCCTGCCGCGCTGTTCAGGACGCCGTTTCTTGATCTGGGTCTGGTGCCGGAGGGCGGGTCGTCATTGCTCATGCCGCGGGTAATGGGCCACGCCCGGGCATTCGAAATGCTCTGTCTGGGCAAGGCGTTCTCCGCAGAACAGGCCCTGTCGGCGGGTTTCGTAAATGACATTATCGCCGCAGATGAGCTTGAGCCGAGCGCCAAGCGCCATGCCTTGAGGCTTGCCAGCAAACCTCCCGAAGCCCTCAGGCTGGGACGCCGGCTGCTCAAGGGAGGAGATGACGAGCTGCTTGCGCGCATTCGCGAAGAAGGCCGGCTGTTCATCGAAAGGCTGACATCGGGCGAGGCCCGCGAGGCTTTTCAGGCTTTCATCGAAAAACGCGCGCCCGATTTCAGCGCGCGCGGATGACGCCTTGAGCCCTCATGCGGCAAAGCGCTAGGGCCGGCGCATCTTCCCGGCCCGATTTGCCGGCGACAGCCTGGTCGGACGATCGAGTCGATAGAATTCCAGCCCCGAAACGACTATCTTCTGCCTCGTCAGGGGCCCGGCGAGGCGGACATCATTGGGGAATGGGAATGAGGGGATTTGGCCTTTGGGCGGGCGCAATGCGTAAAGGCTGGTTGATGATTTGCGGCATGCTTGCGGCATTTCTTGTCCAGCTTGCTTGTGTGCAAGGCACGATGGCTCAGGATGAAGCGCTTGCTGCTTCGGGGCCGCCGCTTTCGCTGGCGCTGCTTGTCGATTCCGATGTCGGCAGATGCTACGACCGCGGTCATGTCGCGGCCATAAAAAGGCTGGTGGGGCTGGAGCAGGAAAAGATCAATGCGCGCGGCGGGATCAACGGGCGGCCGATCGACATCACCATTCTGGATGGCCGGCGCGACGCGGACCAGGCCGTGGAGAATGTGCGTACCGCGCTTGGCTTGACCGACCTGCTGGCCATCATCGGACTGACCAGTTCATCCCAGGGCGAGAAGGTATTTGCCGCGCTTGGAGACCAGATCCGCGATGCCGGCGTCCCCTTCATTTCCCATATCTCGGTATCAGAAATCTTCGCGCGCTATCCGAATGTGTTTTCCACCCGGCCATCGCAGGAGACCGAGCGCGTGCCTGTCATGGCCGCGTTCATCGAAGAGATGGGTTTTCGCTCGGTCGCGTTTCTCGGCCGCAATGATGCGACCTATATCAGGGCGATCGGTGATGGGCTGAAGAGCAGCGGCATTGCCGATCGGCTGGATGCGGATTACCGGATCACGCTGACCGGAACAGGCGCGGCGGCGCGCCTCGACGCTGCCGCCGTCGATGACGCCATCTCCGACATGCAGGCGAAGCAGATCGATATCGTCGTCCTGGCGCTTGGAACCTCATTGGCCAACGATGTCATCGACAAGTTCGTGCAAGCCCGGTTCACCCCGGCGCTCATGCTGATCGGCAACCTTTCGCTGGTCGCGGACAAGCTTTCCGGCGACTATCCCAATGCCATCTACCAGCTCGACTGGGGCGCCATCCCTGAGGTCGACAGGGACTCGGTGCGCAATGTCGTGGCAAGGAGCAATCCCGAGGCATGGCTGTTTGAAGGCGCAAAACTGGCCGATGCGCCCGGATGGCAGGATGGCAGTTGCGATGCCGACTATGAGCCGCAGCCATTCTCGCGCACGAACCTCGCTGCGATCGACGCGGGCGCTCAGTTCGCCGATATGGTGGGGCTGGTAGCCGGAGCGGCACAGGGCGAGGAACGCGGCGCGACGCTCGATGAAATGCGCAAGGCGGTCCTGAAAGCGCTCGGCGAGACCTACGCTACCGGCAAGGGCGCCTTCAAAGGCCGGTTCGAGAACTGGTCGTTCTTCCCCGACATCCGAACTCGGTCGCAGACCCCCTTCGTTATCATTCTGCCGCAGAAACTCGGGCGGACGCAGCTTGCGCCCATCCAGTTCGTGCGCACACGGCAGGGAACGCTGCGTCGCATCGATACGCTTTATCTCGATATGGACATGCTGCGCACCTACGGGATCGACAATGACCAGCGCTCGTTCTTTGCCGATTTCTACCTCTCGGTCCGCGCATCAGACAGGATCGGACTTGAGGACATCAAGTTCACGAATGCCTTCATAGATCCGCGCACCAACGGCCCGCACCTTACCACGGAAACGATCTACGGCGGTGGCCCAACCAATGCCTATCCCGAGAGCATGCGTATCTACCGCATCTCGGGCCGCTTCCGCTTCAACCCCGACTTCACCAATTATCCATTCGACTCCCAGCAGTTCTCGATCGACATCCAGCCCAAGAGCAGCGACAAGCAGTTCATCATCCAGTCCCCGCCGCTTGCCCTGCGCGATGGCTCGCTCATTGTCGATAACTGGGACGTCATCAACCAGTATGTATCCTATGCTCACCAGTTCGTGCCGGTCGTCGATGCCTTCACCCACGAGCCGAGCATCGTGCCATATTATGAGACACGCTTCGTCTGGCAGATGACCCGCGAGACGACCGACTACTATCTGCGCGTGCTGGTGCCGCTGCTGTTCATTCTCTTTGTCGCATATCTGTCGATCTTCATTCCGCAATCCCACATCGAAGCGATCATCACGCTGCAGGTCACAGCCCTTCTGGCGGCCGTGGCGTTATATCTGTCGCTGCCTCAGGTCGATTCCGATACCGCGACGGTATCCGACCGGATCTTCGTGCTCGACTACATGATGGTCAGCCTGATGATCCTCATTTCAATATTGAGGATCAATATACGCGGCCAAAAATGGTGGCTGCTCAATCGGTTCCTCGTCATCACCCATACCGTCATGATCCCGCTTCTCGTTGCCGTTTCCGCCAGCCTGATCCTTGATGCGCTGCCGGTTGAAAAGGTCAGGGAAATCGGCTCGTGGGATTACTGGCTTGATATGATCGGGTCGGGATGATCTGCGAGTGGCGCTGATGGCCGTGCGGTGAGGCGTTGGTGCAAGCGCAGGCGATGCCGGCGAAAATCATGACTGTCCATGGCTGTCACTGCCGGCATCCACCGGCCGGAGCGCGTTCACCGGCGCCGATATGAGGCCGCCCTACAGCTTGCCGGCTTCTTCAAGCACCTTGCGGGCTGCGCGGAAACACTCAAGCCCCTGAACGACGCCGCAATAGATGGCGATGACATGAATGATCGCGCGGATTTCCTCCACGCTGACACCGTTGTTGAGCGCCCCGCGCAAATGAATCTGGAACTCCTCCATCTTGCCGAGCGCGCCTATCATGGCAAGGTTCATCATCGAACGGGTCTTGGCGTCGATGGCGTCATCACCCCAGCCAAAGCCCCAGCACCAGGCGGTCATCGCTTCCTGAAACGGCCGGTTGAAATCATCGGCGCCGTGCAGATTGGCCTCGACATAGGATGCGCCGAGCGTCGCCTTGCGCCGCTCCAGACCTTTCTCGAACAGCTTTTCGTCCATGCGTTTATCTCCTCGTGTGCGCAGGGCACCTGCCCTTGATGATCCGCCTTTTGTAGCCGCACCGGAACGCGCGTGCCAGTCTGGCCGCCAGGATCGCGAATTTTTCTGGAAATTGAGTAGCTTGAGCCGTAGCATGAAACATATGCGAAATAATTGTATACAAAAATCGCCAGGCACGGCGCGATACGCAGGACAAAATGCAACTCTCAAGATTTCCCCGGACACGACTTGCCCATCTGCCCACCGCGCTGGAACCCATGCCCCGGCTCAGCGCGCATCTGGGCGGCCCGCAGATCTGGATCAAGCGCGACGATTGTACGGGTCTGTCAACCGGCGGCAACAAGACGCGAAAGCTCGAATTCCTCATCGGCGATGCGCTTGCCCGGGGCGCCGACATCATCCTGACGCAGGGCGCAACCCAATCGAACCATGCGCGCCAGACGGCGGCAGCCGCATGCCGGTTCGGGCTGGCATGTCATTTGCTACTGGAGGATCGGACAGGGAAATCGGACGCGGCCTATCGCAGCAATGGCAATGTGCTGCTCGACCGGCTGCATGGCGCGACCCTGGAAGAGCGCCCTGCCGGGGCGGACATGAACGCGGAATTGGAAATTGTTGCTGAAAGATACAGGCGCGAAGGGCGCACGCCCTACATCATTCCTGGTGGCGGCTCCAACCCGGTCGGCGCGCTGGGCTACATCGGCGCGGCTTGCGAACTGGTCACGCAGGGGGCGGAAATGGATCTGGTCATAGACCGGATCGTCCACGCAACCGGAAGCGCGGGAACCCAAGCCGGCCTCGTCACCGGTCTGAAGACCGTCAATTCCGACATCGCGGTGCTGGGTATCGGCGTTCGCGCGCCGCAGGACAAGCAGGAAGCCAGCGTCTTCGCACTGGCCGAGAAGACGGCTGATTTCATCGGCCTGCCCGGCATCGTGCGGCGTGGCGATGTCGTTGCCAATTGCGACTATGTCGGCCCCGGCTATGGCTTGCCTGCGCCTGACACGCTCGCTGCGATAAAGCTTGTCGCCAAACTCGAAGGCATTCTGCTCGATCCGGTCTATTCGGGAAAAGGCATGGCGGGCCTGATCGATCTGATCGGCAAAGGCGAAATCGCCGCGGACGAAAAGATTGTCTTTCTTCACACCGGCGGCTCGGTTGCATTATTCGGATATCCTGAAGACTTTGGCTATGCCGCCTTCAATCAGCTTGTTTCCTCACCTGAACTCTGATCCCTAAACAAGGAGCTTGGTCCATGAAAAAACTAGCATTTCTGCTCTTTGCAGGTCTCTTGTCGCTGGCCATGATGCCGGCCCAGGCGCAGGAGTTGACCGGCACGCTCAAGAGAATAGCCGACAGCGGCGAAATCGTCGTCGGCTATCGTGAATCCTCGGTGCCGTTCGCCTATCTCGACGAGGCTCAAAAGCCGATCGGCTATTCCATCGATATCTGCATGAAGATTGTCGATGCCGTCAGCGAGGCGGTCGGCAAGGAACTCAGCGTCCGCTTCGTGCCGGTCAACCCGCAGACCCGTATCCCGCTGATCGCCAATGGCACGATCAATCTGGAATGCGGCTCGACGACCAACAACCTGACTCGCCAGCAGCAGGTGGCCTACATGCCGACGACGTTCATCACCGGCACCAAGCTTCTGGTCAAGACGGATTCGGGCATCAGCACGATCGACGACATGGAAGGCAAGACTATCGGCATTTCACAGGGCACAACGAACGAGCGTGCAATCAAGGCCTATATCGAGGCCAAGGGCATGTCCGTCGACGTGCTGGCGGTCAAGGACCATGCCGAGGGCTTACTCGCACTGGAAACCGATCGTATCGACGCCTATTCGACCGACCACATTCTGCTTTTCGGTCTTATTTCCAAGGCGAAGTCGCCGGAAGATTATGCTGTGGTCGGCGACTTCCTGTCCTTTGACCCCTATGCGATCATGGTTCCGCGCAATGACGCCGATTTTCAGCTCGTCGCGACCAAAGCCGTGGCGGCCATGTTTCGTAGCGGCGAGATCGAGCAGATCTATTCCAAATGGTTCGATCCGCTCGGCGTCCCGCTCGACAACACGCTGAAGACGGCATTCCAGGTCCAGGCGCTTCCCGAGTGAGGATGAGATGAATGAGGAGCCGGCGGAAACAACATCTGCCGGCTTCCTTTTTTCGGAAAGCGACGGGGCATGAATTATAATTGGAACTGGGGCATCCTTTTTCAGGAACCCTATTTCGACTGGCTTGTGAGCGGATTTGGGTGGACGGTCGCGGTCGCCCTGTGCGCATGGATGATCGCGTTCACGCTCGGATCGGTCATCGGTGTGATGCGCACTCTGCCCTCAAGACCGCTGCGCATGTTCGCAACGGCTTATGTCGAGCTCTTCCGCAATGTGCCTTTGCTCGTGCAGATGTTCCTGTGGTACTTCGCGCTGCCTGAAGTGCTCCCCGCAGACGCTGGCCGCTTTCTCAAGCGCGATCTCCCCAATCCCGAATTCATCACCGCTTTCGTAGCTCTGGGATTTTATACGGCCTCGCGCGTCGCCGAGCAGGTTCGCTCGGGCATCGAATCCATCCCCGGCGGCCTGACCAACGCCGCCAAATCGACGGGTCTGAGCACGGTTCAGATTTACCGCAACGTCCTGCTGCCGATTTCATTCCGCATCATCATTCCCCCGATGACGTCCGAGTTTCTGACCATCTTTAAGAATTCGTCTCTCGCATTGACCATTGGCCTGCTGGAGTTGACCGCTCAAGCCCGGCAGATCACCGATTATACGTTTCAGGGTTTTGAGGCGTTTGCCGCCGCAACGGTGCTTTATGTCGTGATCGCGCTGATCGTCACGATATTGATGAGCATAGTGGAAAGCCGGTCGCGCATCCCCGGTTATATCGGGACGGGGAAATAAGATGCTCGGTAATTTCGACTTTCAGGTCATCATCAACTCGCTGCCGTTTCTGTGGCAGGGATTGCAACTGAGCCTGCTGCTGACGTTTCTCGCCCTGATCGGGGGCATCATATTCGGCACATTGCTTGCCCTGATGCGCCTGTCCGGCTTCGCGCTCCTGGCATGGCCGTCGATGATCTATGTGAACCTGATCCGCTCGGTGCCACTGATCCTCGTCATATTCTGGTTCTATTTCCTCATCCCGTTGCTGATCGGGCGTCCCATCGGCGGATTTTATTCCGCGCTCATCGCGTTCATCATCTTCGAGTCCGCCTATTATGCGGAGATCATCCGCTCAGGCATTCAAAGCGTCCGGCGTGGCCAGATCGATGCGGGAAAATCGGCCGGCCTTGGCTATTGGAGCATTCAGCGCTTCATCGTCCTGCCCCAGGCCTTCCGCAACATGACGCCGATCCTGCTGACGCAGGCGATCATACTGTTTCAGGACACGTCGCTTGTATTCGTGGTGTCGCTGCGCGATTTCATGACTGCTTCGGCAATTGTCGCGCGCACGGAGGGGCGCCTTGTCGAGATGTACGTCTTTGCAGCTTTGGTATATTTCGTGATCTGTTTTGCCGGATCTCTTGTCATCAAAAGTATGAAAAAAAATTACACGACATGATTGAAATAGAAGATATATCGAAATGGTATGGGGACTTTCAGGTTCTCAAGAATTGCACGACCCGCGTCGATCGCGGTGAAGTCGTCGTGGTCTGCGGACCGTCGGGCTCAGGCAAATCGACCCTCATAAAATGTGTCAACGGGCTTGAGCCGGTGCAAGCCGGGCGCATCGTCTTCAACGATATCACCGTGACCGACAAGAAGACCAACATGAACGCCGTGCGCACCAAGATTGGCATGGTCTTCCAGCATTTCGAGCTTTATCCGCACATGAGTGTGACGCGCAACATCTGTCTGGCGCAGGAGATCGTGCTCAAGCGCAGTCGCGACGAGGCCGTCGAACGCGCGCGCAAACTGCTTGACCGGGTCGGCATGATCGAGCACGCGGACAAATATCCCGGTCAGCTCTCGGGCGGCCAGCAGCAGCGCGTCGCCATCGCTCGCTCGCTCGCCATGGACCCGCTCGCCATGCTTTTCGACGAACCGACCTCGGCGCTCGATCCGGAGATGATCAACGAGGTGCTAGATGTCATGGTCACGCTTGCAAAAGAGGGGATGACGATGATGGTCGTCACCCATGAAATGGGCTTTGCCCGGCGTGTCGCCCACCGCGTCATCTTCATGGATGAGGGCGAGATTGTCGAAGACGCGGCCACCAATGCCTTCTTCGATGAGGCCAAGAGCCCGCGCGCGCAGGACTTCCTGTCAAAAATCCTCGGTCATTGATATTCAGGCCAATGCCCTCTCCTGCGGCAAGGCTTGCGCATCCGGTGCAGGCCATGTCTGCCGTCGGGTTTGCTCTGCCTATGGCACAGCCTGCGCA
>DAIMZI010000028.1:0-12948 GCA_036734025.1 Dichotomicrobium sp.
GTACAGATCTTCAAGCCGGACATCGGCTCGCAATGGATCGTCGGCGTGATCGGCCAGTTGCAACTCGATGTGGTCAGCGACCGCGCGCGCAACGAGTATCAGGTCGAACTCGATTTCGAGCCGACACCGTTTTCCACGGCCCGCTGGCTGAAATCGGATGATCCCCGCGTGCTGAGCGCATTCATCAAGTCGCACATGTCTGCCGTGATGGCCGACCGCGACGGCGACCCGGTATTCATGGCCGCCAGCCCGTGGGAGCTCAATTACAAGACGCAAAGCAATGAAGCGATCCGGTTTCTGAAAACCAAGGAACTGGAATGAACCACGAACAAGGGGGATGACAGGATGTTCAAGGGATTGATGCTGCGCCAGGATGGCGAGCGGGTCAGCGCACAGATCGAGGAGATCGCCGAGGACGCGTTGCCAGCCGGTGATGTCACGGTCGATGTCGAATGGTCCACGCTCAATTACAAGGATGGGCTTGTACTTGCCGGCCTTGGCCGGCTGGTGCGCGATTATCCGCATGTCCCCGGCATCGACTTCGCCGGCACGGTCAGCCAGAGCAACGACCCGCGCTACAGTCCAGGCGACAAGGTGGTCCTGACCGGCTGGCATGTCGGCGAGCGCCATTGGGGCGGCTATGCGCAGAAGGCGCGGGTAAAGGCGGACTGGCTCGTGCCGCTGCCTGCGGGCCTGAGCACTCGCCAGGCGATGATTATCGGCACGGCGGGCTTCACCGCCATGATGGCGCTGATGGAACTGGAGCGCCAGGGCTTGCGGCCGGAGCGCGGCGAGGTTCTGGTCACCGGTGCATCCGGTGGTGTCGGCAGCGTGGCTATTTGTGCGCTGGCCGAGGCGGGATACACGGTGGCCGCTTCGACCGGCCGGACGAGCGAAGCTGATTATCTGCGCAGCCTTGGGGCCGGCGAGATCGTCCCGCGCGAGGAGCTTTCCGAGCCGGGCACAAGGCCTCTGGAGACCGAGCGCTGGGCCGGATGCATCGATGCGGTCGGCGGCGTCACGCTGGCGCGCGTGCTCGCGCAGTTGCAGCACGGCGGCTGTGTGGCGGCTGTGGGTCTGGCGGGCGGCGCCAAGCTGGAAACCACGGTGGTGCCGTTTTTGTTACGCGGAGTGCGGCTGTGCGGCATCGACTCGGTCCTGTGCCCCTACGAGACCCGCGCGCAGGCGTGGCGGCGGCTGGCCAGCGGGCGCATTCCCGCACTTCTGGAAACCATGGCGAGCGAGGCGAAGCTGGAGGACCTGCCCGAGTTGAGCCGCCAGATCCTGAAAGGCGAGGTTCGCGGGCGCACGGTCATTGCTGTGCAGTAGGCTGTTCAGCCGGAGGCCGCGATAATCAAGCCGCGCTGGATGCGGAATGCTTGCTCTGAGCCGCGCCATTCGCGGCCCCGTTCACCGTCGCAGGCTGCGCATCTTCCCCGTCGCCGTCATCGGCGGGCATTTCGGGCAGCACACAGGTCACCGTGGTGCCCTCGCCCACCTTGCTCTTGATGTCGAGCTTGCCGTCGTGCATCTCCACGATCGAGCGTGAGATGGCCAGTCCGAGCCCCGAACCCTTGTGGCCCTTGGTGAGCTGATTGCCGACCTGCTGGAACGGCTTGCCCAGCTTGCTGATCTCGTGGCGCGGTATGCCCACGCCGCTGTCGGCGATGGCGATGCGCACCGTGCCCTTGTAGCGGTAGCAGCGCACCGAGATTTCGCCGCCCTCGGGTGTGAACTTCAGCGCATTGGAAAGAAGGTTGAGCAGCACCTGCTTGAGCGCCCGCTTGTCGCCACGCACCTCGATGCTGGGGTTGCCGGTCTGCTGCAGGTCGATGTCGCGCTCCTCGGCGGCCGGCTGAACGACGCGCAGGCTTTCCTCGATGAGGTCGCCGACATTGATCAGGCCAATCGACAGCGCCATTCGCCCAGCCTCGATCTTCGACATGTCCAGAATATCGTCGATCATGTCCAGCAGATAGCGCCCGCTTTCATGAATGTCGCGCGCATAATCGAGATATTTCTCATGCCCGAGTTCACCGAAGAACTGTTCGGTCATCACCTCGGAAAAGCCGATTATGGCGTTGAGCGGGGTGCGCAGTTCGTGGCTGATATTGGCGAGAAATTCCGACTTTGCCTTGCTGGCTTCCTCGGCACGGGCCTTTTCGGCGGCATAGCTGTCGGCAAGCTCGACCAACTGGCCGGTCTGGGTTTCCAGCTTGGCGCGCGAATCCTCAAGATCGCGCACCGTCGCCTGCAGCTTGCGTTCGCTTTGCGCGAGGCGTCTTTCGTTGCGCTTCAGCGACGTGATATCGGTGGCGATGCTGACAAAATCGCTGGTGCGGGTGCGCCGCTCGCTGATCGACAGCCACCGGCCATCGGCCAGTTCGGTATCATAACTGTCTGAGCGCGACTTCGGTGTGCCCGCCAGCGTGCGCGGCCCCTGGACAATGCGCTCGCCCGTGGCGGCCTGAAGCGCGGAAAACGTCGCGCCCGAGCGCGCGACAGAGGGCGAGAGCCCGTAAAGCTCCTGGAACTTGCGGTTGCTTATGACCAGCCGCTCGCTGCTGTCCCAAAGGGCCAAGGCATGGTCATCACCATCGAGCGCCTCGATAAGGCGACCAGAGAGCTCGACATCCCGGCTCTCGCGGCGTTCCGCATCGGGCTGACGCAAGAGCACGCCGAGGAAATTCGGGGCCACATGCCACCTTCCGCGAAGAATGCGCCCGCGCAGTTCGAACCACGTCCAGTCCCCATCGGCCCCGCCGATCCGCAGGCGCGCGGAAAAGATCTCGTCGCCCGCTTGTATCGCCTGGCTCAACATGCTGTAGAGATCGTCCTCGGGATGCAGTAGCCCGCGCAGCGTGGCAAAAGGGACAGGTCCGCCGGGGTCTTCCAGACCGAGCATGGCAAAGAGCGAATCCGTCATGCTCACCTTGCCCTTGACGACATCCCAGAACACCAAGGCCGAGGCGCCGCCATGCAGCGCGGTTTCCATGTCGGCGCGGAAGGCCTCCGCAGAGCGCAGCAGGGCCTGATGCCGGCGCAGCGCCCTGACGTGCAGCCAGAAAATGATGGAAAACGCCAGCAGCCCGGAAAGCGCAAGGCCCGCGAACAATGCGGCCTGATACCACCACGGGCGAAGAACCGGCGAGGTATCGGCCAGCAGCCGCAGAATTGCACCGTTGCCAAGGACGGATTTGGCCGAAAGCTGGCCAGCGGCTTGCGCTGGCGTTCCATCGCCGGGACCCGGCGCATCACCCTCGGCCGGACGCTGTGCCAGCAGATCACCGCGCGGCGACAGGATCATTACCCGGGACACATCTGCACGGCTCAGCATGGGGCGCAGGTCACGCAGCACGACCGGCATGGCTTCAACCGGTCCCATGGGCTGCCCGCCATCATTCACCGCACGCGACAGTGCCGCGCTCAAATTGTTTGCGGCTGCGTCGAGGCGCGCCTGGGCGTCAAAAAGCAATTGCCGGCGGCTTTCGATCAGATGGTTGAGCGCCAGCGCGGCAACCAGCAGAATGCATAGCCCGCTGGCCGCGGCGACGGCATAGCGCAGCCAGGGCCATCTCTCACGTCGAGCCGCGGCGAATGCGCCAGCTTCCGGCAGGACGTGCCAGCCGTAGCCGGGCGCCGCGCCGCCCTCAGCGGAGCTTTCCGCCTGCATGGCCGCCATGCCCTTATTTGGTCCTTTGTGCCCCCATCGTCTGCTCACCCAACACCCCGGCGGGCAGACAGATCTACCTCAAACCTGCCTTGATTCGCCGCAGGCGGCTAGGCGGTCGGTCACGCCCCTGTGGAGATCATCGGCTAAAAGGCGACCGGGCGGGGACATGCATGCGGCTTGGCGATAATGCGTCACGTCCCATATTAGGGGCATCAAACGTCATGAGAGTGAGTTGCGATGATGAGAAAGTTGAGGCTTGGGCTTTTTCTGCTGGCGGCTTTTGCCGTGGGCGGCGCTGTCAGTCTGGCGCTCAATCAAGGGTCGCGCCTTCCCGCGCCGCAGACCACCGGCGAGGCGCTCGTCGGCGGCCCCTTCAGCCTGACAAACCATGAGGGCGATAGCGTCACCGAGCAGGATTTCCGCGGCAGATTGATGCTGGTCTTTTTCGGCTTCACCTTCTGTCCCGACATCTGCCCGACCGAGCTTCAGACCATCAGCCGCGCCATTGACGAATTGGGCCCTGAAGCCGAGGAAGTGACGCCGGTGTTCATCACCATCGACCCCGCGCGCGACACGCCGCAGCGCATGGCCGAGTATGTCGCGCATTTCGGGCCGCGCTTCGTCGGCCTTACCGGGAGTGAAAGCGAGGTTCGCGATGCGGCCCGCGCTTATCGGGTCTATTTCGCCAAGGTCGCGGATGAAGACGCGGCCGAAAACTATCTGATGGACCACAGCGCCTTCACCTACCTGATGGATCGCGATGGCAAATATGTCACGCATTTCCCCTTCCGCACACCGGCGAGCGTCATCGCATCGCGTGTGCGCCAGCAACTTGTTGCGGACAAAACCACGGCTGGCCTTGGCGCAGCGCGGGCCGCTCAATAAACTTCCAGCCTGATTCAAACAGGCGCGGGCTGATTTTCACCGCGCCTTTTTTGCGACGCAACATGATGCACTCCTAATATGATTGACGGGTGCATCGGGCGGGCAATCCAGGCCGTGTCCGCGCAACGAGGGCAACAGAGTGCTTTATCATTTGTATGAACTGACCAGGGCGGCGCTCGGGCCAGCCAGGATGGCGGCGGATTCGTGCGGCATAGCGATGCGCAATCCGTTCAATCCGCTTTCCCATACGAGCGTAGGGCGCGGCACGGCTGCCGCCTGCGAACTCGTCGAGCGGACCACACGTCAGTACAAGAAACCGGAATTCGGCATACGCAGCACCGAGACATCACGCGGCTGCGTGGCCGTGAGGGAAGAAATCGTCTGGCAGCAGCCATTCTGCCGGCTGATCCATTTTCGCCGCGATCTGCCCGAGGCGGTGATCGCAAGGCAACCTCGCGTGCTCATCGTCGCGCCGATGTCGGGCCATTACGCGACCTTGCTGCGCGGCACCGTCAAGGCCATGCTGCCCGATCATGATGTCTACATCACCGACTGGGTGGATGCCCGGCAGGTGCCGCTGGCCAGCGGCACCTTCGATCTGAGCAGCTATATCGACTATGTCATCGCCATGATCCGGCTGTTCGGCGGCGATGTTCATGTCATGGCGGTATGCCAGCCATCTGTGCCGGTCCTTGCGGCAGTCGCCGACATGGAGACGCGCGATGATCCGTTCGTGCCGCGCAGCATGACGCTGATGGGTGGGCCGGTGGATACCCGTGTCAATCCCACCCTTGTCAACGAGCTGGCCGAGAAGCGGGGCACGGGCTGGTTTGCACGCAATGTCATTTCGGCCGTACCGTGGCCGCATGCTGGATACGGGCGGGCTGTCTATCCCGGTTTCCTGCAACTGACCGGCTTCATGACCATGAACCTGGATCGCCACATCAACGCGCACAAGGAGCTGTTCTTCCATCTGGTCAAGGGCGACGGCGACTCGGCGGAAAAGCACAAGGAATTCTACGACGAATATCTCGCCGTCATGGACCTGACCGCCGAGTTCTTCCTGCAGACTGTGGATGTGGTGTTCGTCCGTCATGCCCTGGCACGCGGCGAGATGACCCATCGCGGGCGGCGCATCGACCCCGGCGCGATCCGGCGCACCGCGCTGATGACCATCGAAGGTGAGAAGGACGATATCACCGGGCTCGGCCAGTGCCATGCGGCGCATGGGCTGTGCGCCGGCCTGCCGCGCGCCAAGCGGGTGCACTGGCTGCAACCCGGTGTCGGGCATTATGGTATCTTCAACGGCTCGCGCTTCCGCGCCGAGATCGCGCCGCGCATCGCCGCTTTCATGCGCCAGAACGATGTGCGCACCAGCCTGCGCCAGCAGATCTCGGCGCTATTTTCACCCCGGGTCCGCCGGCATGCGGCGCCGATACGCGTCGATCTTCAGGTCGAAGGCCGCACGCGCCCACTGGCCATCGCATCGGCCAGCAAGCCGGGCACGGAGATGCGGCGCTGAAAGCAAGAGTGAAGGGAATTGTTGACAGACGATCCAGTTACATTCGCCCGAAATCCGATACACTTAACAAGCCCGGCTATATTGCTTTTTCTTAGTATTCACAATTTAGTTGTTGATTGTGAGGCCATATAAATGCATGGCATCTAAAAGATAGCCAGCATTTATTAAATATATTTTACATTTTTACTTACTTATCACGAATGGCTATTCAGTATTCAAATTTCTCTGATTTCTTAGATCTCCCATCTGCGTGGCACTGATTACAAGCCGCATAGATCAATGCGGCTATTTGCAACCTTAAGGGAGACTGAAATGAGACGTCTTTTTGTACTCATGGCGCTTGCCATGGCTTCTGTTGCCACCCCCGCAATGGCGATGGATTGCGATAAAGAGGCCCGTGTGGTTCTCGACCAGATGATGAAGAGCGAGTCCATCAATATGGACACGTCCGAAATGATCAGGGTTTCGCGCTTCGTGACGCTGGCCTTCGATGCCTGCAAGGCCGGCGAGATGCAGTCCGCCAAGTCATTCTTTGAAATGGCGGCCAAGTCGTCCGGACGCTAAGCGTTCGGCAGGGCGCGGCTTGTTTGACACCTCGGTGTCGGATGGGCCGCGCCCGTTCATCCGGGTCCAAAGCCGCCATCCGTATACCGGCTTAAAGCATCAGGGTGCCGCCCATGATGCGCACCGCGCTTCCGCCGATCCGCACGCCGGTGACCTGATGGCCGCCGATTTCCATTTCCAGTTCGATCTCGCTCGGCCGGCCCATCTCGAAGCCCTGCTCTATCAGACAGGTGTGCATGCCGTCGCCGGGCCGGTCGAACCGGTTGATGACCCCGGCCAACGCCACCACAGCCGATCCGGTCGCCGGGTCCTCGGCGATGCCGGCCATGGGCGCGAACATGCGCGCGTGAAACGACGATCGGTTGCGCACGGTCTCGCGGCAATAGACGAACGCGGCCTGCATCGTGTCGCCGCGAAAGGCTTCATGCCAATGGCTGTGCACGATGCGCGCCCGGCGGATGGCCTCGATCCCCTCGACCGGCACGAAGGTGAATGGCACGCCGGCTTCGTATCGGCTGGGGTGATGGTTTTCAAATCCGATTTCCGCGCTTGCCAGGCCCAATGCGGCGGCCAGCCTGTCTTCGGGCGCCGGAGCCCCGGCATCGGCCGGCAGTCTTGGCGCGTCAAACTCGGCGAATGGCGCGGTGTCGGGCCTGAACTTCACGCCGACCCGGACAACGCCGATATCCTGCTCAAGCACGATGAGCGCATCGTTCTGCCCTGCCAGATCGCCCAGCCGCAGGCTTGCAAGCAATACCGCCGTGCCGATCGTGGGATGGCCGGCGAACGGCAGTTCCATCGCCGGTGAAAAGATGCGCATCCGCGCCGAGTGGGCCGGATTCTGCGCGGGCAGCACGAAAACCGTTTCCGGCAGGTTGAATTCGCGCGCGATGGCCTGCATGCGCTCGGCGCTCAGCCCATCGGCCTCGCGCACCACGGCGAGCGGATTACCCTTCAGCGGCTCATCGGTGAAGACATCTAGGATGTGATATTCATACGGCATGTTGGCCAGGTAAATCATCTCGGTTACGCATGGCTCGGCACATTAGCCGAAAACCGCCTGAATGCCAGCGCCGTGGCAATTTTCCCGCACAATATTGCCATGATGCCTACTGCAGCAGGGTTGCGCGCAGCTCGGTCCCGGCAAGCGTGTCGATCAGCACGGCGAAAGGATACAACAGCGCATCGAGCGCCCCCAGTCCGCTTCCGGCAAGCACCAGATCGGGAAAGATCACGAACCGGTAATAAGCCCAGGCGCCCAGCACCGGGCCGGCCACGCTGAACACACGTGACAGCGCATGACGCGCCAGCCGCGGCGCCAGCCGATCGGCCAGCCGGAAGGCGACGCCCTCCCAGCTTTGCGGTGCGTCGATGATACGCAGGGCGCGCAGGGTGAGCGTGCCGACGCTGGTGGATTTGCCGTCATCGGCGGTAAAGGTGCTGCGCAGCGTCTGCAAGATAAGGTTATAGAGATAGAGCCGCGCCAGATCATAAGGATGCTGACGGGTGATCAGCCACGCGCCAAGGACCGGGCGCGCTGCCAGCACACCTTCGATCAGCAGCCACGCGCCATATATCCAGATGAGCAGGACGAGCGTGGTCGTGACCAGAAGGCGGGTCTCCCCGGGCTCGATCTGGCGGCCGGTGATCTGCACCACGGCGAGCAGGGCGATGAAAATCGCCATCTTGAAGAGGAAATCGCGCAACTGTGCATGGATGGCGGCATCGACCTCAGCGAGCGCCAGGCGCTCCAGCACCACTTCGCCGGTGTCCGCTGCGGACTGCAGGCGGCTGCGAACCGCTTCACGTATCGAGTCAAAAACCATGGTTATGTGCAGTGCTCGCTCTTATGCTTGGTTGCACAATATAGCGAGAGCTGTGGGCAATGGACATCATCGACGGATTGAAGACAGGGGTTCTGGACCCGGAAAACTTCATCGGCGTGTTCCTGTCCGCCCGACCCGCCGAACTTGCGCCCTTCGTGAAGATGATCGCCGGCGCAGGCGCGAGCGCGCTCGTCAAGGATCCGCGCCACACGGACGCGCCCGATGCGCCATGCAGATATCCCGACCTGCTGGCTGCCGGGGTGGTGGAACTGCTGTCGCGCACGACGCCGCGCCCGTCCGCGCTCACCCCGCTGGGCGCGGCGCGCTGGCTGCTGCGGCGGCTGGGGGATGTGAGCGCTGATCCCGGCACGCTGATCGGGCTTGATCTGCTGATCATCGAGAATCTGGCGACGCGGGCAAAGCTTGGCCGCATCAGGGATGCGGATTTCACGACGCTGGAAGCCGGGCTGCCGCCGGCTTCGCCTGAAAATCTGGTTGCGATGCGTCTCGTGCTGGGGCTTTCCTGTCTGCGGCGCGACAAGATGATGGCGCTGCGCCGGACACGGCGGGCGCTGTGGTTGCCCGGCCCGGTTCCAATGGTGGAGCCGCCGGCGCGCACCGTGGCGGAAAAGCCTGCTGAAACCGAGTCGCCGCCCGAGGCCGACAGGAAGCTGGCGAACACATCGTGGCAAAAGCTGCTGGGTGCGGCCGCCGATCTGCCGCTCGATGTCTGGGAGGAAAAGTTGAAGGAAGCGCGCGCCGAGCTTGGCCGGTTCAACATCATCGTGGCCGGGCGAACAGGGGTGGGCAAGACAACGCTGATCGGCGCGGTTTTCGGCAAGGAGGTCGGCGACACCCTGGCAGGACGCCCGCGAACGCGCGGCCGCATCTGGTATCCCGAAAAGCCCGGCGACGACGACATCCTGCGCCTGTGCGACACCGAGGGGCTGGAGATGGAGCGCTTTGACGAAACGCTTGAGGGCCTGCGCAGCGAGTTGGCCCGGCGCAACGCCTCCAGCGACCCGCTGGAGCATGTCCATGTGGCGTGGCTATGCATAGACGAGCCGTCGCTGACCATTCAACCCGGCGAAGAAAAGGCTGCCGATCTGTTCGCCGAATTCGAAGTGCCGGTGATCTGCGTGCTGACCAAGGCCGGTATGGCGCCAGACTTTCAGCGCACCGTCGGCGCCCTGCTGCCGCAATGCCGCGCAGTGGTGCGGGTGCGTGCCGCGCCCATCGAAATCGAGGGGCAGAGCTTTCCGCCCATGGGGCTGGACCGGCTGATCGCCGAGACCCAGCGCGCCATCCCGCTGGTCAGCGAAAGGGCCTGGCTGGTCGCCTCGCGCAATCTGGACGGGATGACGGCGCGCGCCATGCGCATGGTCCAGGGGGCAGCCGCGGCGGCCGGCGCGACCGGCGCAACCCCGTTGCCAATGGCCGACGCGGCGGGCGTGTTCGGTATTCAGGCCAGCATGATCATCGGCGTTTCCCTGCAAATGGGCGTGAAGCTTCAGCGTCGGGATCTGCGCGCCATGGCCATCACCATGCTTGGCGCACTTGGTGTAACTGCGGGCGGACGCTATCTCGTTGGCCGTGCGCTCAAATTCATTCCAGGCGTTGGGTCGGTGGTCGGCGCGGCGCTTACCGGGGGCACGGCTGCGGCATTGACCTATGGTCTGGGACGTGCATATGTCCAATATCTGCGGCGCTTCCATCAAGACCACGGAAGAATGCCTGATGCCGGCGAGATCGTTTCCGGCTTCGAGACGTTCTGGCGCGATTGGCGCGACAAGAAGGAAACTCCACCTGCGCCCGATGCCACATCCGACAAAGATGGGCCCAGTGATGGGGCAGGTCGCTGAGATGAACGGTTTTTTGGGGACAGCCCCGAGAGGAATGGCCGGATGAGCGTGGATGTGAATAGCGAAAAATCGAAAGGTACGGTCTGGGAATTCGTGCGCGTGATCCTGTTGGCGGTTCTCATCGCGGTGCTTGTGCGCATATTCCTGTTCCAGCCGTTCAACATCCCCTCGGCCTCGATGAAGCCGACACTGCTTATCGGCGATTATCTGTTCGTTTCGAAATACAGCTATGGCTACACGAAATATTCGTTTCCCATGAGCCTGAACCTGTTCGACGGTCGCATCGCGGGATCTGAACCCAGCCGGGGCGACGTCGCCGTGTTCAAGCTGCCCAGCGACAATGCAACGGACGACATCAAGCGGGTCGTCGGCCTGCCCGGAGAGCGGATCCAGATGCGCGACGGGCAGCTTTACATCAATGGCGAGGCTGTGCAAAGGCGCCGCATCGAAGATTTCGAACTCGTCGACTCCTTCGGGCGCACACGTTCGGTTTCCCGCTACATCGAGACGTTGCCCAATGGCGTGAGCTATGAAACGCTCGACCTGGTCGAAAGCGGCCCCGGCGACAATACCGAGGTATTCACCGTGCCGGCCGGCCACTACTTCATGATGGGTGACAACCGCGACAATTCGGTGGACAGCCGGTTCTTCGGCAGTCGCGGCGTGGGCTTTGTTCCTCTCGATAATTTCATTGGCCGCGCCGAGATAACCTTCTTCTCCATCGGTGAGGGCGCCACCCTGCTGGAATTCTGGCGCTGGCCGCTGGAGATCCGCTGGTCGCGGCTTTTTGGTCTCATACGATAGACTGCCGATGCCAGGCGCCCACGCTGCCAGCCTGACCACACTTGGCGAACGTATCGGGCATCAGTTCCGCAAGCCTGATCTGCTGGCTCTGGCGCTGGTTCATGCCAGCGCGCGCGGCGGCGTAACTGCGGGCACAAATAATCAAAGGCTGGAGTTTCTCGGCGATCGCGTGCTGGGGCTGGTCATCGCCGCTCACCTTCACGGCGCCTATCCGGACGAAAGCGAGGGCGCGCTTGCAAGACGATACAATCGCCTCGTGCACCGCGATACCTGTGCAGATGCCGCCCGCAGGCTTGGCCTCGGCCCTTTCATTGCCATGAGCGAAGCCGAAGCGGCGGCCGGCGGGCGCGACAAGGACACCATCCTTGCGGACGGCTGCGAGGCTGTGCTTGGCGCCGTATTCCTCGACGGCGGCTTCGAGACGGCACGCAGCGTGGTTCAGCGGCTGTGGGCGCCATTGCTGGCCGAGGCCGGGCCGGTGCCCGTCGATCCCAAGACGACCCTTCAGGAATGGGCGCAGGCGCGACGCCTGCCGATCCCCGATTATGTCGAGATCTCACGCCAAGGCCCCGACCACTCGCCGGTGTTCACCATCGCGGCGCGCGTGGCAGGTTTTGCGCCTGCCCACGGCAGCGGCCCGAGCAAGCGCGCGGCACAAGAAGCCGCCGCAACGGCGCTCCTGATCCGCGAGGGCGTGTGGCCCGAAGGAGGCGGCAATGAGCAGCCCGGAGACTGACGAAGCGCCCACTGGGCTGGACACGGCATGCGGCTTCGCCGCCATCATCGGCGCGCCCAACGCCGGCAAATCGACACTGACAAACAGGCTGGTCGGCGCCAAGGTCTCGATCGTCACACACAAGGTGCAGACGACCCGCGCACGCATCCGGGGCATCGCCATTGAGGGATCGAGCCAGATCATTCTGGTGGATACGCCGGGGATCTTCCGGCCCAGGCGCCGGCTGGACCGCGCCATGGTCGAGACGGCGTGGAACGAAGCGCGCGAAGCCGATGTTGTCGTGCTGATGGCCGATGCGCTGAAAGGGCTGGACGACGAAACATCGTCTATCCTCGATGATCTGGGGGGATTGAAAATCCCCGTGATTCTGGCGCTCAACAAGATCGACAAGCTGGCCCGCGAGAAGCTGCTGGCGCTCACCGCCGAATTCGGCCAGCGGGCGAAGTTTACCGACGTCTTCATGATCTCGGCGCTGAAAGGCCATGGCGTGGCGGATTTGCGCGCCTGTCTGGCGCGGGCAATGCCGCCCGGACCGTGGCTTTATCCAGAGGATCAGATCGCCGACGCGCCGTTGCGCCTGTGGGCCGCCGAAGTGACGCGCGAAAAGCTGTTTCTGCGCCTGCATGACGAATTGCCCTATGCCTCCACGGTGGAGACGACGGCCTTCAAGCGGCTGAAGAACGGCAGTATCCGCCTGGAGCAGACCATTTATGTGGAACGCGCCAGCCAGAAAAAGATCCTGCTGGGCGCTGGCGGGCGGACCATCAGGCAGATATCCATGGAGGCCCGAACCGAACTGTCGGAACAGATCGAGACGCCTGTTCATCTGTTCCTGTTCGTCAAGGTGCGCGAGCGATGGGGCGACAATCCCGAGATCTACCGCGAGATGGGGCTGGAATTTCCCAAGCGCTGAAGGTGCCGGTGCGGGTCGCCTCACCAACATGAACGCCAGATGAACGTCATGTTCACGGTGTGGTCGGAATGTTTCAGCTAGCCTGATTATGGATGCGCCGGCCATGTTTACCACCCGTGCTCTGATGTGCCGGTAAAGCCCCCCCCCCCCGCTTGCATCCCGG
>DAIMZI010000028.1:12958-22443 GCA_036734025.1 Dichotomicrobium sp.
GCCGCTCCGGTCGCACACGAGACATCGTGACGGCCGAGCGGATTGGCTGTTTCGCTGCACACGCGGCAGGGATCGCGCTTGCGGGTGGCCTGCCTCAGACCGCGCAGGCGAAGATGGATATCCACGACTGCATCACTTCGGGCTGGATCGGCTGCGCCGAACGCAAGATCGCCCCTGCCCCGCTTCAGCCGGTGGTGCAGGAACCGGCAGCCGTCACGCTGGCGAAATGGACCGGCTTTCAGGGCAGCATCAAGGTTCGCCGCTAAATATCCGGCGCACCACCGGCGGTCCGGCTTCAGGCGCTCAGCGTCCCTTTCGTCGAAGGGACCGCATCGCCAGCCCGCGGATCGATACTGATCGCCGCGCGCAGCGCGCGGGCCAGCCCCTTGAAACAGCTTTCGGCGATATGATGAGCATTGTCCCCATACAGTTTGGTGACATGCAACGTCACGCCGCTGTGCTGGGCGAATGCCTGAAACCATTCGCGGAAAAGCTGCGTGTCCATCTCGCCGATCTTGGCCACCGGGAAATCAACCTGCCAGACCAGGTAAGGCCGGCCAGACACATCGATCGCCACGCGCGTCAGCGTTTCGTCCATGGGCAGATCGACCGAGGCATAACGCACGATCCCGCGCCGCTCGCCCAGCGCCTTGTGTACCGCCTGGCCCAAGGAGATGCCGGTATCTTCGGTCGTGTGGTGCTGGTCGATATGCAGATCACCCATGGCATGCACCTTCATGTCGATGAGTGCATGGCGCGAAAGCTGATGCAGCATGTGATCGAGAAAACCGATGCCCGTGGCAATATCGGCCCGGCCGGTACCGTCAAGGTTGATCTCGACGATAATATCGGTTTCGGCTGTCTTGCGGTTGATGGTCGCGCTGCGCATGGGCGGTATCGGTGCTAATTAAGCTTGGTGTTGTCACCCCTGATCTAGCAGAGTGGCTCGTAACGTGCTACGCCGCAAATAAGATTTTTCCGTCACGGTCTGTCGTTGGACAGTCCGGGCGGTCACGTCATTGCAACAAGTGCCGGCAAGGCCCATATCACGCTACGCATTATGACAGATTCGACAAATTCATTTCCGGCCTGGCACGGCACCACCATCGTCGCTGTACGCAAGGGCGGCAAGATCATCGTCGCCGGCGACGGGCAGGTCTCGGTCGGCTCGACCGTCATGAAGGCCAATGCGCGCAAGGTCCGCGCGCTCGGCGGCGGCGGGGTCATCTCCGGCTTTGCCGGCGCGACCGCTGACGCCTTCACCCTGTTCGAGCGCCTAGAGCAGAAGCTTGAGCAATATCCCGGTCAGCTCATGCGCGCCAGCGTTGAACTGGCCAAGGACTGGCGCACGGACAGATATCTGCGCCGGCTGGAAGCGATGATGATCGTGGCGGACAAGGGGCACACACTGGTGCTGACAGGAACCGGCGACGTGCTGGAGCCCGAGCACCATGTTATCGGCATTGGCTCCGGCGGCAATTTTGCCATGGCCGCGGCCCGTGCGCTGTACGACATGGACCTGAGCGCGGAAGAGATTGCCCGGCGGGCGATGAAGATCGCGGCGGAGATCTGCGTCTATACCAACGACAATGTCATCGTGGAAGCGCTCGATGCCGACAACAGATGAACTCGATGAAGCCGTCGCCGTGGGCGTCATCGGGCGCGCAGAAGCCGACCGGCTCGCGCAATTCCTGGCGCGCCGCCGGGCCCCGGCCCAGCCGGACGACGCCGAGACCATTCGTTTCGTGCGCGGCTTTCATGACATCTTCCTGACCATCGGCATCGCATTGGTGCTCTTCGGCGTGGCCTTTACGACTGGCCTTTTCCTTGGCGATCTGGGATTTGCGGCCGTCGCGGCTGTGGCCCTGGCCCTTGCGCTTTATTTCACGCGGGTTCGGCGGCTCACCTTGCCGAGCATAGCGCTGTCGCTGGCCTTCGGCATTTCTTCCGGCTACCTCGCCGGGACGCTGGGACTTGCGGTGAGCGTTGCGGCGATGCCCGACATGTTGACACCGGTTGGCGCAGGCCAGCAAACGCTGTCGGGGCTGTTCTTCGCGGCAGGGGCGATGTTCGCCTCTTTGGGCTACTATCTCTATTTCCGCCTGCCGTTCACGGCGGCCCAGATTGCCGCTGCCTTCGCGGCAACAGCGTGGTTTCTTCTTGCCGTGATAGCACCAGGCACAGCCGAAGCCTGGACGATGCCGCTTTTTCTTGCCCTGGGAACCGCGACATTCGCGCTGGCGATGCACTACGATCTGCGCGATCCGGCGCGCAACACGCGCCTTGCCGACGTCGCCTTCTGGCTGCATCTGGCCGCAGCTCCGCTGATTGTGAACAGCGCCATGGGCTTTGTCTGGACAACCGAACAGACGAGCCTCTCCCTCGGCGACGCAATAAACACGATCATCCTGATTGCCGTGCTTGCCGTCGTGGCGCTGATCATTGACCGCCGTGCCATTCTCGTTGCCGGGCTGATCTATTTTGGCGTGGCATTATCCATCATCATCAACAGAACAGGCGTTGGCGAGGCCGCCGTGACTTCGCTGACCGTGCTTGGCCTTGGGACTGCGCTTCTGCTTCTTGGCGTAGGCTGGCGCAGCACGCGCAATGTTGTCGTCTCCCGGCTCGTGCCGCCAGCATTGGCCCGTCGCTTGCCAAAAGTGACTACGGAGTTGCCATGACCAGTTTCTCTCCGCTTGAGATCGTCTCGGAACTCGATCGCTACATCATCGGCCAGAAGGACGCCAAGCGCGCGGTCGCCATAGCGCTGCGCAATCGCTGGCGCCGCCAGCAGCTCGAAGGCGAGATGCGCGAAGAGGTGCTGCCGAAGAATATCCTCATGATCGGCCCGACCGGCGTCGGCAAGACCGAGATTTCGCGCCGTCTGGCCAAGCTCGCCAACGCGCCGTTCATCAAGGTCGAAGCGACGAAATTCACCGAGGTCGGCTATGTCGGCCGGGACGTCGATCAGATCATCCGCGATCTCGTCGAGGCCGGGCTGGGGCTGGTGCGTGCCGCCAAGCGCAAGGATGTGCGCGCCGCAGCCCATTTGCAGGCCGAGGAGCGTGTGCTGGAGGCGCTGGTCGGCACCAACGCCTCGCCGGCGACGCGTGAGGCTTTTCGCAAGCGGCTGCGTGATGGCGAGATGGACGACAAGCAGATCGAGATCGAGGTGGCCGACACCAGCGGCGTGCCCAGCTTCGATATTCCCGGCATGCCCGGAAGCCAGGTCGGCATGATCAATCTTGGCGATGTGCTGGGGCGCGCCTTTGGCGACCGCAAGAAAAAGCGCACCGTAACGGTACGCGAATCCTATGAGCTGCTCATCAGCGAGGAGTCCGACAAGCTGATCGACCAGGACATGATCGTGAACGAGGCGATCAATGCGGTGGAGAATAACGGCATCGTCTTTCTCGACGAGGTGGACAAGATCTGCGCGCGCTCCGAGCGCATCGGCGGCGATGTCAGCCGCGAGGGCGTGCAGCGCGATCTGCTGCCGCTGATCGAGGGGACCACCGTGAGCACCAAATACGGGCCGGTGAAGACCGACCACATCCTGTTCATCGCCTCTGGCGCGTTTCACGTGTCGAGCCCGTCGGACATGCTGCCGGAGCTCCAGGGGCGCCTGCCGATCCGCGTGGAGCTGCGTGCGTTGACGGGCGACGATTTCCGTCGCATCTTGCGTGAACCGCGGGCGAGCCTTATCAAGCAGTATATCGCGCTGATGGCAACCGAAGGCGTGGAGCTTGAATTTACCGAGGAAGCAATCGACGCGATTGCGGATATTGCCGTCGAGGTGAATTCGAATGTCGAGAATATCGGCGCACGCCGGCTGATGACGGTGATGGAGCGTGTGCTTGACGAGATCAGCTTCGAGGCGACCGACCGGCCGGACGGCAGATTTGTGATCAACGCGGATTATGTGCGCGACAAGGTCGCCGATCTGGCGAAGGATACGGACCTGTCGAAGTTTATTCTTTAAATTTACGCCTACTGAGCAAAGAACGGGATCAACAGTGCCGAACGCATTGTCCTGCTACATCCGCACGCTGAACGAGGAAGAGCGGATCGCCGAGGTGATCGAGGCGGCGCAGCGGGTGGCGGACGACATCGTCGTGGTGGACTCCGGCTCGACCGATCGCACAAAGGAGATCGCCGCGTCGCTTGGCGCGCGGGTGATCGAGCAACCATGGCTTGGAAACGGCGCGCAGAAGCGGGTGGGCGAGGACGCATGCCGGCATGACTGGCTTCTGGATATCGACGCCGATGAAGTCCTGACCGATGACCTTGTCGCCGAGATCGGGGCGCTGTTCGCGGGCGGTGAGATCAGCCCCGCTGCGTTCGAATTGCCGCTGGTGTTCGTGCCGCCGCACGGCAAGCCCTGGTATGGCTTCGCGCGCTCGCGGCGCGTCAAGCTGTATGACCGGCGCGTGCTCCGCGTGCCCGATCATCCAGCGTGGGACCAGCCGGAACTGCCCGAGGGGCTGACGCCGGGGCGGCTGAATGCGCCGATCCTGCATTATTCGTTCCGCAGCATCGAGCACATGGTGATGAAGATGAACCGCGTGAGCACGGCGCGGCTGAACGGCAAGCGGCTGCTGTCGCGGCCGGTGGTGATCGGGCGGGTGTTTTTTGGCTTCCCTGTGTACTTCTTCAAGAACTATATTCTGCGTGGAATGGTGCGCGGCGGGGCTTATGGGTTCTCGGTCGCCGCGATCCTGGCGATGGGGCGCTGGCTGCGGGATGTGAAAATGTATGAGCGGCATGTGCGGGCGGAGTAAGTTTTTTACTTATTAAATAGGAGATACCTAGTCGTGCCGCAGTCTGAAATTAAAGCTCTCGATTTGGTCTGGAAAATACGTGACATAAAAGTCTCCGTGGTGATAAGCCAAGTGTCAGCTAATAGTCTACTGTTATGAAAGCCGGCGTGCTCCACTTTAGTTACGCCCGTTTCCGCCAGTTTGAGAAACAACTTCGGAGCGACGGCGTCTTCAGCGTCAATCTCGGCGACTATATGCAAACCCTTGCGATGCGTGCCATGTGGCGTCGCCTCGGCGTTTCGGAGGACGAGGTCATTGCCGTAGACCGTGACGGCTTGGCCGAGTATGAGGGACCAGAAGTACTACTTCCGCTTAATGCTGTACTCTACGAGAGGAGCCTACCGCTTCCGCCCGCAATTCGTCCTGTTATGGTGGGTGTAAATGCTAAGAAGTCTGTGGTCGAACGTCACCGCGACTTCTTCGCCCGACATGCTCCAATTGGTTGCCGGGATATTGCGACGGCTAGGCATCTCACCGAAATTGGCATCGAGGCTTTTGTGACTGGGTGCCTAACGCTCTCCTTCGACCCGCGTGGGGTTGGCGAGCACGGCGATCGGATTATGGCGGTCTTCGGCGAAGGAGCGGGACGACTGCCGGTAGGCGCGCTGACGAAGATCCCCTTCTCGATGCACGACAGGGTTGATCTGGTATATCAGCGTCATCCCATGACTCGCATGCCGCTTGCGCCGAATGACTGCGAGGCAATGGAGGCATTAGCAGCCGCGCTGCTCGCGCGATACCGTCGTGATGCTGCACGAGTTATTACGCCGCTGCATCACGCGGCTACGCCTTGTATCGCTTCTGGCATTCCAGTGACGATCTGCCGTCAGCGCTGGGACAATCGCTTCTCGCAATTGATAAAAATTGTGCCGGTGCATGTCGCGCCAGATTTTCAGTCTATCGACTGGGACGCACCAGCTCCTGACATTAGTGAAATCCGCCGGGCGCAGTTTGGGTCCTTCCAAGCGTCTGTCGAGCGTGCGCGCGGAATTGAGCCAATGCCGCGCAGCAGGGGCTTATCGCTTTGGCGACGGCGTGGTTAGTCGCATCTAGCAGGCTAGATCAGAAAGTGCCTTTGGAAAGTGCTCATGATGAATTCTATTGCTTCGGGTTTCGGATGCCTAAGGTCATCATCCATAGCATCTTGCAAAAATCCAGTCACAAAATCATAGGATGGAAAATAATACAGCTTTGAGTCCCGTTCATACTCTCGTAGCATTTCATCTATTGCGATCCGCAGAGATGCCTTTGAGACCGAATTGGCTGTAACACAAGAAATTGGACGGAAAGTAGCAGCAAGCGGGACGGGTGAAAGTGTGAAAATAATGTCCGCATTCGGCTTATTATAACGGATCAACTCATATATCTTCTGCAAATTTCTTCTGTTCTCCTCAGGGCCGAGAACTCGGAATCCGTGTTTTTTGGGGTCAAATTTATGTTTAGGTACTGCACCCCAGAAGACTGCGCCGGTAGCCTGATCATGCCAAACCTCTGAAAGTCCAAAGGTTATAATAAATACGTCTGTTTTCTCAAATATCTGTCGAGTCGAATCTTTTACTTTCTGAGACATTTCAGCGACACTGCCGTCTTTGTTGTACCAGACGTCATCTTGTGATGTGTATCCAGAATAAGCCCATTCAAACTGTTGGAGAACTGCCGCAGTGTTCACAATTCCCTCACCGGATCGGACTATATGAGCGTTTAAGTTCATCTCCTTGCCAAACACGCGGTAGCCCTCGGCCAAAAGAAACTTTGTTATATGACTAGCAAAGCAGCTTCCAAAAGCAGTGATGTAGTGTTGTCGGCTTATGAACGGCTCATCCGGCAACCAGCCCAAACCAACGTATTTTTCAAATGCATCAGTTTCGCTGAGGCTCGCTCGTACCGGGTGAAAGTTTGTGTTCTCCCCTCGGTACCAAGAAGCGTGCGCCCTCCTTTTCTTACCGGCCATCTGGTAGTAGATCTGATTAGGCCGCTCCTTTGCGCCCTCGGGAACAGAGAAATCCTTTCTTTTTTTGACCTTTCGGATCCCAAACATCCTTTGTAGAAACATCACTCTGCCTCATAGTGAAGCCCCCGATAAACCCGGAGGCATTTTGGTTTGGGTCATGAGGCCATGGCGGTTTTAGCAAGCCGCAAACATCGGCCTGACGTGCCCCCAGAACAGGTCTGACCATGACGTCTCCAGCGGTTCTATATCACAAAGGGGCGGGACCGTTCCATCCCACAGTGAAAGGTCCAGAATGCGCAAGGTCTTCTGTTCCGCGTGCTGCATCAGAAAGCTCTGCACGCGCGCAGATTTCGGCAGTTGGCCATTGTGAACAGCGACCACGCGCGCCCCGCTGGCAAGTGCATCAGACATCATCGAAATGCTCTCGGCCGTCACGAATGTCACGTCCGAGGCGGTAATCTCGGGGGCGATGTCCTGCCGCGTTCCCTGACCGAACAGGATCAGACTGTCTATGATTGCCGGATGTTGCCGCGCGGCTTCCTCGATCGAGGTCTCGACAGCGCGGCCTGTGCGAGGCGAGGTGATCACGGAAAGCCTTGCCTGATGCGCTGATGCGGTCGCGGTGGCCACATCGAGACAGCGCCTCCAGAAACTTTCTTCGTAATCGATCACACCGCGCGCATCCCCCCCCAATAACAGGCAAACCCTCTCGATCGTAGTGCCGTCACCGCGCCGATTCCGCGACGAGGCGGTCATACGCGTGGGCGCAATCGGGAGGGCGAAATCCGAGGCCGCCGCGTCATCGCCCGGATGCGCGATGACGGCGGAGAAGAACTCTCGCGGAACCCGCTTGGGTCTGCCCAGATGAATTGCTGGCACCTGCCAGACCCGCCCTATGAACGCGCCCTGCGTTTCTCCGCGCCCCAGCGTGGAGACGACGGCGACCGGCTTCAGACCGGCAGGCACTTCGCCCTTGAACAAAAGCGATTGCATGGCGCGATGGGCCCTTGTGGCCCCAGCGGCCCGGCCTTTACTGTGCGCCAGCATATTGTTCAGCAGAAAGGCGGGCAATCGGACCCGGCACTGCAAATCGACGACCTCCAACGGCACATCGAGATTTCTTGCAATCGCGCCTCCCAGCGCCAGTACGTTCTGGAAATCGCCCTGCTTGGGGTCTTTCACAACGAAGACGCATCTGTTTTCCGAATTTGTCATCGTCAACTGTTTCGATCCCGGATCGGCGGCGCCAGAGGCGCGCGAAGCGTTGGTAGGGAAATGCAGGGTTGGAGCCACAAGAACACTCTTTCGTTTATAGCGGCCCAATTTGGCCATAAAGTTGGCTCGACTATCCATTTTCGGGGATTGCGGGCGCGTGAGCGTACGGTTCTGCGAGGCCCATATCGAAGAGCGTTGAACCGCTCCAGTCGTTTGGGTCACGGAGATTGAAGCAATAACCAGTCGCCTGTCTTTCTAATGGATTCTCTACAGGAATTCGGTCGTGATAGTTTCTCACAATCATAAGTTCATCTTCATCAAGCCGAAAAAGGTAGCTGGAACAAGCGTCGAGCTGTTCCTTTCCAAATTTTGCGGTGAAAAGGACATAATTACTCCGGTTTTTCCAGATGAAGAACTTATGCGGCTGGGCCGGCATGCGCAGAACTGGCGTCTTCCCGGATTTGCACGCAGGCGCAGCCGTATCATCAGGCTAATCGGCACTGCCATAGGCCGCCCCAGTCTAGGTTATCCCGGCTTCTACCATCACATCCCCGCCAGCGAAATCCGCCGGCTACTCTGCCCGGAGATCTGGGACAGCTATTTCAAGTTCACCATCGAGCGCAACCCGTGGGACCGGCAGGTGTCGCTCTATCACTGGCACTATCGCGGGCGCGCGAAACCGCCGAGCTTTGACAGCTTCATCCGCAACCCGCTGCGCCGCAAGATCTCGCCGAATTACGACATCTATTCCATCGGCGGCGAGGTTGCTGTCGATTTCGTCTGCCACTATCACCGGCTGGAAGAAGATCTGGCAACCGTGCTCGAGCGGCTTGGCCTGGATGGTCCGGTGACGCTGCCGCGCGCGAAGTCCGGCTTCCGCAAGGAAAAGAAGCACTGGCGGGATTATTACACGCCGCAAACACGCGATATCGTCGGGCGCTGGTATCGCCGGGAAATCGAGACTTTCGGGTATCGGTTCGATGATGAGGCGGCGCGGACACTTCAGGCGGTGTTGAAAGCCTGAACGCGAATGCGCGACCGGACCACATCTTGTCAACTCCCTGCCCCCGTAAAGCCGAAGCCAACGGTCTGACGAGAGGACCTAATCTGGTGACCCAGACGCTTTCGCGAGATAAATTTTTTAAGAAAGTAAGGTAGTGAATTGAGGGGATTTACTTTTCGCTGAACGCGGACGTTCTTTGTATGCCTGGCGACGACCTACTCTCCCGCTTGCGCAGTACCATCGGCGCTGGAGTGTTTCACGACCGAGTTCGGGATGGGATCGGGTGGGGGCACTCCGCCATAATCACCAGGCAAACGAAGAGCGCCCGGAGGCGAAAAGTGATGATCTGGTCAGCCATCTCATGGAGAGATGAGCATTGATAAATGAGAGTGATTAAGCCGATCGAGCTATTAGTACTGGTAAGCTTCGTACATTGCTGCACTTCCACACCCAGCCTATCAACGTGGTGGTCTTCCACGGCTCTCATGCGAGACCT
>DAIMZI010000029.1:0-16226 GCA_036734025.1 Dichotomicrobium sp.
CGCTCAGGCGCACCTCGAATGTGTGGAATGAGGCATCGGCCTTTGCCGTGCCGCCCACTTCGGCCAGATCGTAAAAACCATTTCCGAACGGACCGCGAAATTCACTCAGCTCCGCACTGTCTGAAACCTCGCCGAGATCTACATATTTGTACGCAAATCCGATTATGACTTTCTCGTCAACGGCATAGTCCAAGCCTGCTCCCAGGGTGAAACCCAATTTCACGTCGGAGTCGGAAATCGACGCGGAAGCAAATCGAATATCGTGTCCATCGTCGAAACTGCTGCTGAGCTGGACGACACCATTCAGATCAACCTGGCCATAAGCCAGGCCACCCGTGATGTAGGCCAGGAGAGGGCCGTGGGCCACACCGAGCTTGGCGGTAAGCGTACCAAACCAGTCGACTTCGCTTGTCGCAAAAGTATAGCCGGCGGCTTCGTCGCCTTCATCACCGCGCGGCGCAAGGCTGAATGCCTGCGCTGTGCCGCTGTCCAGACCACTCCAGTTCATGTCCGCTTGCAGACCATAGACGATGTGCCCGTCTTGCCGATTGACGCCAATATGCAAGCCTGCGAACATGCCGCCATCATCACTTGAACCCTCGTCCCAGCCCTCGTAGCTGCGGACGCCAAATCCGCGCTTGACCTCGAGATAGGAATCCGAAGTCACATCCAGGTCTCCGTTACCATCGGCATAGCCGCCTTGAAGACCGATGTAAAAGCCGCTCCATACCGTCGGTGACTGATAGACCGGCATGTCTTTCAGCGAGTCGCCATGGGCGACACCTGCAAAACCGAGCGCCGCAGCCAGGGCGGCCGCGGAAAAAGCATATTTCATATTATCCCCCATCAGGATGTTCAGAAAATTCAAACGCACGCTTAAAACACTAAAAAATCTAATGTTTTGAACGCTCTAGTGATTCGTGGCAGAGCCCCACCAACCACCGATTGAGGCAATCAACCTGAGATTGCGGTGCGTGATTAATGTGAGGGGTGTGATATTTTGACAACTTAGATTGTCGATATGCCAGGCCTTGCCGGCATCGGCCGCCTGCGCCGGGCGCGATGGCCGCGCCGGATCAAAGCTGCGCGGCTGGCATACCAGAGCCGGCTTGTCGCCGGCTTATTTCTGGGGCAGCGGAATGAATTCATCGGTGTCGCCCGGCGGCAGCCGGAACCGCCCGTCGTCCCAGTCCGCCCGCGCCCAATCGGCCTTGGCCGCTTCGATGCGCTCGCGCGAGGAGGCGACGAAGTTCCACCAGATGTAGCGCGGACCGCCAAGCGTCTCGCCGCCGAGCAGCATCAGCCGCGCGCCCCGTTCACCTGCTTTCAGTGATACATGATCGCCGGGGCGAAACACCATCATACGGCCGGCCTCGAAGCTTTGCCCCGCGATCTCGATCTCGCCATCAAGCACATAGACCCCGCGGTCTTCATGATCATCGGGCAGGGGCAGGGACGCGCCAGGCGCGAGCGCCGCATCGGCATAGAACATTTCGGTGAATGTGCTCACCGGCGCGCTTTGCCCATAGGCGGTGCCCAGGATCAGCCGGACGCTCTTGCCCTCGCCGTCGAGCAGCGGCAGCCGCTCCTTTTCGACATGCTCAAAGCCTGGGGTCACCTCCTCCGCGGCCTCTGGCAGGGCCACCCAGGTCTGGATGCCGAACAGAGCGTGGGGATTGGTCCTTGTCTGCTCGCTGGTGCGTTCGGAATGGGTGACACCGCGCCCTGCGATCATCCAGTTGACTTCGCCGGGATAGATCATCTGATCCGTACCGAGCGAGTCGCGGTGCTGGAATTCGCCGCGAAACAGATAGGTGACGGTGGCCAGCCCGATGTGAGGATGCGGGCGCACGTCGATGCCCTGACCGGTGAGGAATTCGGCCGGTCCCATCTGGTCAAAGAAGATGAACGGGCCAACGAGCTGGCGCTTTGGCGCGGGCAGGGCTCGGCGCACCTCGAAGCCGCCCAGATCGCGCGCGCGCGGGATGATCAGCGTCTCGATGGCATCGAGCGAGGTCGCGTCGGGGCATTGTGGTTCAATGGACGGGTTCCAACTCATTGACACGAGCCTTCTTTTCCGGTGGTTGGCGAATACGGGCTGCGGCGCGCTCCCGGCAGGACCACGCCGCAGCTTCAGTCTAGGCTGCCAGATCAAACAGTAGCAATTCGACATCATCGGTGGCGGTGATCGTCAGCTTGCCGGGATCACCGATCGCCAGACCGTCGCCGGCATAAAGGGCCTGATCGCCCGCCACGAGAGTGCCGCGTGCAACCTGGAGCCACGCCTTGCGGCCATCACGCAACTCATGGGTCACACTCTCGCCATCGCCCAGCACCGATCCGTACAGATCGACATCCTGATGGACGATGACCGAGCCGGCACGCCCGTCGCGCGAGCCGATCAGCCGCAATTGCCCCCGGCGCTCATCCACGCTGAATGTCTTTTGCTCATAGCCCGGCTCCAGCCCGCGCTTTTCCGGGATGATCCAGATCTGCAGAAAGTGCAGCGGGTCCTTGTCGGAGTGGTTGAACTCGCTGTGACGGATGCCGGTGCCCGCGCTCATGCGCTGAACATCTCCGGGGCGCATGACCGAGCCGTTGCCGAGCGAATCCTGGTGCGCCATGGCGCCTTCCAGCACATAGGAGATGATCTCCATGTCCTCGTGACCATGCTCACCGAAGCCGGCGCCGGGCGCGACCTTGTCCTCGTTGATGACGCGCAAAGCCCCGAAGCCCATATGCGCCGGGTCGTAATAGTTGCCGAACGAAAAACTGTGCCGGCTATCGAGCCAGCCGAAATCGGCGCGGCCGCGCTCGTGTGACTGACGCAAGATGTTCATATGCTCCTCCTGTGCCGATAATTTCCATTACCCGTCATGTCGCATCGCACGTGCCAATCGACAATCCCCGCATAATTCATCAGACTGTCGCGTGTTGCGAAACAATCGAGGCATCAATGGACAGGTTGTCGGCGCTGAAGGCTTTTGTCGCCACAGTGGAAGCGGAAGGGTTCGCCGCTGCTGCGCGCGCGCTCGGGACGTCACGTTCTGCAATCAGCCGGGCGATTCAGGCGCTGGAAGATGATCTCGGTGTGCAGCTCTTGCACCGCACGACGCGGGCAGTCGCGCCGACGGTCGCGGGCGCCGCATTTTATCGGCGTGCGGCCGATGTGCTGGAGGCATTGGGCGAAGCAGAGCGCGAGGTCCGCGATACGGGCGACACCGCAGGGACGCTCAGGCTCAATGCGCCGATGTCGTTCGGCATCCGCCATGTCGGGCCGGCCATCGCGGATTTCATGGCCGCACATCCTCAGATCCGCATCGAACTTCACCTGAGTGACCGCTTCGTCGATCTGATCGAGGATGGTTATGATCTCGTGCTGCGTATCGCCGAGCCGCGTGAAGACACCACGCTGGTCGATTACCGGCTGTGCGTGATCCACAGCTTCGCCTGCGCCTCTCGCGAGCATGTCGCGGCGCATGGCGCGCCGGATACGCCACACGACCTGAGAACCAGGCCGTGTCTGCATTATGGCCATCTGGCGAGCGGCACGAGGTGGCGGCTGATCGGGCCGGACGGCGCGCCGAGTGTGGTCCGTATCAATGCGCTTCTGTGCTCCAACAATGGCGAAGTGCTGAGGGATGCCGCGCTCGCCGGGCTTGGGATCGCGCTGCTGCCAAGCTTCATCATCGGCGCGGAGCTGCAGACGGGCCGCCTGGTCCGGGTTTTACCTGATCACCGGGCTCCCGATCTGACGCTTGCGGCCATTCATCCGCCGACCCGGCACCCTTCCGCAAAAATTCGGCTGCTCACGGATTTTCTGATGCGCCGGTTTGGCGATCGGCCCTATTGGGATCTGGTGTCTTGAGGGATCATGCGCCGAGCAGGCCGGCGCGCAGCTGCTTTCCCGGGAGGCGCAGGTCCGCGGGCGAGGCGGTTCATGCGGGTATCTTATGGGCGCGGCGCGCTTCGCGGTTCCATTTTATTTCCGCGACCAGGCGCGCGCGATATGGCCTTACGCGGCGTCCTTTCGTGCTTTTTGCGTAGCGCATGGCCGCTTTTTCGTTAAGCTTTGATTAATTCGTTGGTTTTCAACCGCTCTGTCAGGGCTTAGGGATTTACGAGCGGCTCGATGACTGGCGAAGTCTTGCGCGCAATCATGGGAGGGACGGGCCATGGATTTCATCGAGCGTATCAATGAAGCCATTTCGAAGTTCTATGCAGGTGATACCGAGGTCGCATTGTGGGCGTCGATCGGCGTGATCGCTCTGGTCGTGTTGTTGCTGCTGCTCATCTTGCCGGGGGTTCGCCGCTTCATGCTGGTGGTTTTCGTGCTGGCAGCGATCATCGGCACGATCATGGTGCAGTCATCCGACAAGCTGAACGACATGTTGCGCAGCAGCGGTTTGCAGCCGCCCGCTTCGATGCAAGTCGCCGATCTTGCATCCATGCGCTCAGCCGGCTGATGCAAATGAAAAGGGCGCCATCAACGACGGCGCCCGCATCATGAATTGATCGACTGACAGATCCCCGATCAGTAGGCTGAAGCCGTGGTTCCGATACCGTCACGGCCGTAGAGATCGCGGCGGAAATGCACCACGCCGTCGGGGGTCGCCCAGCTGGTTACGTAGCTCATGTAGAGCGGCACCCGCTTGGCCAGATTCACATCGAGCCTTTCGCCCGTGCGCTTCATGTCCATGACCCTGCTCAGCGACCAGTCCGAATTGCCCTGAAGCAGCCAGGTCACGAACTGTTCGACACCCTGCACGCGCACACAGCCAGAGCTTTCCGCGCGCACATTGCGCCCGAACAATGATTGTGAGGGCGTGTCGTGCAGATAGACCATGTGCCGATTATGGAAGTTGATTTTCACAAAACCCAGCGGGTTGTCATTGCCGGCTTCCTGGGCATAAAACAGGCCCATTGGCTGGTCGGAGGACCAGTTTATACGGCTGGGATCAAGCTTGCGGCCGCGACGATAATCTTCGTATGACGCATAGGCATCAATACCGTAACGCTCCAGCACGCTCTGGCCCGCCCGGCTCATCTGGCGGCCCTTTGGCACCAGATCCTCGCGGATCACGGTCGGCGGCAGAATCCATTCCTTGTTGAAGTTGATCTCGTGGATCTGCGATTGCAGCACCGGGGTCTGACGGTCGGGCTTGCCGACCACGGCTGAATGACGCGAAACGATACGCCCATCCTGCACGGCTTCGATCTGCGCGGCAGGAATGTTCACGAGCACATAGCGCTCCAGCTTGGCGGTGCTGGTGGCGAGCTGCTGCAGGCGGGTAAGATTGGTGCGAAGCTGGCGCAGGCGCGCGCTCGCGGACACATTCAGTGCCGTCAACGTGGCATCGTCAACGATGCCGGTCGGGGTCAACCCATGACGCATCTGCGCGCGTTTGACTGCCTTTTCGACATAATAATCGAAGGTCTGCTCATATCCGCCGCGCTGCTCCAGATCTCCCGTGATTTCAAGGCGGCGGCGCAATAGAACAACGGCAGGATCGCGCACCCCGGTGCGCAGGGTCACTTTGGGGATCTGTTTCCAGCCACCGCGCGCCACGATCTCGGAATAGGACTTGATAGCCTGGCGAAGCGGCTCGACATTTTCGCGCGAGATGGTGGCATATCCGCGCTGGGGCTGAGCTTCCCATTGCTGCACGAACGAACGATCAAAAGGCTGCTGCCAGGTGCTGGTGCGGCCCTTGGTGAAATTCATCCAGTCTTCGATACCCGCCGCGCTCTGGCCAACCCATAGCGGCGACATGGTCAAAGCCAGCGCCAGGGCGGCAATCCTCGAAATCGACTTCGCCGGTCCAATACTCATTGCCCTCACCTGATTATCAATCAATTCATTCGCCTTGTCATTCGCCTTGCCGTCTTGACGCGCAAAAGCACACTGCCTGAGCCAAATAGCTTATTCATTCCCGGCTCCTATCATGGTTTAAGCCACATATCGGTGCGAAAATGAGACAAGCAGGCAGGCAGCCACGCGCAGTTTACACGCCAACCCCGCATATAGGATCGTTCAGACCCGGCTCAGAATCAAGTGACACGATCGTGAACGCCGCGATTGCTGCTCCAGAGTGGCTCAATCTCAACGATCAAGCGGCATTTTCGCAACTCTTGCCATTACAACAGCCTTTTGCCCAGCCTGTCGCCAGGTCGGTCACAACCGGTAGCGGATCTGGTCGGTCCAGAACCGTTCCAGCCGGCGCAGGCTGCGGTTCATCGTCTGCAGATCGCCTTCGGAAATACCGCCGACCTTCTCCAGCGACATCAGCTGACGGTTGACGAGCTGATCCACGAGCGCGCAGATGCGCTTGCCGCGCTCGGTCAGGCGGATGCGTACCGCGCGCCGGTCGCTTTCGGAGCGCTGGTGATCGATGCAGCCGAATTCCTGCAACTTCTTAAGGTTGTAGGACACGTTGGAGCCCATGTAAAATCCCCGGGTGCGAATTTCGCCTGCCGTGAGCTCCATGTCGCCGATGTTGAACAACAGCATGGCCTGTACCGAATTGACATCGGTATAGCCGACGCGGTCAAGTTCATCTTTCAGCACATCCAGCATAAGCCGCTGCAAACGCTCGATCATTTTCAGGGAGACGAGATATTGGGATTTGAGCGCCGTTTCACCCTCACTGGGGCGGCGCTGCGCAAAGTCTAATGCCTGGTTCATCAATTTGCCTCGTTCGGTGTACAGCCCGGTACGAGGACAACATTATTTGATACTGCCTAAAATGCGCTTAATTGCACAACCTTAAATTGTCGTCAGCGCTCGCGCGGCAATTTTATGCGAATGGCAAGGGGCCAGGCTGCTAATCGATCAGTCCCCAGTGATCCTGAAGCATCAACTCGTCGCCGTCCTCGACGGGCTGGAGCCAGGCAGCGATCATCGCGTCATCGACATCGCTAAGCCGGGCAGGCCGCCAGTTGGGCGATCTGTCCTTGTCGATGAGCTGGGCGCGCACACCCTCGGCGAAATCCGGCGCGCGCAGGCACCGGGTCATGGCGCGAAACTCCATCACCAGAGCAGACTTCAGACTGCTGAGCCGGGCGCCTTCCTGATAAAGCCGCATGGCGAGCTTGAGCGAGACGGGCGAGCGCGCGCGCAATATTGCGGCCGTCTCGCGTGCCCACGCCTCGTGTTCGCCGCTCTCGCAATCGAGCGCCTCTAGGATCGCGGGAACGCTCGCTTGGTCAAACAGCCGGTCAATGACCGGCGCAAGGCGCTGAACGGGGCTCGGCTCGGGATCGCGGTGCAGCCCGTCAAGCACATCGTCGATCGGGTCGGCATCGCGAACGGCCGCCGTGATCCTGTCAAAATGAGCCGCATCGATGCAGTGCGAGGCCAGTCCCAGCCAATAGGCGTCAGCCGCGCCGATCTGCTGACCCGTGAGCGACAGATAAAGCCCCACGCGCCCGGGCAGACGTGGCAGGAAGAAGCTGGCGCCGATATCGGGGAACAGGCCGATGGCGGTCTCCGGCATGGCGAAGCGGTAATCCGCGCCAGCAACACAGTGCGTGCCGTATAGGCTGATGCCGACGCCGCCACCCATGACCAACCCGTTGATCAGCGAGACAGTAGGCTTTATGAAGCGTTGGAGCGTCCAGTTCTGTTGATATTCATCACGGAAATATTGCAAGGCGCGGGGATCGCCATCCGTGATCAGGCGGTGGATCTCGCGCACGTCCGCGCCGGCGCAAAAGGCGCCATCGCCCATCGCCCTGCGGACCATGCCATAAATATGCGCATTTTTTGCCGCGCGGTGGCAGGCAGCATCGATGCTATGGATCATGTCATGGCTGAGAGCGTTGAGGGCCTTGGGCCGCTCCAGAATGATCATGCCCGCGCGGCCATCTTCATGGGCGTGCACGCCGGGCGGGGTGCTGAGCGGTTCAGACATTGCGGGCTCTCCGATCATCACGGGGTGCGCCTGGGCGCGGCAACAGGGGACGCAGGAACGCATGCTTTGGCTGGATAGCACGATGATGGCAGTTGGGAAATGTCTGGCTGGCGCGCGCACCCGCAGTTGCGCCGGATGGCTCGGTGTGATGTTGCTGGCGGCGGGCGTGATGGTCGCGCCGGGCCTTGCACAGACGCCGCCCTTGCCGGAGCGCCGCGCAGTCGTGCCGGGCGAGGAGCTGGCCAAGCCTGCGCCGCCGCTCGAATGGAGCGAAGCGGAGATAATCAGCGCGCAGTCTGCCTGCCTGCGCGCGATGGCCGGTGCTGCCTATGATCTGGAGCCGATGCCACCGATCCGCGAGGGGGCCTGTGGCGCGCCCGCGCCGATACAACTCAACGCGATCCCCGGCGATCCGATCATCCGGCTCATACCTGCCGCCACCTTTACCTGCGACATGGCCGTCAAGCTGCGTGACTGGGCCTTGCGCGTGATGCAGCCCACGGCGACCGCGCGCCTGGGAGAGCCTATAGTGGCCCTGCGCACCGTCGGGTCTTATGTCTGCCGCACGCGCAACCATGTTCCCGGCGCCAAGCTCAGCCAGCATGCGCTGGGCATGGCGATCGACATCGCCGAATTCATCACCGCATCGGGCCAGCGCATTTCGGTGCTCGATCACTGGGGCGAGGACGGCGAGCGCGCCGCATTTCTGCGCGATGTTCATTCCGGCGCGTGCCAGACCTTCGACACGGTGCTTGGTCCGCAAGCCGATAAGATGCACGCCGATCATTTTCATTTCGATCTGGGAAGCGGCGGCGTGTGCCAATGACAAGCCCGCACTCGATGCGCGTGCCAGACACTGCGCATCATGCTAATATCCGCATGTTCGACAAGAAACGTGAATTAACACGGATGGGTTGGAGGATGCGTCATGATCTCTCGCAGAGCGGTAGTGGGTGGATTGGGCCTTTCAGGTGTGGCCATGGCGGCGCCGGGAAACGCTGCGTCTGCCCCTGGGGCTGATGCCCCAGCGATCGCGGACAGTGGACTTTACACACAGCCCTGGTTCATCGACACGTTTCTCGTGCTCCAGGAAGACCTTGAAGAAGCGGCCGGCCAGGGCAAGCATTTTGCCGTGCTGATAGAGCAGCGCGGCTGCCCCTATTGCGAGGAGATGCACCGGGTGAATTTCGGCGATCCCGAGATTTCCGAATTCGTCAGCACAAACTTCAATATTCTCCAGTTCGACATGTGGGGCTCGCGCCGCGTTACCGATTTTGACGGCACCGAACATGAGGAGCGCGCGCTCGCCCGGCGCTGGCGTGTGAGCGGCACGCCGAGCTTCATCTTTTTCCCCAACGATCCGGAGGCGACCAGAGGCAAGCCGGGGCATGAGGCCGAAATCTGGCGCATGCTGGGCTACTGGAAGCCGTTCCATTTCCAGAGCACGTTCGAATATGTGCGCGACGGCAGCTATGCGACCACGCATTTTCAGCGCTATCTGCAGGTCAAGGTGGAGCGGCTGCGCGAACAAGGAAAAGACGTAAATATTTACTAGGTAAGATTGCGGCTGGATGGTTGTGATTCGTCTCCTGCCGGGAACGAATTGCCATGGAGCCTGACAGCGCCGCTCATGTATCAGAAAATTACCGAATTCGTTCATCCCGCCGGCTTCCTCGCTGCGCGCGCTGAAGTCTCGTCGGGCGAGCCGCCGCGCCCGGAACCCGACATCGGCGCGCGTCGTCTGGCCATCGTCGCCGACACGGCTCGCGAGCTTGCCGGCGAATATGCTGCATTGATCCGCGAGGCGAGCCGGCGTGGCCATCAGGTGCTTTGCTTCACTGGCGAAGCCGATCCCGAGGGCGCGCGCGCGCTGCATGCGCTTGGCGGCGAGCCGATGCATGTTGCACAGGCCCACAGACCCAATTCTGCCATGGCCGTCAAGCACGGCATCCGCAATCTGGCGCTGGCCCTGCGCGGTCTTGCGCCCGATGCCGTGATGGCCACCTCGCTGATGGCCGGGCGTATCGGGATAGAGGCGGCTGCCCGCGCCCGGGTGCCGCATATCGTGGCGGCCTTTCCCGAGCTGTCGATGGCGCTCGACAGCACCAGCCGCAACAAGGCCGGCCAGACCGGTGCGCGCGACCCGCTGGTACGGGCTTGCGCCACTCTCCTGTCATTGTGTCACGGCGCGGTCGTGCCGGGGCTGAGCCGGGACCCGGTCAGCGATGGGCGAAGCCTGTTGCCCGCCGGTCTGGAGGCTCATTTCATCGGCGGACCGGGGGTTGATCCGCTGCGCGTGCCTCACGCGCCCCTGGCGCCCCTGAACAAGGGCGTGGTTTTCCTCGCCATCGCATATCCCGGCAGCGAACGCGGCATTGCCCATTATTGTGCCGCTGCCAGAACGCTGAGCGGGCGTGCGCGCGCCGCCACATGGCTCGTCGCCAGCCCCGGCCATGTAACCCCGTCGGACGAGTTGATCGCCATGCTGCGCGCGCATCGCGGGGTCGTGCGTTATCTTGGGCCGCGTGATGAGATCAACAGGCTGCTGGTGCGCGCCCATGCGGTGGTGTTTCCCGGCATCTATCCGTGCCTGCCGCCCGAGATGGCGCGTGCGCTGGCCATCGGACGGCCGCTGATCGGCGCACATCTGCCCTCGCGCGGGCTTGCCATACAAGACGGGGTGAACGGCGCGCGGGTGCCCGCCGATGATCCTGAGGGCTTGGCCGAGGCGATGGCGACCCTGCTGCGCCGGCCCGATCTGTTGCCACATATGGCGAAGCAGAGCCGGCATGTTGCATTGCGCCATTTTGACGTGCGGGAGATTTTGGCGGTGCAGATGCGGGCCCTGCGGCTTGATGCGGCAGAAAGCGAAGCGGCAGCCGAGGTTGAGTTGCAAAAGCGCGCGTAGACAGGCACCGTATGAACCTACGGCTTCACCCTGAGGCCGCGTCGATTTTCATATCGTTCATAAGGCAGCTCGCCTGAGCCATGTCGCGACTGGCCGGCTATACCGCTTTGCCGGAAAAGCTCAGAACGGGATCTCGTCGTCCAGTTCCTTGTCGAACCCGCCGGCTGGCGCACGCGCCGGGCTGCGCGAGGCATTGCGCGGACCCTGGTCATAATCGTCCTGCGGGTTGTCGTGCATGCCCGCCTCCGCGCGATCGCCATAGCCAGAACTGCCGCTGCGCCCATCAAGCATGGTCAGATTGCCGTTGAAGCCCTGCAGCACAACCTCGGTCGTGTAGCGATCCTGGCCCTCGCGGTCCTGCCACTTGCGCGTCTGCAACTGGCCTTCCAGATAGACTTTGGAGCCTTTGCGCAGATATTGCTCGGCGATCTTGCACAGACCTTCGTTGAAGATGACGACATTGTGCCATTCGGTCTTTTCGCGGCGCTCGCCCGAGGATTTGTCGCGCCAGCTTTCCGATGTGGCGATCCGCAGATTGCAGATCGGGCGGCCATCCTGAGTGTGTCTGATCTCGGGGTCGGCCCCGAGATTGCCTATCAGGATGACTTTGTTCACTGAACCGGCCATTTCCGGTACCTCCTAATCCGCCATCGGCAGCCTTGGCTTATCCAGCCCCCGACTCGCAACATGATATTTTCGCAAACGCGCACAGCTTAACGGGGACGCACCCTGTGCGGCCAGCCGCGCCGGACGTTATCCACATTGAAGCTGTCCGGCGAAGATGTTCACATTATGTTCGATCCCGGGCACCGGCGTCAAGTCGCGTGCCTTCTCCGTCGCTCGGTTTTGTCGCTCTGTTTTAATGTCTGCTCATGCAGGCGCGGGCGAACGGCCGCTCGATAGTCCGGCGATTAAAGCTCGCTACAGCCGCCTTGCTGCATCTCCATTTCAAGCAGCGCCTTCATCAAGGGCTTGTTGGCACGCAAGGTCTTCATCGCCTGGCTCCAATGGCTGCATGCGCGCAAAGTATATACTTGACAAAGCATACTTCTGACCCCATAATCAAACTATGGCAAGGGGTACTGCCATGAAACTCGACATCACAAACAAGATTTACCACGACGAAGACGCGGCTCGCGCTCATCTCGAAGAGCAGCTTTGGCCGAATGGTCCCATTTGTCCTCATTGCGGATCGACAGAAGCAACGGCGCTCAAGGGCAAGGCTCATCGCAAGGGCCTCTTCCAGTGCAACGCTTGCCGCGAGCAGTTCTCCGTCACGGTCGGAACCGTTTTCGAGCGCTCCAAGATCAAGCTGCATAAGTGGGTTGTCGCGGCTCATCTTATGGGTGCCAGCAAGAAAGGTGTCTCATCGAAGCAGCTAGAGCGCATGCTGGGCGTCACCTACAAAACCGCTTGGTTCATGAGCATGCGCCTGCGCGAGGCTATCACCGATAAAGTTCCTGCTGGCGGCATCGGCGGCGAAAACAAAGTCGTTGAAGCAGACGAAACTTTCGTCGGCGGCAAGAAGAAGAACGCTCACAAGGGCAAGCCGGAGCCCAAGAAACACTCCGTTGTTGCGCTTGTCGAGCTTGACGGTCAGAGGCGCGCCAGCCATGTTGCTGACGTGACCGCCAAGACGCTGCGCGAAACTCTGGTCGCCCATGCTAACCGCAAATCCTACCTGATGACCGATGAAGCTCCCGCTTACAAAGGCGTCGGCAAGGAATATTCAGGGCACGGAGCAGTTAACCACAGTGCTGACGAATATGTGCGCGGCATGTTCTGGCATACAAACACCGCCGAGAGCTTTTTCGCGATCCTGAAGCGCGGCGTTTACGGGACATTCCATTCCGTGTCCGAGCAGCACTTGCAGCGTTACGCGAACGAGTTCGCTTTCCGCTGGAATACCCGTGAAAAGCTCGGCTTCAATGATTTCGAGCGCGCTAGCCTTTTGCTCAAAGGCGCAAGCGGAAAGCGCCTCACATATCGGCGGATTGACAACGCCATGCACGCTTAAACAGAAAGCAAAGCACTTCAAACAATGGCGGAAATCTCAGATTTCGAGCGACGAATAAATGAGGAATGCGAGGCCGTTGGCGAAGCCGCAGTAAGAAAGCGGCTTCGCCAAGGCATTTATTCCGGAAAGAATAAGAATTATGTTGAAGCCTGGTTAGAACGTCTTGCTGTGGAACGCGCACAAGAAGAGCGTGAAGCAAGCATTGCTAACGCTAGCACACAAACAGAATTAGCACGAGCAGCGGCGGATGCCGCGCGCGATGCGGCGGATGCCGCTCGCGACCAATCTGAGTCTGCTCGTGAAGCCAACGACCTCGCTCGCCAAGCTAACAATATTGCCCAGAAAGCAAATATAATCGCCACGATTGCGCTCATTGCCGCAGCAATTGCCATCGCCATTTCCATGGTTGGAATCTTTATCAGCCAGCCCTAAACAGAGAGCAAAACATCATTTGGTTTTTTGTGCCTTTTCGTCACTAACGCGCTTGGCCTTGCGCTCCTCAACAGCCTCTTTGTGAGGCTTAGGCTTGCTCTTGAGCATTCGCCGGAGGATCGCATCGCCGCGCTCTGGATCGCCTTCTATAGGCTCTTGCTTTTTAGGTTTTTCTGTCATGACAAATCATTACGTCGCCAAATACGACCTACCTGCTTCAATGTGCCGTGAGATCGGACGACTCATTGTGCGCTATGCCTATGTCGAGAGCTACCTTCAAGGCATTGTCTACCTTTTGGTAGGCTGCAATCAAGGCATAGGGCGTTTAGCAATCAGAGAGCCAAGAGCAAGAGACCGTCTTGAGCTAATCCGAGACCTGATTGCTGCAAAGGGTCTAACGCAACCAAATGCCGATTTTAAAGCTCTTAGCAAGGCTATTGAAGACGCCGAAAGCATGCGCAATCTCTGTGCTCATAGTCCATGGACATGGTCCGAAACAGAAAATGCTTGGGCCGTCTTAGTTGCAAGAGGTTCTTGGTCGCATATTCCAAAATCGGATAAAGCACAAAAAAATAAAAGACTATTCCCAGAGGGGAAAATTATACGTCAAGAGCACTTGACAACCTATGTCAAAGGTATGGATGGCATCGTTTGCGAGCTAAAATCGCTTCAAGCCAAGCTTCAGGCGCAGATTCAATCATCGCGATGAAAATATCGCGCACCATAATCTTGTCGGGAAAATCTCTGTCATCCCATTGAAGCACCTCGCTCCACCCAGCCTCTAACACTTCTGGTGGGATCTTAAGATCGGCGGATCTGCAAGCAGATTCACACATAGCGAAACCACTCCGCTTTGTCAGGTATATACATCCCAAAAAAACCGGTAAGCTGCAAGATCGTGATGATTGCAGCCACGAAGCTGATGCAGCCGGTAATCCCGCCAAGAACGCTGCTCATGACAAACTCATATAAATAACATCCAATAATCTGTTTTTTAAACTGTTCTTAAGAAGCTGTAAAGCCTTGTAACCTTGCATATATGTTATGATTACATGAAAAGATCCGCCAGCCGGGATCATGGCGTATGCTGTGGTACAAGGTGTCCAAAAGTGAGAGATCATGCAGCGCCCCATACCCCACTGGAACCAGGCTGAAAATGAGGCTCATGACCCGGCGGCGGGCTGTTCGCTACGGGGCCTGGCGACCGCCGTTCCCGCTTATCGGTTCGATCAGCAGACCGTGATTGACCGCGCGCGGCGCATTTTCGGCGCCCGCACGCCGCTCTTTTCAACGCTCGAGCCGGTCTACACCAATGCGCAGATCGAAAACCGCCACGCCTGTCAGCCGCTCGACTGGTTCGACGGCCCGGCGGGAATAGCGGAAAAGACCGAGCTTTATCAGCACCATGCCACCGCGCTATCGCAGGAGGCGGCCGCAGCCGCGCTGGCAGACGCCGGGCTTGCGCCCGAAGACATCGACGTGCTGATCCTCGTGAGTTCCACCGGTATCGCCACGCCTTCCATCGACGCACGGCTGATAAACGCCATGGCGTTCCGGCCCGATGTCATCCGCCTGCCGGTCTTCGGCCTGGGCTGCGCGGGCGGCGTGCTGGGCCTGACACGCGCGGCGCAGATGGCTGCTGCCATGCCCGGCCGGCGCTGTCTCATGATCGCGGTCGAGCTGTGCACGCTGGCCTTCCGTCATGACCGGCTGAGCAAGAGCAATCTGGTGGCAACAGCCCTGTTTGCCGATGGCGCGGCAGCCGCCGTCATCACGGCGCCGGGCGCGGGAGGCGGTGCCGATGGCGCGATCGGCGCGATCGGGCCGGGCGGCGAGCATCTGTGGCGCGACACGCTGAACGTGATGGGCTGGGGCGTGGATGAACAGGGCTTTGATGTCATCTTTCACCGTGACATCCCGAACATCGTCGCCGGCGCGTTCAGGCAGGCGATGGACGGGTTCCTTGAGCGCGAGGGCCTGAGCATGGCGGATATCGACCGGCCCTGCTGTCATCCCGGCGGGGCCAAGGTGCTCGACGCGCTGGAAGACATATTCGCGTTTGCGCCCGGCGGGCTGGATGCCGAGCGCGCGGTGCTGCGCGATTTCGGCAACATGTCGGCGCCGACCGTCCTCTTCGTGCTGGATGAGCTGCGCCGGCGCGGCCAGACCGGGCGGCTGTTGCTCACGGCGCTGGGACCGGGCTTCACCGGCGCGTTCCAGATGGTCGACATGCATGCGGGAGCGCGCACGTGAGTATCGGCTGGGCCTATGTGCTGATCGGCTTTCTGGTGGTCCAGCGCCTTGTCGAACTGGCCTATGCGCGCGCCAATACCCGGGCGCTGCTGGCGTCGGGCGGAGTGGAGGAGGGCGCGGCGCATTATCCGGCCTTCATCGTGCTGCATGCCAGTTGGCTGGCGGCCATGGCCTGGTTCACGCAAGCCTCGCCGCCGGTGCCGTGGCTGCTGCTGGGGCTGTTCGTGGTGGTGCAGGGGCTGCGGCTGTGGGTGATCGCGACGCTGGGGCGCTACTGGACGACGCGGATCATCACCGTGCCGGGCGCAAAGCTCGTGCGCAGCGGGCCGTTCCGGTTCATCCGCCATCCCAATTATGCGGTGGTCGCTGTGGAAGTGCCGCTGGTGCCGCTGATTTTGGGGCTGCCGTGGGTGGCGCTGGTGTTCGGGGCGGCCAATCTGGCGCTGCTGGCCTATCGCATTCGCATAGAAGATGGTGTGCTGGCGGCGCGGCGCTAGGGCTTGTCTTCGGTTCCGCGTTCCGGCTTGGCGTGGCTCGGGCGAGGGATGTCGCCCGGCAAGCAAAACCCGCTGCGCCGCGTGCTTTACATGTCATTCCGGGCGCTGCGCGGCGCGCAAGTGATGCGCTGCTGACCCTTTGTCATCCCGGGCGCGGCGCGGTGAGGGCGGTCCCAGGCGAACGCCTCCCATGTCATCCCGGGCGC
>DAIMZI010000030.1:0-14105 GCA_036734025.1 Dichotomicrobium sp.
ATTTCGTCCAGCGCCTGCGCGACGAGGCGCACCGCTTTGCCATCGGCGCGCACCGCACGCGGCGCAAGATCGTCAATGCCGCCAACCCGCTCGACGAGGTCCCCGGCATCGGCCCGTCGCGCAAACGCGCTTTGCTCAATCATTTCGGCTCTGCCAAGGCAGTCAGCCGCGCCGGCGTGTCCGATCTGGCGGCCGTCCCGGGGATCAGCGTGGCGATGGCCAAAGCGATTTACGGGCATTTTCACGAGAAATAAGCCCTTAGGATGCCCACGGCTCAGTGGCCCCTTGCGCCCGCGCGCCCAAATCACCGATACTTATTGCGCGATTTCAGCCTTCGCGCCGGGCGGCGGATCCGGCGGGCTGATTGCGCAATGAGGAGGCCGATGTCGTCCGAACTCGCCTTTCGGGCGCAGCTCGTGATGAGCGAGCAACGCGAGATTTATGATTACTGGCGCCGCGCCGCCGGTCCCCGGCGCTTGCCCGGACGCGCCGATCTCGACCCTGCCCTGATCGGCCACCTTCTGCCCGGCATAAGCATCATCGACGTCGGCGCGCGCCACGATGCGCTGCGCTATCGTCTCGCCGGCAGCCGCCTGCGCGAGATTTACGGCATCGAGGTCACCGGTCTGTCGGTCTTCGACCTCAATCTAGGCCAGCGCACGCCCTATTGGCGCGCCGCTTTCCGCCGCGTGGTCAATGACATCACGCCCATGCAGGGCGCGGTCAAGGGTCCGGTGCATGGCCGCGATCACATCGTGTTGTTCTGGCTGCGCCTGCCGCTGGCCGATGACGGCGCACGCGTCAACAAGATCCTGTGTCATGACGTCGGCATTCCCGTCATCGTCAGCCGCGAGGAAAAAGAGCTGGAGAGCGTCGAAGGCGGCCATGAGCGCTGACAGGTGCACCGCACGCTTGATCCCGGTTCAAAAGCGCAGGACCCTTAGCCATCTGGCGATGTTGATCAGGCTGATCAGCGCGCCCGCGACATAGGTGAACGCGGCAGCCCGCAGGATGCTGCGAGCCGCGGGCATATCGCGCTCGGGGATATACCGGCCGGCTTTCAGGATCGGCAGGGCGCGGCGGAAGCTCGCGTCGAACTCGGTAGGCAGCGTGAACAGGTGGATCAGTGCGGCGAAGCCGATCAGCAGGACCCCGGCCGCCGCCTCCAGCAGAAATCCGGCCGGATGCCGTGTGATCAGCGCCATCAGCGGCGCCGCCATCAGCACAACCATGCCAACTTTTTCCACCACTGCGCCAAGTCTGGCCAGCCGAGTACGCGCCGCAAGCGGCGGATAGCCCGTGGCATCCTGCATGGCATGGCCCACTTCGTGCGCGGCCACCGTAACCGCCGTCAGCGAGCGGCCGGAATAGTTCTGGGCGCTCAGGCGCACCGTCTTGCTGATGGGGTCATAGTGGTCGCCGATCGGCGTCTGCTCCACGCCGACATCGGCAAGCTTCATCTCATCGAGCAGATGGCGGGCAAATTCGCCGCCGGTGCCGGGGAAATCGGGCCGGTCGGCACTGTGTTGCGACATCACCCCGCGCACCCAGATCTGCGGCAAGGTCGCGAGCGCGAGAATCACCAACAGCGCAAGAATGCCCCAGATCAAGACAACTCACCCTTTCTTTGGCTCTCGCGAGCCGTCCACGCAATTAGGATACATGATATTACGATGAAAGGTGCGCGACAGACCCGTCTGCAGTGATCACATTCAATCATCGTCGAGCGCCCTGGTCCGCGCAGAAGCTCCCACCCACACTTCGGACATGCCGATCAGCCCAAGAAATGGCGTCCGCACGCGCAGCCGCGCCCTGAGCTCAATCCTCCCGCGTTTATCTGCCACGATCACGTCGCCAATATCATCGGGCGAGACGCCACGCAGCCGCGCCTGCAAATGGCTGAACAGGACCGCCTCGGCGTTACCGCGCATGTCATCCCTAACGATCAGTCCTCCTGCTGCGGCTTCCAGCGCGCGATGAAGCTGCTGGCGGGCATGTACCGCCCGGGCATAGTCGATGCCGCCCGCGCTCAGCATGATGATGGGTATCATCAGGATCGCGAAGATGAGCGCGATGGCGCCGCGATCGTTGCAGACAAAGCCGGTCATTCATTTTCCTCTCGCGCGGAACCATCATGTCGCGCGCCGCGTCGCAAGTCCGCGTGGCCGTGATCGCAAGTGGATGTATTTTATCATGCGCACATTGACGCAGCGCCTGAGCACGCAGATATATCTGCTCTGTTCAACTTGTGGTGATCATGCCGATGCATGGGCTTTCGGGTCTTTTATGGCTCGTCCTGTTCGCCGTATGGGCCGCAGCCGGTCCATTTGCGGCCCATGCAGACGCCCGCGCGGCGGCCTCCATTCTCTCCGCGCCTGTCGGCTCGACAGAAAACGGCTCCATCGACCGCCCGGTCCGCGCCATCGTCATTTTTGCCGCCGCGCATCATATGGCGGCCGAAAGCGAACCGACATGCGCAGGTGCCGATCATTTCGGTCTGGACAGACTGTCGTGGCCGCCCGCGGCGTTGCAGAGGGGTGCAGGTGCGCTCCTTGCTCCTCCCCCGGTGATTTCGGTTTACAGCTCCCACCATCCGCGCGACCCGCCTTGCGCCCGTGCAACGGCCTTTTAAGGCCGGCCCAAAGCTCCTGAAACGAAGTTTTCTCGATGTTCAAAGCTGGTGCAGCCGCGCACAAGCGCAGTTGCGCTGCACGTGATGGTGGAAGACATGCAAAGCGAAACGAAATCCGATCTGCGTCGTAAGGCCCGCCTTCATCCTGAGACCGACGAGGCCGAAACGCCGCCCGCGCCGCAGCCCAGCCTGAGACAGGGCTATATCCTGTTGGGCTGCTTCTTTGGCTCGATCCTCGCACTGCTTCTTTTCCAGGCCTATTGGTTCTAGCACTCAGAACCTGTCCTGGACGTGCGGGCTACATGTGTGCAAGAGCCGCGGGCGGAGAGATGACGGCAATTCTGTCGCCGTTCCGTCAAACTCCGCCCATAGGCTTGAAAAAATGATTTTCGGGTTACGATCAGCTTTCGAGCTTGTATAACCGCGGCAAGTATCTTGCTTGCTGGGCTTTGTCTGATCGTTCACCTCGCTGGATCGAAAGCGAATTGCTTCATGAAATTGATGGAACGGCTTCAGCGCGTCCGCCGCACCGCCAAATCCGATACCCGGCAAGTCGGCGCGACCGGGGATGAGCGCCCCGCCGTGTTCGGTGAAAGCCATCCGGCCGAGCGACTGGATGAAAAGCGCGCCGTCAGGCAGCGCACGCATGCTCCGCGTGGTCCCCGGACGCCACGGCCTCGCCGATCGTTCAGATATCGTGCAATCCGGTTTCTGCTCGTCGGCGCGACACTCAGCGTGGCCACGCTCGTCGCCGCTGTGGTGCTGCTCGTTGCCATCTATTCCTATCTCGCGGAAGATCCGCTCAAGGCCGGGCTGGGGCAAAATCCGGCCAAGGTCACGATCCTCGCCGACAATGGCGAGGTGATCACCGAACAGGGGCTGCGCCGTCAGCACGTCAAGGTCTCCGAAATGCCGCCCCACCTGATCGACGCGGTTCTGGCGACCGAGGACCGGCGCTTTTACTATCATTTCGGCTTCGATCCGATAGGCATTGTCCGCGCCGTGGTCGCCAATTACCGCGCCGGGCGGATCGTCGAGGGCGGCAGCACCATCACCCAGCAATTGACCAAGGTGCTGTTCCTTGAGCCCGCGCGCACCTATCAGCGCAAGATGGAAGAGGTGCTGCTGGCGCTGTGGCTGGAATGGCGGCTGGAAAAGAGCGAGATCCTCGAGCTTTATCTGAACCGCATCTATTTCGGTGCGGGCAATTACGGGATCGAGGCTGCGGCTCAGCATTATTTCGGCAAGCCGGTTTCCGACATCGACATCTACGAATCGGCGATCCTGGCCGGCATGATCCGCGCACCGTCTTTCTTCGCGCCAACCCGCGATCTGGAGCGTGCCCGCGAGCGTGGCAGGGTGGTGTTGCTGGTAATGCTGGAAGGCTCCTACATCACCCAGGCGCAATATGACACGGCTTTGGACAATCCGCCCGAGTTGCGCGCCTATCTGCCTTCGCAAAGCTATGGCTATGTGATTGACTGGGTTATCCAGCTCGTCGCGGATTTTCGCCAGACCCTGCAATCCGACATCGTCGTTCAGACGACTATTGACTATCAGCTTCAGGGCGCGGCGCAGAAGATCCTGACACAGGCGATGGACGCGCAGGCCGAAAGCTATCAGGCGGGCCAGGCTGCCGCGGTCATCCTCGACATGAAGGGCGCGGTCAAGGCGCTGGTGGGCGGTCGCGATTACACCGCGAGCCAGTTCAACCGGGTAGTTCAGGCGCGCCGGCAGCCCGGTTCGGCGTTCAAGCCTCTGGTATTCCTCGCAGGGCTGGAAAACGGGCTGACGCCTGAAAGCCTCGTCCATGACGGGCCGATACAGGTCGGCGACTGGGCGCCGCGAAACTTCAACGATCGCTATGCCGGCGATGTCAGCTTGCGCGAAGGTCTGGCGAAATCCATGAACACCGTTGCGGTGCGCGTGTCGGAGTGGGTCGGTCATCAACGGGTCATCGAGACCGCCCATCGCCTGGGGATAACCACCGCGCTGGAGGTCAATCCTTCGCTGTCGCTGGGTACCACCGAACTCACGATGCTGGAACTCGCCGGCGCCTACGTGCCTTTCGCCAATGGCGGCTTTCTGGCCCGCCCGCACATCATTGCCGCGATCAACGATGCGGAAGGTCGGGTGCTCTATCAGCAGGAAGGGACCAACGTCGATCGCGTCATCCGCGCCCAGCACGTGGCCGCCATGAACAACATGCTTACAGCCACGATCCGCGAGGGGACAGGCAGGCAGGCGACGCTCGAATCACATCCCGCTGCCGGCAAGACCGGCACAAGCCAGAGCTATCGTGATGCCTGGTTCGTTGGCTATACGGCGCATTATGTGACCGGCGTGTGGATGGGGAATGACGATTCATCACCGATGGGCCGCGTTACCGGCGGCTCGCTGCCCACCCAGATCTGGCATTCCCTCATGGTACAGGCGCATCTGACAAAGCCGCCTGTGGCTCTTCCTGGCGGAACCTGGAGCGAGGAAACCGCACAAGCCACCCGTCCGCGCCGCCGCCAATCCTTCTGGGATGCCATTTTCGGCACACAAGAGACCGCACCGCCGTCGCTGGGTGCTCCGCCCGGCACCGCCCGATCCGGGCGAGACAGCGGTCGCGAAAGCGACGATCAGTGGCGCCGCGACGCCTTCAGCAACTGATGCGATCAGCCGCGCCCAAGCTTTATCCTTGCGCTGCGAACAAGCGCGGAAACTCGATCGCCGGGCAGCGATCCATCACCACGCGCAGCCCCGCCGCCCTGGCGATCTGCACGGCCAGCGGGCTGATGACGCCAAGCTGAAGCCACAGGCCGCGCGCGCCGATCTCGACCGCTTCATGCGCAATGGCTGGTGCGCCATCGGGATGCCGGAACACATCGACCACATCCACCGGCTCGGCGATGTCGCTCAGCCGGGCGAACACGCGCTGGCCGAGAATGAACGCGCCCGGATGCCCTGGATTGACCGGTATCACGCGATACCCCTGGCGCAGCAGGAAATCCATGACCTGGTGGCTGGGCCGGTCGGGCTTCGGGCTGGCGATGATCAATGCAATTGTTGCCGGCCGTGTGAGCATGGCGCGCATATCCTCCTCGCGCGCATGAGGGTCGGTCTCCAGATCCATGCTCATGCGTCCCGGTTGGACGGCCACTCGGGCGCGCGTTTGCCAACGAATGCGCCGATGCCTTCCTCCGCATCGGGCTCCATCATGTTGCGGACCATGACGTCCGCGGCCAGGGCATAGGCATCGGAAACCGGCATTTCGGCCTGCCGGTAAAAGGCCCGCTTGCCGATAGCCACCGTCGCCGCGGGCTTGGCGGCAATGCGCTGCGCCATCTCCATGGCCGCATGAAAGGCGGCGTTCTCAGCGACGACCCGGTTGACCAGACCGAAGCTTTCCGCCTCGCGCGCGCCGATCATTTCGCCCATCAGCAGCATCTCCATCGCGCGCTTACGCGGCACGTTGCGCGACAGGGCCACCATTGGCGAAGAGCAGAACAGACCGATATTGACGCCGGGTGTGCAGAACCGCGCGCTTTCCCCGGCCACAGCCAGATCGCATGAGGCGACAAGCTGACACCCCGCGGCGTGCGCGGTTCCATCCACCGCAGCGATAACCGGCTGCGGCAGGTTGATGATCTGCATCATCACATTCGCGCAAGCCCGCATGACGCTTTCATAAAAGCCGCGTCCGCCGTCGGCGTCGGCGCGATGCGCGGTCAGCTCCTTCAGATCATGCCCGGCCGAAAATACCGGCGGCGCGTGCGTTATCACGACGGCGCGAATGGTGCGCTCGCCCTCGATGGCTCCCAGCGCATGCCCCAGCGCCGCCAGCATGTCCTGCGACAGGCTGTTGCGCGCCTCGGGCCGGTTCAAAGTCAGTATGGCGACGGGGCCGCGCCTGTCGCTGAGCAGCGGCGCGCGGGTCTGGACATCGGATGCGGGGCTACTCATCGGCTTGCCGGGCCTTTATATTTCCAATTGCGTTGAACATTGCCAGTATAGCGGCAAACGGGGGCTGGCGCATCCGCGCCGGCGCGAGAGGGTTTGATATGGATGCCAGAACGCCCGAAGCAGATGCGCGGATGAGCCTGAGCGATGTAAACGCGTTCCTTGACCGGGAATTCGTCGGTCTGCGCCGCAGCGCGCCAAATCTGTCGGTTGAAGCGGTCTGGTATCGCGGCGCACGCTTGCGCCTTGTTCATGACGATCTGAATCTGCGTCCGGGCGGCACCATCTCCGGGCCGGCCATGTTCATGCTCGCCGATGTCTGCCTTTATGTGGCCGTGCTCGGCTCGATCGGGCCTGTGGCTCTCGCCGTGACCACGAACATGAGCATCAACTTTCTGCGCCGGCCGGAACCCGGCGATCTGATCGCCGACGCGCGCATCATCAAGCTGGGCAAATCGCTTGCGGTCGGTGATATCAGTCTGTACGGCGATGGCGCGGACGAGCTGTGCGCTCATGCGGTGGGCACTTATGCCCTGCCGCCACAAATTGCCGGGTAATATGATACCATAGTGCGATACCTCTGATTTGATTGGGTTTTTGCCGCTCCATGACATTTCCTGTTGACGCCGGAGGCAAGCCAGTTTAATCGGATGCCATAACAGAAGTGCAGGCAAGTTTGGCCTGCGCGCGCACCATCGAAGGGCATGAGCCATGAAGACATTTTCGGCCAAGCCCTCGGATATCGAGAAGAAGTGGGTGCTGATCGACGCCGAGGGCCTTGTGGTCGGCAGGCTTGCGGCGCTCATTGCGACACGGCTCCGGGGCAAGCACAAGCCTGGCTATACGCCACACATGGACGACGGTGACAATGTCATTGTCGTCAACGCCAACAAGGTCGTGTTTACCGGTAACAAATTGCGCGACAAGACCTATTACTGGCACACGGGCTATCCCGGCGGCATCAAGGAGCGCAAGGCGCATCAGATCCTGCACGGGCGTTTTCCCGAGCGGGTGCTGCACAAGGCAGTCGAGCGCATGATGCCCGGCGGGCCGTTGTCGCGCCAGCAGATGAAGAACCTCCGGGTGTACAATGGCCCGGATCATCCACATGAAGCGCAGCAGCCCCAGCCGCTGGACATTGCTGCCATCAACGTCAAGAACACCAGGAGAGCGTGAGCATGGCAGACGAAGAAATCCGCTCCCTCGAAGGGTTGGGCGAAATTGCCGAGGCGCCACCGGAGCAGACCGGCCCGGTCTACGAGCAGAAGCTTGATAAGCAAGGTCGCGCATATGGCACGGGCAAGCGCAAGAACGCCGTCGCGCGCGTATGGGTCAAGCCAGGCGCTGGCCGGATCACGGTCAACAAGAAAGACTATGTCGAATATTTTGCCCGGCCGGTTCTTCAGATGATCCTGAAGCAGCCGCTGGTAGCGGCAAATCGTACCGACCAGTATGATGTCATGTGCACGGTGTCGGGCGGCGGACTGTCCGGACAGGCGGGCGCGGTGCGTCACGGGATTTCGCTGGCGCTGACGCGTTATGAGCCGGATTTGCGCGGCGTGCTGAAGAGAAATGGATTTCTGACGCGCGATGCCCGTGTGGTCGAGCGCAAGAAATACGGGCGCGCCAAGGCTCGGCGCAGCTTCCAGTTCTCCAAGCGGTAAAGACGGGCCGGGGCGTCACTGCGGCGCGCCGGCTACCCGGTTACTGGCGTGGCCCCGAAATTTCCGGCCTGGTTGCCACTCAGCTTTACGGAATGGTTGCTGGCAGGCGCCTCAGCCGTGCGCCTCGCGTCACTTGGCCGCCCGGCCATCAGCCCAAGCCTTCGCCACGACAGGTTTACACGGCTCCGCTCGCCCCCTATTTTCAAAATGATGCCGATTTATCGGCGAGCGGAGGTAACATTGGGCAAGAGCGAGAAAATACCGTCGCCATGCATCGATATCTGTGAATATCGCGCGGGCACGTGCGTAGGATGCGGGCGCACGAAAAAGCAGAAGAAGGAATGGAAGTCGGCCGACACGCCCGAGGAACAATTGGCGCTGGTGCGCGAATGTGCCGATAGTGCGCGCGAATTCGGCGTCTATGGCCTTTGGGAGCGGGAATATCGCCGCAAGTGCCGCAAGAAGGGCGTGGCTTTTCCGCTCGACATCAGCCTCGTGGAGGACATTTGAGCGTCCTCGGGGATGAGGCCGCAGGCTGAGCCCATGCTCGCGCAATACGGCAGGGGAGCCGCCGCACGCCGACGGCTCCGCACTTTCAACCCCGCTTATCCGCTAGCCGCTCAAGCCAGATGGGCGCCCAGCATCCAGGCAAATTTGTCATGCACATTGGCCCGCGCAACCGCCAGATCATTGGTGACAACGTCGCCATGCTGATCGGCAAGTTCGGCCAACGCACGCAAGGTTTCCGACAGTGTCTGCTGGTCAGCCTGAAGCGCCTTCACCATTTCCTTGTCTGACTTGTGGCCGTCACATTCGCCAATGGCGCTGCGCTTGAGATATTCCGAATAACGGCCCTCGGCGTGACCATCCAGAGCCTTGATGCGCTCGGCAATGTCGTCCTGACCCTGAAAATGATCCTCGTAAATCCGCTGGAAAAGGTCATGCAGCGGACCGAATGCCATCCCGGTGACGTTCCAGTGATAGTTCTGCGCCTTGATCGTCGCGACCGAGGTCTCGGCCAGCGACTGCGTCAATCCTTCGATGATGGCTTGCTTGGCGTCCGGCGCGATTTCAACTTTTGTCTGTGCCATTGTTTAGCTCCTGAGTTTGTTCATTCTTAACGGTGATGCGGCTGTTCGGGCAGTCTGCCCGGCGGCACCAGATGGCCCGCGAGGGCATTGGCCAGAAACAGCAACCATCGGCGCCCTTCCGGCGCAACCGCCGATTCCAGCAGATAGCGCGAACTGGCGATATCTTCCTCGCGCAGCGCCTGCAACAGCTTGGCGAGCCAGAGTTCATCCTGGCTCACGCTTGTCGCGCGGACGGGAAAGAACACCAGCTTTCGCCGCGCATAACGGCTGAGCCCGTGAAAGAATGCCGCAGCGAACCTCTCGATCGACGTCCCGGGATCTGCAACGATCATCATGCAGGCATGCCCGAGTTCATCGCGGGGTTGCAGCAGGCTTTCACTCATCAGCCGTCTCAGCGTACGGACCAGCGCCCAGGTCTGCGGATCGATTTCACTCGTCCTGAAGTTGGCGGAGGTCCGTCCGGGATGCAGAATCGTAATCTTGGCATCGGCCATATCATCGCCTGAGCCAATCACACGCAACAACTCTGTCATGCTGCTCCACTACGCTCCATGATACCTACGAGAATGGCAAGATTTAGATTTATTCCAATTATAAAAACTTCCGACACTCCCGCTCCTTGCGGAAACCGGCAGCCGCTCCCCCGACATTGACATGAACCATGGCTCCGGTACAAATCCGCCAATGCATGCGCCTGCGGGATCAATAACAAAGCGAACATCATGATCAATTCAGAGTCAACTGCAGCCGTGGCCCTGGCGCAAGGGCTCATCCGGTGTCCCAGCGTCACACCAGATGCAGCACAGGCTCTCGATTTCGCCGCTGAGGCGCTCCGCACAGCGGGGTTTGTCTGTCACCAGCTCACCTTTTCGCAAGCAGGTACGCCCGATGTGCCCAATCTGTTTGCCCGCGCCGGCGACGGCCATCCGCATCTGTGCCTTGCCGGTCATCTCGATGTCGTCCCGCCGGGAGACGAGAAGGCATGGACCCATGCGCCGTTTTCCGGCGATCTGGCGGACGATGTGCTGTGGGGGCGCGGTGCGGTTGACATGAAAGGCGGGGTGGCCTGCATGCTCGCCGCCGTCCTTGGCTTCATGCGCGATCATGGCGGGCTGCAGCGCGGGACGATCAGCTTTCTGCTCACGGGCGATGAAGAGGGCCCCGCGATCAACGGCACGCGCAAGGTGCTGGACTGGATGAGCGCCCACGGTGAGCGCCCGGATCATTGTCTGCTGGGGGAGCCGACCAATCCCGAAACGATCGGCGAGATGATCAAGATCGGCCGGCGCGGCAGCCTGAATGCGACCCTGAAGATTGTGGGCACACAGGGCCATGTGGCCTATCAGGATCTGGCGAACAGCCCCATGCGCGGCCTGTCTGCCGTGCTGTCGCGGCTCACGGGTCTGCGGCTTGATGAGGGGACGCAACATTTCTCGCCGTCCAATCTGGAGATCACGTCGGTAGACACGGGCAACGAGGCGGCAAACGTCATTCCCGCGAGCGTGCGGATAAAGTTCAACATCCGCTTCAACAATCTGCACACGGCGGCAAGCCTGGAAAGCCGCATCCGCGATGAGATAGGCGCCGCGCTTCAGGACAGCGGATTGACCCACGAGCTGGGCTTTCATTCCACGGGCGATTGTTTCCTGACCGAGCCGGGGCCGTGGGTGGAACATCTTGTCGGCGCGATCCGCGATGTGACCGGTCGCACGCCGCGTTTTGACACCGGCGGCGGCACGTCGGACGCGCGTTTCATCAAGGATGTTTGCCCGGTGGTCGAATTCGGTCTCACTTTCGGCCTCATCCACAAGATCAACGAACGGGTGTCCGTTCGCGATCTGGAGCAACTCACCGCGGTTTACCGCAATTTTCTGACGCGATATTTTGCGCCTTGAGGCGGCCCGCCCATTCCGGCTATGGCGTGCGGGCGGCGATTGCGGCGGCGATCTCCCCAATGATGGCGTTGGCGCTGGCTGTCGGATCGGGGGCATCGATTATGGGCCGCCCGATCACCAGCAGATCCGCGCCGGCGGCGATGGCATCTGCTGGTGTGCAGACCCGGGCCTGATCGTCCTTGGCGCTGCCTGATGGACGGATGCCGGGCGTCACGATCATGAACCTGCGCGGCAGCGCGGCACGAATGGCCGACGCCTCCTGAGCCGATGCGATCACGCCATCAAAGCCGGCTTCGGCAGCAAGGCGCGCCCTGTGCAGCACCAGATCGCGTGGCGAGCGGCTGACGCACTGTTCGGCGAGATCGCGAAAATCAAGATTGGTGAGGACGGTGACGGCCAGCAAGCGCAGCGGCGCCTGGCCGCGCCCGCGTACAGCCGCGCGCAATGTCTTGGTGTCGCTGGCATGGACCGTCAGATAGCGCGCCCCGAGGCTGGCGATCTGCGCGGTGGCGCGCTCCACGGTGTTGCCGATATCCAGCAGCTTGGCGTCGATGAACACTTCGCGACCATGCGCGATCAGTTCGCGCGCCAGATCCAGGCCGCCGCCGTAAAGCAGTTCCAACCCGATCTTGCAGGTGCGGATCTCATGAGGAAGTTTCGCCACCATGGCAGCGGCAGCGTCCGTGTCGGGCACATCCAGCGCCACAATAATGCGCGCAGCAGCCTCGGCCCGTAGCTTCTTAGTGTCCAAATCCGCATCGATCATCCGGCCCGCCTTTTAGGCTGATCATTCAAGCACCGCTTTTTTCGAATAAGGCGGGCTCGCACGCCCTAATGCGAATCGCCGACCCGCTCCCAGAACGCCTTGACCCGCGACAGAAACCCTGAAGCCTCCGGGCTGGTTTTTTGCGTCGATGCCTTTTCGAACTCGCGCAGCAGCTCCTTTTGCTTGCGCGTCAGGTTCTTGGGGGTTTCCACTTCAACCTGGACATACAGATCACCGGTCGACTTTGACCGCAGCACCGGCATGCCCTTGCCATGAATACGGAACTGATGATCCGCCTCGGTGCCTTCGGGTATGCGGACCGAAACCCGGCCGCCTGCGATCGTCGGCACCTCGATCTGCCCGCCGAGCGCCGCCGTGGTCATCTGGATTGGCACGCGGCAGAACAGGTCGGCGCCGTCGCGATGAAAGAATTCATCCGGCTCTATGGACAGGAATATATAGAGATCGCCGGCAGGCCCGCCGCGTAGGCCAGCCTCGCCCTCGCCGGCAAGGCGGATGCGCGTGCCGTCCTCGACGCCGGGCGGGATCTCGACGGCCAGTGTGCGCTCGCGGGTCTGTCGTCCGGTGCCATTGCATTGATCGCAGGGGTTTTCAACGACCTCGCCGGCGCCGTGACACGAAGGGCAGGTACGCTCGATGGTGAAGAAGCCCTGGCTGGCGCGCACGCGCCCTATCCCGCCACAGGTGGTGCAGGAAATGGGCCGCGCGCCACCGGCCGAGCCCGAACCGGTACAGGCTTCACAGGTAACCGAAGTGGGAACGCGGACTTCAGCGCGTTTGCCATGATAGGCGTCAGACAGGGTGATTTCCATGTTGTAGCGCAGATCGCCGCCGCGCTCGCGACCGCGCCGGCCGCGGGGCTGGCGCCCGCCACCCATGAATTCGCCGAACAGATCGTCGAAGATGTCCGACATCGACGACGAGAAGTCGGCGCCAAAACCATTCGCTCCAGCGCGCGCGCCGCCCAGGCCACCTTCAAAGGCCGCGTGGCCGAAGCGGTCATAGGCCGCGCGCTTCTGCGGGTCCTTCAGCGCTTCATAGGCTTCGTTGATCTCGATGAAACGGCGCTCGCATGTGGCATCGCCCGGATTGGCGTCGGGGTGACACTGTTTGGCCAGTTTGCGGAACGCGCCCTTGATGTCCTGGTCGCTCGCTTGGCGGCTCACGCCCAGAATTTCGTAATAGCAGCGCTTTTCCATCAAAGCCCCTATTCAGGAAAAGTATCGTTTTGCCAAATCGGCTTTGGCTTATCGCGTGGCCAAAGGATCCGGCAGCCGATAGTGTCATGCGAACCGGCTGCCGGGAATCCTGACGTCATGACGGGCTAGGCCCGCTTCTTCTTGTCATCGTCGACTTCTTCAAAGTCGGCGTCGACGACATCTTCGCTCTTGTCCGCGCCCGTATTGGCGCCGCCCTCACCTGGCGGCACATCGCCCGCGCCTTCGCTCTGCTTGTACATGGCTTCGCCAAGCTTCATCGAAGCCTGGGCGAGGGCGTCGGTCTTGGCGGATATTGCATCTTTATCGTCGCCTTCAAGCGCGGTCCGCAATTCCGTAATTGCGCTTTCCACCGCTGTCTTGTCAGCCTCGCCAACCTTGTCGCCGATCTCGCTCATGCTGCGCTCGGTGGCGTGGATGAGTGCCTCGGCCTGGTTCTTGGCTTCCACGAGTTCGCGACGCTTCTTGTCGTCACTGGCATGCGACTCGGCTTCCTTGACCATCCGATCGATTTCGCTGTCGGTCAGGCCGCCCGAAGCCTGGATACGGATCGACTGCTCCTTGTTGGTGGCCTTGTCCTTGGCCGACACGTTGACGATGCCGTTGGCGTCGATGTCGAACGTAACCTCGATCTGGGGCACGCCGCGCGGCGCCGGCGGAATGCCGAGCAGGTCGAACTGGCCGAGCATCTTGTTGTCGGCGGCCATTTCGCGCTCACCCTGATAGACCCGGATGGTCACCGCGTTCTGGTTGTCTTCGGCCGTAGAGAATACCTGGCTCTTCTTGGTCGGGATCGTGGTGTTGCGGTCGATCAGACGGGTGAACACGCCACCCAGCGTCTCGATGCCGAGCGACAGCGGCGTCACGTCGA
>DAIMZI010000031.1:0-13665 GCA_036734025.1 Dichotomicrobium sp.
GAGCCCGTCCTACTTCACCCGCGTGTTCCGGCTGAGCTTCCTGGCGCCGGACATCACCAGGGCCATCATCCAGGGACGCCAGCCGCCCGGGTTCAGCGCCATCAAGCTGATGGGCACCGGCCAGTTCGCCAGCTGCTGGTCAGGGCAACGCCGCCAGTTGGGCTTCGACTGAGTTCGTCGCAACCATCCAATTGTGGTCACCCGCCGTCAACCTTCAACGGCAGATTTAACTTTACGGCGCCGCAGTCAGTAGAAGCATCGCACCTGCTCCCCTTGTCAACCGTACCGCACAAAAGTCGATAGGAGACTTTGGTCGGCGCACGGCTTGGAACAGGGCACGAAAGTGGTCTCTGAATTGGACGACAGATCTCCGGCCCGGGTAACCCGCGGAAACTACAGACAGAATAGGAATCCTGCCGCGAAAAAAATAAAATCGTTTAAAAACAAGGACTTGGTGGCGGAGGGAGAGGGATTCGAACCCTCGAGACGGTTACCCGCCTACACGCGTTCCAGGCGTGCGCCTTCAACCACTCGGCCACCCCTCCGCAAATGCAATGAGACCGCGCCCCTTCCAGGGCCATTCGGAATGCCGCACTATACTGACGCAAAATTCCTGTGCAAGCGGCTGCGCGCATCTCGTGCAGCCGCGTGTCCCGCGAAAGCCGGGCACAGCAGATCCAACAGGCCCCAGCCAGAGCGGCCAGTGCCTGTGTCGCCGCCCACCTATTCCTCCACCCGCCGGTGATGCCTGCGCTGTCTGCTTCAGGCGCAAGCCACGCCCCTTGCGAACCACCGCTTCAGCGCGTAAATCAAGGCAGGGAAACGAATTGGATGGGCAGGCTTGACATGTGGCTCCTGCGACTGATCGGTGTGTGGCTGATGCTGCTGGCGTTTATCGCCGTCATTTATGACGGCACGCGCATTCTGGCCGATGATGGTGCGCTGGTGTTCACTTCGGTGCTTGAACACTGGCAGGCTGTGAGCCCAGGCAGCCTTAGCGTCGCCGAAACCGCGGTCAGCGAGAATATCGGCGCATGGTTCTGGAACTCCGTCATCGCCGCGCTCATTGCCCTACCGGCATGGGCGGTCACAGGCGCACTCGGCGGGGGCATATATCTGCTCGGCTATCGCCGCAAGCGACTGGAAGTTTTCACGAACTAAGGCCCATCAAGTCGCTGAGCCAAGGCGATAAAGCTCGATCGCCTGCAACACCAGCGCCCCGATGATGAGCGCACCAAGCAGCAGACCCGCACCGATCCATGCGATCCGCTCCATGGTTTGTGCCCGATTGACGGCATCGGGCGTGCATTCGGGGTGATCCCATGGCAGCTCGTTATGGATCAGGGCGCGGAATTTATTGCCCCCATCAACCACTCCTCGCTTGACCACTTGCACACCGGCACGTTGCGCCAGGTGATCAGCGACTTCATCCAGAGCCACGGCCGGCTCGGCGCTGTTCTCGCGCAGATAGCCGAGCGTCAGACGCTCACCATCGCGGTGCACCACGCTTACGGCGCGCATCATGGTCGGCAGCAGCAAATAGCGGTAGATTTCGCCGCGGGTCTCGACGGCCGTGATCTCGGAATAGGGCACTTCAATTTCGGTATAGGGGAAAAACGGCGTCGGACCGCGCCATGAAGGCAGCACCATGCGCGCGCGCGATTGGCCGAGCTCGAGTTCCATATGCGATGCGGCGAACAGGAAGACGCCGATGTAGAGCAGGATGATCAGGCCGAAGATGAACATCAGCCCGAACACCAGGGCGGTACTCGGCAGGTTGTGGGTGGCGAGCCAGATCGCGCCCGCCCCTGCATTGACGATGAAGAGTAGAAACAGGGCAAAGCCGACGCCAAGCACGAGGCGTAGACCGCGGCTGTAAGTGTAGATCCGGCTGGCGTGCTCCTGGGGCTGCTCGCTCATGGCGGTCTCTCCGATCGAACGAATGAACATGCGCCAGAACCTGAGCCCAGCCACAAGTTCCGGTCAACATCAAAATGCGGTGAGGCGCTTTGATGATGGCGCAAAACAGGCCATATTCTGAAATAAGTGAAATTCAGGAGGATATTGTGGGACTTTTTTCATCAACGAGGAAAATGACCGTGCCGAACGCGGCTGAAGCCCTGCCCGGGCGCGCCGAGCCGATGCGCACCGCCACGACCCATTTCGTGAATGGGCGCGAGTTGAAGGGTCCCTATCCGCCGGGTATCGAGCACGTGTATCTTGGCCTTGGATGTTTCTGGGGGGCCGAGCGCATGTTCTGGGAAGTGCCCGGCGTTTATGTGACGGCCGTGGGCTATGCGGGCGGGCCGACGCCCAACCCCACCTATGAAGAAGTCTGCTCCGGGCGCACCGGTCATACCGAGATCGTTCTGGTGGCGTATGATCCCGAGCAGGTTTCGTTTGACAGCTTGCTGAAGCGGTTCTGGGAAAGCCACGATCCAACCCAGGGCATGCGCCAGGGCAATGATGTCGGCACGCAGTATCGCTCGGCCATCTACTTCACCCGCCATGATCAGGGCGAGGCCGCGCACGCCTCAAAGCAGGCGTATGAAAGCGCGCTTAAGGCAAAGGGTCTGGGTGACATCACCACCGAGATCATGCCGGCGCCGGAATTCTATTTTGCCGAGACCTACCACCAGCAATATCTGGCGAAGAACCCCAATGGCTATTGTGCCATGCGCGGCACGGGCGTCAGTTGCTCGATCGCCTGACGCCTTGCAGCGCGGTGCCCCAACGCCAGGATGCAAAGGCGCCCGAAGGCTAAAACGTCTCGCGCACGCTGGCGCCGTTGCGGCGCTTTATGCTCAGGCCGCGCCCGGTTGCAGATGCATGACATGACAACGCAAGCAAGCTTGCAGTCGCCGGCTTTATCTGTAACCTAAAGGTTAAGTCGCTTGCCAAAATGCGGCTATACCGGAGGAAACCGATCAACGCCCCGACCCATTCGGGCGTCAAAAGCTCGGCACGCGCCCTCCGGCGCGAATGCGGCTTTGGAGGACACGTTGAGCGCGCTCAAAGACAAGACCTTGTTCATCACCGGCGCGAGCCGTGGCATCGGCCTTGCCATAGCCTTGCGTGCCGCGCGTGACGGCGCCAATATCGCCGTCGCCGCAAAGACATCCGAGCCGCACCCCAAGCTGCCAGGAACGATCCACACCGCCGCCGAGGAAATCGAGCGCGCCGGGGGCAAGGCGTTGCCCATCGTCTGCGATATCCGCGACGAGGCACAGGTGATCTCGGCCATCACGCGCACCGTGGACCATTTCGGCCAGCTCGATATCTGCGTGAACAATGCCAGCGCCATAAGCCTGAGCGACACGCTCGGCACGGAGATGAAGCGGTTCGACCTGATGCATGCGATCAACACTCGCGGCACTTACATGGTCTCGAAATATGCCATTCCCCACCTGGCGCGCTCGGAAAATCCGCATATCCTGATGCTCTCGCCGCCGCTCGACATGAAGGCGAAATGGTTCGCGGGCCATCTGGCCTATTCGATCGCGAAATATGGCATGAGCCTTTGCGTTCTGGGGCTGGCTGAAGAACTCAAGCCGCGCGGGATTGCCGTCAACGCCTTGTGGCCGCGCACCACCATCGCCACGGCAGCCGTCGCCAATATCGTCGGCGGCGAGCGCGTCATGCGCGCCAGCCGCAAGCCGGAGATCGTGGCTGACGCCGCTCATGTCATCTTCAGCAAGCCGGCAAGCGAATTTACCGGCATGTTCTGCATCGACGACACGGTGCTGTCAGAAAACGGCATGACCGATTTCGAACCCTACCGCGTCGATCCGCGCGTCGATCTGATGCAGGATTTCTTCGTGCCGGAAGACAGCGTTGCGCCCGCGCCGCTGCGCGCCACCGGAAGCTGAAGGGCCTGCCGGCAAGAGGAGGCCCTCACCCGCTCCATGACAACACTCTACATCACGCATCCGATATTCTTGGAGCATGACACCGGCCCAGGCCATCCCGAACGCGCCGACAGGCTTCGCGCCATATCCCGCATACTCGAAGGCGAGGCCTTCCAGTTTCTGCTGCGCGCCGACGCGCCGCTTGCCAGCGAAACCGCTGTTGCCCGGGTTCATCCACAAGCCTATATCGACGCGCTGCGCCGCCACACGCCCGAGCGCGGGCTGGTCCACGTGGATGGTGACACCGTGCTGTCGGCCAAGAGCTTCGAGGCTGCCCTGCGCGCTGCGGGAGCGGCGATCCACGCGGTCGATCAGGTGATGACCGGGCAGGTCCGCAATGCCTTTTGCGCCGTGCGCCCGCCGGGTCATCATGCCGAGCCCAAGAGGGCGATGGGCTTTTGCCTGTTCAACAATGTCGCGATCGCTGCTGAACATGCCCGCAGCGTTCATGGCGCCGAGCGCGTCGCCGTGGTTGATTTCGACGTGCATCACGGCAATGGCACCCAGGCGATGTTCTGGGGAGAAAAAGACCTGATGTATGCCTCCACCCATCAGATGCCGCTATTTCCCGGCACCGGGCATCTGGCCGAACAGGGCGTGGCGGGTAACATCATCAATGCGCCTTTGCGCTCGGGCGATGATAGCTATCATTTCCGCGAGGCCTTCAACTCGCGGATCATTCCCGGCCTCCATGACTTCTCGCCCGACCTGGTGATCGTGTCGGCGGGTTTTGACGCTCACCGCAATGACCCGCTCGGCGGGCTGGGGCTGACAGATGCCGATTTCATCTGGGCGACGCAAAAGCTACTTGAGATCGCGCAGGGCCATGCCGGCGGGCGGCTGGTGTCGCTGCTCGAAGGCGGTTACGATCTCCAGGCGTTGGCGCAGTCCGCAGGCGCGCATGTGCGGACCCTCATGGAGGGCGGCACCTGAACCTTTGCGGCATGAGAAGGGATACGAAAATGGCAAGACAGCCCCAGGCGGCTCACGCGGATATCAAGGACATGGCATTCGAGCAGGCGCTGAAGGAGCTGGAGCAGATCGTCAGCCGGCTTGAGCGCGGCGATGTCGAGCTTGAGCAATCCATCGAGATCTACGAACGCGGCGAAGCTTTGCGCGAACATTGCGACAAGCTCTTGAAGCGCGCCGAAGCCAGGATCGAGAAGATCACCCTCAGCGCCGATGGCGCGCCATCCGCCACGGCTCCCCTCGATGTGGAATAAAACTGCCCGACAAGCCCCCTTTCGCAACATTTTCGAATAAGATCCTGTTCCACATCGACAGTTTCATATCACCGCATTTTGCCTTATTGGCAGAAGGGTTTAAGCTTCGCTGGACCGATTATGGTCTGTCCAATCAGAAATGGCGTTAAACCAACGCCCCGGCAAAGAATGGTTTGAAGTGAGTGCCATGACCAAGACCCCGCTGCTTGACCAGATCGTCTATCCAGCCGATCTGCGCAAATTCGACGAAAAATCCCTACGTCAGATCGCCGATGAACTGCGTGCGGAAACCATCGACGCCGTGTCGGTGACGGGGGGGCATCTCGGGGCCGGTCTGGGCGTGGTCGAGTTGACGGTCGCGCTGCATTATCTGTTCGACACACCGCGCGACAAGATCATCTGGGACGTCGGGCATCAGTCTTACCCGCACAAGATCCTGACAGGTAGGCGCGATCGCATCCGCACCCTGCGCCAACCCGGTGGCTTGTCCGGCTTTGCCAAGCGCAGCGAGAGCGAGTATGACGCCTTTGGCGCCGGCCATTCCTCGACCTCGATATCCTCCGGCCTCGGCATGGCGGTAGCGCGTGATCTGAACGAGGAAGACAATTGCGTGGTCGCGGTGATCGGCGATGGCGCGTTCAGCGCCGGCATGGCCTATGAGGCGATGAACAATGCCGGGGCGATGGACAAGCGCCTGATCGTGATCCTGAATGACAATGACATGTCCATCGCACCGCCGGTCGGGGCGATCAGTTCTTATCTGGCGCGCCTCACCTCGTCGGAAACCTATCTCTATTTACGCGACATCGCCAAGCAACTGGCGCGCAAACTGCCCAAGAGCTGGGAACGCCGCGCCGCGCGGGCCGAAGAATATACCCGCAATTTCTGGACCGGCGGCACGCTGTTCGAAGAGCTTGGCTTTTTCTATGTCGGCCCCATCGACGGACACAATCTGGACCATCTCGTGCCGGTGCTGCGCAATGTGCGCGATGCCCAGCACGGGCCCATTCTGGTTCACGTGGTCACCCAGAAGGGCAAGGGCTATGAGCCCGCGGAGAATTCGGCCGACAAGTATCACGGCGTCAGCAAGTTCGATGTCGTCACCGGCGCCATGTCGAAAGCCAAGTCCAATGCGCCGAGCTACACCAAGGTGTTTGCCTCCAGCCTGATCGACGAGGCCAGCCGCGACGACAAGATCGTCGCCATCAATGCCGCCATGCCCGCGGGCACCGGGCTTGATCTGTTCGCCAAGGCCTATCCCGAGCGCTGCTTTGATGTCGGCATTGCCGAGCAGCATGCCGTGACCTTCGCCGCAGGGCTGGCCTGCGAGGGCTACAAGCCATTTGCCGCCATTTATTCCACCTTCCTGCAGCGCGCCTATGACCAGGTGGTGCATGATGTCGCCATCCAGAAATTGCCGGTGCGCTTTGCCATCGACCGGGCCGGCTTTGTCGGTGCGGATGGCGCAACCCATGCCGGCAGTTTCGACATCGCCTATCTGGGATGTCTGCCAGGCATCGTGCTGATGGCCGCTGCCGACGAGGTCGAGTTGCAGAACATGGTCGCGACCGCGGTCGCCATCGACGATCGCCCCAGCGCGCTGCGCTATCCGCGCGGTGAAGGCGTGGGGCTGGAGATGCCGGCTCATGGCGCCGTGCTGGAGATCGGTCGCGGGCGCATCATGCGTGAAGGCACCAGCGTGGCGCTGCTGTCCTTCGGTGCGCGGCTTTATGAATGTCTCGAAGCCGCCGAGCGTCTATCGCGCCAGGGCCTGTCCACGACAGTGGCTGATGCGCGCTTCGCCAAGCCGCTCGATGAAGACCTGATCCGCCGGCTGTCGCGCGAGCATGAAGTTCTGATCACCATCGAGGAAGGCTCGGTGGGCGGTTTCGGCTCCCAGGTGCTGCATTTTCTGGCGCGCGCGGGGCTGCTCGATGAGGGTCTCAAGATCCGCAACCTCGTGCTGCCTGACACGTTCGTCGATCATGGCAAGCCCGAGATCATGTATGCCGAAGCCGGGCTCGACGCAGCAGGCATAGTCGCAACGGTGTTTTCCGCACTGGGGCGCAGGGAGGTCGTGGGCGAAGGCGGCGTCGGCAAGGCGACCTGATCACCGAAAAATGCCGCATGCGCCTGAACGGTCATGATATCAGCGCGCGATGAAAAACCGATGCGCCTCGATATTGCGCTCGTCGAACGTGCCCTGGTTCCCACCCGGGCGCGGGCCCGCGATCTTGTGCGCCGCGGCCTTGTACATGTCGAGGGGCGGATCGAAACGCGACCCGCACGCCTGGTGCGCGCCGCAGACGATATCGGCGTGTCGCAGCATCACGCTCGTCTCGTTTCGCGCTCCGCCGCCAAGCTGGAACATGCGCTCGCCACATTCCGATTTGATGCGAGCCGCCGCGTAGCGCTCGATGCCGGCGCATCGACGGGCGGGTTCACCCAGACCCTGCTGGCAGCGGGCGCAACCAAGGTATACGCGGTCGATATCGGTCATGGACAGCTGGATGCAAGCCTCGCTGGCGACAAGCGCATCGTCAACCTGGAGCGGCGCGATGTGCGCAGCCTGACACCGTCGGATTTCCGCGAGCCGCTTGGCGCGATCACCGTCGATCTGAGTTTCATATCGCTCAGGCACGTCCTGCCGGCGCTCATGGCGCTGGCGGCGCCGGGCGCATGGCTCATCGCGCTGATCAAGCCGCAATTCGAGGTGGGACCACGTGGCCTCGGCAAAGGCGGCGTGGTGCGCGATGCCGCCGAACGCGAGCGCGCCCTCGCTCAGGTGAGCGCCGCGGCAAAGCGGCCGGGATGGCGCTTTCACGACGCCCTGCCCTCGCCTTTGCCCGGCAAGGATGGCAATCTGGAATATCTGCTCGGCGCCGAATTTTCGGAAGACGCCGGGATCGCGGGCGCGCCGCGAGAACAGGCTTGACCAATTCGCCACACTGTTGCCATAGTACTGACCGACGACGACAGTATTAGAAGATGGTTCGTCTGTCTTCGCAATCCGCAATCAATAAAGGGTAGACCCCATGGCAGTGACCGCGCCGATTTTCGCGCACGGTTGACCTGAGTTGCGTTTTACGCGCCGCTTCGCTCAACCGTGTCACCCACATCAAAGACAAGACACATGAGAGCGAACCATGATGCGCTGGATAGAACGCCGAATATCGCCTTTCAAGAATTCTGAAGTCACCCGGCCGCCGCAACGGCTCGTGCCCTTCTTCTGGTTTTTTTCCAGGCAGATCTGGGGCACGCTGCTGGCTGTTATCGTGCTGGGCTTCTTTGCCGCCGTGGTCGAGGTTGCCCTGTTCACGTTCGTCGGGCAAATCGTTGACCTTGCGCGCTCATCCGAAACGCCGCAGAGCTTCTTCATGGAGCACGGCAGGGTTCTGCTGCTGATGGCTGCTGTCGCCGTTCTGGTGCGCCCGGTCACGTTCATGACCCACATGATGATCATCAACCAGTCGGTGATCCCGTCATTCACGAACATGATCCGCTGGCAGAACCATCGCTACGTGCTGCGCCAGAGTGTGTCGTTCTTCCATGATGATTTCGCCGGGCGCATCGCCAACAGGGTCATGCAGACCGGACCGGCATTGCGCCAGGCTATCGTGGACGCGACCGACGCGTTGTGGTTCGTCACGGTCTATGCGGTGTCGACGCTAGCCGTGCTGATCACCATCGACACGCGGATGATGATACCGCTGCTGATCTGGCTGACGGCGTATGGCTTCATGCTCGTCTACTTCGTTCCGCGGGTGAAAACGCGCTCGACGATCATGTCGGAGGCGCGCTCGACCCTTATGGGCCGCGTGGTGGACAGCTACACCAACATGATGACGGTCAAATTGTTCTCGCGCGCCGACCGCGAGGATGAATATGTCAAGGAGATCATGACGGAGCACACCGAGAGGTTCCGCGATCAGATGCGGCTGCTGACGATCATGGAAGGCGTGCTGTGGACCCTGAACGGACTGATGATCGCCTCCACGATCGGTCTTGCGCTATGGCTCTGGAGCAATGATCAGGTCAGCCTAGGCGCGATCGCGGTTGCCGCCGGGCTCGTCATCCAGATCAACAACATGTCCGGCTGGACCATGAGCGTCGTAACCGGCGTGTTCGAGAATATCGGCGTGGTGCAGGAAGGCATCCAGTCGATCTCCCATCCCATTACCGTAACCGACAAGCCCGGCGCCAAACCGCTCAAGGTGAGCCGCGGCGAAATCCGTTATGAGAATGTGACCTTCCACTATGGTCAGGCGGGCGGCGGTCTGCTCGAAAACATGAACCTGACCATCAAGGCCGGCGAGAAGGTCGGGCTGGTCGGCCGCTCGGGCGCCGGCAAGTCGACACTCGTCAACCTGCTGCTGCGCTTTCATGATCTGGAAGGCGGGCGCATCCTGATAGACGGGCAGGACATAGCCGAGGTGTCGCAGGAAAGCCTGCGCGAGCAGATAGCCATGGTGACGCAGGACACGTCATTGTTGCACCGCTCCGTCATCGACAATATCCGCTATGGCCGCCCAGGAGCGGACGAAGCTTCCGTGATCACCGCGGCCAAGAAGGTGCACGCGCATGACTTCATCATCGGCCAGCGCGACTGGAAGGGCCGCACGGGATATGACGCCCATGCCGGAGAGCGCGGGGTGAAACTGTCGGGCGGCCAGCGCCAGCGCATCGCGATCGCGCGCGTCCTGCTCAAGGACGCGCCGATCCTGATACTCGATGAGGCGACATCGGCACTGGACAGCGAGGTGGAGGCGGCGATCCAGGAGCAGCTCAACAATCTGATGGTCGACAAGACGGTTATCGCGATCGCCCACCGGCTCTCGACCATCGCCATGATGGACCGGCTCGTCATCATGGATCGCGGCCGGATCATCGAGGAAGGCTCCCATGAAGAGTTGATCCGGCGCGGCGGACTTTATGCACAGTTGTGGTCGCGCCAGTCGGGCGGCTTCCTCCTGGATGAACAGGTCACAGTCTGATCGCTTTGTCGTGCGCAACCTCTGATTTGTAGATCTTCGCCCATCCTTCCCCTTAGCTGAAACGCAGTAAGGTGCAAGGTTGGGGGGTTCTTCGCGAAATGTTGTGTATGTGCACGGGTAGCGCTCAAAATGTGGCGCGGATTGGCGCGATCTTGATGTTCGCCGCTGTCCTGGGAATGAGCCCGGCTGGCGCCCAGAATTCAGACGCGGCCCCCGCGGCCAAGTCGGTCGAGGATCAATGGCGCTCGGCTCCCACGCTGCATCAGGGCTGGCCACATGCTTCCGAGCAGACCTGCCGGGAATATGGCATCGCTTACAACTATTCCGAATGTGCCGTGTACCAGCGCAAGGGCGCGCAGCCACAAGCCGCCAATCCGCCCGCAGACAAACGGTCTGCCGAACACGGCGCCGGCATTCAGAAGGTCGCGGTCCCCGAGAGGCGCGGCACGCCTCCCGTCATGGTCGCACCGGCGCAGCCGGCTTTGCAGGCCGCAGTTCCGCAAATCACGCCGATACCGGCGTCGGCGCCCATGATCCTGGTGGAATTCACCGGACAGCAACGCGATGATGAAGGTGTGCGCGACGTCAAGGCCCTGATCTCCAGCGGCCTGATCAGCGGTGTGGTCATTCGTCCCGAAAATGTGGTCAGCAGCCGTCAGCTTGCCGAATTGATCCTTTTCTTGAGCAGCGATCAGCCGAGCTTCGAGCCGCTCTTTGCGGTGCGCCAAATCGTGCGCGGAGCGGACGTGGTGGTGCTCCCGATCGGCTTTCCGGCTTATCCCGACGCCAGAATTGTCGGGGCGGACAATGACCCGGAGCGTGCCTATGAGGCCTATGCCGATATTGCGCGCTACTGGGCCGATGCAGGCATTGGTATGGTGATCCCCGCGCCCGGGCAGATCAGTGGGGTAGATTTCGGCATCGACCCGCGTCACATCGCGGCTTTTCTCAAGTCAAAACTTCTGGCCCACCGCGATTCAGGCGTCGCGTTCATAGCCCCGATGGAATTGCCCCAGACCGCCTATGCGGAGGCGTTGGCGAGGCTGCGCGGGCGCGCCGAACTTCCCGCCGTCATTACTTCTGCCTTGCCTGAACAGGTTCAGGATGTGCCGCGCAGGGTGTTTCTCGATCTGTCGGAACGCGCGCAAATCGACATGGCGAGCCTCGGCGCATTGCATGATCAGGCCGACATCGTCATCCTCGGTGCGGACATGGTCCCTGGCCTCGCGCCAGCCGGCCATGCGCCGGCGGATCTCGAAAAGCGTCGCCGACAGATCCTCACCTTGCGAAATGATCTTGGCATCGCGCTACCGTCCGTGACGAGCGGATTGATAATCAGAAACCTGAATTGAGGCGTGTCAGGCGCTGGATTTCGGCTCAACGGCGTGACGCGGGCGCATCCACCAGATTATGAGCGCGCACACCACGAACCAAACCGCCGAAACCAGAAAATAGAACACCAGCTGAACGGCGGTGGAGGTGTCCTGCAACCGGACAATGGCGACTGATACTATGATCCAGAAATACAGGATCGAGAAGAACACCATCGCCATGATGCCGATGAATTTGCGCCACTTGTCTGACATGGCGCGCAGCATAAGCGAGGCCGGCGCTCTCTGCCACTGAAATTTTCGGCGCCACCGGCCCATGCGTGAGGGCGCGACGATTGCGACACACATGTAGCGTTGCGCCGGCATTTGCCGCGGCTTATGTCTAGTCAAATATAGCCGAGCGCCGAGCAACACCATGACAGCAACCGCTTATTTTCCTCCCGATGCGCCTGCGCGCAGCATGCCGATGGCAGTGCGGATCTGGCTCGCCAGCGTGGCCGTCCTGATCTTCATCATGGTTATCGTGGGCGGCGCCACGCGGCTGACCGGTTCGGGCCTGTCGATCACCGAGTGGCAGCCTATCCTCGGCGCGATCCCGCCTTTGTCCGCAGCGGACTGGCAGGCCGCCTTCGACAAATACCGGCAAATACCGCAGTACCAGCTCATCAACCGTGGCATGAGCCTGGAGGAATTCCAGTTCATCTACTGGTGGGAATGGGGCCACCGCTTCCTCGGGCGCGTCATCGGGGTGGCTTTCGCGGTCCCGCTCGTGGTGTTTGCCGCGCTTGGCATGATCTCGCGCCAGCTGATGCCGCGCCTGCTGCTGCTGCTGCTGCTCGGCGGGCTTCAGGGCTTCATGGGCTGGTATATGGTGCAGAGCGGTCTGGCCGACCGGGTCTCGGTCAGCCAATACCGGCTGGCGGCGCATCTGGGGCTTGCTGCGGTCATCTATGTCGGCATCATCTGGGTGATGCTTGGTGTCGGACGCCAGCGCGCTGTTAACCTGGGCTGGCAGAACATATCCGCTTGCGTGCTGATGGCGCTGATTTTCATGCAGATCATCGCTGGGGCATTCGTCGCCGGCCTGAAGGCCGGTTTCACCTACAATACCTGGCCGCTGATGGACGGTCAGATCGTGCCGGCCGGCCTGCTGGCCATGTCGCCGTGGTGGCTCAACCTGTTCGAGAACATTGCCACGGTTCAGTTCACCCATCGAGTCACGGCCTATGCCCTCGTCGTCTATGCGCTGCTTCATGCAGCAGCGGCATGGCGGGCCGGCTCGCCCGCCGCCAACAGCGCCCTGCTGATCGCGGCTGCGGTCTTCGTTCAGGCCGCCATCGGCGTGTGGACGCTGCTATGGGTCGTGCCGTTGGAACTCGGGCTTATCCATCAGGCCGGCGCGTTCATATTGCTTGCGCTTGGTGTGTTTCACCTGCACGCGCTGTCAGCGCCTGAGCCAGATCGCCGATAATGTCTTCGGCGGCCTCAAGCCCGACCGACAAGCGCACGACATCATCGCCCGCGCCGGCCAGTGCGCGCTGCTCAGGCGTCAACTGACTGTGGGTTGTCGAAGCTGGATGGATGATAAGGCTGCGCGTGTCGCCGATATTGGCCAGATGCGAGAACAACTCGACACGTGACACCAGATCGACGCCCGCCTGATAGCCACCCGTGAGCCCGAAGGTCAGCACCGCTCCGGCGCCTTTGGGGCAGATGCGCCGGGCAAGCTCGGCATAACGGCTGTCGGCCAGCCCGGCATAGGACACCCACGAGACTTCGGGTCGTGAGCGCAACCACTCGGCGACCCGTCGGGCATTGTCGCAATGGCGCTGCATCCGCAGGCTCACGGTCTCGATACCCGTCAGGATCAAGAAGGAATTGAACGGCGAAATGGACGGGCCCAGATCGCGAAGGCCGAGCGCGCGCGCAGCAATCGCAAAGCCCATAGGTGCAAACACCTCGCCGAGAACCATGCCGTTATAGCTGGCGCAGGGCTGGCTGAGCACCGGATATTTCCCGCTCGCCATCCAGTCGAACGTGCCGCAATCCACGATGATGCCGCCGATCGAATTGCCGTGGCCGCCTAAAAACTTGGTCATCGAATGGACGATGATGTCCGCGCCGTGCTCCATGGGGCGGCACAGATAGGGCGTAGCCAGCGTGTTGTCGACGATGAGCGGCACTCCGGCGCGCTTGGCTATGGCCGAAA
>DAIMZI010000032.1:0-13421 GCA_036734025.1 Dichotomicrobium sp.
ATTTCCGGCACGGAGCGGGATGGTCTGAAACCACCCTATTTCACTCCCACTCGATGGTCCCCGGCGGCTTGGACGTTATGTCATAGACCACACGGTTGATGCCGCGCACCTGATTGATGATGCGCGTGGCTGTACGGCTCAGGAAGTCGTGGGAAAACGGATAATAATCCGCTGTCATGCCATCGGTTGAGGTGACCGCACGCAGCGCGCACACATAGTCATAAGAGCGCGCATCGCCCATGACGCCCACGCTGCGCACCGGCAACAGGACTGCGAACGCCTGCCAGATATCATCATACAGACCGGCGCGCGCGATCTCGTCGAGATAGATCGCATCGGCCTTGCGCAGGATCTCAAGCTTTTCCGGGCTGACCGCGCCGGGAATACGGATCGCCAGGCCCGGTCCAGGGAACGGATGTCGCCGCACGAAGGCTTCGGGCAGGCCAAGCTCGCGGCCAAGCGCACGCACCTCGTCCTTGAACAGTTCGCGCAGCGGCTCCACCAGACCCAGCTTCATCCGCTCGGGCAGTCCGCCGACATTGTGATGTGACTTGATCGTGACCGATGGCCCACCCGTGAATGACACGCTCTCGATCACATCGGGATAAAGCGTGCCCTGAGCGAGGAACCGTGCGTCGTCGATGCGCGCCGCTTCTTCCTCGAACACGTCGATGAACTGCTTGCCGATCACCTTGCGCTTGGCCTCGGGATCGCTGATCCCCTCCAGCGCGCCAAGGAAACGCTCGCGCGCGTGCACATGCACCAGAGGAATGTTGTAGTGATCGCGGAACAGGCCCACGACCTGATCGCCCTCGCCCGCACGCAGCAAGCCATGATCGACGAAGATGCATGTGAGCTGATCGCCGATCGCCTCATGGATGAGCACCGCAGCAACAGCCGAATCGACACCGCCCGAAAGGCCGCAGATGACCTTGCCGTCGCCCACCTGGCTGCGCACCCGGTCGATGGCCTCGCCGCGAAACTGCGCCATGCTCCAATCACCCTTGCAGCCCGCGATCGCATGGGTGAAGTTGTGCAGCATCGCGCTGCCCTGAGGCGTATGCACCACTTCTGGATGAAACTGCACGCCGTAAAGACGCCGGCTTTCATCGGCGATTGCGGCGAAGGGCGCGCCGGAGGTGGCCGCAATCACCTCAAAGCCTGGCGGTAGCGTCTCCACCCTGTCGCCATGGCTCATCCACACGCTCAGCCTGTCGCCCGCCGCGCCCAGTCCGGCAAACAGTGGCGAGGCGCGAAAAAGCTCGATCTCGGCGCGCCCGAACTCGCGGTGATCCGAACTCGAAACCTGCCCGCCAAGCTGGGCGACCATGGTCTGCTGACCATAGCAGATGCCGAGCACCGGCACGCCTGAGGAAAAAATGGCTTCAGGCGCACGGGGCGTATCGCCATCGATGACGCTCGCAGGTCCGCCCGACAGGATCACGGCGGCCGGCCGAAGTCGCGCAAATCCTTCTGCGGCGCTGGTGAACGGGATGATCTCGCAATAGACGCCGGACTCGCGCACGCGCCTCGCTATGAGCTGCGTGACCTGGCTGCCGAAATCGACAATGAGTATGATTTGGGTCATGGACCCCAACTGGCGGTGAGAACCATGACCCGCATTAATCACCTCAGGAGCAGAAAATCAAGCTGCCCCGTTTGAAAACCCTGAGTATCCGGGCGAGGAGGGCGCTTATTGCGCGCCCGGTCCGGGTTCTTCCTCGACGACTTCACCGTTCGCCGGCGGCTGCACGGGCTCCACGCCGGTCTCCGGCTGTGTGACCGGGGCCGGCCAGAACTTGCGGCAGGTCCTCGGCGCAGGGATGTCGCCGGCGCGCTGGCTGATCTCGTTACACGCCCATTCGCGCAGCGGCTCAGGCATGGTCCGGTTGATCGTCGCCCAGATTTCGTCGTCGCCATTCTCGGTCGTGTAGGTAACATACATCCAGTAACCGACAACCACCAACACAACGATGAGAAGTATACCTATAATCGTCCTGATAACGCCCATTGTTCCACTCGCAAATCCTGGTGCGCGGGGGCACCTTTGTTGTGCGTTGACGCCGGCACGAGCGCTTTATAGTCCCGCACGGACGACAAGACACGCGGGGGCCACGGCATGAGGCCGTGACCATGAGGCTCGGCAATCTATCAGAACCCCGGCCCGACAATAGTGCGAAACTGCATCAGTCCAGACCCAGAACGCAGTGCGCGAGGAAAATCGTAACCGCAGGCCCGCGCCGCTTGCGCGCTCCTGGGCCATGCGCAAAGCCCTGATCTAGCTACCGGCACAGACCATGACAGCGACGAAGAACCCGTCTGTCGAATGGTCCGCGGGGCTGAGCAGCAGCATGTCATCCCGGCCGTCTGCTGAAGCCGGCGGTTCATGCTCCAGCACCGCGCTCCAGACCTGGCGATAGGGCACAAGGGTAAATTCGGGGGTTTCGGCGAGGAAATCGGCAACCGGTTTGCCATTTTCCCGGGGCAGCACCGAGCAGGTCGCATAGACCAGTCGCCCGCCCGGGCGCACCAGCCGCGCGCCCTTGCGCAGCACTTCGGACTGGGTCTGCATGCGCGTTTGCAGCAACTCCGGCGTAAGGCGCCATTTGGTGTCGGGCCGGCGCCGCCACGCGCCCGAGCCTGAACAAGGCGCATCGACGAACACCACATCCATTCGCCCGGCAAGCCCGCCAAGCGCATTTTCATCGCCGGGCGGAAGCACCTGGACATTGCGCGCACCCGCACGCTTCAGCCGATCAAAGATCGGCCGCAGACGCTGCGCGTCGCTGTCATAGGCATAGAGCTGGCCCTTGTTCTGCATCTGGTCGGCAAGCAGCAATGTCTTGCCCCCTGCCCCGGCACAGATATCCGCGACCTGCATGCCCGGTTTCGCGCCGGCAAGAAGACCGGCAATCTGCGAGGCTTCGTCCTGCACTTCGAACCAGCCGCGCGCGTACGCCGGCTCGGCAACAAGATTGGGAGACCGCCCCGGACCGGAGGGCGCCGGCATGCGCAGCCCGAGCGGGGAATATGGCGTCGGCTGGGGACCATGGCGGGCAAGCGCCTTGGCCAGCTTTTCGCGACCTGCCTTTATAGCATTGGCGCGCATATCCACAGGTGCGCGCGTCGCCAGACCCGCACCCTGTTCAGCGGCGCGCGCGCCGAAGGCCTGCGTGAACTCGTCATCGAGCCACTCGGGATAATCGCCCGCGATGAAGGCCGGCACATCGGGCGCCAGCGACGCTGACAGCCCCGCAATCTCGTCTGCGCTCAATGGCGGCGGCGCGTGGGCGCTGCCATCGCACCAGGACGCCAGCGTATCAGGGGGTTCGCCCCACAGATGCGCAATGACCCCGAGAGTGAGGGCGCGCGGCGTATCGGCATTCATCAAAGCGGCAAGAGAGGCGCGCCTGCGCAAGGCGTCATAGACAATGTTGCCGATGGCCGCGCGGTCGCCCGAGCCGGCGAACCGGTGGGCACGGCCCCAGTCGGCAAGAGCGATCGCAGCCGGACGGTGACGCTCGCTGATGTCGCAAAGTACTTCGATCGCCGCCGCTAGGCGCGCACCCGGCTGCATAAGATCTCCTTTTTCGCGTGGAGCCTTGTCAGGCCAGGATCACTTGCACGAGCAACAACACCCACATGATACCGAGGATGATGGTGCCGGCGAGAAAGGCCCTGAACCTTTGCATCACATTGTTGCTGGTGACGTGAATGAGCGCATGCACCAGGCGCGTCAGGACAAACAGCCAGGCGAGCACCACCATCGCCAGGCTCGCTGCGTCGATGACGAGCGCAATGACGACAACGACGTGGAACAGGACCGGCAGTTCGAACTGGTTCTGATAGGCATTGGCAAATTGCTGCGCCTTGGCCGGCCAGACGCGCTCGCCAAGGGCGATGTCGGCCAGGCGCAACTGGCGCTCGCGGAGAATTCGGGCGCGTGCCAGGCCGGTCGCGACCAGAAGCGCCAGGACGAGCGCAACATGGATGAAGACCGGAAGCAGAATGGCTGTTTGCGACATGGGAGTTCAACTGACAAGCTTGCTCAGGTCCGATGGCCGGAGCTGGTTGGTGTGGGGGCGGGATCAGGGTCGGTGCGCAGGCGCGCATGGCGCCATCATTCACGAAGGCTCGGATAATTGGGGCTTTCGCGCGTTATCGCCACGTCGTGGGCATGACTTTCGCGCGCGCCCGCGCCGCTGATGCGCACGAATTCCGCATTCTTCTGAAATTCGGCGATGCTGCCCGAGCCGGTGTAGCCCATGGCTGCGCGCAAGCCGCCGACGAGCTGGTGCAATATGCTGGATACAGGACCTTTGTAGGGCACCTGCCCTTCGATACCCTCGGGCACATATTTCAGGTTATCGCCGACTTCTTGTTGAAAATAGCGATCGGCCGAACCGCGCGCCATGGCTCCTACCGAACCCATACCGCGATAGGCCTTGTACGAGCGGCCCTGATAGAGATAAACCTCGCCCGGGCTTTCATCGGTGCCTGCAAGCAGCGAGCCGATCATGACGCAGCTTGCGCCCGCCGCAATCGCCTTGGCCATGTCCCCGGAATAGCGGATCCCGCCATCGGCGATGACCGGAATGCCGGTCTTCTGCGCCACCTCGACCGCATCGACGATCGCGGTGAATTGCGGCACGCCGACCCCGGCAACGATGCGCGTGGTGCAGATCGACCCCGGCCCGATGCCCACCTTGATCGCATCCGCGCCCGCATCGATCAGCGCGCGCGCACCATCAGCCGTGGCGATGTTGCCGGCAACCACCTGCACCGCATTCGACAGCCGCTTGATCCGTGACACGGCCTCGAGCACGCGCGTCGAGTGTCCGTGCGCGGTATCGACGACCAGCATGTCCACGCCCGCGTCGATCAATTGCTGGCTGCGGTCGAAGCCGGGCTCGCCCACCGTAGTGGCGGCGGCAACACGCAGCCGGCCGTGATCATCCTTGCAGGCATTGGGATGCTGGCTGGCTTTCTCGATATCCTTGACGGTGATCAACCCGACGCAGTGATAGGCGTCATCGACGACAAGCAGCTTTTCGATCCGATGCTCGTGCAGCAGCGCCTTGGCTTCCTCACGTCTGACGCCGTCGTTGACCGTGATCAGATTGTCCCTGGTCATGAAGGCCGAGACCGGCTTGTCCATCTCGCGAGCAAAACGCACGTCGCGGTTCGTCAGGATGCCGACCAGGCGGCCTTCGCCGCGCCCGTTCGTAGACGGCGCCACGACCGGAATGCCGGAGATAGCGTGACGGCGCATGATATCGAGGGCTTCGGACAAGGGCGCGTCGGGTCCGATGGTCACCGGATTGACGACCATGCCGGCCTCGTATTTCTTGACCTGGCGGACGTGATCGGCCTGGACATCGGGCGCCAGGTTGCGGTGGATGACGCCGATGCCGCCATAAGCCGCCATGGCAATCGCCAGCTTGGCTTCGGTGACAGTGTCCATTGCCGAGGACATGATCGGCACGTTGAGACTGATGGACGGCGTGACATTGCTGATGATGTCGACCTGGGCGGGCATGACATCGGACAGGCGGGGCTTCAGCAACACGTCGTCAAAGGTCAGCGCCAGATCCATGTCAGTAATGGCCATCAATGTCTTTCGTGCCTCGTCTGCGCAGCCGACTTCCTGAAAACGCTGCGCAAGTATATGTGACTTTGCCGGACGGGGCACGTGCCCTGCCCGCTACCAGATTCGCATGTCCCTCAACAGATCAGCTATCGGAGCCGTCAGCGACGCAGAATGCGGCCGCTGCTCTCCTTCTGATCAGGCTGCTGCGCACTTGCGGAGCTGCCTTGTGCCGGTGCGCCCGCGCCCGGCTTGGCATCGGTCTTGAACGCGAATGCCGAGGCATCCTCGGTCCATTTGAGGGTGCCGTCATAACGGGTGCCCATTTCGATGCCGATACCCTGATGGAAGATGTCGCCTTCAACGCGCGCCGTCGAGTGGAGCATCACCCGGCGCCCGCGGATGGAGCCGGTGACATTGCCGAACACGACGACCTCGTTATTGGCGACGATGCCGCCGTCAATCCGGCCTTTTTCGCTGACGACAAGCGAGGCGCAATGCATGTCGCCCTTCAGCTTGCCATCGAGCTTGAGATTGCCCTTGGATGTGACATTACCAATGATCGTCAGGTCTTCGCCGATTACAGACTCGCTCATGGCTCACAATACTCCACGCTCTTGTTTTTGGCACATCCAGCGAAGTGTGATGCCGGGTTAAGTGCCACTGGCAACCTCTTGCTCATGCGATCTGCCCATTGACCAGTATCAACGCCCCCAACAACTACGCCCCATGAGCGAAGGTCTTAGCATCTTAAATCACGTGTGCAAAGCAGTTAGCAGCGCCAGTCGCACGCAAAACTGCATCACCGCGCGTTATTGCCACGAAAACCCGTGGCGAGGACATAAAGCTCAGCCGACTCAGGCCGGCTCGCCTCGGGCTTGACATGGCGCACCCGGGCAAAATCCTGCTTCATGAGGTTAAGCATATCGCCCTGGGAACCGCCCTGGAACACCTTGGCGAGGAACACGCCGCCGGGCGCCAGCACCTGACGCGCCAGATCTAGCGCGGCTTCGGCCAGCGCCACGATCCGCAGATGATCGCTGCCGCGATGGCCAGATGTCGCCGGCGCCATGTCGGACAGCACCACCTGAACTTGCGCGCCGCCGAGTGCGGCCATGATACGCTGCGGAGCATCCGGCTCAAGAAAGTCACACAGCAGAAATTCGACGCCGGGCAGGTCTTCCACCGGCTTCAGATCGAGCGCGACCACCCGTCCCGAAGGCCCCACCTGCCTGGCCGCCACCTGCGACCATCCGCCCGGCGCCGCGCCCAGATCGAGCACGATGTCGCCGGCCTTCAATATCTTGAACTTGTCGTTGATCTCGCTCAGCTTGAACGCGGCGCGCGAGCGATAGCCTTCGCGCCTTGCGGCGGCGACGAACGGGTCATTGAGCTGGCGCTGGAGCCATCTGGTCGATGACAGTTTGCGCCCCTTGGCCGTCTTCACGCGCACGCTCAGATCGCGTCGTCCGCTGGGCGAAGCCGGGCCGCGGCCGGGTGGTCGTGGTCGTGATGCCATGGGCTGCCCCCGCTGCTCAGCGGCGACCGTTGCGCCGTCGCGAGCGTTTGCGCTGCGCTTCGTGCACGCCGTCTTCAGCCATGAGCGTCGCCAGAATGCCCTCGCGCAGACCACGATCGGCGACGCGCAGCCGGGTGCAGGTCCACGCGCGCAGCAGCGCCTCGAGGATGGCGGCCCCGGCTATGATCAGATCGGCCCGCTCAGCACCAATGCAGGCTTGGCGCACGCGCTCTTCATGGTTCATGGCCGTCAACCGGTCCGATACTGCGCGCACTTCATCCGCGCTCAGCCAGCAGCCATCCACTCGCCGGCGGTCATAATAATCGAGCCCCAGATGAATGCCCGCGATGGTCGTCGCCGTGCCCGAGGTTCCCAGCAGATGGGTCTTGCTGCCGGCGATCTGGTCCGACACGGCATGCTCGGCATCGAACTTGCGCAAGGCGCCAAGCACATCATCGACCATCAACTCGAAGGTCGCCTCGTCCATCGGCCGGTCGCCGAAGCGCTCTGCAAGCGTCACGACCCCGACGGGCAGCGAGGTCCATGCGGTGACACAGTCCTGCACCATCAACCTGTCGCGCAGAAGACGCGGCGCGCGGTCCTTCATGCAGCGCAAATCGAGAAGAATGAGTTCGGACGAGCCGCCGCCGATATCGAACACCATCGCCTGATCGCTCGCCCAGTCGATCAGCGAGGCGCAGCCCGAGACTGCCAGCCTGGCCTCGGTCTCGCGGTCGATGATCTCCAGGCTGAGGCCGGTCTCATCGTGCACGCGGCTGACGAATTCCTCGCCGTTCGAGGCAATGCGACAAGCCTGAGTGGCGATCAGCCGCGCCCGGTGCACACCGCGGCGGATCATCTTGTCGGCACATACCTTGAGCGCCTCGATGGTGCGGTTCATCGCGCCTTGCGACAAGGCGCCCGTATGTCCGAGCCCTTCACCGAGGCGGATGACACGCGAGAATGCGTCGATGACAACAAAGCCGCGCCGCGAGGGGCGCGCAACGAGCAGCCGGCAATTGTTGGTGCCCAGATCAAGCGCAGCATAGACGCGCTCATTCAGCGATACGCTGTCGCGCCGGCTTGCGCCGGATCTTGCATCGCCTGCGCCATTGCTGCGCACTTTCGTGTTGTGACCATTCAGCCGGACGGTGTTCTGCGGCACAGGTTGCGGCAACGCGGGCTTTGCGGGCTCTTCAGCGTCCCGACCGTCGCCCAAGTTTTCCTCACCCAGCCCGCCGCTCACTGACAAACCGCCTTTTTCATCGAGCGCGCGCACGTCCGTGCCTGCGTCCTGCAAGCTTTAGCGGCATGCACGGCGTCTCGCTCACATGCGCCGCAATGTTCGTGCCAAACCGTCCATCGGTGCACGCACTCATTGCCTTCATCGCCTCGGCACAACGCCAGGCTGCGCACAATTCTCGCCTGTCATGTGTACAAACGATTAACTGCGTAGTCTATCAGCTTGTCAAAAAGGGTAAAGGCCGGGGCAGGAAAACCTGATTTTCGTTGCTCTTCCCGCTCCCGCTTCAGCTATTGCGAGGGCGCACTGCTCTCATGCCTGTGGAAGGGATGCAGCCGATGCCGCCGCGCCAATGCAAGCTTGGGCCGGCGCGGCGACGGATCCTCGGGCATCAGCCACAGCGATTGGTACGTTCGGCGTCCTGGATCAATCGGACATTGTCCCATTCGAGTTCAGAGAGGATATCCTGGGACTGCGACGTACAGCCGGTATTGTCGAAATAGTCCTGCCCACGCTGCGAGCGGAAACAATAGCCGTTGCGATGAAAGATCTCGTTGCGCGCCACCCACAGATCATCGCAATTGAGTGTGGCCAGATCATCGGCGCTCAGGCGGCGCTGGGAACTTTCAGCGAAGATGCCCGTCTGGGCAGGCTCTTCCGGCTGCTCCTGCAACTGATCTTGCGACTGGCCGATGTCCGGGGAGGTCGGGGAATCGTTGATCACCGGCCCATCGGCAGCGGCTCCAGGCGATGATGCATCAGGCTCGGCCAGCGATTCGCCTGCTGGCGCCTCGCTCTGGGGCGAACCCTCAGCATCGGCTGGCTCATTGCCCTGCTCACTCAAGGCATCGCGCGCCACGTCGGGGTCTGGTACCTGCTGAGCGCTCGCACCAACCGGCATCACGAACGCTAACAGCGCAATGAGGAAAAACTTTCTCATAGTCATCATTCCTACGATCTTGGTTTTCATGTTAGGCAATCTGAGAATGCCCTGCTTTGTGTCCCGAGAGACCAGGCTCAAAATACTTTTTTGGATCGGGGGCATCCCTGCTCCGAGAGCGTTATATCAGAATAAACAAGGCAAGCTTGTGTTATGCAAAAACTCGCTGCGGCTCTGACGCATCTGCTGTTCGCATCCCTTATCCTGCTAAGCTACGGCAAATATCTGCGCCACCATGATCAGGCTTCCGCAGATGGGGTGGCCAGCACTCTGGCAAGTGCCGATACTGCGGGCCAGCAAGCTCCCGCGCCTGTCATCTCACCCCCGCGTGCGCTCAAGCCCGAGATCTCTTCTCAACCGGCGCTGCCGGCAGAAGCGCCAGGTGCTGAGCGCGCAAGCCCGCCAGCGGCCACACGCGAGCCGGAAGCGGCCCCGCAGCCCGGGCAGCCGGACACACCGATCGCTCCGGCCGCGCCCGCAGCTGCCGGCAACACGCCAGAGCCTGACGAGCCGGCGAGCCCACAGCCGAGCGCCGATCAGAGACTGATGCTGCGCCTTGCGGCCGCCTATCCCGATTTCATCAAGGGCTATGACGGTAACGATCTGATCTGGCACGACGGCACGCGCATGCCGTTTGATGACGGCCGCGAGCGCAGTTTTGTCGACATGCTCGCCGCGCCCAGCCTCAAGGACCAGTTCGCCATCCGCTATCCGCGAGGTCGCACCGATACTCCGCCCGGGCGCAACGAAGACCCGGGCCGCATTCGCCATGAGCCGATGTTCACCAAGATGTACGGCAACTGCAAGGCCGACCCGGGCGCTGTCACGGCAGCGCTGGAAGAGGTCGTGTGGCTGCCGACCCAATGGGGCGAGACCTTGCGCGTGACCTCGATCAACGGCGTCGCCAATGCGCTGCGCCGCGTCTCAGCCGAACTGGACAGGCTGCCGCGCGCCATGGTGCGCTATCTGCGGCCGAGTGCGGGCACCTATCACTGCCGCTCGATCGCCGGCACCTCGCGCTTCAGCGTTCACGCCTTTGGCGCAGCGATCGACATCAATGCCAAATATGGCGACTACTGGCGCTGGAGCGGGGCCAAGCCAGGCGACGAGATCGTCTACCGCAACCGCATTCCGTGGGAGATCGTCGAGATTTTCGAGCGCCACGGCTTCATCTGGGGCGGCAAGTGGTATCATTACGATACGCTGCATTTCGAGTACCGGCCGGAGCTGCTGATGGCCGATGATGATCAGGCCCCGGAGCCGCCAGCACCGGGCCGCCGCACGCCAAGCCGCGAGGCGCTGCGCTGAGCCTTATTACAAATGTAAGCGCACGAACGCCCAGAAGGAGCGCAAGAACATCGACAGCTCCTTTTCGAGATAGTCGCCTGTGGGGGCATGCCGAGCGGATAATCCACAAGGCATGACTGTCTTTGGCGAAAACAATGGGGCTTTGCGCGCGTCAGTCGATCGATTTGTGTTTGGCTGGCATATGACGCCATCTTGATATCGGCAGGACACGGCGTCGAGATCAGCGGGCGGCTCCGACCTCTGGGACGGGTGATCCACATCCGCCCGCAATACAGCCCGCGCCGCAGACGGCGGCACACGGATATGCCGCGCTCCCGAACCGGTACAGCCTGCGGGCACGCCTTCCTCCCAGGCGACAGACGCGAGGGAACGAGGGGGGACAACGGCGAAAGTGTCGTGCTGCAAGGCAGACCAGTCCGGGAGCACGGCTGACAGGCACAAGCCCCCGCCAATTACCCGTCATTCGCGCGCAAGCCTCAGTGCGCGTGATCCTTTTGGGTTCCGTAATTTTGTTCCATATGATGAATAATGGTAGATATGGCAGCTTTCACGAATTCATCACCAAGGTTCATCTCGGCTTCTTCCAAGGCCCAAATCATGAATCTGCTCAACGCTACTGCACTCTGCGAGTTATGAAACACTTGATCTTCCAGAGTCTCCAAAGGTCTCAGTTCTGAACGTGCCATGACTTTTCTCCCAATCTGTCTGGCGGAAATCATTTATGCATTTATTAATACATGATTAACAAAAAACCTGGAATTGTGGATGATACTTAGCGGTAACTACTCAGTGCTGGCGGCAACCCGGACATGACGAGGGTCATGAACAAGCCGCCGATCACATGCGCGCTGAACTAGATTCAGTAAAAACACGTATAGAGTAATCAACCGATCCGCCTGATTGCGTCTTGCGTGCTTTTGCGCGATATTGCATGATTGCTATGGCGCAACTTCTGGTATGGAGGTTGTGGGGCGTCATGACTCGGCCTCAGGACGCCGTAGCGCAAGTAATTTTCATTACAAAAATCCCTAAATTATTGATTTATAACATAAATATCGCATGCAGGGGGTTGAATGACAAAGACGGATGACAGCAAATCCGCCCATGGCACGACCGGTCTCCCTGAACGGGAGTTGCGCGTCCTCGCCGTCGTTACCGATACGCTCAAGCAGCATCACAGGCGCATCGGCACGACCGAGCGTCTTGAAAAAAGCGTGGCCGAGATCATCGCCGGCGCCATCACCCAGGCGGACCACAAGGCAGTCGCCGCAAGTCTGACGCCGCTCGTGGTGAACTGCATACGCCAGGAGATCCGCAATTCGCGCCAGGACATCATCGAAAGCCTCTATCCGATGGTCGGACGGCTGATCTCTGCCTATGCCGCGCATGCCTCGCGAGAACTCATCTACCAGGCCGACCGGCGGCTGGAGGGCATTCTCACCGGACGCTTTGCCCGTCTCCGGCTCAAGAGTTGGGTTCAAGGCATTCCCTACAGGGAACTGGCGCTGCGTGAGGCCCAAGGGCTGCGCGCCACGGATCTGCTGCTCATCAGGCGCGGCACGGGGGAACTGATCGAGCAGTGGCACGCCGAACCCGATCGCCCGCTTGGCGCGGACAGAGGAAATCTTTTCTCGGCCATGCTCAGCGCCATCACCGAATTCGCCGACCAGGCCATGAGCGCGGATCAAGGCGGCTTGCGCGAACTCGATCTGGGCAGCTCGCGCGTCTTCCTCAGGACCACGCCCGGCTTCATCTTCGCTGTACGGTGCCTGGGAAAAGGCGGCCGGGAGATAGAGAAACGTCTGGACCGGGCCCTGCTGTCATTCATGCAGGCCAACACAGCCGCGCTTCAGAACCAGCCAGCCGGGCGCGGCCAGCCGGCCGATCTGCTGCCGGAACTGGCGCGAATGCTCAACGACGAGCTGGCCCCCAGACCGGGCGAGTATGGCGCGCGCGAGCGTGGACCGGTCTTCGCCGTTGGCGTTGCCGCGCTGGCTATCCTGCTTGGTCTGGGGAGTGTGGGAAATTACGCATGGCAACGCGCCGAAGCCGCCGAGGTGGAGCAGATCGTCCGTGATGTGGTGAGCCGCCAGAATACGCTGTCGGGATTCCCGATCGACATCGACGTGCCAATCGGCGCCAACCGGGTGGTTCTATCGGGAACCGCACCGACGACACAGGCCGTCGAACAGCTTGTCAGCGTACTCGGCCAGACACTCGGCTCCGTCGAGATCGTCACCAACATCGTTCTCGATCCGGTCTTCGCGGTCCTTTCGCAGACGCGCCAGACCGTCGCCAGGCTGGCCAGGCATCTGCTCGGCGCGCAACAAACGCTGAGCGAGCCTGTCATTGCGCAATTGCAGGACGTATTGCGCGCAACGGTCTCCCAGCCGATGCTCCGTCAGGCCGGCGCACAACTCAGCGCAACCGTCGGCGTGCTTAATGATCTGAGCGGGGATCTGACAAAGCTCGGCGAAAATCTTAAACAAGTCCGCGAAACGCTCGGGCCGCGAGCCGGCACACAGGTGGCCGGCGCGGTTACCTCGAACCTGCGCGAACTTCAGGACAGGCTCCTCCTTGTCGAGCGCCTGTCCGCAGACGCCACCAGCCTGGTCCCGGGAATTCTGTCACAGGCGGGCGAGCTCGGCGTCGAACGTCGCCCGCGGTCGAAAGAGGGTGTGATCGAGCAGGACGGCCGGCACGCCTGCTCGTCGGGCCCGCTGCAACGCCTCCGCGCCGGGGACGTTCGCGACGACCACCGCGACGTGGACATCACCGACATCCTGCGCGTGCAGGGCCGCGTTGAGGAAGCCCTCGTCGTCGG
>DAIMZI010000033.1:0-11207 GCA_036734025.1 Dichotomicrobium sp.
TCCCGGAAGGTCGTTTGATCCCGGGCGGTCATGTCGGTCTGCAAGGGATGTTCATCGGGCTGCTCATCGGCCGGTTCATCATGAGATGCCGAACCGTGGATGTCATCCGGTCTGTGCGGATCTCCGGCGCGGTGCGACCAGAATGACGGTTTCCCGGATCTTTCGGCGGCGCGCGCAAGCTTGTAGGTTTCTGTTGCATCAAAGCCGGCGGCGGGCGGCTCGTCATCGGGTTCGACAGACCACGGATCGGCCGGCTCGCCTTCGCGAAAGCCCGGCACGTCATGATCGCCCTCGCCTGCATCCTCGGCATCAGCACCTGCTGAGCGGAACACGGTATCAACCAGTTCAGCAGGGCCGTCGCCGGGGATCGGCATCTGATAGCCGCCGTCCCATTTTTCGCTGTCAGCCGGAGCGACGATGAAATCTTCCGACAGATCCAGGATGGCATCATCCTCATCTTCGGCGTCGGTGGCCTGTGAGGTGTCTGCGACGTTGGCTGATGCCCCGGGCATCGCGCCGTTGGTTCGGCGGGCCTGCTCCATCTCGGGCTGCATCGCGGATCGCTTTCGCGCCAGCACTCCGGGATCGCCATCGGCGATGATCTCGCGGATCGAGGACAGGATGTCGTCAATGTTTGCTTGTGATCGCTTTTTTTCGACGCTCATCACGGCCCTCGGAAAGCCACATCTCGCCGCCAGCGCAATCCGACGGCTCATATCTTCGGATCTTGCCGGATCCTGACTTATGGATATCCCACTTCGCCTTGACGCGACAAGGTATTGATGACCCTTGCGCCGGATTTTCGCTGCACCCAAGCGCCGATGCACTGTCCGCTGCCTACAGCCAGCCGAGCGAGCGGCATATCACCCGTAAGAGGCGTTTGCCTCGTGCAGCGGCTGCCGCTCACTGCTTGAAGTGGTTGAACTCCGGCTCAGGCTCAGGCTCGGCATAAGAGGCGGCAGCCTCATCGGCAATGTCGAGGTCGATACTGGTGGAGAACGGCGTATCAATATCACCGCCCGGCTCCAGCTCGGCTTCGCCACCAATGGTGACAGGCTCTTCGAAGGGCAGCACGCTTGTCGACCAGTCAAAACCGAACGGCAGGCCCTTGACGGCGCGGTAATGTGTGTCGGGATCATAAAGCTCGGTCGGCAATTGCAGTTCATCGGGCGAAAGCTGGCCGATCGCCGCGACCACACCATAAGACGCCACGACGAGATCGCGCCTGGTCGTGACCAGCGACACTTGCGAATTGAGAAGCTCCTGCTCGGCGTCGAGCACATCGAGCACGGTGCGCTGGCCGACACGCTCTTCCTCGCGCACGCCCTCAAGAGCGATTCGGTTGGCTTCCACCTGTGCCTGATCCGAGATGATGGCGGCACGAGTAGAGACCAGAACACCCCACGCCGAAATCACCTCGGCGCGCACCTGCTGGCGAGCCAGATCGACCTCCTGACGGCGTTGCAGATTGATGTCCTGGGCCTGACGGATGCGCGCGGAAACTTCGCCTGCCTGGTATAGCGGCACCTGCACGCGGCCGGTGACAACCGTCGATTCCGATTGATCGGTGAAACCGCCGGTATCGAAGCTTTTGGAGTAGGACGCATCGACGCTGACTTGTGGAAGCAATTCGCCCTTGATCCGCTTGATGTCGAATTGCGATGATCTTTCGCGGAAGAGCCCGGCAAGAATCTGCGGGCTGCGCATCTCGCCGCCCTGCAGCGCATGATCCAGGGACGCCGGGATCAGACGGTCGATGGGCCGGGGTGTCTCCAGCGAGGCCGGGGGATAGCCGATGATACGTTCGAACGCGGCGCGGCTCGTCTGAAGATTGGCCTGCGCCAGATTGATCTGCGACTGGGCGCCAGCACGCCGCGCCTCGGCCTGGGCGACGTCGGTGCGCGTGACCTCGCCGACCTCGCGCCGGTTCCGCGTGGCCTCGAGCTGCTCGCTCAGCACTCGCAGATTGTTCTGCTGCAGCCGCAGGATCGCTTCATCGCGAAGCACATCCATGTAGGCTGTCACGGCATCCAGAAGAATCCGCTGCTCGACCCGGCGCAGATCCTCGCGTCCGGCCTCCACAAGCGCCTTGGCGGCCTCGACCGAATTGGTCACCTGAAAGCCGGTGAACAGCGGTTGGGTCACGCCAAGCGAATAGCTGCGCGGGTAGCTCACACCGTCGCCGGGGCCGGGGCCGGATGGCGACACTTTTTCATATGAATGAACAGCCTCGCCCTGAATTACCGGCCGGTAGCCGGAATTGGCGCGAGCCACTTCTTCATCGAGCGCGCGCAGCCGCGCCCGCTCGGCCTTGATCTCAGGGTTGGCAATGTAGGCGGCGGCCAGAGCCCGCGACAAGGTCTCTGCCCTTGCCGACACTGCGACTTGCGTCACAGCCATCATGAGGGCAAAGGCGAGCACCGCAACCATTGATCTATTCATCAAGCGCACCTTTTGCTGTCTCAGCTTGCGAAGCGCCGGCATATATCAAGGAATGGTTTACGCAGTACCCGTACCACCAAACAGATGCAACCTGGCATTGAAATCCTGTCATGTCGTGAAGCTAACGTCAGAATGCAGCGGCGCAAAGATGCCCGCACGGTCATGACGCTGCCGGACCCATGTTTTTGGCCGCTCGTGACATTTTTGCCGCGACGTCTACGCGCCCGCCGCGCCATGCTATTTGATCAGAATACGAAGCCTTTTTTCGCCGCAAAGCCAGGCAGCACGGGCGCGCCGGCGGTGAATTCGGGCTGGCCGCTCACCGTCCCCTGGGTCTTGCGGTAGACATGGAGCTGGCTTGCGCCTATCGCCTGCAACGAACCAGGACGGCGCAGGACAACCGCCAGGCGCCCCCCTTCTGCAAGCTGATCGAACAGCACCGCCGGCACACTGTCAGCGGCGCCATTGAGCAGAATCACGTCAAACGGCGCTTCGCTGGGGCAGCCCGCTTCAAGTGCGCCTGTCACGACAGCGGCATTGTCCACGCCCGCCGCGTTCAGATTTTCAGAAGCCATGGCCGCCAGTTCCTCATCACATTCCAGCGACACGACGGATTCAACCATCGCGGCCAGAACCGCCGTCGAATAGCCGGTCGCGCAGCCGATATCGAGAGCCAGATCGTCCGGGCGCGGCGACAACTCTTCTATCATGAGAGCAAGCAGTGCCGGTGCCAGCAGATAACGCGCGACACCGTCGGCGCCAACGGCCGGCTTCACGCAAAGATCCGTGTCGATATAGGCCAGAGCCCGCTGGGACGCGGCAACGAAAATCTCGCGAGGGACTTTTGACAGACTGCGCAGCAGGCGCGGATCGCGCACGCCGCCGGGGCGGATTTGCGATTCGACCATATTCTGGCGCGCGCGCTCAAAGTCCATGGCTTGAACCTCCCAGCATCAGGGGCGAACTCCCCGCTTGGACTATCTAGCGGAACCGGCCTCGGGGCCAAAACGAATTCCGTCCCGCACGAACAGGCTTCGTGGCCTCGGGATGAGATCGGTGCGGCTGTCTCGCTTCTGTCTCAAGGTGCAGGGTTGCCGTCGCTATGGCATTGGCTTTTGTCACAGCGCCATGATATAGCAAAATCAGGAGTATGGCCACGTGGCGGAGTGGTTACGCAGCGGCCTGCAAAGCCGTGTACCCCGGTTCGAATCCGGGCGTGGCCTCCATACTTGCGAATTCGCGTCCAGACCAGCCCGCAGCCCGCCGCGCTATCGGTGCAAGGCAACAGCCACGGACAACAATCCCCACGAGCCTGTCGATGGAAGAAGCCTCTTGCGCATGCCAATGAAGGTGCCTTCAGCACATCATATCGTCGTCCTTACCGGCGCCGGCCTGTCGGCTGAATCCGGCGTGCCGACATTTCGCGACAAAGGCGGCGTCTGGGAAAAATATGATCTTTACAAGGTCGCTACGCCCGAAGCCTACGCCGCCGATCCGGCCTTTGTCCTTGACTTCTACAACCAGCGCCGGCGCGCCAATGTCGGGCTGAAGCCAAATGCGGCTCACCTTGCGCTTGCCCGGCTGGAGGCCGAACATCCCGGCAAGGTGCTCATCATCACGCAGAATATAGACCCGCTGCACGAGGCTGCCGGCTCGCGCAATCTGATCCACATGCACGGCGAGATTGCCCGGGCCTTGTGCGCGCGGTGCGGCGAGCGCTCGGAATGCGGATATGACGACATAACGCTGCAAAGCGTCTGCCCGGCATGCGCGACGCCTGGCGCGATGCGCCCGGATGTCGTCTGGTTCGGCGAGATGCCGTATCACATGGAGCGGATCGAAATCGAACTGGCGGCGTGTGACTTGTTCGTGTCCATCGGCACGAGTGCGACGGTCTATCCCGCGGCCGGTTTCGTCCAGCTTGCGGCGCTGGCCGGCGCATTCACCGTCGAGCTCAACCTGGAGCCATCCGCCAATGCGGACATGTTCGACGAGGCCGTACAAGGCCCCGCGTCGCAGGTGGTGCCTGCCTTTGTGGATCATGCGCTTGCGGCCGAACGAGCCGGCTGAGCGGGCCGGCAGCCGAGCCACGCGCGCTCGTCACACCTTGGACGCCATCACCCCTTGGGAGATCCGTCTTCCGGCGATCCGTTTTGCTCATCGGCGCGCCTTCGCGCTGCTGCTGCGGCGGCTTCGCCCGGCGTCATCGCACTGATCTGGCCCTGCTGCGATGCAGGCGGCGACAGGTTCGGGCCACCAGGCGCTTCGGGCTTCGGCTCTTCGCGGCGCCGGCGCAGCACGAGCGTCAGAATGATGGTGATGAGGCCGATGAGAGCGGCAAGCAGACCATAGACCGGCTCCAGCGTGCGCACCTGGGCGAGCAGCCAATCGATAGTACGCACATCAACATTGATGGTGGCATCAAGCGTCTTGATCAGCACCGGTGGCTGACGCTGGCCCGAGGCGTCGACGATATGGGCATAAAGCTCGAGTTGCAGCTTCTGGCCCTCTCCGGCCTCGCGCGGCGTGACATACCAGCTCCAGCGCACCGGCTCGCGCCAGGTCACGGAACGCTCCTGCAAACCGGCCGGATCGATATCGAAGTCGCGTCCTCTGAGCTGTGCCGACATGAAATTCGAGATCTTGGCGCGCTCCTGGCGCACCTCACCCTGCAACCCCTCGAAGGCTTGCGAGATTTCGGGCGGTAAATCCTCGCCGGCAAAATCGGTACGCAAGACAAGCATGATTTCGGTTGGACGGTCCTTGATCATCTGATCAGGGTGGTTGTATTCGACCGGCCGCTCGCTCAGACGCTCCAGCGCGGCATCGACATCGAGACATTGCCCACCATGAACGCCGCGAATGACGCAATCCTCGGGCGGTTGCGCGCTCGCCGCGGCGGGACCGGCATCTGGGGCCGCGCGACGGGCAAGCGCATCAGGCGCTTCGGCAGGGCCAAAGCCGACAAAATTGCTGGTGCCTGCGCCTGTGTCGGACTGCGGGACTGAAAACAGCCTTCTGGCACCGCCCGGTGCGGGCGCATCGTCCACGGCATCGGGCGCGGCCACTTCGGCGGACCTGTCATCGGGTTGTGAAGAGGCAGCTTCGGTCGCTTCTTCTTCGGCGCGGCGGTGGGCCTCTTCCTCGGCGGCCAGGCGCGCGGCCTCAGCTTCAGCGCGGCGGCGGGCCTCTTCCTCGGCGGCAATGCGCGCGGCTTCTTCTTCGGCGCGGCGGCGGGCGTCTTCCTCGGCGGCGAGGCGCGCGGCCTCAGCTTCAGCGCGGCGGCGGGCGTCTTCCTCGGTGGCCAGGCGCGCGGCCTCAGCTTCAGCGCGGCGGCGGGCCTCTTCCTCGGCGGCCAGGCGCGCGGCTTCCGCTTCAGCGCGGCGGCGGGCCTCTTCCTCGGCGGCAATGCGCGCGGCCTCAGCTTCTGAAGCGCGCAAAGCGGCGGCCTTTTCCCGCGGCCCCGGAGCTGCATCCTTCAACGAGGCAGATGAGGCATCAACCATGGGCCGCAACGCGCTCGCCAGTTGGCGCATCGTGCGCGACAGTTCCGAACGCTCGGCGCCATCGGCTGCGAGCTTGATGCAGACCCCATGGGCGTAGGCTTTGGCCGCGCGATCCTCGCTGATGCCGTGACGCTGAGCCAGCTCGGCCACACGCCGCGGCGCAACGGCAATCAGGTCCGGGCTGCGCATTCGCCCGACATCGCGCGCAGCAGCATCGAGAAATGCATCGCCCGCGGCCGCGTCCTGCAAGGCTGGCGGAGCTTCACACACTGTGCTGTCAGCCAGCGCCGGCAGCGCCAGCACGAACATCAGGCAAAACGCCAATATGAAACGCAATCCCGCCCCCCACTCATGATCGCAACCCACGCACCCGTGCCCCATAACATCACCGTGGCATGATTACAATAAACGCTACACTGCGCGAAAAAGCCCATGTCAGCAAGATCATGTGCACAAGACAACGTCCATCATCACCGTATTGAACGGCTCAGGCGTGCGCCGCCGTGCTGTCATCATCGTCATCGCCGCCAAGCGGATAAGCAGAACGTATCTGCGCTATCAGCGTATCAAGCGTTCGCTCCGAAATGGCGTTCCTGATCTGCTCCATGAGATCCTGATAAAAATGAATATTTGCCCAGCTCACAAGCATCGGGCCAAGATATTCGCCAGCCTTGAAAAGATGATGCAGGTAAGCGCGCGAGTAGTCCCGCGCAGCCGGACATGAGCTTTCTTCATCAAGCGGGCGCGGATCGGCGGCATGGACCGCGTTGCGCAGATTGAGCTTGCCCGACAATGTGAAAGCCTGGCCATGCCGGCCCGAGCGCGTGGGCATGACGCAGTCGAACATGTCGATGCCCCGCGCCACAGCCTCGATTATATCGCGCGGTGTGCCTACCCCCATCAGATAGCGCGGCTTGGCCTGCGGCATGTGCGGCATCGTCGCTTCGAGCACTTCGAGCATGGCCGCATGGCCCTCGCCGACGGCAAGCCCACCCAGCGCATAGCCGGGCAGATCCAGACCCGCAAGCGTCTCGGCCGATATCTGCCGCAGATCGGCAAAAACGCCCCCCTGAACGATCCCGAACAGGGCCATGCCGGGCGCATGCTGGCGCTCGAAGGCCGATTTCGCGCGCACGGCCCAGCGCAGCGACAGCTCTATTGCAGCGCGCGCCCGGTCATGATCAGCCGGATAGCCGATACATTCATCGAGCTGCATCTGTATATCGGCGCCAAGCAGACACTGTATTTCCACCGCACGCTCCGGCGTCAGATGATGTTCGCTGCCATCTATATGCGAGCGAAAGACCACGCCGTCTTCACTGAGACGGCGCAGCGAGGACAGCGACATCACCTGAAATCCGCCGCTGTCGGTGAGGATCGGGCGCGCCCAGTTCATGAACCTGTGCAGCCCGCCCAGCGCCGCGACACGCTCCGCGCCCGGACGCAGCATCAGATGATAGGTGTTGCCGAGAAGGATGTCGGCGCCGGTGCTGCGTACCGTATCGGTGAACATCGCCTTCACAGTGCCCGCCGTGCCCACGGGCATGAAGGCCGGCGTGCGGATGATGCCGCGTGGCGTGCTGATCTGTCCGCGCCGAGCATAGCCATCGGTTGCCAGAACGCGAAATGTCAGGCGGTCGGCGCAGGACGGCACATTGACATTGTCCGGCGTCTCGTCGGTGGCGTTCATGGCCCGGCCGGCGCCGCGGGCTGCAACAGGCAGGCATCGCCGTAGGAATAGAACCGGTAGCGCGCCGCGATCGCATGGGCGTAGGCCGCCTGCATCACATCAAGCCCGGAAAACGCGGCAACCAGCATGAACAGGCTTGAACGCGGCAGATGAAAATTGGTCATCAGCAGGTCGCAGGCGAGAAACCGGTGTCCCGGCTGGATGAAGATCCTCGTCTCGCCGGCAAATGGCCGGAGCTCTCCGCTGACTTGCGCCGCCGCCTCGAGAATACGCAAGGACGTGGTGCCGACGCAGACGATCCGGCCGCCAGCAGCACGTGCTTCTTGCAGGCGGCGCGCGGTCGCCTCGCTCACCTCGCCCCACTCGCTGTGAAGCTCATTGCGCGAAATATCGTCCTCACGCAGCGGTGCAAACGTGCCCGCCCCCACATGCAGCGTCACGAAGGCCGCGCCGATGCCCGCTTGTGCCAGCCGCGCCAGCAGATCGGGCGTGAAATGCAGCCCCGCCGTCGGTGCAGCCACCGCGCCCGGCCGTTCGGCGTAGCAGGTCTGATAGTCGGCGCGGTCGCGCTCATCGGCGGCACGGCGGCGGGCGATATAGGGCGGCAGCGGCATGACGCCGGCAGCCTCGATCGCCTCATCGAGCGCGCCTCCCGCACGGTCGAACGCGATGATGACGTCGGTGTCGGTCTTTTCCACGATGTGGGCGCCCAGTTCGCCGCCAGGCACCGGCATGTGCAGATGATCGCCGGCGCGCAGCTTGCGTCCGGGTCTGGCGAAGGCGCGCCATGTCGCAGGCCCGATGCGGGCATGCAGGGTCAGGCTCACAGCGCGCTCGGGCCGTTGTCCGCCACTGCGCGTGGCGAAAAGCTGAGCCGGGATGACGCGGGTGTCATTGAGCACCAGCATGTCTCCGGCGCGCAGCAGCATGGGCAGATCACGCACATGCCTGTCGGCCAGCCCCTGAGCCGGCATGACATGAAGCATTCGCGCGTCCTCGCGACGGGCGGCAGGGCGCAGCGCAATCAGATCCTCGGGTAGATGGAAATCATACGCGCCAAGCCGGTCGTGCTGGTGCGCGCCCACAATCATCTTCATGTCAGGCCGATCCGTCACCTGCGTCTTGTCCGGCCGCTTTTGCGCCCGCCAAATTCAGGATACATCCTCGGCCAGGTGCATCTTGATGATCACATCGGGATCGCGTACCGCGCCTGAGCCGGGGTCGCCCTTCTTGATGGTGTTGATATGTTCCATGCCCTCGACCACGCGGCCCCACACCGTATATTGGCCGTTCAGGTGATAGGCTTCATCGAAGGTGATGAAGAACTGGCTGTTGGCGCTGTCCGGGTTTGCGGTGCGGGCTGCGCCCACGGTGCCCGGCTCGAAGGGAATATTGGAAAACTCCGCCGGCAGGTTGGGATAGCTCGAACCGCCACTGCCGGTTCCCGTCGGATCGCCCGTCTGGGCCATGAAACCGTCGATCACACGGTGAAACTTGAGCCCGTCATAAAAGCCTTCGCGGGTCAGGGTCTTGATCCGCTCGACATGTTTGGGCGCAACATCGGCCAGCAGTTCGATGACCACGCGGCCATCCTTCAGATCCATGTAGAGCATAGGTCTTTTCTCCTCGGCATCGGGGGTTGATGTCTGCGCCGTTCGTTCCTGTTCCAGAAAGCCACGAGCAAGGAACCCAAGGCCCGCGAGCACAGCCAAGATGAGTGCGGCCACGACCGCCAATTTGCTGGAGATCTTCATACGGACCCTGGCCGGCAAGCCCGTGAGGCGTTATCCATCATGTGCGACCTCTGAACTTTTCGCGCAGCCTCAACGCTGTGAGCGCCGGCACGAATGCCTCCACGCTGCCGCCCATTGCGGCAATCTGGCGAATGAACTTTGAGGCGATATGCCGGCGCAGTGGCGAAGCGCCAAGAAAGATCGTGTCGATATCGCCCGCAAGCGCCGAATTCGTGCCCGACATCTGCATTTCATAGTCGAAATCGCTGGCATCACGCAGACCTCGCACGATGAGTGTCGCACCGTTTGCGCGCGCGGCATCGACCGTGAGATTGTCGAATGTCACAACCGGAATTTGCGTGCCCGTCGCCGCCGAAATGCGCCGGGTCTCGTCTTCGATCAACTCGATGCGCTCCTGCCAGGTGAACATCGGTGTCTTGCCATGATGAATGCCCACGCCGATGACCAGACGCGGCACGATGCGTGCCGCCCGCTCGATGATATCGACATGACCAAGGCTGATGGGATCGAAACTGCCGGAGTAAAAGCCGGTTATGGTCATGAGATGGAACGGTTCGTTTGCTTGTCGGGCGGGCTTTTGCCGCGCTGTGCTGGATGCAATCTCTGCCGAGAGAAAAATAGGGTTTGAGTGATACTATGGGCGGCGCGCCATCGCAAGCCAAACGCCGCCGCAGATAAGCAGCACACCGCTGATACCATCGGCGACGCGGCGTCGGCGTGCCGTGAACCAGAACCGCGCCCGCCCGACCGCGGCGGCCATTGCCGCATCGACGGCGCCGAGCACGACGACGAAAGTCAATGCCAGAAGAGTGAGCTGCGGCCCCGGCGCGGCGCCGGGATCGACGAACTGCGGGAAAAAGGCGCCGAGGAAAAGCAGCACCTTGGGATTGGACAGCGAAACTGCGAGCCCCTGCCAGAACCACGAGCCGCGCGCCTGTGGTTGTGCTTCCAGAATGTCTCCGGCATGCCTCATCCGGCGCATGCATGCGATGCCGAGCCAGACCAGATAGGCCGCGCCGAGCCAGCGCAGGACATCGAACCACTCGGCCATGAAGACCATAAGCGAATGCATGCCCAGCGTCGCCACAAGCACAAGCATGCTGAGCCCGAGTACATTGCCCGCCACCGTGAGCAGCGCGGCGCGCACCCCGTGGGCTGTGCCGTTGGCGATGAACAGGGCCATGCTCGGGCCGGGCGTCAACGCCAGCAGCACGCAGGTCAGGACGAAGGCGAGATAAAGTTCACTGGCCACTGGCTTCTCCCGACCGACCGGCCAGCGGCACGCACGCGGCGCGAAGTCAATCCCTGAACAGGTTCATCCCGTGCAAGCTTTGCTCTCAAGGCTCAGCAGGCTCCTCGCCCTCGCTCGCGCCGCCTTCATCGGGAACATAGACGACCGAGACGACTCGCTCGCCTTCGGCGGTATTGAATACACGCACGCCCTGGGTGGCGCGGCCGACGATCGAAATGCCATCAACTGGGCAGCGGATGAGCTGGCCGCGATCGGTGACGAGCATGATATGATCGCTGTCTTCGACGGGGAACGACCCGGCAAGCCGGCCGTTGCGCTCATTGACGACCATCGCGATGATGCCTTTGCCGCCGCGACCGGAGACGCGGTATTCATAGGCGCTGGTGCGCTTGCCATAGCCGTTTTCGGATATCGTCAGCACGAACTGCTCGCGCCCGCTCATCTCGGCATAGCGCTCCGGCGACAGATCGCCTGCTTCGGCGCTTTCCATGGCGATATCGTCGTCATCCTCGCCGAGCTCGCCCTCTTGCAGGTCCACGCCATTGCCCGAAAACGCGCGGCGC
>DAIMZI010000034.1:0-10090 GCA_036734025.1 Dichotomicrobium sp.
GAAGTGAAACTCGAGGAACGGGTCCGCCAGTTCCTTGCGGGTATAGACCGACGTGGCGCCGGAGAGGCGGATGCGCTCTCCCTCCCAGTCATAGGCCCAGAGTGCCCCGTAGCGGCGGCAGACCGTGCAATTGCAGGCCGTGATCGAACCCGCATCGCCGTCGAGCTGCCATTCGACCGCGCCGCAGTGACAGGTACCTTTCATGTCGAAATGTCCTTTCGTGAGTGCCCCTCGACAAAGGAGAAATCGCCGCTTTGCCGTCCGTTGATTTGAAAACTCACCGTTCCGTCGCGCCTTTTCCCGCGATGATGCGTTGTCGAAACTTCGCGATCCGGGCTGTCTTGGTGGCGGACGTCTTGGCGCCGTTCAGATTGACGACATAGCTGTTCCTGCGCCCCGGCGTGAGGGCGTAGAAGGCCTCCGTCAGCTCCGGATCGGCGTCCATCGCCGCCACCAGCTCCTCCGGAAGGTCACGCTCCTGCGGATCGCGGGGCGGCCTGATCCCCGCTGCCGCATACCCCTTGGCCTCGGCCAGATAGGCACGGATGACAGGGTTCAGCCGAGCCACGTCGTCATTGGCCGTGAAGCAGATCATGTCCGGGTGGCGGGTGTTCGGCCCCTGGCGTTCAAGGACGCGGTCGGGGTCGCCCATCAAGGCGGCATCGAAGAAGGACAGGCGGAAGTCACTCCGCAGGGCTCCGATGATCGCGATGTTGCGTCCGGCGTGCATGTAGCAGGGGTGGCCCCATTTCACTGTCTCTTCCAGACCCGCGTCGCGGCAGATGTGGCGGAGGGCTTCGAGCCCCTCCCGCCAGATCCGGGTCGAGCATTCCGGCGTCGCAAAGCGGCCGCATCGCCCGCAGCCTTTCGTGAAATACTCCTCAATATCGCTGATCATTGTTTCATCCGGGAAGATGTCGCGAGTTTGACATTGTGGCCTCATCGCCCACCACCAATTCAGTGGACGCTCCAGACTGCGAGGAACACCGGTATGGCCTCTGTGATCCGGCTCCAGGCGCTCCACGGGTTGGCATGGCGCGCCCTGCTCTGCCCGTCCATGCGCATCAGGCGTTCGCAGAAGCGGAATATATCCATCGCTACCCTCAGTGTTGATTGTCTCTGCGAACATAAACACCGAGTGGGTCAGTTCTCAGTGACAGTCAACAACCGCCATTTTCAAAGACCACCGGACGTTGTTGGTCGCTGACTGGTAGCTAGCATGATGGAGAGATTAAGCTTTTTACTATAAACCATTGAGCTTATTGGTGCCGGCTGCAGGAATCGAACCCGCGACCTACTGATTACAAATCAGCCGCTCTACCAACTGAGCTAAGCCGGCCTCTGGCGCAGCGCGCCGTCAGGTGGTCCCGCCGCCAACGAATGCTTGCGCTCCGCTACCCGCGATAAGAGAGTCTTATACCGCCTGCGCCCGATGTCGCAAGCCGCCTGCGCGCTCACTCGACAGGCTCGATCCGCAACATCATGCCGGATCGGTCATCCGTCAGCACGTAAAGATTGCCGTCCGGGCCCTGGCGCACATCGCGGATGCGCTCATTGAGTTCGCCAAGCAGTTCTTCCTGCTCGACCACCGTGTCGCCGTCGAGTTTGAGACGGCGCAGGTGCCGGTGCGCCAGCGCGCCCATGAAGATGTCGCCTTTCCATCCGGGAAACCTGTCGCCGGAATAAAATGTCATGCCGCTGGGCGCGATAGACGGGTCCCAGTAGACCACGGGCTGCTCCATGCCGGGCGCGTGGGTCTTGTCGGAGATGATCGCGCCGGAATAGTCGATCCCGTAGGTGATCGCCGGCCAGCCGTAGTTCGCCCCCGGCTTCAGGATGTTCAGTTCGTCACCGCCGCGCGGCCCGTGCTCCTGCTCCCAGATGGTGCTGGTGCCGGGGCGCAGCGCTATGCCCTGCACGTTGCGGTGGCCATAGGAGTAGATTTCCGGGCGCGCGCCGTCCTGGCCGACAAACGGGTTGTCAGCCGGCACAGTTCCGTCGTCGTTGATGCGGATAACCTTGCCGATATGATCATCCAGGCGCTGCGCGCGCTGCATCAGGCTGTAACGGTCGCCAAGCGTCAGGAACAGCGTGCCATCCGGCGCAAACAGCAGCCGGCCGCCATAATGCGCGGAGCCGCTGGTCTTGGGCTCGGCGACGAAGATGGTCTCGACGTCGGTCAGGCGGTGGCCTTCCAGATCGAGCCTTGCGCGCGCGGCCTCGGTGTTGCGGGCGGCATTGGTGCCGGCGGAAAATGATAAATAGATCAGCCTGTTCTCGGCGAAGTCGGGATGCAGCGCCACATCGAGCAAACCGCCCTGGCCGCCGACACTGATATCGGGAAGGCCGGCGATGGGGCGCTCATCCAGCTTGCCGTCGCGGATGAGGCGCAGCCGCCCGTCGCGTTCGGTCACCAGAATGTCGCCACCGGGTAGAAACGCCATGCCCCACGGATGGACCAGACCCTCGACCATATTGACCACGCGGTAGTCATGATGCTGCGAGCTGAAGACATCTTGTGCGCCGGCGCGCGGCGTCCACAACGCGATCAGGGCAGCAAGCGCCACCAGGCCCATGGCCAGCACGGCGCTGCGTCGCGGCTGAAGGCGCAAATCATCATCCGCAACAGGCTTGGCTCGCGCTCTGGCATCCATTGTCATAGGTGTCTCCTCGTCTTGTGCTGCTGATATGCGGGAGATGGTTATCGAACCGCGCCGGGTCCACCATGCACATGTTCTGACGCGCCGCTTTCGGCCGGCATACCCCCTTGTGATGTCGCCATGTGGCGGCTTTCAGGCGGCGTTGACAAGCCAGTCTGGATGATGGCATCTGGGCCGCGCTTGCTGAAACCCCGCGGATGACCGGCATGAACATTCTTTCCGCGCTGGAGCGCACCCAAGACATCGCGGCGGCACTCAGCCGGCAGCCATTTGCAGTATGTCTGGATTTCGACGGCACGCTGAGCGAGATCAAGCCACACCCGGAAGACGCGGTGCCCATCGCCGGCATGCGCGATGCCGTTGTGGATCTCGCTTCGCTCTGCCCTGTCGCGATCGTAACCGGACGCCAGCTCAGCGATGCGCGGGCCCTCATGGATGGCGAGCTAATTTTCGCGGCAAGCCACGGGGTCGAGGTGCAGTTTCCGGGCGAGCCGGCCCAGTCCTATGGCCCAGCGCAGGACTATCGCGAAGCGGTGGCCAGCCTCGCCCATGCCGCCGAGGCTATGGTTGCCGGGATCAGCGGCCTGCTGATCGAGCGCAAGCCCTTCTCCACCGCCATTCATTTCCGCATGGTTGGCGAGCAGGACCAGGCCAGGGTCAGCACCCTCATCGCCGATCTGGAAAAAACCCATCCCGAACTTCGCCTGCTCAAGGGCAAGATGGTCGCCGAGTTTCAGCCACGGCTTGACTGGGACAAGGGCAAGGCGGTCATGGCGCTTGCCGAGCGTCTGGCGATATCGCGTGCCGGCCTTGCCTATATCGGCGATGACGTGACGGATGAGGACGCCTTCCGAGAACTGGCCGACGAGGGCATCGGCATTCTGGTGGCCGAGCAGCCGCGTGAGACCGCCGCGCGCTATCATTTGCGCGATCCATCACAGGTGCTCCAGTTCCTGATCGGCCTGACCGCCGCGCTGCGCGCCTTGCAGACGCAATCGTGACGGGGTGGGCAGCATCATGAGCGGCAGCGAGTATCTGCGCTATTCTATCTTCTGGCTGCCCGATGACGACGGCGAACTTGCGGAATTCGGGCGGCAATGGTTTGGCACCGATTGGCATGGCAACCGCTGCGCACGCGCCGATTTCGGCCTCCCCGACACGTTGAGGCTTGCGGCGGTTCAGCGCCCGTCGCGCTACACGCTGCATGCGACGATGAAGGCGCCGTTCCGGCTTGAACCGTCGTACGGGCAACATGGGCTCATCGACGCGCTGAGGACATTTTGCGCGCGGCGGGCGCGGCGCATGGCCGGACCTTTGCGCCTGGTGAAGTTTGACAGGTATCTGACCCTTGTGCCGGACACGCCCAAAGCGGGGCTCGACTGGCTTGCCAGCGAGTGCGTCACGGCCTTTGATCCGTTTCGCGCCGCGCCTGATGAGACCGAGCGTCAGCGCTTCAGCACATCGGGATTGAGCGCGCGCCAGGCCCAATATGCGGCCTCTTTCGGCTATCCCCACGTGCTGGCCGACTTTGAGTTTCACATCACGCTGGCGGGGCCGCTCAGCGCGCCTGAACTGGACATTGTGGAACAGGCGCTGCGGCCCAAGCTGGCGGCCCTTCTTGCCCCCCCTCTGCGCGTTGACAGCCTGTGCCTGTTGGGGGATCGCGGCGGCGACGCTCCGTTCGAACTTATCGAGCGCTTTGCGCTGCGCTGATGGCCGGTCCAGCGGGTTCGCCAGGGGTCAGGCCACGCGCACACCGGCGCGCCACACCGAGCGGATGTCCGGCAGCCCGCCGCGATCGTGAAACCACACCAGGTCGGCGCGCAGGCCGAGCGCGATTTCGCCCCGGTCATCGAGACGCACGGCCCGTGCCGGGTTGCGGGTCGCCATGGCGATGGCGCGCGGCAAAGATACCCCGGCATCCGAGCCGGCCAGCGCCAGCGCGCCATGAAGCAGCGAAGACGGTACATAATCACTCGATATGATGTCCAGAAGGCTGTCGCCGGCCAGCTCCATCGCCGACACATTGCCGTAATGCGATTTGCCGCGCACGATGTTGGGGCCGCCCATGAGCACCTGAATGCCGTTTTCATGCGCTGCGCGCGCGGCGTCTAGCGTCGTCGGGAATTCGGCAATGGCGACGCCGTCATCAACCGCCTCGGCGATGTGTTCCAGCGTGGCGTCGTCATGGCTGGCCAGGCAATGGCCATGGGCGCGCGCCATCTGCACGATCCCGCGGCGATTGGCACCGCTGTAGGTGCGCTGATCGTTCCGGCGCTGCTCCATGAACTGCGCGATCTCTTCGTCGGTGAAGTTGAACAGGCCCTGATAGTAATCGGCATAGAGCTTGGCATCGGCAAACTGCCGCTGGCCGGGTGTGTGGTCCATCAGCGACATGAGCCGAACACGGGGATGGCCGGCCAGCGGCTCCAGCATGTTCAGCGTGTTGGAATAGCTCAACTCGCAGCGCCAATGCAGGAAATGATCCGCCAGCAGAACTCCGGCGGCGCGCTGACGCTCCACGGCGTCGGCCATCTGGCCGAGCAACTCGACGCGCATCGACTTGGCGTGCACCTCGCCTACGCAGATGGCATTGAAGACCGTGGTGATACCCACTCCGATGATCTCTCGGTCATGGGCGATGACACCTGCATCGGCCGGCCAGTAGGTCTGCGGGCGCGGCACGACATGGCGTTCCAGATTATCGGTGTGCAACTCCACCAGGCCGGGGATCAGCAGCCCGCCGTCCAGATCAAGTGCGCTTGTTGAATGCGATACGCCGCGGTCCATCTCGGCGATGCGGCCCTCGCGGATGACGACGGTGCCGAACATGACGTCATCGGCCAGAACCACGCGGGCATTCGTCAAAACCTGTTCTATGATTTCGAATGCCCCTCAATCCGGTTCAGACTCTTATCCAAACGCACGCCTTTTATAGCTCAGGCATCGCGCTTCTGGAACCCGGAGATCGGCGGCATAACGCCATCGGCCGCGGGCCGCGAGCCGGGCCGGGATGCGGCTTGAGGATCGTCGTGCCGGCAGGTTTTACACAGGGGCTGTGTGCTGTTTGCACGTGTCAATATTTTTTGGTGCGCAAGCCATGTTTTCGACACATGCGCGGTAGATAAGTTACACATCACGAGAGGCGGAATTGCTCTCCTCGATTTCCGCTCCAAACCGGCGAGGACAACATGCCCGATTATGGCGACATTCTGAGGTACATGGCGAAGACCCCGCCACTGAATGAAGCCGAGCGTCAGCTCCACGCGTCCCTGTTGGAGTTGCTCGCGCAATGTCTTAGAGCCGATGAAGTAGATGTCGTGATCGATCAGGTGCCCTTGTCCGAGCGTTTTCCGGATCGCTCCATGGCCCTGCGAATGAGCTGATCACGAACGGGCTTAGTAAGCGTTGCGTGTGCGTCGCGTGTGCGTTGTCCGTGTAGGCGAGTGGCGTCTGGTAGGTGTAGCGTAAAACCGTAACCGGGCTCGACAGGCCCGTTCAGCCAGCCAGCAATTGCACTTGAACGTGGATGCGCGGTTGGTCGGATCGGGACCGTCATTGCGCCGGATCAAAGAGCGAAGGCCAGACAAACCGAACGTATGCGTATCACGGCTTGTCTGGCCGGACCCGGCAAGGCGAATAGCGAAATGCCCCCTCAAGCGCCTGTGCGCCGCCGCCTCGGGTCTTGTTTGATGTCGGAATGTGTGGTGGCCCGCCTCTCCCCGCGGCGCGCCGCCGCCACGATCTGAGAGACGGAGCTTTTGCCCGTCACGCCCCGCCCCCGCATGGCTCCGTCTCTCGCCCCCGCCCCCCCTTTTTTGCCAAGTCCTGGAACCAGGGCGATAAATTTAACTTTTCGCACTGTGCGAGATTTTCATCCAGGCGTTATCCGGCTACTATCATGCATTGGCATAATGCTTGGGGAGAGGTCTTGTGTTCGGGCGATTCATTGGCGCCGGCGTCGGCGCGTTCATGGCTTTTTTTCTCATTGCCGGCGGTGCCGAGGCGTCCGTGACCGCGCGCATAGATCTGAGCGCGCAACGCATGCAGGTCTATGTGAATGGTCATCTGCATCATTCATGGCCGATTTCAAGCGGCAGGCGCGGCTATCGCACGCCCACCGGCAATTATCGTCCCACCGTGCTCAGGCGCATGCATTATTCGCGCAAATATTACAACTCGCCGATGCCGCATTCGATCTTCTTTCGCGGCGGCTACGCCATTCACGGCACAAGTGAGATACGCGCGCTCGGCCGTCCGGCATCGCATGGCTGCATCAGGCTGCATCCGCGTGATGCGCGCACGCTATTCAATCTGGTGCGCCGCCATGGCAGCCGCAGCACACGGATCGTCATCAGATACTGACAAGACGGCCAGCCCGGACTGAGGCAGCAGAGCGCATGCCGGCGTAACCCGGATTTCAGTCCTTGCGATGCTGCAGGCTCAGCGCCTCTGCGGGTTGGTCGCGGTGGGCGCCGTCGATGATCTGAGCGGACTGAAGAGCGGTCGTTTGGCTAAGCGCCGGGCCGGCCACCGTGGTGACTTCCCCGCCCATGACGCCAAGTGCAAGCTCGCCGCGCTTGAGCGCCAGCGCCTGGTCGCCGAACAGTTTCCGGCGCCAGCCTGACAGCGCAGGCACATCGGCATTGTCATCGACGGCGATCTTCTCCAGATCATCAGCCGTCGCAATCAGACGCGCGGCAACAGCATGCCTTGCGGCGACCGCCTTCAGGAGAACGCGCAGCAACTCCGTGACGGCGACCGCCGAAGCAGGCAGCGGCTGGCTTCTCTTGGGGCTGGGAACGTCCTCGAGGTTGCGCTCCACCCCGCGCTTGATCGCCTCGACCAGTTCACGCCCACGAGACGAGCGCGCAAACCCGTCATTGATGGAACGCAGCCGGCCAAGCGCCTCGGCCGTCTCCGGGGCCTGTGCGGCGATGTCATAGATTGCCTCGTCCTTGAGCACACGAGGACGCGGCACATTCTGCGATTGCGCCACTTTCTCGCGCCATGCGGCCACCTCCATGAGCACGGCAAGCTGCTTGCGGCTTTTCACTCGCATCTTCATGCGCTGCCAAGCCTGTTCGGGATGCACATGATAGTTGCTCGGGTCGGTCAGATCCGCCATTTCCTGGTCGAGCCAGGACCCGCGCTCGGTGCGCTCAAGCTGCTGTGCCAGCTTGCGGTAGACGTCGCGCAGATAAGTGACGTCGCCAATGGCATAATCAAGCTGCTGCGGGCTTAGCGGACGCCGGCTCCAGTCGGTGAAGCGGGAAGATTTGTCCAGCTTCTGCTTGCACAGCGTGTTGACCAGCGCGGTGTAGCTGACCGCCTCGCCGAAGCCGCAGACCATGGCGGCAATCTGGGTATCGAACACCGGGTGCGGTATCAACCCCGCCAGATGATAGACGATCTCGATATCCTGACGCCCGGCATGAAAGATCTTCAGCACCGATGCATCGGCCATCAGCGCGAAAAAAGGCTGGAGAAAAGCCTTCTGCTGCTCCTGATCGCCCGCAGCCAGCGGGTCGATGAGCATCTGATGATGCTCGCTCGCCACCTGGATAAGGCATAATTTCGGCCAATAGGTCGATTCCCGCATGAATTCGGTGTCGACGGTGATGAATGGCTCTTTGGCGAGATCGCGGCAAACATCGCGCAGACTGGCCGCATCGGTGAGGATTGTCGTATCTTTTTTGTTCATTAGCCTAGGTATAGCCCAATATGATAGTGATGTCGCCTTTGCAGGGTTGCTGTTGGCGAACTTGCACAATCCATTTTGCACAACAAGTCAAAAACGGCCGGGCTCGATGTCCTGGCCGTTGAATACAACCGTGCGCCGTGCCCGTGCCCCAGCTTGACAATGGATGCATCGCGTGCGCTTTTCGCTCCGCAACGAGCAGCGCAACAGGATTGACGGACAGATGGCCAAACGCGACACCGCTCAGATGAAAGACAAGACGTCGGCCAGGAAGAAAGCCACGCCGCGGACAGCGAAATCCGCTTCAGGGGCGGCCGCGAAGAAAGCCGGGGCCAAGGCGCAGGCACCGATGAACGAGGAACTGGCGCTTCACACCTATCGTAGCCACACTTGCGGCCAGTTGCGCAAGGCCGATGTTGGCGATCAGGTGCGTCTGTCTGGCTGGGTTCACCGCGTGCGTGACCATGGCGGGTTGCTGTTTCTCGATCTGCGCGACCATTACGGGCTGACCCAGTGCGTGATCGAGCCGGAAAACCCCGCTTTCGCGCTGGCTGACACGGTGCGCGCGGAATGGGTGGTGCGGGTCGATGGCCGAGTGGTGGCGCGCTCGGCGGAAACCACGAACGCCAATCTGCCGACCGGCGACATCGAAGTGCGGATCGAGGCCATCGAGGTGCTTTCACGCGCCGCCGAGTTGCCGCTGCCGGTTTTCGGCGAGCCCGATTATCCCGAGGACATCAGGCTGCGCTATCGCTTCCTCGATCTGCGCCGCGAGACGATGCACCGCAACATCATGATGCGCGCTCAGATCGTCGCGTGGCTGCGGGCGCGCATGACGGGCGACGGGTTCACCGAGTTCCAGACACCGATCCTGACGGCGTCCTCGCCCGAGGGCGCGCGCGATTTCCTCGTGCCATCGCGCACCCATCCGGGCAAATTCTATGCCCTGCCGCAGGCGCCGCAACAGTTCAAGCAACTCATCATGATCGCCGGCTTCGACCGCTATTTTCAGATCGCACCGTGTTTTCGCGACGAGGACGCGCGCGCCGATCGCTCGCCGGGCGAATTCTACCAGCTCGATATCGAGATGAGCTTCGTCACCCAGGAAGACGTGTTCGCCGCCGTCGAGCCGGTATTGCGCGATCTGTTCGTCGAGTTCGGCAAGGGCAAACCGGTCACGCCGCAATTCCCGCACATCGCCTATTGGGACGCCATGCGCCGGTATGGCTGTGACAAGCCCGATCTGCGCAATCCCATCGAGATGAGCGACGTCAGCGAACATTTCCGCGGCTCGGGCTTCAAGATCTTTGCCGGGCTGCTCGACAAGCACGCCGGCGGCAAGTCGTGGTTCGAAAATGCCGAAGTATGGGCGATCCCGGCCAAGGGCGGTGGCAGCCGCGCCTTTTGCGACCGCATGAATTCATGGGCGCAGGGCGAAGGCCAGCCCGGGCTGGGCTACATATTCTTCCGCGAGGGCGAGGCCGCCGGACCGATCGCCAAGAATATCGGTCCTGAGCGCACCGAGGCGCTGCGCGGCGAACTCGGCCTCAGCGATGGCGACGCCGTGTTCTTCACTGCGGGCATCCCCAAAACATTTGCCGATTTCGCGGGGCGCGCGCGCACCAGGATCGGCGAAGAGCTGAAGCTGATCGACGAGAACCGGTTCGCTTTCTGCTGGATCGTCGATTTCCCGATGTACGAATGGGACGAGGACGCCAAGAAGATCGAA
>DAIMZI010000035.1:0-6927 GCA_036734025.1 Dichotomicrobium sp.
GGGCGTGGTGTCGGCGGGCAATGACTCGGCGCCGTGCAACACCACGCTGGACGCGCAGGCCGATGTCGCGCGCGAGGGGGTGATCGAGGCGGGCGGCATGCCGCGGCGGTTCAACACCATCACGGTGACCGACGGGATCGCGATGGGCCACCAGGGGATGAAATCCTCGCTGGTCAGCCGCGAGGTGATCGCCGACTCGATCGAACTGACCATGCGTGGCCACTGCTATGACGCGCTTGTCGGCCTTGCGGGCTGCGACAAGTCGTTGCCGGGCATGATGATGGCCATGATCAGGCTGAATGTGCCGAGCGTCTTCATGTACGGCGGCTCGATCCTGCCGGGCCGCTTCCGTGGGCGCGACGTGACCGTGGTCGATGTGTTCGAGGCCGTCGGCCAGCATTCCGGCGGCAACATGTCGAGCGAAGATCTGCATGAACTGGAATGCGTCGCATGCCCCAGCGCGGGATCGTGCGGCGGACAGTTCACGGCAAACACCATGGCCTGCGTGTCCGAAGCGATGGGGCTGGCGCTGCCGGGCTCGGCAGGCGCGCCCGCGCCTTATGGCAGCCGCGATGAATATGCCACCGAATCAGGCCGTGCGGTCATGCGCCTGGTCGCCCAGAACATCCGCCCGCGCGACATCGTCACCCTGAAGGCGCTTGAAAACGCCGCTACCGTCGTGGCGGCCACCGGCGGCTCGACCAATGCGGCGCTGCATCTGCCGGCGATAGCCAACGAAGCCGGCATCGATTTCGATCTGTTCGACGTTGCCGAGATCTTCCGCAAGACGCCATATCTTGCCGATCTGAAGCCCGGCGGCAAATATGTCGCCAAGGATCTCTATGATGTCGGCGGCGTTCAGATCGTGCTCAAGACGCTGCTCGAGGGCGGCTTCCTGCATGGCGACTGTCTCACCGTGACGGGCGCAAGCCTCGCCGACAATCTGGCGGATATCCGTTTTCCCGAAGGTCAGGACGTGGTCTATCCCGTCAGCCGCCCGCTGAGCCCGACCGGGGGCGTTGTCGGACTGAAGGGTTCGCTGGCGCCCGATGGTGCGATCGTCAAGGTCGCCGGCATGAAGAACCTCGTCTTTCGCGGCAAAGCCCGCTGTTTCGATACGGAAGAAGAGGCGTTCCACGCCGTCGAGACGCGCGCCTATGGCGAAGGTGATGTCATCATCATCCGCTATGAGGGGCCCAAGGGTGGACCCGGCATGCGCGAAATGCTTTCGACAACCGCAGCCATTTACGGCCAGGGCATGGGCGACAAGGTGGCGCTGATCACCGATGGCCGGTTCTCCGGCGCAACGCGCGGATTTTGCGTCGGCCATGTCTCGCCCGAGGCCGCCGTCGGCGGGCCGATCGCGCTCATCGAGGACGGCGACGACATCCTTATCGATGCACAGAACGGGCGCATCGAACTTGAGGTGCCGGCCGAGGTGCTGGAGCGCCGGCGCGCCGCCTGGCGCCCACGCCAGACCGATTATCAAAGTGGTGCGCTGTGGCGCTATGCCCAAACGGTCGGCTCAGCCAGAGCCGGGGCCGTGACCCATCCTGGCGCCAAGGCGGAGGTTATCTGTTATGCAGATATTTAGCCCCGCGGCCCTTCGACTTGGCGCGATTGCAGCCCTTTGCATCGTCAACGTCGCGATGTACCGTGCGCCGCAGTCTGAGCCTCCCGCGCCTTTTGAAAGCGGTATCGCCGCGTTTCGTGCCGGCGAGCAGGCGCTCGCAGCAGACCACAAGGCCGCAGTCGAGGCATTCGAGGCCGCAGCTGCTCAAGGCGTTCTCGGCGCGCAGCTTCGCCTTGCCCGGCTTTATCGCGGCACCAGCGGCTTTGAGCGCGACGATGCCAAATCGCTCAAATATTACCAGATGCTGGCAGACCAGAATGCCGACATCGACCCGCTCCATCCAGCAGCCGTCTTCGTGGCGGAGGCCTTCCGTGAAATGGCGGCGATCTACCTGACCGGCAGCGAAACGATACAGCTGGCGCCGATGCCCAAGAGGGCTGTCCGCCTGCTGCTTTATGCCGCCAGCTATCTGCGCGATCCGCGCGCTCAGTTCGCTCTGGCGAGGTTGTATATCGACGGCGTTGGCGTGGCGCGCAACGAACGGCTGGCAATACGCTGGCTGATGAATGCAGCGCGCAAGAAATATGCGCCTGCCCAAGCCTATCTCGGCGAATTGTTGTGGAAGGTGCAGGGCAGTGCGGCGCTGCGCGCGCGCGGACTGGCGCTCTTGGCAATTGCTGCCGATAATGCAGATGCACATGATCGCGCCTGGATCGTGCAGATTTATCAGACCATGGCGGCGCAGGCGCAACAGGCCGAGGTTGCTGTAGCGACGCGTCTGTTGTCGGGCTGGGAAGGCTTGCGCATGCGCGTCAATGAGATATCGATTGCCACAGGAGCAACCGGACCCGCCACTGGACAGAGCGATGCCGCCAAGTCCGAGATTGTCGACGCAAGTCTGGCTGAAGCTGCAATTGACGGTGCGATCCTGGTCAGTGGCGAAGCTCGGCAGAGCGGCCCGAAGATCGGCTCTGGCGACGCCAGCGCGCCTGATACCGGCAAATCCAGCCTGACCCAGCTGGAGACGCCATCACCGTCAAACGGTCTGCCTGTGCTCTCGGTTTCGCTGAGCCCATCAGGGGTCGGCGCGCCGCCGCGCGATGGTCCCAGGGCACTGACATCAGGCAAACCCTATGCCGAGGTCGATATCGGCCTTTATTATGGCGACACGCAGCAGTTCAACCTGGGCCATGTCGATCGCGCGATAGCAATCGGGATGGAACAACTCCAGGCCCAGGAGTAAGTCGTCAGCCGAGCGCGCCGGCTGTCGCAATGGCCGCGCAAGCTCAGATGCGCAGTTGCGCCCACACCGGCACGTGGTCGGATGGCTTTTCCCATGAGCGTGGGCGCTTGTCGATGGCAACGCCGTCCAGCCTGTCAGCGGCCTGCGGCGACAACAGCAGGTGGTCGATGCGAATGCCGCTGTTCTTCTGCCACGCGCCGCCCTGATAATCCCAGAAACTGTACAGCCCGGTCTCATCGGTGCTCGCGCGCAGCCCGTCGCTCAGTCCCAGATGCATCAGGCGGCGCCAGCTGGCGCGGCTTTCGGGCTGGAACAGCGCATCTTCAGCCCACGCAGCAGGGTCATGGACATCGCCGCGCTGCGGTATGACATTGTAATCACCGGCAAGAACAAGGATTTCCTCATGCCTCAGTAGCTCTCTGGCGTGGGCGTGAAGACGATCGAACCAGCGCAGCTTGTATTCGAATTTGGGACCGCCGATCGGATTGCCGTTGGGCAGATAGATCGAGGCAACGCGCACCGCGCCCGTCTTTATCGAGATCACCGCCTCGATATACCGGGCCTGATCGTCATCACCATCGCCGGGCAGGCCGCGAACCACGTCGTCGATCGGATATTTCGACAGGATCGCGACGCCGTTGTAGCTCTTCTGGCCATGCACCGCGACGTTGTAGCCGAGTTCCTCGAAAGCCCCGCTCGGGAATGCGTCATCAACACATTTGATTTCCTGGAGACAGGCGATGTCGGGCTGTTCCTCGCTGAGCCACCGGGCCACCAGATCGCGGCGCGCCTTGATCGAATTGACGTTCCATGTCGCGATCTTCATTCGCTGAGTTCCTGCGGGTTGACCGGGTTTGCGGGCCCGTCATGAAAGAAATGCCGGCCCTGCCGCCTGCCACGGACTGGACAGGCCGGCCTTGCGAGGCGATCAGATGGTGAAGGAGGTGCCGCAGCCGCACGATGAGGTCGCGTTCGGGTTCCTGATCTTGAACGCTGCACCAATAAGATCATCGACGAAGTCGATCTCCGAGCCGCCGAGAAACTCGAGCGATACCGGATCGACCACCACGGTGGCGCCATCGCGCTCGATGATCAGGTCATCGGCTTCAGCAGCGTTCACCAGATCGAAACTGTACTGAAAGCCCGAGCACCCGCCACCATCGACGCGGACGCGCAGGATCCGCTTGTCGGTCTCGGCCGAGGCGACCTCGGCGATGCGCCTTGCGGCGCGCGCGGTCACCGTGATTTCCGGGGATGTCGTCATTTGACTATCACTTCTGCTTGTTCTTCGCGTTATAGTCCACACCAAACGCGCATGCACCAGATATGGTGGGTGCGTACAAATGGGGCAATAAGCCGTCATCGGGTGCATGATGCCAAGCATCGACAGAGTTGACAATGCCGGCGTGGCGCTGGCTTTCCCTGGCGAACTGGCACCCTATGCAAGCCTTGCGCATCGCTCGCGCGGGCGCCTTCACCCCCAGGACGAATGTCCGATCCGCACCCCGTTCCAGCGCGACCGTGACCGTATTTTGCATGCTGAAGCCTTCAGGCGACTTACCTACAAGACCCAGGTGTTTCTCTATCACGAGGGCGATCATTACCGCACGCGCCTGACCCATTCGCTGGAAGTGGCGCAGATCGCGCGCACGCTGGCGCGCAGCTTGCGTCTGGATGAAGACCTCGCAGAAGCGATCTCGCTCGCCCATGATCTTGGCCATACGCCATTTGGACATGCGGGAGAAGATGCGCTCAACCAGTCGATGCGCGCCTATGGCGGCTTTGATCACAATGCCCAGAGCCTGCGGATCGTGACGCTGCTCGAAAACCGTTATGCCGGCTTTGAAGGTCTTAATCTCACCTGGGAGACGCTGGAAGGGCTGGTGAAGCATAATGGCCCGCTGCTGGCCCACGGCGAGGGTGGCGCTCCGCTGGCCCAGGGGGTGGCGCTCTATAATGTGCAACATGATCTGGAACTGGACACGCACGCCTCGGTCGAAGCCCAGCTTGCCGCGATTGCCGATGATATCGCCTATAACAATCACGATATCGACGATGGCTTGCGCGCCGGACTGATCGCTCTTGATCAGGTGCGCCAGGTGCCGCTCGTGGGACGCCTCATCCGCGAGGTCGAGAAGGCTCACGGCACGCTTGCCCACAACCGGATCATCTATGAGGTCAATCGCCGGCTGATAACCGCCATGATCAACGATGTGCGCGGCGAGACCCTCATGCGGCTGAGCGAGCTGGGGGCGCGCAGCGCAGCAGATATCCGCACCGCGAAACGGCCAGTGGTCAGTTTTTCACCGCAGATGACGAAGGATCTGGGCGAACTGCGCGCCTTCCTTTTCGAGGAGGTCTATCGCCATCCGCGCATCGCCGAGGTGATGAGCCGGTCTCAGCAGGTGCTGGTCGATTTGTTTGATCACTACATGGCCAACCCCGGCGATCTGGCAGGCGGTTTGCGTGATGCGGCATGCGGTGCAGACGACATGGACAAGGCCAGGTGCGTGTGCGATTTCATTGCTGGCATGACTGACCGCTATGCGCTGCGGGCCCACGAGCGCCTGTTTGACGCTGGCGCCGAATTGCGCTAAGCGCCGCCCATCATTTGTTGCGCGAAGGCGCGCCAGGAAGCCCACCACGCAGGCACCGGTATCATCATGAACATCTTCTCGCGCTATGAAGCGCGCATGCGCGCCATAGCCCAAGCGCTTCAGACCGAAGGTCTGCTTGCACCGGGGCTGGATCTGAGCGCGATCACGGTCGAGCCTCCCCGCGATGCGAGCCATGGCGATCTGGCGACCAACGCCGCCCTCGTGCTGGCAAAACCGGCGAGGATGAAACCGCGTGAGCTGGCCGAAGTTTTCACCGCTCGGCTGGCCCGGGATGAAGGCATTGAGGCAGTGGAAATTGCCGGGCCGGGCTTCATCAATCTGCGGCTGCGTGAGCGGGTTTGGTTCGAGTTGCTTGGCGAGATCGTGCTTGCGGGGCCTGCCTACGGGCGCGAGAATCTGGGGCAGGGCGAGCGCGTCAATCTGGAATATGTCTCCGCCAATCCGACGGGGCCGATGCATGTGGGACATTGCCGCGGCGCGGTGTTCGGCGATGCGCTCGCCAATCTGCTGGCGTTCAGCGGCTATTCGGTGACGCGCGAATATTACATCAACGACGCCGGCGCCCAGGTCGATGTGCTCGCGCGCTCTGCCTATCTGCGCTACCGCGAAGCGCTGGGCGAGGAGATCGGCGATATCCCCTCAGGTCTATATCCCGGCGATTATCTCGTCCCGGTGGGCAAGGCCCTGAAGAAGGCGCACCGCAAACGCCTGCTTTCGATGGACGAACAGGACTGGCTGCCGATCGTGCGCGAGGCGGCTGTCGCCATGATGATGGAGATGATCCGCGCTGACCTCGCGGCGCTGGGCATTGCTCATGATGTCTTCTTTTCCGAGCGCGCTCTGGGGGCCGGCGAGCCGAGCGCCATTGCACAGACGATCGCCGAGCTGAAGGCGCGCGATCTGGTCTATCTTGGCCGGCTTCCCCCGCCCAAGGGCAAACTGCCGGATGATTGGGAAGACCGCGAGCAACTTTTGTTCCGCGCCACCGATTTTGGCGATGATGTTGACCGTGCGCTGGTCAAGGCCGATGGCACCCATACCTATTTTGCCGCCGACATGGCCTATCACCGCGACAAGTTCCGGCGCGGCTTTCGCAACATGATCAATGTCTGGGGTGCGGACCATGCCGGCTACATCAAGCGCATGGATGCCGCGGTTCGGGCGCTCACCAGCGGGGCTGCGGAACTGGATGTGAAAGTCTGCCAGATCGTCCGTCTGTTTCGCGGCGGCGAGCCGGTGAAAATGTCAAAACGCGCCGGCACCTATGTCACCTTGCGCGAACTTGTTGATGAAGTTGGCCGTGATCCAGTGCGCTTCATGATGCTGTTTCGCAAGAACGACGCCCAGCTCGATTTCGATTTCCTCAAGGTCACCGAGCAATCCAAGGACAATCCGGTCTTTTATGTCCAGTACGCGCATGCGCGCATTCATTCGGTCTTTCGCAATCTTGCCATTGCTTTCAATGACTTCAAGCTCGATCGTGAAGACCTGGC
>DAIMZI010000036.1:0-5544 GCA_036734025.1 Dichotomicrobium sp.
CGAGCAGTTCGGAATATTCCTCGCCCACGCCCTTGATGCGCATCAGGTCGCACATGTTGGTCCATTTCAGGATCAGCTTTTCATTGACGCCGGTCAGTTCGGCGACGTCCTTGCGACCCTTGCGGGTTGCGCCGCGCTCCAGCAGATGATGCGTGCGTTTGATACCGTGCTTGCGCAATATGTCGCCATATTTGCCGCCGATGCCTTCAATGGTCTCGATTGGATAGCTCATTTGCGCGCCTCCCATGATAATCCGGCGATATGTTGTGTCCGGCTTGCGTCGCGCGCGCTGCGCCCTCCACATCATACCGGCCAAAAAATGTTAGCGCCTGCGCGCCGCGATACAAGTATACAATTCGAACAAACCCTTGATTGCCGCCGGTTTTTCGATGTTTTTGTGGACAATGGCTCAATTTGCGCATCATCGGCGCTCCAGCGTCGCCGTTACGGTGCGTATTGCGGGCAAATCTGGCTAAGGTATGCAGAGAGCGAAGGTGCTTGGCAGATGGGTGAATCGTGCGCCCTGCTGATTGATCCGGTTCGCCGGGGATGTGGATTTTTCGACGAAGGGATTGGGCCATGGCGATTGAAGAGCCTCACGTTTTTATCGGCAAGAGCATCGAGCCCGAGGGGCTGCTGCTGCGTCTGGCGAACCGGCATGGGCTGATCACCGGCGCGACCGGCACGGGCAAGACCGTATCGCTGCAAATTCTTGCCGAAGGTTTTTCGGCGCACGGCGTGCCGGTGTTCTGCGCCGATGTGAAAGGCGATCTGTCGGGGGTCGGCGCGGCTGGGGTGACCAAGCCGGCACTGGAAAAGCGCGCCCAGACCATTGAAATGACCGATTACAAGCTTGAGGCTTTTCCTGTCGTGTTCTGGGATCTGTTCGGTGAGCAGGGTCATCCGATACGCACCACGATCCTCGACATGGGGCCGCTCTTGCTGTCGCGTCTTCTGGGGCTCAACGAGACGCAGGAAGGCGTGCTCAACATCGCGTTCCGCGTGGCGGCCGATGAGAATATGCCACTGCTTGATCTCAAGGACCTGCGCGCGATGATGGTCAATGTATCCGAGCGCGCCAGCGAACTGTCGGCGAAATATGGCAATGTGTCCGGCGCGTCTGTGGGCGCCATTCAGCGCCGGGTGCTGGTGATGGAAGAACAATCGGCCGATTTTTTCTTTGGCGAACCGGCGCTGGATGTGGCCGATTTCATGCGCATCGCTCCGGATGGCCGTGGCTATATCAATGTGCTCGCTGCCGACAGGCTGATGACCAATCCGCAGCTTTACGCAACTTTCCTGCTCTGGCTGCTGGCTGAACTGTTCGGCAAGCTGCCCGAAGTCGGCGATCCCGAAAAGCCCAAGCTCGTCTTCTTCTTCGACGAAGCCCATCTGCTGTTCACGGATGCGCCCAAGGCCCTGCTGACCAAGATCGAACAGGTCGTGCGGCTGATCCGCTCCAAGGGTGTGGGGGTCTATTTCGTCACGCAGAACCCGCTCGATGTGCCCGACACTGTGTCGAGCCAGCTCGGCAACCGCATTCAGCACGCCCTGCGCGCCTTCACCCCGCGCGAGCAGCGTGCGGTCAAGGCGGCGGCCAGCACCTTCCGCCCCAACCCCGAAATAGATACCGAGCGCGCCATTCTCGAACTCGGCGTCGGCGAGGCGTTGGTCTCCACCTTGCGCAAGAAGGGCGAGCCGTCGATCGTGCAGCGCACGCTGGTGCGCCCGCCCTCCTCGCGGCTCGGTCCGATCAGCGTCGAGGAGCGCGCCGAACTGATCAGCGGCAGTCCCGTGCGCGGCATCTATGACACGGCAATCGATCGCGATTCGGCCTATGAGATGCTCAAGCGCCGGGCCGAAGCGAAGGCGAGCGCGCAAGCGCAGGCCGAACAGGCGCAGGGCCAGGAAGATGATCATGAGCGCCGCGGCGAATTCCGAATTCCGCAAAGGCAACGCAACGGGAGCACACGCCGCGCGCCATCCTCGCGCCGGCAATCGCCGCTGGAAGCCTTCGCCACCTCGTTCATGCGCCGGCTAGGAACCGAATTGGGGCGGATCCTGACGTCGCGGCGGCGTTGAGGGCTGGGAGGCCCGAAAGACAATGAGTGTTATGCGTATCTGGCTTGCCGAGGCGCTGCTTGCCGTGGTGTTGCTTGCCGTCGTGCTGCTTGCCGGTCTGGCCGCGCCGGCCCTGGCCGATGATGAGCCCGGCGAATTCGATTATTATGTGCTGAGCTTGTCCTGGTCGCCGACCTACTGCGAAACCGAGGGTCGCGACGATCGCGGACCACAATGCAACGGTTCCCGCCCCTATGCCTTCGTGCTCCACGGGCTCTGGCCGCAATATGACAAGGGCTGGCCGGAATTCTGCGACACCGGCGAGCGCCCATGGGTGCCGCGCGAGACCATCGACGCGATGCTCGACATCATGCCCAGTCCGCGGCTGGTCATCCATCAATACCGCAAGCACGGCACGTGCAGCGGGCTTAACGTGGCAGACTATTTCGCCGCCTCGCGCCGCGCCTTCGCAAGCATAACCATCCCCGAGCGCTTTACGCGCCCTTCAACACCGCTGACGGTCGGCCCGGATGAGGTCGTGCGCGAGTTCCTGGGCGCAAATGCGGGTCTGCGCGAGGACATGCTTGTTGTAAGTTGCGGCGCCAGGCGGCTGCGTGAGGTGCGGATCTGCCTGTCGCGCGAGCTTGAACCCACAAGCTGCGGCCCCAACGAGACGGAGCGCAGGCTTTGCCGGATTTCGCGGGCGCTGATGCCGCCGGTGCGCGCTTCGGCCACCCCGCGACGATATCGCTACTGAGCGGCTGGGCTTTAGCCTTCGATCTTCGTGAAATCGGCTATCTGACCGGCAATGGCGCGAATGCGGGCGAGCAGGCGTAGCCGGTTTTCCCGCAGGGCTGCATCATCGGCATTCACGGTCACATGATCAAAGAAGGCATCGACGGGCGCGCGAAGCTCGGCGATGGCGGTCATCGCCCTTGCGAAATCCTCATCGCCAAGGGCCTTTTTCACGGCTGCGCTCACTTTCGTGATGGCGTCGTGCAGCGCGCGCTCTTCGTCCAGCGCGAACAGCTTGGGTTGCGGCTTGCCGTCGTGGGCGCGGTCGTCCTTCTTTTCCTCGATGCGCAGGATATTGGCGGCGCGCTTGACCCCGGCCAGCAGGTTGGCGCCGTCGTCCGTTTCGAGGAAGCGGCCCAGCGCCTCGACCCGCGCGACGATCATCATGAGATCGTCCTGGCCGGGCAGGGCGAAGACGGCGTCGATCAGATCATGGCGCGCGCCCTGTTCGCGCAGGTGGACCTTGAGCCGTTCGGCGAAGAAGGCAAGCAGATCAAGCGTACTTGTCGAAATTTGCTGGCCACTCCACACGTCGCTCACGCGCACCGTCGCTGCAAGTGTATCACCGGATGACGCGACAGGCTGTCGTTTAGCTGAGTCCTGTGCCCATCGTTCCGCGACAATCTCCAAAATCGATACAAGCGGCAGGCGCAGCCGGTTCTCCAGCACGATGCGGATGACACCGAGCGCGGCGCGGCGCAGCGCATATGGGTCTTTGCTGCCCGTCGGCTTCTCGTCGATGGCCCAGAAACCGGCAAGCATGTCGAGCTTGTCGGCCAGCGCCACCGCGACCGCAACTGGCTCAGACGGCACATCATCGCTCGGCCCGGCGGGCTTGTAATGCGCGGCGATGGCATCGGCCACCGCCTCCGGCTCGCCCATCGCGCGCGCGATATAGCGCCCGATCACGCCCTGAAGCTCGGGGAACTCGCCGACCGTCTCGCTGACCAGGTCGGCCTTGGCCAGTCGTGCCGCGCGCTCGGCCATGTCGGCATCGGCGCCCACCGTCGGCGCGATCTCGCGCGCCAGCAGCGCCACGCGCTCCACCCGCTCGCCCAGCGTGCCCAGCCTGTCCTGAAAGGTGATCTGGTCGAGCTTGGGCGCCATCGCCTCCAGCCCGCGCTTGCGGTCATTGTCCCAGAAGAACTTGGCGTCCGACAGCCGCGCGCGGATCACACGCTCGTTGCCCGCGACGATAGCCGCGCCGCCGTCATCGGCCTCGATATTCGCGACCAGGATAAATTTGTTGGCGAGCCCGCCCGAGCGCTGGCGAAGGGAGAAGCATTTCTGATGGGTCTTTAGCGACGTGGTGATGATTTCGGGCGGCACGTCCAGGAAGGCGTCATCGAACCTGCCAAGCAAAACCACGGGCCACTCGACGAGCCCCGCATTCTCGTCAATAAGCCCGTGGTCTTCGACAAGGTCAAGATTTTCCCGAAGAGCGAGTGCTTCGGCTTTTTCTCTTATTAGTTGCACCCTCATTGGTCTTGCAACCATAACGTTAATTTTTTCCAGAACGGTTGCATAGTCCTTTACGGAGCGCATCGATATAGACTTTGGTCTAATAGGCGAGCCACTGCCGGCCGACAGGAAACGATGCCCGAAGGTGCGTGGCGCACTGTCCACGCCAGGTACATCGACATGCACATGCTCGCCATCAACCAGACACAAGATGTTGTGCAGCGGGCGCACCCAGCGCAACTGGCCATCGCCCCAGCGCATGGATTTGGGCCAGGGGAAGCTGCGGATGATATCGGGCACCAGCCGCGCAACCACCGCGCCAAGCGCCTCGCCCGGCCGCTCGATCACAGCGACATAATATGCGCCCTTGTTGTCCTTGCGGATCTCACAGGCCGCCACATCGGCCAGGCCCGCGGCGCGCAGGAAACCCTCGATGGCCTTGTCCGGCGCGCCGACGCGCGGGCCCTTGCGCTCCTCGCTGATGTCGGGAGATTTCAGCGCCAGGCCTTCGAGCACCAGACTCAGGCGGCGCGGGGTGCTGTAGGTCTGCGCATTTCCAGCGGGCAGGCCGGCCGCCGCAAGCGCCTCGCTCATCAGCCGGCGCAGATCGCCTTCCGCTCGCGCCTGCATGCGCGCCGGGATTTCCTCGCTGAACAACTCAAGCAGCAGATCAGCCATCGCCCGCGCCCCCGCCATCGGTCTTCAGCCACGCCGCGCAGCACGCCTTTGCCAGTTCGCGCACGCGCAGGATGTAGCTTTGCCGCTCGGTGACGGAGATCACGCCGCGCGCATCGAGCAGATTGAAGATGTGGCTGGCGGTGATGCACTGGTCATAGGCCGGCAGGGCCATCAGATGACGCTCGCCAGCCTCGCCGGCGTCAAGCAGAGCCTGACATTCAGCCTCGGCGTCGCGAAAATGCTGGAACAGCCTGCCGGTGTCGGCATGCTCGAAATTGTAGCGCGAATATTCCTTCTCGGCCTGCAGGAACACATCGCCGTAAGACACGCGCTCAGCGCCGACGCCGCCGTTGAAATTGAGATCATAGACATTCTCGACGCCCTGCACATACATCGCCAGCCGCTCCAGCCCATAGGTCAACTCGCCCGTGACGGGCGCACAATCAAACCCGCCGACCTGCTGGAAATAGGTGAACTGGCTGACCTCCATGCCATCGCACCAGACCTCCCAGCCGAGGCCCCAGGCGCCGAGCGTCGGGCTCTCCCAGT
>DAIMZI010000037.1:0-5399 GCA_036734025.1 Dichotomicrobium sp.
GAGCAGCGGAATCATAATCCGCGTGTCGGGGGTTCAAGTCCCTCCTCCGCTACCACTGCTCGCTGCCACCCGGCAGCTTATTCCCCCCCCACCCGCTGCACCTATCCCCGACTTTGTGAGCGCATCCATTACTGGCGCCTTGAGCGCCGCCCCCATCGCCGCGCCCGCGCGCGGTTTCAACAGGCGATGCCGTCCCGCCAATCCGGGAAACGCCTAAGCGGCCTCGGGCTCGATGCGCCGTGATCAGCCCCTCATACCGCCCACATTGTGGTTATTACCTACTCGCAATGCGGGTATTTTTCCACAATAACCATTTTCGCGCGTAGGAAAGGTTGCATCAGCAAGGTCAACGCTACAAGGCCGGTTAAAAGAGCCTGAGTGATCTGGGGTAACTCTGCCTGGGCGCAAGCAAAGCTAGCTGTAGACACAGAGGGAACGGCGAAATGCAATCGAAACTGTTTAACTCCTTTATTCACGCCTGCATGGTGATGGTGGGAATATTGGCTTTTTCCGCGGGGCTTGCGTTGGCTCCGAACAAGGCAGCTGCACAATGTGTGCTCACGGCGGACGGCGGCGTCCTGGGCACGATCGGCGATCTGCTTGGGGCCGGAGCGGGGCTTGATGTCGGGGTGCTGTGCGACAATGCCATTGACGGGGATTCGGTCGTCGATGAATCGCTTACCGGTGACGACATCATGGATGGCTCGCTTACCGGCGACGATATCCAGGACGGGAGCATCGGGCAGGAAGATCTCGCTGCGGATTCGGTCGGCTCGGAGCAGATCCAGACCGGTGCTGTTGGTACTGATGAACTGGCCGATGGCGCGGTTACCACCGAGAAGATCGCCGATGGTGCGGTGACCAGCGAAAAGCTTGCCGATGGTGCTGTTACCATGGATGCGCTCGGCAATGACGTTCGTCGCCGGATCGACGAAAACACTTCGGGCGTCGCCATCGCGCTGGCCCTGCAAAATCCGGATCTCGTAGGAAACGAATCCTTCGGCATTTCCATGAACTACGGGGCCTTCGAGGATAGCAGTGCTCTGGGCATCGCTGTCATGGGCGTCATCGGTCGTGATGTGTTCGGACCCGGCGACCGGCTGGCCCTGTCGGGCGGTCTCGGCTTCGGGTTGGATGAAGATACACTTGGCGGTCGTATCGGGGCGCAACTGACTTGGTAATCGCGCGACGTTGCAAAACCGGGGGCAGGGCTTCTGGCATGAAGCCCTGCCACATTTCGGGGGCGAGAGAAGATGGCGTTCAAGCTCAATAGCCTGATCCTTTGCCTGATACTGTTGTTTGCCGCAGCAGATCGGAGTGCTGCTGAACAGCAAGACCGGCGTGAGTTCAAGACTGCCCAGGAAATCCGATTTGCCACTTTTCTGGCGCGCAGCACGTTGAGCACGCTTCACGACGCCAATCGCAGCGGTAATTATTCCGTGCTCCGCGATCTGGCCGCGCCGCAGGTCCAGAAGGGCATGAGCGATGCCGCTCTTGCGGATCATTTCCGGCGAGTGCGAAAGGCCCGCGTCAGATTGGGCGCCGCGCTCCTTCATGACCCTGTATTCACGACCGCCCCCGTCATCATCGGCGGCAAGATCCTCTGGATGCGCGGCCATATCCCGGCCGGGCAGGAAAAAGTGGACTTCAAAATCGTGTTCCTGAAAGTCGGCAAGACCTGGCAATTCATCGATATTGATATTGGCGGGATGGCGGTGTCGGCCGATGCCGCGCCGGAAGCCGCAGCAGAAGAAAGCACGCTCGCCGGGCATGCCGACAGCGCCGATGAGACGGCAGAGCGTTTGTGGACCACGATCATTCAGGAATGAGCGCACATTCAGCGGCCTTAACGCACGCGCCGACATCGTCTGTGGTCATTGGTGCGGGCCGCGAGCGCGCCATGAAACGGCAGTATGCGGGCCGCCGGCTGCTGAGCGGCTGAACTGCCTCAGCCGGCTTGCGAAATGCTGGCCTCCTCCATGTTGAACTTGCACGCAAGCGCTACGCGCACGAGTTCAGCAAAACTCTTCACATTCAGCCGGGTCATGATGCGGGCGCGGTGGACCTCGACCGTGCGCTGGCTGATCCCGAGTTCATAGGCGATCATCTTGTTCTGATAGCCCTCCAGCAGCAGGCGCAGGACCTCGCGCTCGCGCGGCGTCAGCTTCTGCATCAGCGGCTGCTTGGCGATGATGTCGTTATGCTCCCCCGCATGCGCTTGAGCGCGCTCGTCGATGGCGCGCGCAACCGTGTCGACAAGCTTCGCCGGATCAACGGGCTTTTCGACGAAATCGACCGCGCCCAGCTTCATGGCCTTCACCGCGATCGGGATGTCGGCCACGCCCGATATCATGACGAACGGGATTGTCGGGTCTTTCGCCAGGCTTTCAGAGATCACGGCAAGACCTTCGATATCGGGCAGATTGACATCCAGCAAGACGCAGGACGCGCCCGAAGCGGCCTCGCGCAGGAATGACCTGCCGGTTTCAAATCCGCGCGTGGGGAACCCTGCTTTGGACAGGACTGATTGCAGATATTGCAAGTCACCGGGATCGTCATCGACGATGAACACGGTATTTTTGATCTTCATTCTGTTCTCCTGTCTTCAACAAGATTGGATCGAGGTCTTGCGGCTCTTTCGCCCCCTCATCATCGCGGCCACCGGATTGCAAACCGAGTGCCGCGCGCAAGCGAGGGGTCGGAACATATCTCGATATCCCCGCCGTGCGCCTGTAGCGTCTTTCTGACCAGCGCAAGTCCCATCCCGCTCCCTGGTTTTCCGGTACTGCGCGAAGCCTTGGTGAACGGCTTGAAGATGCGGGCATGATCGCGCGGATCGATGCCGGGGCCATCATCGCTGATCATGAACAGCCATTCGCCGCTGTGCTCGTTCAGTGAAACCTCGATGCGTCCGGCGCCGCGGTCGTGATGCTTGACGGCATTCTCGATGAGGTTGCGCAGCACCAGATCGAGCGGTGCAATGGGAAAGGCGTGATCCTGCGCCTCGCCGCTGAAGATGATGTCGAAGGTCTCGGCCCCGCTGATGGTGCCCGCGATTTCTGCGATCAGCTCGGCCATATCGATTTTGCGCTGGGCCTGGCTCTTGTGCCTGGCGCGGGAATAGTCATGCAGATCGGCGATCATCTCGCGCAGACGCTTGAGCTTGCTCAGCAGATCGGCGATGTCGGCTTGTGCTTCGGGGCGCTCCCGGCTGTGCGCCTCGATCGCTTGCGCCGTCCTCATCAACGCGCGAATCGGCGATTGCAGATCATGCGCAATGATGGACGCGAATTCTTCGAGATCGGCATTGAGATCAGCCAGTTCGGCGTTGCGCTCTTCAAGTTTGCGCTGGGTCTCCATCAGCTCGGTAAGGATGTCCGCCGATGCGATGACCCCGCCGACACGGCCATCTTCGCGTGACCATGGCTGAATGTCCCAGCGCACCCATTGCGTCTTGCCGCCGGCCGGGTGGACGGCTTCGATATGTGAGTGCGGTGCGGCATCCTCCAGACAGTCGCGGCAGGCCTGTCGCAGCTTTTGCGTGCTGGTGGGGAACATCTCGTCATGGCCGCGGCCAATCACCGGCTCCAGTTCGACGCGGAATTCGCGCGACCAGCGCCGCGTCACCAAGCGATAGCGCAACTCGCGATCGAGCATGGCCACGGCGGCGGGCGCATGCGCGATCAGCACGTCGAGCAGATGCTGCTTTTCGGTAAGCTCTTCGCGGGCCTTGCGAAAATTCTCTTCGGCCAGCCGGCGGGCCTTCAACTGCTTGAACAGGTCGCGGTCTGTCTCGGCTTGCGGACCAAGTTCGTAGATGACGATGAGATAGGCTTGGCGCGGCTCGTTCCAGAAAGTCTGGATGGAAACCTTCTGATGCTGCGCGCCACCCTGGTCAAGGCCGATATTGGGGATGAGCAGCGATGTCTTTGGCTCGTCCTGAAGGGCGCGCAGACGCATTTCCATGCCGGCGAATGGCATGGAACTCAGACATATGTCTTCGCCCAGCGTGATCCACCGGGCGAGCGCGCCATGAGACCAGCGGGCGATGAAATTCTCATCCAGCCAGGCAAGCGCGATGATCCCGCGACCGATGAGCAGGTCCACGGCCTCGGCTAGTTCGGTGTCGGGCATCGTGGCGATGCTCATAGGCCCCGCCTGACCACTTCGCGGGTAAGCTCGTGAAATGCCCCGGCGACGTTCTCGCCCGTCTTGGCGCTGGTGATCTCGATGAGGCGGGTATGTCTTGCCGCGCTGCTGAGGTCCAGTTCGTGCGCTTCGGCGAGCAGGTCGATCTTGTTGAAGACGAGGCTCACCGGGCGCCCCGGCATGAAATCGGCGAACTGCTGGGCGATCTGCGTCATTGTCTGATGGGTCGATGGTCTGGAGGCATCGCCAACGACGACTGCGGCCGCGGCGCCCTGCATATAGACATGGCCGAAGATGCTCTCGCCGATGTCGCCGTCGATGTCCCAGATCGACAATTCCACTGGCATGCCGGCAAACTCGCCCTGGCCGAGCCTGTAGGAATAGATGTCGACGCCAAGCGTGGCCTTGTAATCGGCTTCGAACTTGTCGAGCACCAGCCTGCGCACGATGGAGGTTTTTCCGACCCCGATCTCGCCGAGCATCATGCATTTGTAGGCTGGTTTCATCCGCGCTCAACCATGGCTGTGTCGCGCATGGTTGCGACTGTCAGGTCCTCGGGATGTATCGGCTCCTCCCAGGTGGCGCCGAGGTGGCGCCGGCCCATGCTCATCACCAATCTGGCGTCGGTCATTTCGGCTCCCGTCGCAGCAAATCGAGCACGCCGCTTGTGGTTGCGCCCAGCGCGTCCTTCGTGGTGCCGACGATTTCGCCTGCCGCGCCGAGGGTTTCGCTTGTCACCCCACCGGCGATCTCGCCTGTGGCACTTAGTGTCGAGCCGACAAGCTCCGGCGCGCTGCTGATCGTCCCTGTCACGGCGCCGGTCAGGGGGCGGTCGGCCATGCCATCGGCAAAGCCGGACAGATCGACCCGCCCGAGACCTGGCATGATGAGCAGGGGAGTGATGCTGATCTTCGTGCCATCCACCAATGCGCCGGGCGCATCGCGCCGGCGCGTGCTCAACATTGCTGGACGCCAGTTTTCAAGGAAGTTCGTCCTGGGCAGTTCGACATTGCGCCAGTCGATGCCGCTTTCATCAAGGCCGACAAATTCCTGCGGCGGCGTGTCGAGCGACAGGCGCGGGACCAGCAGTCCGCGCAGCTCGCCCGGCAATCCCGCGCTTTCCTGTTTCACCGATGGCCCGGCCGCAGCAATCGTCTCGAGGAGGCTCGTACTCAGCAGGCGGACTTCGCGACGCAGCGCGCTGATCGCTTCCAGATCGCCGCGCAGAAGCGGGCGTTCGACGCCGAGCT
>DAIMZI010000038.1:0-5384 GCA_036734025.1 Dichotomicrobium sp.
TGAATGAGCAGATGAAGGCCATTCAGAAGGAGCTGGGCGATTCCGATGACCGTGACGACATCGCCGAGATGGAAGAGAAGATCGAGAAGACCAAGCTGACCAAGGAGGCACGGGAGAAGGCCCTGGCTGAGTTGAAAAAGCTCAAGCAGATGAGCCCGATGTCGGCCGAAGCGACGGTTGTGCGCAACTATCTCGACTGGATCCTGTCGATCCCGTGGGGCGACTATGGCGAGGTCAAAGCCGATCTCGATGAAGCCCAGCACGTGCTCGACGATGATCATTACGGGCTGGAAAAGGTCAAGGAACGGATCATCGAATATCTGGCGGTGCAAAAGCGCACCGACGCCATGAAGGGCCCGATCCTGTGCCTGGTCGGTCCGCCCGGCGTGGGCAAGACTTCGCTCGGCAAGTCTATCGCCAAGGCGACGGGGCGCGAATTCGTCCGCATGTCGCTTGGCGGGGTACGCGATGAGGCCGAAATTCGCGGCCATCGGCGCACCTATATCGGCTCGATGCCCGGCAAGGTCATCCAGTCGATGCGCAAGGCGAAGAAGGCCAATCCGCTGTTCCTGCTCGACGAGATCGACAAGATGGGCACCGACTTCCGCGGTGATCCGGCCTCCGCTCTGCTGGAGGTGCTCGACCCCGAGCAGAATCATTCGTTCAACGACCATTACCTTGAGGTCGATTATGATCTGTCCAAGGTGATGTTCGTGACCACGGCAAACACGCTCAACATCCCGGCGCCGCTGATGGACCGGATGGAGATCATCCGCATTGCCGGCTATACCGAGGACGAAAAGCTGCAGATCGCCAAGCGCCACCTTGTCCCCGCCCAGCTCAAGGCGCACGCCCTGAGTGCGGAGGAATGGAGCGTGGATGATGAGGCGCTGCTGGAGATCATAAGGCGCTACACGCGAGAAGCCGGCGTGCGCAGTCTTGAGCGCGAGTTGGCCAAGCTGGCGCGCAAGGCCGTCAAGAACATCGAGGCGGGCAAGATGTCCGAGGTGCGGGTGCGCAAGGACCTGCTTCAGGATTATCTTGGCGTCCCGCGCTACCGCTATGGCGAGGCTGAGCTCGAAGATCAGGTCGGGGTCGTCACGGGCCTGGCCTGGACCGAGGTCGGCGGGGAGCTTCTGACGGTCGAGGGCGTCATGATGCCGGGCAAGGGCAAGATGTCGGTTACCGGCAACCTGCGCGATGTCATGAAGGAGTCCATTCAGGCGGCGGCGGCCTATGTGCGCTCGCGTGCCAAGGATCTGCATATCGACCCCGGCCTGTTCGAGGTGACCGATACGCACGTTCACGTGCCTGAAGGCGCAACGCCAAAGGATGGTCCGTCTGCCGGTGTGGCGATGGCAACGGCGATTGTCTCGATGCTCACGGGCATCCCGGTTCATCGCGACGTGGCGATGACCGGCGAGATCACGCTGCGCGGTCGCGTGTTGCCCATCGGCGGGTTGAAGGAGAAGCTGCTGGCTGCCTTGCGTGGTGGCATCCGGCTCGTGATCATCCCGGAGGAAAACGCCAAGGATCTTGCCGACATCTCCGATGACGTCAAGAACCGGCTCGAGATACGTCCTGTGGCGCGCATGGACGACGTGCTGCGTATCGCGCTTACCCGCATGCCCGATGCGTCGGGCTGGGGCGAGACCGCATCAGCCGCTGCTGCTGCGGCGGCAACAGAGCCTGCGGTGGACGGCGGCCAGACCCCTGCTGCCAGTCTGCGCGCGCACTGACACATGACCTGCGGACCAGATGCCATGCGGCTTTCATGGTTCGTCGGACTTCATGCCACCTCTGCCGGGCCTTTGCGGGCTCGGTGGAGGTCAATTCTGGTGTCCCAAATCTCTTTTGCGTGGATAAACCCGGGCGCATTCTTGGATCCCGCACTCAATTGGCGTTGATTAGCGGCTGATTTCCAAGGAATAATGCGCGCCATTACGACCTGATTGGCGAAAGGAATAGCAGATGAACAAGAAAGATCTGGTTGCCGCCGTTGCGCAGGATGTCGATCTGACGAAGGACAAGGCCAATGAGGCCGTGGATGCCATCATCCAGCACATCCAGGATGCCTTGCAGAATGGTGACGAAGTGCGGCTCCCCGGCTTCGGCAGCTTCAAGGTGTCGGACCGCAAGGCAACCACAGCGCGCAATCCGCGTACCGGCGAAGAGATCAAGGTGCCGGCCAGCCGCGTGGCCAAGTTTCAGCCCGCCAAGGGCCTCAAGGACGCGCTGAACGCCTGATTTGCATGGCGCATCAAGGCAAGCTGGGTTTTCAGGGGCAGTCTCCCTTGTGAGGCTGCCCTTTCCATTTGACGCTGGTCGGCTTATGAAGGCTTGCCAGCGAAGGCCTCGTCTCGTGCCAGACAATAACGAACCCAAGCGCAAAGGAAGAACGCGGTGCTTCATGTCGACATACCTACACTAGGGGAATTCAAGACCCTCAATCAGGTGCGCGCCCAGGCCTGCGTCTCCATCTATCTGCCGACGACGCCGGTGAGCCAGGACGCCGATGCGAGCCGGATAGCCTTCGGCAATCTGGTGCGCGGCGCGCTTGAGCAGGTCGAGGCCGCAGGCGTCTCCAAACAGCAGATCGCCGCTCTCGCAGCCTTGTGCGATGAGCTCGAGCAAGATGAGGAGTTCTGGCGGTTCCTGGCCCATAGTCTCGCCGTCCTCGTGACCCCCGAAAAGATCAGCACCTTCAGGCTGGCCAACAAGCTCAGCGCGTCGATGCATGTTTCGGATCGCTTTCACCTCAAGCCGCTATTGCGCGCCATCACCTTCGGCAATGCCGGCTTCGTGCTGGCGCTGTCTGAAAATCATGCGCGGCTGGTGCAGTTCTTTGCCGATCTGCCGCCGCAGATCGTTGCTGTGCCCGGCCTGCCCAAAGATGCCGCCAGCCTTGCCGGGATGACCTCGACCCGACAGCGCTCGGACCGGCGCGGCCTTCCCGGTGCAGAGGGCAAGAAGCTTCAGCTCGCCAAATTCGCCCGCGCTGTTGACCGCGCCCTACGCCCCACTTTCTCCGGTCTCGATGTGCACATGGTGCTGGCAGCCGCTCAGCCGCTGGCCTCGATCTACGCCTCAGTCAATTCCTATCCCGGCCTGCTGAAGGAAACGATCGACCTCAGTCCGGACCGCACCAGCGAAGGCGAACTGGCCGAGCGTGCGCGTCCGCTGCTGGACAATCATCATGCCGAGCAGATCCGCGCGCTCCATGAGCTCTATGAAAAGCGTGCCGGCGACGGGCGCGCCACGTCGGATCTTTCGGATGCTGCGCGCGCGGCGACGTTCGGCGCTGTGGAGGCGCTGCTGGTTGATATCGACGATGTGGTTTTCGGCACGCTGGATGAGGACAGCGGGGCGATCAGCTTTGCCGACCGGCCTTCAGCAGACAGCTATGGCGTCATCGACGAGATAGCCGGCCGGGCGCTGATGAGCGGCGCGCGCGTATTGGGGGTGCGCAAGGACGACATTCCCGGCAAGGCCAAGCTTGCGGCTATATTGCGCTTTGCGGTCTGAGGGGCGGGCCGCGCGCAAGCGGTCACTGGCCAAGCGGTCACGGACCAAGCCGTCACGGACCAAGCCGTCACTGACATTGCCCATGACTCCATGATGACGTGCACAAGGCGATCTGCTCAAGGAGTTGCCCGAGCGGCAGACCAAGCACGGACATAAGCGCCGCGATGCCGAAAAAGACTCCCACCGCCAGAACGGCGGACGGGACATACCAAAGCCGGGCAATCAACAAGGTACGCCGCGCATCCTGGCGCACCGATGGACGCATCGTGGCATGAAGCTGGTTGCCGTCGACATCGAGCACCGGTTCCAGCTCTTCCCTGAGGCCGGCTGCGGCCTTTGATGCGCCAGGTGTCCAGGCAGTGATGATACCGGCCAGGCCGACACTCAGATGAACCAGCGTCGGCACCAGCGTGGTGATAAGCATGCCAACGACGAACAGCCCCTCGCTGAACGGGTTCTGCCGGGCCGCCGTCACCAGCGTCTGCCAGGCGAAAGGTTCACGCCCGAACAGCCCGAGCAGCGTATTGATGATCTCGATCCCGTTCGGCAGCAGGATCGCCAGGCCAACGAGGAACAGCATGGCGGTGAGGATATCGCCGATGATCTCGCCGAGCAGGCGCAAGACCCCTCCGATACCAGCCGACACCTGCGCCACCAGGCGCAGGAAGAAGCGGGTGACGATCCACGACAGCCAGTCGAGCAGAGCGTTCACCATCGGCAGCAGCACGAAGAACAGCAGCAGGACGAATGCGAACTCGCCGGCGAAGGCCAGCGCGGCAACGGTCATCGTCAGGGTGAAGGCCGCCGCGGCCAGCGTACCGGCAGCCGCAAGGATGCCGGCCAGCGCAAAGGCAAGGCCAAAGGCGGCGATCACCGCCAGCACCATGGTTCCGGGCTCGGCAAAGGCCCCTGCGACCGAAGAGGCGATGACAAAGGCGATGGCAAACGCAACGATCACCGCGAACGCGCCGAGCACCACGCGGGCGATCAGGAAAATGAGGCCGGAATCGCCGCCGATAAAGCGCCAGAAATTGGTGCTGAGCCGGTATAACAGCCGGAACAGCCGCCGCGTGACGAAGACGCCGAAGACGACGCAGGCCGCGAAGATGAGCAGCTCATGTGCCGCCACCTTGCCGGAAACAGTTGCGCTCAACAGGACGCTGATCACGAACAAGGCGGCAGGATAAACGAAGGCGATGGCGATGCAGCGCTCCAGCGCCTGGCCGCTGGTCGGCTCGCCGAACCAGTCCAGAAGCCAGCCATTCAGACCGCGGATGGCCAAGCGGTAGCGATACAGCGGGCCGGCTTCGCCAAGACGCGCGCGCAGATCGGCGCGTCCCTGCGGATCATCGAGTTGTGCCTCAAGGCTGCGTGAGGGAAACGGTAAAAGCCAGGTCAGTATCCAGATGAGCAGAATGAGCAGGGCCGTGGCCGAGCCGGCCATGCTCCACCCCTGCCACGCGACGAGCGTGTTCCCTACCGCCCCCGTCTCCATCGAATGGTCCCCTCGAAATGATGCCGCCGGAACCTCTGCATAGAGCAGCGGGACCGGTTCCCGCAAGCCTTTAGCGGCTGGCGTGGCGGCGCCCCATGCGGTTCATGGCGGCTGGCGCGGAGCGGGAAGGGCTTTAGTAGGTCATCACGGGATCGAGGCTCTTGGCTTGTGTGACCCAGTTCTCCACTTGCGACAGGCTGGGAAGCTGGCGAACAAGCTTGCGCTTTGTGTTGGCTTCGAGCATGGCGGCGTGAAGATTTTCCGGCTTGCGGGTGCGCAACTCCTTGATCGTGTCGACGCCGGCCACCTCGAGCAGTTCGGAATATTCCTCGCCCACGCCCTTGATGCGCATCAGGTCGCACAT
>DAIMZI010000039.1:0-5239 GCA_036734025.1 Dichotomicrobium sp.
ATCCAAGTCATCGCCGGGTTCCTGCGTCTGAACCTGCTGATGCAATATGTCTCGCGCTCGGTCATCACTGGGTTCGTGAACGCGCTGGCGATCCTGATCTTCATGGCGCAGTTGCCGGAGCTGACCGGCGTGCCGATGTTGACCTATGCACTGGTCATGGGCGGCCTCGCGATCATCTACCTGTTTCCTTACCTCACCCGCGCCGTGCCATCGCCGCTGGTCGCGATCATCGTGCTGACCGCGCTAGTCTACTACACCGGCTTCGATGTCCGCAGTGTCAGCGACATGGGCGAATTGCCGACATCGCTGCCGATGTGGCTGATCCCGGACGTGCCTTTCACGCTGGAAACGCTCCAGATCATCCTGCCTTATTCCGTGACGATGGCGGCGGTCGGCCTGCTAGAGTCGATGATGACCGCGCAGATCGTGGATGATCTCACCGACACGCCGTCCGACAAGCAGCGCGAGATGAAGGGGCAAGGCATCGCCAACTTCTTCACCGGTTTCCTCGGCGGGATGGGCGGCTGCGCGATGATCGGGCAATCGGTCATCAACGTGAAGTCCGGCGGCCTGACACGCCTGTCGACCTTCGTATCCGGCACCTTCCTGCTGTTCCTGCTGCTGGTGCTGGGCGAGCTGGTCGCGATCATCCCCATGGCCGCGCTGGTTGCGGTGATGATCATGGTGTCGATCGGCACCTTCTCGTGGAAGTCGATCAAGGATCTTCGCTTCAATCCGTGGCAATCGTCTGTGGTGATGGTAGTGACTGTTGTGATCACCGTGTGGACCCATGATCTTGCGCAAGGCGTGCTTTCGGGCGTGATCCTGTCGGGCCTGTTCTTCGCCAGCAAGGTCAAGCGGCTGTTCACCGTCGAGAGCGAGCTTTCTGCCGATAACACCACGCGAACCTACCGGATCGCTGGTCAGGTGTTCTTCGCCTCTTCGGACAGCTTTGTGGAAGCCTTCGACTTCAAGGAGGTGCTTGACCGGGTCGTGATCGATGTCAGCAATGCGGAGTTCTGGGACATTTCGGCAGTCGGCACGCTCGATAAGGCGATCCTCAAATTCCGGCGCGAAGGCACGGCGGTCGAGGTGGTCGGTCTCAACGAAACCAGTGCCGCGCTGATCGAACGCTACGCCACGCATGATAAGCCCGGCGCCGAAGCGCAGCTGGGAGCGCACTGATGGGAGAGACGCACATGGAATTCATCCTCGCCGCAATCGACGCTTCGGCCCATGCACCGGGCGTGTGCCAATACGCCGCCTGGGCCGCCAAGCGATTGGTGATGCCGGTCGAACTGCTCCACGTCGTCCAGCGTCAGGATGCCGTGGCTGCGCGACGCGATCTGTCGGGCGCGATTGGCCTTGGGGTCAAAAGCGACCTCATGGAAGAGCTCGTTCGCCTGTCAGAGCAAAGCAGCCGCGCCGAAATCGAGAAGGGCCGCGTGCTGCTGGCAGCGGGAGAGCAGATCCTGCGCGAGGCTGGCGTAGCTGATGTTAGGACCCTGCATCGCCACGGCGGCGTGATCGAGACCATCCTTGAACGCGAGGAGAACGCACGGCTCTTGGTGATTGGCCGACGCGGGACCGACCATGAATATGCCAGCGATCATATCGGTTCGATGATCGAGCGGGTGGTGCGCGCCAGCATCAAGCCGGTGATGATCGTATCGCGCAGCTTTGCGGAGCCCGATCATGTCGTCTTCGCCTATGACGCCAGCCCGGCGGCGAAAAGGGCGCTGGAACGGCTCGCCAACTCACCTCTGTTTGCCGGGCTCCCTGTCACCATCGTGATGGCCGAAGCATCGGGCGAGGCCAAGGTCGCCGCACTGAAGGACGCCGAAGCGGTGTTTGCACTGGATCATCCCGTCACCACCGTATTCGATCCCGGCAAGGCGGAAAAAGTCATCCCCCGCGTTGTCGCAACGGCGGACAATCCGCTGCTGCTCATGGGCGCCTATGGCCACTCGCCGATCCGCAACCTGATCGTCGGCAGCACCACCACCGAAATGATCCGCACCGTCCACGTGCCGGTGCTGCTGGTGCGGTAGAGTGGTGCTCGATCTTGAGGCCATGCGCGCAAAGCTGCTTTCCCGGCGCGAGGAGCTGCTGGCGGAAGATCGCTTATCGTCCGAAGGTCGCGCGCCGGTGACGCTGGATCAGGACAGCGTGGGCAGGCTATCGCGGATCGACGCCATGCAACTTCAGGAAATGGCCTTGGCACAGGCTCGCCGCCGCAAATCCGAACGCGGCGCGATCGATACCGCTCTCCAGCGCATCGAGGATGGCGAATACGGCTATTGCCTCAAATGCGGCGAAGACATTGCTCTGGCTCGCCTGGAGAACAGCCCATCGGTCACAACTTGCATCACATGCGCCAATGGAGGCTGATCGCCCAATGACCACAGGCACCGTCAAATTTGTTGGCCCTGACGGCGGATGGGGGTTCATCTCGCGCGACGACAAGCAGCCCAAGGTCTTCGTGCACATCTCCGAGGTGCAGGCGGCGGGGTTCGATGAAATCGTGAAGGGCCAACGCTGGGCGTTCATACTGAAAGAAGGCCAAGACGGCCGCGTGTCAGCCGCTGATCTGGAACCGATCGCGTAGGCTTCAGGGATGAGTTCGCGGCGACCTGATGGAAGCCGTTGGAACTGCCGCCTTTGCGATGAAGCCCATCGGCAGCAGAAGAAGTTAGAGTGTCCCTAATCCACCGATCAGCATTCATTGGCTGGGCCGACGCACTAACCCGAAAGCGGCATAGCGGCTAAAGGCAAAACCAGACGTTCAACCTGACGATCGTAAACGACCGGGTCTGGTCGGGAGCCGTCACGGCTCAGATCGGGCCACGAATGGCGGCTTTGCCTTCGTTCTGGAAAATTCCTGCCATTCAGGAAGCGACCCCAAGGCGGTCGTTCCCGCCCGCGCAAGTCCACGTCCGTTCCTCGCACCTCTGACCCTGTGCGCATCACCTAACAGCATTTGTAACTTAACTCGCAGGTCCAGTGTGCCGATAGATGGCACAGTCGAAGCCGTTCGAAGAGGTGGGCTGATGTCATCTGTACGCTTGTTTTTGCTGGGGGCCAGTGCCGCGCTGGCGATCATGTCTTCACCCGTTGCCGCCCGGCAAGACAGCGGCCCGCCGACACGCGCCGAGCTTGACCGCCAATCGGCCGAGGCGATGGCGAAGTCCGAGGCCAAGGTGAAGGCCTTGTTTGCCGACAGCAATGTGCAGGCCTTGAAAGCCAGGGCCGACGAGGGCGATGCCCGGGCGCAGGTCGAATTTGCGGACAAGATCCGTGATAACCTCATCAATGAAATCTGGTCGCGCGAGAAGATCCTGCAGAGCATGATGCGTTATTACGCGATGGCGATGGAGCAGAAACACGGGCCAGCCTTTGCACGGATCGGCGCGCTGGCGGAATCGACCGAGTACAGCTACGCGCTGAAACGCAGTCCGCGCGATCTGGACGAAGCATTCAGCTATTACGAAAAGGGCGCTGAGCTGCGCGATCGGGAGGCGATTGCCGGATATGTGCGAATTGCTCTGGACCCCGCATTTTGCAGCTTCTGCGAAAATAAGGGCGAGCTTTCCTTCGATTTTGCGAAAATGAAGGCCAATGGCGTGCTTGGCACCAAGGAAGGTTACGAAAATGAAAATGACAGCATCAGGGGAACCTATCGTGCGGAAAAGCGTGCTTCCATAGTCAAGGCGCTGAAATTTGCGTCTGCCGCGCGGCTCGATCGAGGCGATCAGGCCAGCCACCAGCTAGCATCGGCGTTGCTGACGGGCATTCGTGTCCCCAATTCCGTGCGCGAGAAGATCTACACCGGCGACAAGGTGGTTGTTGGGGTGCGCCTTAGCGACCAATCGGTGCAATGGCTCCTGCTGCCCGATCTGCCTAAAGCAGAGCGCATATTGCTCGAATTGTCGATGCGCGGCGATGTGCTGGCCACGCGCAAGCTGGCGGATCTGTATCTGAGGGGTAAACAGGCTCTGCCGTCAGTCTCGATTGCGCAAAGCGCCGAGAACTATCTCTACCACATGAAGCGCGCGGTAGATCAGGGCAGCATGATCGCGGCCTATATGGTGGGGGTGGAGTTGCTGCAGGGCAAATACGTCCCGGCCGATTTGCCGCGCGGGGCCGATTACGTCACTACCGCAGCAACGGCAGGGTTTGGCCCTGCAGAAGAACTGGCCGGATATATTTTCCGCGACGGCGTCGGAACCGAGAAGAACCCCGAAGTGGCGCTGGTAATGTTCGAACGCGCGGCGAACAACGGGCAGGCCAAGGCAGCAGAAGAAGCTGCGGCGCTTTATCGCGCGGGCTATGGGTCTGACCAACCGGGATTGCGGTCTGCAGGCGCACTGGCAATGGCAGCCAAGGCCAAGTCGATCCGAGAACTCTCCCCACAGATGGCCGAACTTCGCCGCCGAGCACATTGGGACAAGTTCAAGTAGCCGCGCCTAACCCTCGATCAGCACAAACGGCGCCCAGACGGCCGGGCTGGTTTCGCTTGCCATGCCGGTCTGCCCGCGCACCATCGCCAGTTGGGCTGCGCGCAAGGCTTCGGCACGGCCTGTTCCGTTCTCGGCACGGCGCAGGGTCTCGACCGAGAGGAACGCCGCCGCATCATCGCGCACCGGCCAGTGCGACAATAGCAGCGAGCGCGCGCCAGCCAGCTGAAACGCTCGCGCCAACCCGCCATAGGTCGCACTGCCCCGGCCATTGCCTGCCGCTGTGTTGCAGGCCGACAGGATCACCCAATCGGCAGTCAGGTCCAGCGCCGCGATTTCCGAAGCGGTCAGCAGCCCGTCATCGCCGGGGCTGGCCGCATCGGGCGGGGTCAGCACCAGCGCCGGTTCGCCAAGCTGCGCAATTTGCCCGCCCACCAGCCCGTGGGTCGAAAAGGCGAGCACGCGGTAATCGCCGAGCGGCGCCGCGCGCACCTGCGGTTCGGTCGCCCGCGCGCCGGTCAGCAGCAGCGAAGGTTCGCCGGCAAATGCGGCCCGCATCGCGGTCAGCTCGGCCAGCGAGCCCGGCAGGGACGGCAGTGCGCGCAAATCGCCCGGATCAATGGCGAGGCCGCGCAGCGATGTCGCGGTGCCACTCGCCTCGGCCAGGACCGGCGCACCGATCCCGGCAAAGCCCTGCCCCGACGCGCGGGCCGTGCGCGTAATCGGGCGCAGGCTGGATCGCACCGCGATGGCGAAATCCTCGATCAGATAGCGTCCCGGCG
>DAIMZI010000040.1:0-4192 GCA_036734025.1 Dichotomicrobium sp.
GCTGACCAGCGAGGATTTCATCCCTTCGTGCCCCATCGCGATCCCGTCGGTCACGGTGATAGTGCAGAATTCTCGTGGCGTGCCGCGTCCCTCGGCCACGCCCTGCTTGACCGCCTGCGCCTGGCGCATCAAGGCAATGTTGCATGGCGCGGCTTCGTTCCAGCATGTCGCGACACCGACGAAGGGCTGATTGATCTGCTCCTCGCTCAGCCCCATCGCATAATAATAGGATCTGTGCGGCGCACGCTCCGGGCCTACGGTGACGTGACGGCTGGGCAGCCGGGATTTATCGAATGTCTTTGCGTCCATGACTGCCTGTGCTCACATGCCGCTCGACCTTGCGGCATTACCGTTCAAGTGACGGCTTATTGCTTTTGGTCAGACTGCTGACATTTGCGTCAACGCAGCCTCTGATCAACACTCTTGAAGTCCAATGTGGCGCAAACTTGTCACCTTGGCCACGATATGTTGTGTCGCAGCCACACGCGGTCTGAAACCGGCATCGACACACAATCGGGCTTTGATGCAGGGCTTTTCAGGCCATCGCTTCGATGCGTCTGAGCGCCTGTTTCAGCCGCTCTGCCGTAGCGGCGGCTTCGGTGCGCCGGTCGCGTTGCTCTTCGACCACATGCTCGGGGGCGCGGGCGACGAACTGGGCATTTTGCAGCTTGGCATCGAGCTTTTCGATCTCGCTGCCGATCTTGTCGATCTCGCGGCGCAGACGTCCGCTTTCCTCGGCAAGATCGACGATGCCAGCAAGCGGCAGGGCGACCGTGGCCCCGTCAAGCACCGTCTGTACCGATCCCTTGGGCGCCGTCTTGGCCAAGTCGATCGACGACAACCGGGCAAGCCGCCTGATCGTCTCGTCGTGCGCGCGGGCGCGTGCATGGACCTTCGCATCCGCACCAACCAGCACAGCGCGCACTTTCGCCGCCGCCGGCACGTTCATTTCCGCGCGCAGGGAGCGGATTTCGCTGATCAGCCGGATCACCCAGTCCACCTCGCGGTCGGCTGCCTCATCCTCCAGGCCGCTCAGTTCAGGCCAAGGCGCCAGCACCAGCATGCTGTCGCGCGCGATGCCGGCACTCTCGGCCATGCGCGCCCATAATTCCTCGGTGACAAACGGCATGAACGGGTGCAGGAGTTTCAGGATCTGATCGAGCGTCCAGGCCGCAGTCGCCTGGGTCTGGGCCTTTTCGGCTGTGTCCTCGCCGCTCAAAACCGGCTTGATCAGCTCCAGATACCAGTCGCAATAAATGTTCCAGACGAAGCGGTAGATGGCGCCGGCGGCCTCGTTGTAGCGGTGCTGCTCTATCGCCTGTGTAACCGCGCGCACCGTGCGCTCGCATTCGCCGGCGATCCAGCGGTTGAGCGTGTGATCGGCGGTTGATGGATCAAAGCCGGGCTGAAGGACGCAGCCGTTCATCTGGGTGAAGCGCGCCGCGTTCCACAGCTTGGTGCTGAAATTGCGGTAGCCCTCCACGCGCGCCGGCGACATCTTGACGTCGCGCCCCTGCGCCGCCATCGCGGCCAGAGTGAAGCGCAGCGCATCGGCGCTATAGGTCTCGATGATCTCCAGCGGATCGAGCACGTTGCCCTTGGACTTGGACATCTTCTGGCCCGTCTCGTCACGGACCAGCGCGTGCATGTAGACCGTGTGGAACGGCACCTCCTCCATGAAATAAAGCCCGGCCATCATCATCCGCGCCACCCAGAAGAAGATGATGTCAAAGCCGGTGACGAGCACGTCGGTCGGGTAGTAGCGGGCAAGCTCCGGCGTCTCGTCGGGCCAGCCAAGCGTGGAGAACGGCCACAGCGCCGAGGAGAACCAGGTGTCGAGGACGTCTTCGTCCTGCTGTAGCTCCACCGCCTTGCCATAATGCTTTTTGGCCTGCTTGTGGGCGTCCGCTTCGTTCTCGGCGACGAAAATCTCGCCGTCCGGCCCGTACCAGGCCGGGATGCGGTGGCCCCACCAGAGCTGGCGCGAGATGCACCACGGCTGGATGTTGCGCATCCACTCGAAATAGGTCTTTTCCCAGTTGCGCGGAACAAACTGGGTGCGTCCGTCCTCGACCGCCTTGATTGCCGGCTTGGCGAGCGTCTGTGCATCCGCAAACCACTGGTCGGTCAGGTAGGGCTCGATGACGACGCCGGAGCGGTCGCCATAGGGCTGCATGATCAGCTTTTCCTCGACCTTGTCCAGCAGGCTGAGCGCGTCGAGGTCTTCGACAATCCGCTTGCGCGCCTCGAAACGGTCCAGCCCGCGATAGGCGTCCGGCGCGTTGTCGTTGATGTGCGCGGTCTCGTCGAAGATGTTCATCATCGGCAGGCTGTGCCGACGGCCCACCTCGAAGTCGTTGAAATCGTGCGCCGGGGTGATCTTGACCGCGCCCGAGCCCTGTTCCGGGTCGGCATATTCATCCGCGATGATAGGGATTTCCCGGCCCGTCAGCGGCAACTCGACCATCTTGCCGACATACTTCTTCCAGCGCTTGTCGTCCGGGTGAACCGCAACTGCCATATCGCCCAGCATGGTCTCGGGCCGCGTCGTCGCCACCACAATATATTTGGCTTTGCCCGGCTGCTTGATCTTGTAGCGCAGATGCCAGAAATGGCCTTGCGTCTCGACCGAATTGACCTCCAGATCGGAGATCGCGGTCTGGAATTTCGGGTCCCAGTTGACCAGACGCTTGTCTCGGTAGATCAGCCCGGCGCGGTACCAGTCGACAAAGGTCTTGATGACCGCCTTGCTAAGCCCCTCATCCATCGTGAAGCGGGCGCGGCTCCAGTCGCAGCTTTCGCCGAGCCGCTTCTGCTGGCCGACGATCATGCCGCCCGATTCGGCCTTCCACTGCCAGACGCGCTCGACGAACGCCTCGCGGCCCATCGCGCGCCGGTCGGGCTCGCCGCGCTCGGCAAGCTGACGCTCGACCACCATCTGCGTGGCGATGCCGGCATGGTCCATGCCCGGCTGCCAGAGCACGTCACGCCCGCGCATGCGTTCAAAGCGCGCGAGTATGTCCTGGATCGTGTGGTTGAGCGCATGGCCCATATGCAGCGAGCCGGTGACGTTGGGCGGCGGCAGCATGATGCAGAATGGCGCGCGATCGTCGGTCCTGCCCGCAGTGCTCGTCTTGTGCGGACGCTTCGCCTTGGCGGCGCGCGACGGCTGTTTTCCCGGCGCTGAGCGCGCCTTGGCCTGCGCGCCGGCGACAAACGCGCCGCTGCGCTCCCATTCCTCGTAGATCCGCGGCTCGACCTCGGCGGGATTGTAAGTCTTGCTCAGCATCGGTGCATCTTCGTTAAATAAGCGACCACTCACCAGGCGAATGCTCTGGTGCTGGCCTGTCTATCCATGGGAAATCTGTCGGGTGCGGCGCCGGATCGTGCTCCTGCGCCCCCGGCCGGCAGATAGTACATGACTGGTCGTGTAAGCAATCAGGCGCGCCGGTGTCAACGGCACAGATCAGGCCGCGTGATCAACGCCGTTTACCGCCGTCTAGCGCGGGCCAGTCATCATCACCCGGGCCTTCGTCATGCCCGGAGCGCTGGGCCTGCAATTCTTCGCGCACCGCCTTTTCGACGATCGTCGGCATGTTCCGATTGAGCCAGTCGGCGAGCATGGGCCGCAGCAGGTCCTTGACGCTGTCTTCCAGGCTGCGCGGGGCGCTGGGGGCCGGCGGTTCGACGGCAGCAGGCTTGGCGCGCTGTGTGGCGCTCGGCTCGTAATCGCCGATATCGGCATCGGATTCATAGGTATAATAGGACTCGGCCCCCGGCCGCGTGCCGAGCCGGCGCCCAAAAGCCGCCTCGATCTCGGCTGCGGGATCATGGTTCTGACCAGCGCGCTGCAGGTCTTGTGCGCCGTGCTGGACGAAGCCCGCAGGCGGACGCGCCCGACGGTCGACCTCATCATCATGGGCCAACGCGGCCTCGCGTTCATGGCCTCCGGCATCACTGGCTGTGTGATCGTCCTCGGGCGCGTCGTCATCGATGACGATTTCGTTTTCCTCGACGCCGTCGTGGGCGAAATCTCCACTTTGCGCAAAGTGAGCATTGTGGACATCAGATGTGCGCGAGTGCAACGTCCACGTGTCCGCAGCCTCGTCATCCGGCCAGCTCGGGTTGTCGCCGTCCTCCCGGAAGGTCGTTTGATCCCGGGCGGTCATGTCGGTCTGCAAGGGATGTTCAT
>DAIMZI010000041.1:0-4066 GCA_036734025.1 Dichotomicrobium sp.
AAGCTTGTGTCAGGTCGGTGTCGGTCACGACCAGATTGCGCGCAAACCAGCTCGTAGTCCGGCCCGAGATCAGATCGACCTGGCCTTCGAACAGATAGGCCGTCGGCAAGAATGCCGTGCGCCGCGCCGGCCCGGGTTCGGCTCCGTAGGGCACGGGAACGGCGAGCGAGCCGATCGAGCGCATGGCGCGGTCGGCGCCTTCATCGGGGATGGTGGCAATGGCGAAGGAGAAGAACATCGCGCAGACCCAGATGGTCATCATGCCAAGGAAGCTGACCGGCGAGGTGATGATGTTGCGCCCCAGCCCGATGATGTAGGACAGGTTGGGAAAGCGCAGGAAAATGCCGAAAATCGCGAAGATGATGAAGTTGATGAGGATATAGGCGCGATGCGCTGTGGTGATGTCCTGGTCGTGAAACGGCAGGAACGTGATCTGGAAGAAGATCAGCAGCATGAGCGGCAAAAGCCAGAGCGTGATTCCGCTCATGGCGTGCAAAAATGCGGAAAACAGCGCGCTGCGGCTTGGCCCGGCGATGGCCTGAACGTAGAAATAGGAATGAAGCTGGACACGCAGCCGATGATCGCGAAAACGCACATCCTCCCGGCGCGAGACGCGGTCATGAAATTCGCGCAGCTTGCGGCTCAGGACCGCATGTTGCAGCAGCAGGTTGAAATGCATGACCAGCAGCACCGCCGGCGCGAAGGAAAAAAACGCCCGCAGGCCGATTTCCACCTGAAGAATGGGCAGCATGACCGGCTTGGCGAGCAACAGATCCTGATGCGTCACGCCGGCCAGAGTGATGAAGAAATAGGCGAGTACCGCTATGAACAGGACCCATGTGTTGCGCGCCGCCGCGCTTGCTGTGTTCACATCCGCGAGCAGGGCGGCATTCTGGTCGTCGACGTCATTGAGCAGGTCGCGGTGAGAAACATGGGTCATCTGCCGGTCTCCGTCGGGCGTGGCAATGGGCGTCTGGGCCGGTTGATGGACTAAAGACGATCTGTGTCAAAATTCAGCAGCAGGCCAGAGTGGGCGAGGGCTGCACCCCATCTGCTTTGGTGATAGAAAATTCGGCCGGTCTCGATAAAAGCTAGCCGGTATCTGTGCTGGCGGCATTCCTCTTACGGGTTTTTGCATGACATCGCAAAAGGTGATCTCGGTGCGCGGTGCGCGCGAGCACAATCTCAAGACTGTTTCGGTCGATCTGCCGCGCGAAAAGCTGGTGGTCATCACCGGCCTGTCGGGATCGGGCAAATCCAGCCTGGCGTTCGATACGATCTATGCCGAGGGTCAGCGCCGTTATGTCGAGAGCCTGTCGGCTTATGCGCGGCAGTTCCTGCAGATGATGCAAAAACCCGATGTTGACAGTATCGACGGGCTGTCACCGGCCATCTCCATCGAGCAGAAGACCACCAGCCGCAATCCGCGCTCGACTGTCGGCACGGTCACGGAAATCTATGACTATCTGCGTCTGCTCTTTGCGCGCGTCGGCGTGCCCTATTCGCCGGCCACCGGCCTGCCGATCGAAAGCCAGACGGTGAGCCAGATGGTCGACCGGGTCAAGGCGCTGGAGGAAGGCACGCGGCTGTTTCTGCTGAGCCCCATCGTGCGCGGGCGCAAGGGCGAGTATCGCCGCGAGCTTGCCGAGTTGCAGAAAAAGGGCTTCCAGCGGGTCAAGATCGACGGCAAGTTTCATGAAATCGCCGATGCGCCGGCTCTCGACAAGAAGCTCAAGCACGATATTGACGTCGTGGTGGACCGGCTTGTCGTGCGCGATGATATGGGCAATCGTCTGGCGGACAGTTTCGAGACCGCGCTGGCGCTTGCCGACGGGCTGGCGATCGCTGAATTTGCCGACAAGACAGATCAAAATGGCGAGCCCGAGCGGATCATCTTTTCGGCGCGCTTTGCCTGTCCGGTGTCCGGCTTCACCATCGACGAGATCGAGCCGCGGCTGTTCTCGTTCAACAATCCCTATGGCGCCTGCGCAAAATGCGACGGGCTGGGTACCGAACTGAAATTCGAGCCCGATCTCATCGTGCCCGATCCAGGCCTCAGCCTGCGCAAGGGCGCGGTTGCGCCGTGGGCGCGCACAGGCAACACATCGCCTTATTATACGCAGACACTCGAAGCCATCGCCGGCCATTACAAGGCGGCGATGAACACGCCGTGGAGCGAGTTGCCGCAAAGGCTCCGGGACGCCATTCTGTTCGGCACCGGCAAGGAGGCCATCCGTTTCATCTATGACGACGGTATGCGCTCATACGAGACCAGCAAGCCGTTCGAAGGCGTCATTCCCAATATCGAGCGGCGCTGGCGCGAGACCGACAGCGCCTGGGTGCGTGAAGAGCTGGGCCGGTTCCAGTCCGATCATCCGTGTGAAGCCTGCGGCGGCCACCGTCTGAAGCCCCAGGCGCTCGCGATCCGGATCGCCGACAAGCATATCGGCGAGATCACGCAGATGTCGATCCGCGAAGCTGGCGCCTGGTTCGAAACCGTGCCCGCGACCCTCACACCGCAGCGCCGCGAGATCGCCGCCCGCATCCTCAAGGAAATCCGCGACCGATTGGCGTTCCTGAATGATGTCGGGTTGGACTATCTGACGCTGAGCCGCGGCTCGGGCACCCTTTCGGGCGGCGAGAGCCAGCGCATCCGGCTGGCCAGCCAGATCGGCTCGGGGCTGACCGGCGTGCTCTATGTGCTCGATGAACCCTCGATCGGCCTGCACCAGCGCGACAATGCGCGCCTGCTGGATACGCTCAAGCGCCTGCGCGATCTGGGCAATACCGTGCTCGTGGTCGAGCATGACGAAGACGCGATCCTGAGCGCGGATCATGTGATCGACATGGGGCCGGGGGCCGGCGTGCATGGCGGCGAGGTGGTGGCAGAAGGCCCGCCCGACGCCATCATGCGTTCAGACCACAGCCTGACCGGGCAATATCTGACCGGGCGCCTGCAGGTGCCGGTGCCGGCAAAGCGGCGCAAGCCGAAAAAGACCAGGATGCTGCGGGTGACGGGCGCGCGCGCCAACAATCTGAAAAACGTCACGGCCGAGATTCCGCTGGGCACCCTGACCTGCGTGACGGGCGTGTCGGGCGGGGGCAAATCGACACTGCTGATCGAGACGATCTACAAGGCGCTGGCCCGGCGGCTGAACGGCAAGCGCGAGACGCCCGCCCCGCATGACCGCCTCGACGGGCTGGAGCATCTGGACAAGATCATCGACATCGACCAGAGCCCGATCGGCCGCACGCCGCGCTCAAACCCAGCCACCTATACCGGCGCCTTCACTCCGATCCGCGAATGGTTCGCCGAGTTGCCCGAGGCCAAGGCGCGCGGCTACAAGCCGGGGCGCTTCTCGTTCAATGTCAAGGGCGGGCGCTGCGAGGCGTGCCAGGGCGACGGCGTCATCAAGATCGAGATGCATTTCCTGCCCGACATCTACGTCACCTGCGACACCTGCAAGGGCCAGCGCTACAACCGCGAAACGCTGGAGATCGAATTCAGGGGCAAATCCATCGCCCAGGTGCTGGACATGACGGTCGAGGAGGCCGCCGACTTCTTCAAGGCGGTGCCTTCGGTGCGCGACAAGATGGAGACGCTGAAGCGCGTGGGGCTGACCTACATCAAGGTCGGCCAGCAGGCGACGACGCTTTCGGGCGGCGAGGCGCAGCGCATCAAGCTGGCCAAGGAGCTGTCGAAGCGCGCAACCGGGCGCACGCTCTATATCCTCGACGAGCCGACGACTGGACTGCATTTCCACGATGTGGCGAAGCTGCTGGAGGTGCTGCACGAGCTGGTCGATCAGGGCAATTCGGTGGTGGTGATCGAGCATAATCTGGAGGTGATCAAGACGGCGGACTGGGTGATCGATCTGGGGCCGGAAGGCGGCGACGGCGGCGGATATATCGTCGCTGCGGGGACGCCTGAGCAGGTGGCGAAGGTGAAGGACAGCTATACCGGGCAGTTTCTTGCAGAATTGTTGACGAAGCGTCCGGTACGGTCGCCGCGCGCGGCGGAGTAACAGGCGGGATGCGCTCAGCATGCTGCCCGAGGCTATGCCCG
>DAIMZI010000042.1:0-2673 GCA_036734025.1 Dichotomicrobium sp.
TTTTAACGCCATGTTGCGCTGCGGTGCACCCCTGCCATGGCCCGGGAGCCCGCCTCGCGAAAGCGGCAAATAAGCCTAACGTGCCACACTGGACGACAGGTCCGGGCATATTATGTTAATAGCGATACCGCGTTCCCGCCCGGCTCTGAAAACAAAGGTTCTGCCCGATGGCCCGCAACGGTTTACTCAAGCCCTTTAAGGCGATCCTGCCCGAGTCCTGGACAGCGGAAGGGACGATGATCCCCGTCATCCGGCTGGCTGGCACCATCGGCATGGGCTCGGCGTTTCGCCCCGGCCTGTCCCTCGGCCTGGTCGCCAACACACTGGAGAGGGCTTTTTCCTTCAAGCAAAGCCCGGCCGTCGCCGTGGTGATCAATTCGCCGGGCGGCTCGCCGGTTCAGTCCCGCTTCATCTATCAGCGCATCAGGGCGCTGGCGCAGGAGGAAAACAAGCGTGTCCTCGTCTTCGCCGAAGATGTGGCGGCCTCGGGAGGCTATATTCTGGCGCTTGCCGGCGATGAGATCTATGCCGATGCCTCATCGATCGTCGGCTCCATCGGCGTGATATCGGCAGGCTTCGGACTGCAGGATGCGATTTCGCGCATCGGCGTTGAGCGGCGCGTCTATACGGCGGGCGAAAAGAAGATGACGCTCGATCCGTTTCAGGCGGAAAATCCCGACGACGTGTCGCGGCTGAAGCAGATACAGGCGATTATCCACAAAGACTTCATCGACCTGGTGCGCCAGCGCCGCGGCGCCAAGATCGAGGCCGCGGGCGAGCAATTGTTCACTGGCGAATTCTGGACCGGACGCCAGGCGCTGGAGTTGGGGCTCATCGACGGATTGAGCGACATACGCACCAAGATGCGCGAGCTTTATGGCGAGAAAGTCCACCTGCGCCTTGTCACGCCCGAGCGTGGCCTTTTGTTCCGCCGCCCGCGTGGCGTGGGCGTGGGCGTAAATGCCGGTTACGCGCAGGACAAGGGGCGCCCGCTGATGGCGGGGCTCGGCGATGATCTGATCGCGGCGCTGGAGGAGCGGGCAATCTGGGCGCGGTTCGGACTGTAATCTTCGCCGAGGCAAGCAAACGCTGGTCTTGCATCAAGAAAATGCGCTAAGAGAGGAATTAAAACCTGCGCTTCACGCGCAATCACGATAACCAACGGGGGCTCACATGGAAGAAAAACAGCTTTTTGCCGTGGTCCGGGTTCCCAAGAGCGGCAGCAGTTCGCTGCAAAAAATGGTTCGTGACGCCTATCCGGGCGCGGCCTTTCATGCCCTTCCCCACTCGTTCTTTGGCGACTGGAAGACAGATGTGCTGCAGAAGCTGCGCTATCTGCGCTCGCAAAAGCGCAGCCTGCTGTCCAATCATGGGACGCTGAGCCTGAAAAAGGCGATCGCAGCGATCAACCGCAAGAGCAAGAGCGGCGACATCGTCGGCGGCGGGCATATCAGCTTTGACACGTTCCGCGCGCTGGAAGCCAAGGTGAACGCGATCACCATCCTGCGCGATCCCGTCGCGAGGTTCATTTCCGAATATAATTACAGCCGCAATTCGGCGAACCGGCGCCCTGCCCCGCTCCGGTTCGACCTGGCATTTTCCAAGAAGATGGCGCTGCAGCACGACATCAACGCCTACGCGTCGATCATGCTTGAGCACAAGCCCATGGTCGGGAATATCGCCTGCGAATTGTTGTCGATCACCTCATCCGACCAGATCGCGCCGCGGCTTGACGATCTGTTTCATGTCGGCGTGCTGGAGGACATTGACGGCTTCGTCGCCGGTCTGTCCGAAAAGGCCGGTACGCGGCTTGAAATGACCAGATCCAATGTGACGCCCAACCGCACGGCCGTCGCCATCGACGCCGATACGCGCGCCAAGATCGAGGCGCTTTATGATCTCGATATGGAGCTTCATGCGCAGGCCCGCGATATATGCGACCGGCATCACAGGCGGGGTGCCGAACCATCACGCGCAAAGGCCTGAACAACCTGCTTATCACCACCTGCTTTGTTGACCGACCGCTGCCGCCGCAGTAGGTTGCGCGGGTCTTACAGCGGGTGTGATCGCGTATGCGACGACGGCGAAATACCCGCTCCGCCAACACGACAGACGCCTTGATGGCGGCAGATGTGCTCATGAAAACCCGTCCCCGCCAGGCGCAAAAGAAAACCTCGGTGCGCGCTGAACAACCTGTCAGGCAAGGCCCGCCGGCCTTGCGGCCCGATCGCTCGTTCCAGGACCTGATCCTGACGCTACAGACCTATTGGGCGGGGCATGGCTGCGTGATCCTCCAGCCCTATGACATGCCGGTCGGCGCCGGCACCTTCCATCCGGCCACCACGCTGCGCGCGCTCGGGCCGCGCCCTTGGAAAGCGGCCTATGTCCAGCCCTCGCGCCGGCCCGGTGATGGGCGCTATGGCGAGAACCCCAACCGGCTTCAGCATTATTATCAGTTTCAGGTGGTGCTGAAGCCATCGCCCGGCGATATCCAGGAACTCTACCTCGGCAGCCTGCTGGCCATCGGCATCGACCCTCTGCGCCATGATATCCGCTTTGTCGAGGATGACTGGGAAAGCCCGACGCTGGGCGCCTGGGGGCTCGGCTGGGAGGTCTGGTGCGACGGCATGGAGGTGACCCAGTTCACCTATTTCCAGCAGGTCGGCGGCATCG
>DAIMZI010000043.1:0-2149 GCA_036734025.1 Dichotomicrobium sp.
TCATGTATTCTCTCCTTGCAGAGAGCTCGCGCGGCGTTGGGACCGCGTGGCCCGCCGGCCGCTCTAGTGGCGGGCTGTGACAAGTCAATGACTTTGATCCTCCCCGGCATGATGAGGGTCTCACTATTCTCACCTCCCCTGACGAGAGGAAGGCTTACCCTCTCGCCAAGTGCGCCCGCCTCGCCTAAACGGACGGTTCCATGAACATTTCCGACCTCCGCATCGCGCTGTTCAGCGGCAATTACAATTACACCCGCGACGGGGCCAATCAGGCCCTGAACCGGTTGGTCGGCACGCTGCTGGGCTTGGGCGCACAGGTGCGTGTCTATTCGCCGACAGTGGCCGAGCCGGCGTTCGAGCCGACCGGCGATCTGATCGGCACGCCCTCTTTCGCGATGCCGTTCGGGCGCGGCGAGTACCGCGTGCCGATCGGACTGGGGCGCGAGGGGCGACGCGATCTGGAAGCCTTCGCACCCAATATCGTCCACCTGTCATCCCCCGATCCTTCCGCCCATGCAGCGCTGCGCTGGGCGCAGGAGCATGACATTCCGGTTCTGGCATCAGTCCACACCCGGTTCGAAACCTATCCGCGCTACTACAACCTTGCCTTCATGGAGCCGCTGGTGGTGCGGATGCTGCGGCGGTTCTACAATCGCTGCGATGCGCTGGTGACCGCGTCGCAAAGCATGATCGACGAGCTTCGGGCGATGGACATGCACCACGATATCTCGCTGTGGACGCGCGGGGTCGACCGGACGATCTTTGCGCCCGGAAAGCGCGATTCCGATTGGCGGCGCGACATCGGACTGGCCGACGAGGACATCGCCATCGTGTTTCTCGGGCGGCTGGTGATGGAAAAGGGGCTCGACGTTTTCGCCGAGACGATCATGCAACTGCGCCAGCGCGGGGTGCCTCACAAGGTGCTGGTGATCGGCGACGGTCCGGCGCGCGACTGGTTTGCCGCGAATCTGCCAGACGCGATCTTTGCCGGGTTCAAGACTGGCGCGGCGCTGGGTCAGGCCTTGGCGAGCGGGGATGTGTTCTTCAACCCGAGCGTGACCGAGACCTTCGGCAATGTGACGCTGGAGGCGATGGCCTGCGGGCTGCCGGTGGTGGCCGCCGGCGCAACCGGGGCGTCGAGCCTGGTGGGCTGCGGGATGACCGGCAAATTGGTCGCGCCATCGGGGAACAAGAGCAAAGACGCTGCCGCCTTTGCCGACGCGCTCGCCCCCTATTGCGTCAACCTGGCCCTGCGCTCGTCCCACGGCGCGGTGGGCGCTGCGCTGGCCTGCGAATACAGCTGGGACGCGATCAACCGGACGGTGGCCGATACCTATCTGCGCCTGATCGAGGATCGCCGGGTGGTGCGGGCCGAAGCGGCGGAATAGGCAAGGGTCAGCGCAGCACGCCAGCCCTCCCCCATCCGGCGCGACCCGGACGGGGGAAGACAAGCCTGCCTTATCTTGCGCAATCGGCCGCCGTCAGAGCCGTTCGATGCGCTTGGCCATCTCGTCGATCATGTCGACGATGTCGTTGATCGCGGCCTCGTCGAGCTTGCCGCTGACGGCGCGGTTCTTGAGCACGTTGGCAAGGTTGCCCATCGCCCGGAACAGGTCGGGCGATCGCACCTTGTCCGCGCGTTCGCCGTGGCGACCGAGCCGCCGCAGCAGTTCGGCAACTTCGGTCTTGCGCTCCTCGAGTTCGGCCTCGCCCTGCGGGGTGACGGTGTAGGGCTTCTTCGATCCTTCCGCATCGGCTTCCGCAATCGCGCCTTCATCCTCGAGCAGTTGCAGCGTCGGATAGACCGCGCCGGGGCTCGGAGCATAGCCGCCGCCGGTCATCTCCTCGATCCCCTTGATCAGCTCGTAGCCGTGCGAAGGATTCTCCGCGATCAGCGCCAGCAGCGCGAGCCTGAGTTCACCCTGAGCAAACATCCGCCCTCGGCGTTGCCGGCGACCGGGGCCGCGGCCCTCCGGGGCACCGTCCTCGCTGTCTTCGTCAAAGCGCCACTTGGCCCTGAACCCCGGCCCGCCGCTATTGGCGCTCCCGCTCATCGCCATCATGGCGATGGCTTCGCCAAGCTTGTCCCAGCCATTGCCGCGACCATATCTGTTCCAGCTCATTGCACGCTCCTTTGTGCATGGTGATA